>NZ_JBIUBV010000001.1:0-969828 GCF_044548405.1 Streptomyces sp. NPDC052040 | reverse complement strand
TGTAAAGGGGGGGCTCCCCCCCCGGGGGTTGGGGGCACCCCCCCGGCGCAGTCCCGGGTCCCGGTCACCCCCCCGGGGGGGGGGGGGGGTGGGGGGGGGCCACCCCCCCCCCCCCACTCCCGGCCCGACGGTCGAGCCGCATCCGTTCATGGGTGCCCGGCACCCAGGGAGACCGCGACCTGGTTGCCATGACGGACAGGACAGAGGCTGGTGCCCGATCAGCCTGAGCTGCCCCCGGCAGACGAACTGACCCCGCCTCCCCCACGGTCCGCCCCGGCCGCCCCTGTCTCCGCCGTACGGAAAGAAGCCCTCCCATGAACGCCACCGGCACCACCAGCGCCGCCGTCCTCGAGGAGCTGCGGCGCCGCACCGCCGACCGGCGGCGCATCCTGTTCACCGGCGCGACCATCGTCACCATGGACCCCGGCATCGGCGTCATCGCCCGCGGTGACCTCCTCGTCGAGGGCGACACCATCGCCGCCGTCGGCCCCGGCCTCGGAGCGGGCGACGCCGTGGTCGTCGACGCCACCGGCACCATCCTCGCTCCCGGATTCGTCGACACTCACCGACACGCCTGGGAAGCCCAGCTGCGCCGGATCATGCCGGACGTCGACGACCTCGGCGGCTACGTCCGGTCCACCCTGGCCGGTTACGCCACGGTCTACCGGCCCGGGGACATGTACACCGGCACCCGGCTGGCCGCCCTCACCGCGATCGACAGCGGCATCACGACCATGCTCGACTTCTCCCACAACTCCCGCACCCGAGAGCACACCGACGCCGCCATCGAGGCCCTCCGCGACACCGGCATCCGCGGCGTGCACGCCTCCATGGGCCCGCACTTCGGCGACTGGGACCGGCAGTGGCCCGGCGACCTGAGGCGCGTCCAGGACCAGTACTTCAACAGTACCGACCAGTTGCTGACCCTGCGCCTGGCGACGCTCGCCACCGACGAGATCGCCGGACCGGCACTCGCCTATGGCCCCGAACCGGCCCGCTTCGCACGCGATTTGGGTGTCGGGGTGAGCGTGGACGCCGTCTTCGGCACGTCCTCCTCCGAGGCGGTCCTGCGCTGGGCCGAGGACGGCGCCCTCAGCCCCGACGTCACTCTCATCCACGCCACCGGACTGACCCCCGAGGCATGGAAGGCGATGGGCGAAACCGGCACCACCGTGGCGCTCGCCCCCACCTCCGACGCCCAGATCGGCCTGGAGACCGCGATCCCCGCCGTCGACGAGGCCCTGTCCGTCGGCATCCGCCCCGGACTGAGCATCGACGTGGAAGTCGCCCTGGCCAGCGACATGTTCACCCAGATGCGGGCCCTGCACGCCATCCAGCGGATGCGCGCGGTCAACGCCGCCCATGGCACGGACCGGCAGCCCTCCCGCATCACCACCCACGACGTGCTGGACTTCGCCACCCTCCAGGGCGCCCGCACCAACGGCCTGTCCACCGTGGCCGGTTCACTCACCCCCGGCAAGAAGGCCGACCTGCTGGTCATCCAGGCCGAGGACCTCAACAACATGCCGCTCAACGACCCGATCGGCACGATCGTGCTGGGCTCCGACACCCGCAACATCAGCGCCGTCCTCATCAACGGCGAGCCCCGCAAATGGAACGGACACGTCCTCGACGTCGACCTGGCCACCCTGCGCAACGAAGTACACGCCTCACGCGAATACGTCCTGAACACCCCGGCCACCCAGCCCCCGATGCTGCGGCGGTCGGCTCTGTGAGCTCGGGGTTCAGATGAGCTGCCGGTCGGCCAGGCTGCGTCCTGTTTCCTCGATGGCGTCGGGGATCGGCCGCAGCGGACGTCCGAGGAGGGTTTCGGCCGGGGTGTGGTCGAAGCGTTGCTTCTGGCCGATCAACCATCGGTTGTCGCGCAGTTGGGGTTCGAAGGCACTGGCGAGCCAGGTGAACCAGGTGGGCATCGCGCGCTTGGGCAGTTTGCGGCTTGCCCGGGGGAGGCGTTCGCGGATCACTGCGGCCACTTCGATGAGTGACATCGGGTCGGTGGCGATGATCGTGCGGCGGCCGGCGGCGCTCGTGGAGGACATCGCGGCGATGTGGACGTCGGCGACATCTCGTACGTCGACCCAGGGGAGCCGGAGGTCGGGGATCATCGGGAGTGCTCCCGACATGATCTGCTGGATCGCGGTGACCGAGGTTCCGGGATCGTCGGTCAGCAGCGGCCCGATCACCGCGCCGGGGTTGATGACGGCAAGCCGGTCCGGGGCACCGCGCTGCTGCGCGAGTTCCAGCGCGGCACGCTCGGCCCTGATCTTGGAGACGGTGTACGCGTTGAGGCGCGGGTCGTCCGGGTCGGTCCAGTCGGCGTCGGTGCAGAGGTGCCCCTTGGGTGCGCGGGCGAACTGCATCGTCGCCAGCGCCGAGGTCATGACCACGCGTTCCGCGCCCGCGTCCAGGGCTGCCGTGACCGCCCGGGCCGTACCTTCGACGGCGGGACGGATCAGTTCGTCGGGGTCTTTCGGCTTCTCCAGTACGAACGGGGACGCCACGTGCGCGACGTACCGGCACCCCTGGGCGGCCTCCGCCCACCCCCGGTCGGACATCAGGTCGAGCTGACAGATTTCGAGATCAGCAGTTTCGGCGCCCGCGGCCGTCATCGCGGCATGCACCTCGCCGATACGGGAGCGCGACCGCACCGAGCCCCTTACTTCGTACCCGCGCCGCAGCAACTCGGCGGCGAGGTGTCCACCGATGAATCCCGAGATGCCCGTGACCAGCACTTTGTCTGCCATGTACGCTCCCATCCCCCCATCTTGACAGTGAGCAGTTTACGGATCATCTGCCCACCGTCAAGATGACGGGATGGGCAAGGAACCGCTCGCCGGAGAGCACTACCACCACGGCAACCTGCGCGCCGCGCTGCTCGACAGCGCCCTCATGGTGCTGACCGAGAAAGGCGTCGCCGGGTTCAGCATGCGAGAGGCCGCACGGCGCGCGGGGGTGTCACAGTCCGCCCCCAAGCACCACTTCGGCGATGCACGCGGACTGCTCGGCGCCCTCGCCACCCACGCCTACCGTCAGCTCTGCGACCGGCTGGAAGCACTCGACCTCACCGGACTCGGCACCCCGGAACGCGTCCAGCGCATCGCCGCCGAGTACGTCTTGTTCGCGGGCGAGAACCGCGCCCTGTTCGACCTGATGTGGCGGATGACCCAGTTCGACTACACCGCACCCGAACTGGCCGAGCAGAAACACCGGGCCCTGCGCGCCCTGCACCGCGCCCTGCACGGCGAAAACGCCGAACCAGCACACGACACCGACCCCGCGCTCATCCCCAGCTACGCCGTCTGGTCCCTCGTCCACGGATACACCACCCTCACCCTGGAAGGCGCGATCGACAGCACCAACCCGGACCCGCTCAACACCGACCTGCTCCCCGCGATGCTCACGCTCCTTGACCTGCCCGACCTCCCTTAGCTCAGGCCGCGCGCCTCCGCCGCCCGTTCGCCTTGGCCGGAGAGGTGAGCCGTTCGGACTGCCCGGCGGCGAAGTCGATCGGGACGCACTCCAGCAGGTCTTCGGTGATGGCTTCGCGGCCGTCCTCGATGGCCGGCACGGCGGCGCCACGGTGAGCTGGGACAGACTGCCGATCATGCCGCCGGTGCGGTGGAAGAGGTAACGGTCAAGGAACGCTGGCCCCCACCTGGTCCCCAAAAAATGATCAAGGGCCGGTTTCGGATGTCTCCGAAACCGGCCCTGATCTGCGACTGTCTCCAGTCGGGACGACAGGATTTGAACCTGCGACCCCTTGACCCCCAGTCAAGTGCGCTACCAAGCTGCGCCACGTCCCGATGCGCTGTCCGCGGTGCTCCGCGTGATGGCGCGGACAGCACTTTACCGCACGGTGGGGGCTGTCCCGCAGGGGACCGGGGTGGAGGGAGAATCGGGGTATGGATCACGTATCGGAGGGTGGCGGGGGCCGGGCGCGCGACCGGGACGCGGAGGGGCGGGCCCGTAACGCGCGGCCGCGGGACGGGTTGGGGCGGCCGCTGCCGTATGGCGCGCCGGGGGTGGAGCGTCAGCCGGAGGGGGTCGTCCGCAGTCCGCGGGAGACCGTCCAGGAGGCGCAGGCGCTGCTGGACGCCGGGCGGCCGTTCCATGCGCACGAGGTCTTCGAGGATGCCTGGAAGTCGGGGCCCGACGGGGAGCGCGAGCTGTGGCGCGGGCTCGCCCAACTGGCCGTCGGCCTCACCCACGCGGCCCGAGGCAATGCGACAGGGGGCGCAAGACTGTTGCGGCGCGGCGCCCGCGCGGTCGAGGCGTGGTCGGCCGAGACCGGACAGGACCGGCCGTACGACCTGGATGTGACCGGACTGATGGCCTGGGCCCGGGCGTCGGCGGCGACCGTGGAGGGGGATCCGGCCCCGCTGGACGCACGGGCTTGCGCACCCCGGCTGCGGGGCGAGTGACACTAGGCGGCTCCGTGGGCGCCCGTTGCCTCGCCGACCGCCGCCCGGGCGCCCCTGGGCACGGCGGTCCGGCTCAGCGCAGCAGCAGTTGGAGTGCGCCCAGCACGGTCGCCACGATCACCAGTTGCTCGAAGAGGCGCTGGTTGATCCGGTCCAGTGCCCAGCGCCCGAGGAGCGCGCCCGGCAGTACGAACACCGCGAGTGCCGCGTCCAGCAGCAGCGAGCGGCCGTTGATCAGGCCGAGGCCCACGCTGAAGGGCACCTTGGAGACGTTGACGATCAGGAAGAAGAAGGCGGAGGTGCCGAGGAAGCCCAGTTTGCGGAAGCCGGCGGACAGGAGGTACATCGACATCACCGGGCCGCCCGCGTTCGCGACCATGGTGGTGAAGCCGCCGAGAACGCCGTAGGAACGGGCTCTGATCCGGCCGGGGCGGGTGGCCACCGCGTCCGGGTCCTCCGGCCTGTCGGCCGTGCGGCGGCGCCACAGGGTGACCGCGGTCATCAGCAGCAGGATCGCGCCGATTGAGGTGCGTACGATCCCGTCGTCGGCCCACACCAGGAAGAGGGTGCCGAGAACGACCCCCACGGCGACGGCCGGGAACAGGCGCCACAGGGTGGGCCAGTGGGCGTGCCGCCGGTAGGTGAGCACCGCGAGGACATCGCCGACGATCAGCACGGGCAGCAGGACGCCGGTCGAGGCGCGGGCGGGGAGCACCGCGGCGAAGACCGCCAGGCTGATGGTGTTGGCACCGCTGACGGCGGTCTTGGAGAAGCCGACGAGCAACGCCGCGAGCGCCAGCGCGGCGAATCCCCCCGCCGATATGTTCCAGAGCGTCATCGTCCCGGCTTCCAGCTCCCGGCCCCTCGTCCCGGCTACTGGGCCCCGGCCTCGCGGTCCCAGCCCGTCGGTCCCGGGCTTCTCCTCGGTCGTCCGTGCCGTCGCAGTAGATCACGCGCCCCAACGGCAGTGGGGAGGGGGCGGGTCCGGGGCCGTGTGGTCAGGGCCGTTCCACGAGCACGGCGCTGCCCTGGCCCACGCCCACGCACATGGTGGCGAGACCGCGGGTGGCGCCGGTGCGGTGCATGCGGTGGAGCAGGGTGGTGAGGATGCGGGCGCCCGAGCAGCCGAGGGGGTGGCCGAGGGCGATGGCGCCGCCGTCGGGGTTGACCAGGTCCGGGTCGAGACCGAGGCGGTCGACGCAGGCCAGGGTCTGGGCGGCGAACGCCTCGTTCAGCTCGGCCTCCTCGATGCCGTCGAGGGTCCAGCCCGCGCGGGCGAGGGCCTTCTCGGTGGCGGGGACGGGCCCGATGCCCATCACATCGGGGTGGACACCGGCCGAGGCACCTGCCGCATAGCGGCCGAGGGACTCCAGACCCAGTTCGCCGAGGACCTCCTCGCTGACGAGGAGGAGTCCGGCCGCGCCGTCGTTCATGGGCGAGGCGTTGCCCGCGGTGACGCTGCCGTTCTCGCGGAAGACCGGCTTGAGGCGGCCGAGTTTCTCCAGCGAGGTGTCCTCGCGCACGCTTTCGTCGGCGGTGACCACGACCCCGTCCGGACCGGTCACGGGCAGCAGTTCGGCGTCGAAGCGGCCGTTCTTGTGCGCCTCGGCGGCACGCCGGTGGCTGCGCAGCGCGAACTCGTCCTGGCGGGCACGTCCGATGCCGTGGCGCTCCGCGACCTCCTCGGCGGTCTCGCCCATGGAGAGCAGTCCGTGGAGGTCCTTCATCGCGGGGTTGACCAGGCGCCAGCCGAGCCGGGTGTCCACGGTCTCGATGCGGTGCGGCAGCGCCTCGTCGGGCCGGGGCAGCACGAAGGGGGCGCGGCTCATGGACTCGGAGCCGCCCGCGAGCACGATGTCGGCCTCGCCCGCGGCGATGGTGCGGGCGGCCGTCGTCACCGCCTCAAGGCCGGAGGCGCAGAGCCGGTTGACCGTGGCACCGGGGACGGATGCGGGCAGTCCGGCGAGGAGGGCCGCCATCCTGGCCACATTGCGGTTGTCCTCGCCCGCCTGGTTGGCCGCGCCCCAGTAGACGTCGTCGATCCGGGCCGGATCGAGTCCGGGGACCTCCGCGACCAGGGCGCGGATCACCGTCGCGGCGAGGTCGTCGGGCCGCACGGTGGACAGGGCGCCGCGCAGTCTGCCGATGGGGGTGCGGCGGGCTGCCGCGAAGTGGACGGTACGCACGACGGGACTCCTGATCGGCCTCACCAATAATTAGCACCGCTAGTTTCGGACTATAGACCGCGGGCGCCCCGCCGGGAAGCGTCCGGCGCGTTCCCGGCGTAGGCCACCGGGTTTCGCCGCATCCGTCCCGGGCACCCGGGCGGCCATGGAGTGGTTGCGGTACGCGGCATGCGAGGGCGAGGACCCCGATCTGTTCTTCCCCGTCGGGTCGGCAGGACCCGCACTGGAGGAGACCGCCGCCGCCAAGCGCGTCTGCCACCGCTGCCCGGTGATCGGCGAGTGCCTGGAATGGGCGCTGCGCAGCGGGCAGACGGCGGGCGTGTGGGGCGGCACCGGCGAGCGTGAGCGCGCCGCACTGCTCCGGAGGACGACAGAACGACCCAGAAGGAGAAGTGCACGATGACCGTGGTGCGCAGCACGCTGCCCGAACCCGCCCGCCGGATCACGGGGGAGGCCCTCCAGGAGACCCTGGTGGATCTGCTGGGGCTGTCGCTCATCGGGAAGCAGGCCCACTGGAACATCGTCGGACCGAGGTTCCGTTCGATCCACCTCCAGTTGGACGAAGTGGTGGACACGGCACGCTCGTACGCCGACACGGTGGCCGAGCGGGCGGCCGCGCTCGGCGTCTCGCCGGACGGGCGCCCGGAGACCGTCGCCGCCACGCTCGGCCTGCCGGGCACCAAGGACGGCTGGCTGCGCGACACGGATGTCGTGCGGCTGATGGTGGAGCTGCTGGAGACGGTGATCGGTCGGCTGCGTGCCCGGATCGAGGCCACGGAGAAGGCCGATCCGGTCAGCCAGGACCTGCTGATCGGGCTCACCGCGGAACTGGAGAAGCAGCGCTGGATGTTCGAGGCCGAGAACTGGCCGCGGGAGGACTGACACACGGCCGGGGCCCGGCAGCCTGAGCCGGGCCCCGGCGCCGAGGGCGAGAGGAGTACGCCATGACCGACGCCCTGGAGATGGAAACGCTGTGGGCCGAGTTCCACCGCGTGGTGAACATGACCTCCCAGGAAATCGCCGCCTGTCTGCGGATCCAGGAAGCCGCCGAGGGCACCGGACCGCCGGAGGAGGGGACGGAAGCGCCCACCGGGGAGCATGTCCTCGCCATCCTCCAGAAGCGGCGCACGGATCTCACCGACGCCGACATCCAGGTGATGTACGAGGTGGTGGAGACCGTCACCGACCACCCCGACCGGGCAGCCGCCGAGGTCACCCGGGACGGGAACGGCGAGCACACCGGGGATGGCGGGAATGCCGGGGACGCCGGGGACGCCGGGGACGCCGGGAGTACCGATGGTGCTGCCGACGCACGGCGAAGGCGTCTGATGGCGATCGGCCACGACCCGCTCAGAGCCGGGGCGTGAGTCCGCCGTGGCCCGCCGGGACACCCAGGACCGGGTGGTGGCGGAACTCGTCCACGACCACGGCCGCACCTACGCCGAGGAAGCGGGCATCCCGCTGAAGGACACCCCTCAGCCGCTCTACCGGCTGCTGCTGATGGCCCTGCTGCTCAGCGCCCGCATCCGTACCTCCATCGCTCTGGAGACGGTGCGGGCGCTGACGGACGCGGGTCTGCGGGATCCCCGCCGGATGGCCGACGCCTCCTGGCAGGAGCGGGTGGACGCGCTGGGCCGGGGCGGATACCGGCGCTACGACGAGCGGACGGCGACCCAACTCGGCGATGGCGCACAGCTTCTGACGGAACGTTGGGGCGGCGATCTGCGGCGCATGCGCAAGGAGGCCGACGGAGACGTGCGGGCGCTGCGCTCACTGCTCCAGGAGGTCCCCGGGGTGGGGCCCGCCGGCGCCGACATCTTCCTACGGGAGGTGCAGCGGGTCTGGCCGGAGGTGGCGCCCTATCTGGACGCCAAGGCCCTGTCGGGGGCGGAGCGGCTGGGGCTGCCCAGGGACCCGGGCCGACTGGTCCGGCTCGCCGGGGACACCGAACCGGCGGTGCTGTCCGCCGCGCTGGTGCGCGCCGCCCTGGACCGGAAGATGGCCCGCGAGATCGTGGAACACGCGGCATAGGTCACCAAGCGGTGCCCGGGCGCCCGGGCGCCAACTCCCCGTGCCGCGTGACACGGGGAGTTGGCGACCGGGTACCCAGGGCAAGCGGACCGCCGCCGGATTCCGGGCGGCGGCTGCTTGCGTAGGGCATATCCCGGGGCTCGGGTTAGTCTTGCCGCCGTACCGGACACGGGGTGCCCCCTCCAGGGGCTGAGATCACACCCGTCGAACCTGAACCAGTTCGTACTGGCGGAGGGATGTCTTCCATGCCTTTGGCGCATGTTCCCGGCGGGCTGCCCGCCGACGCCCGGCGAGCCGTCTTCGACGGCCGGATGCCGAGCGCTCCCGGCGACCTCCGGATCGAGGGGCACGGTATCGAGCCGGTCCCCGAGAGCAATCGCTACGGCGGGGCCGGTCGGCTGTTCACCGTGTGGTTCGCGCCCAATCTGACCATGACCGGTGTGTTCACCGGGACCATCGGCATCTCGCTGGGCCTCGATGTCACCACCGCGCTCGTCGCCGTCGTGCTCGGCACGGTGCTCGGCGCGGTGCCCACCGCGTGTCTGAGCACCTGGGGCAGCCGCACCGGCGCCGGGCAGCTGCCGCTCGCCCGGCTCGCGTTCGGGCGGGCCGTGGCGCTGCCCGGTGTGTTGCAGTGGCTGTCGTCCATCGCCTGGGACGCCCTGATCGGTCTCTTCGGCGGCGATGCGCTCGCCCGGCTGTGCGGCTGGCCGTTCTGGCTGGGCGTCCTGGCGATCATGCTGGCGCAGGGGGTGCTGGGTGTCCTCGGCTACGAGGCGATCCACCGCCTCCAGATCGTGATGACCTTTGTGCTCGCGGCCGCCTTCGCGCTGCTCGCCCTGCGGATGTCCGGCAGCGTCCACCCGGCCACGACCGGTTCCGTGCACGGCGCCGACCGGGCGGGCGCCTTCATTCTGACCAGCACCATCGCCCTCAGTCTGGCGCTGTCCTGGGCGCCGTACGCCAGTGACTTCAGCCGTTATCTGCCGCGCGACACCTCGCGGTCCCGGATGTTCTGGTACACGCTCCTCGGTCTTGTGGTGTCCTTCACCGCCGTGCAGGCGCTCGGTCTGTGGGGTGCCTCCGTGCTGACCGACCAGACGGCCGCGGGGGTGGACACCCTGCTGGGCGGGGGCGCGGCGAGCGCCTTCGGGCTGCTGGCCGTGGCGCTGGCGGCGCTGTGCAGCAACGCGATGAACGACTACAGCGGCTCCCTGGCCCTCCAGACGATCGGGGTGCGCCTGCCGCGTCCGGCGGCGGCCGCGCTCGCCGTGCTGCTCGGTTTCCCGCTGGTGCTGTGGATGCACGCCGCCGACACCACGGCCCGCTTCCAGAACGTGCTGCTGTTCGTCGGCTACTGGATCCCCGGGTTCGTGGCGATCGTGGCGGTCGACTGGCTCGCCCGGCGCGGCGCCCCCGTCGATCTCGTCGCCGCGGCGGCCCGGCCCCGCTCGCCGTGGCCCCCGCTGCTGGCCTTCGCGGTGGCCTTCGCCGCCGCGGTGCCGTTCATGGACACCGGGCTGTACGTGGGCCCGGTCGCCCACGCGCTGCACGGCGCCGATGTGTCGTACTACGTGGCCTTCGCGGTGGCACTCGCGGTGTACGCGCCGCTGCGTGCCCGGGAGGGCCGACAGAAGCGAGAGGAGGGCCGCGCATGACCGCGCCGCCCCGGGTGCTCACGATCGCCGGTTCCGACTCGGGTGGCGGTGCCGGAATCCAGGCGGATCTGAAGACCATGCTGGCGCTGGGCGCCCACGGCATGAGTGTGATCACCGCGGTCACGGCCCAGAACTCGGTCGGGGTGCAGGGCGCCTGGGAGCTGCCGGTGGAAGCGGTGCGTGCCCAGTACCGCAGTGTCGTCGACGACATCGGCGTCCAGGCGGTCAAGACGGGCATGCTCGCCTCGCCCGCGCTGGTCACCGCGGTGGCCGAGCTGCTCACCGGCACGGCGGCCCCGGTCGTCGTCGACCCGGTGAGCGTCTCCAAGCACGGGGACCGGCTGCTCGCCGACGACGCGCTGGACGCCGTACGCACCCGGCTGCTGCCGCTGGCCACCGTCACCACGCCCAATCTGGACGAGGTGGCGGAGCTGACCGGGCTGCGGGTGAGCGACGAGCCGGGCATGCGGCGCGCGGCCGGTGAACTGCTGTCGTACGGGCCCCGCTGGGTGCTGGTCAAGGGCGGGCATCTGCCGGGGGCTGCCGTGGACCTGCTCACGGACGGCCACGAGGAGCACTGGCTGCGCGCCGAACGCCACGACAACCGGCACACCCATGGCACGGGCTGCACCCTCGCCTCGGCCGTGGCGGTGGGGCTGGCACAGGGCCTGCCGGTGCCCGAGGCGGTCCGCCGGGCCAAGGAGTACGTCACGGCGGCCATCGCGGCGGGTTTCGCACTGGGATCCGGCATCGGGCCGGTGGACCACGGATGGCGGCTGCGGGAGCGCGGATGAGCGGGTGGGCACCCTGAGCGCCGCGACCGGACCGGCGGTCCCCCGACCCGGCGCGACCGGACCGGCGGTCCCCCGACCCGGCGCGACCGGCCCCGTGGTGCCGGTGACGGCTGCGCGGTCTGATGTGATGGACGGGCTGACCGGCCCGGTGTGAGGCAGGGACAGCCTCGACCCCGCTCACGGTAAGGACCGCGCCCTGAACACCCCGATCGCCGAGACCCTCTCGATCCTGCTGCTCGTCGCCGTGCTGGCCGGTGCGGTGATCCGTCCGTTCGGGCTGCCGGAGGCGGTGGTGGCGGTGCCTGCCGCCGGTATCGCGGTGGCGAGCGGCGCCCTCTCGCTGGACCACGCCCGGGCCGAGGCGGAGCGGCTGGGGCCGGTGGTCGGTTTCCTGGCCGCCGTGCTGGTGGTGGCGCACTTCTGCGACACGGAGGGGCTGTTCCGGGCCTGCGGCGCCTGGATGGCGCGCTGGGCGGCGGGCAGCCCCGGGCGGCTGCTGACCGCCGTCTTCGCGCTCGCCTCGGTGATCACCGCCGTACTCAGTCTGGACGCCACGATCGTCTTGCTCACCCCCGTGGTGTTCGCCACTGCGGCCCGGATGGGCGCCCGTCCCAAGCCGCATCTGTACGCCTGCACCCATCTGTCCAACACGGCGTCGCTGCTGCTGCCGGTCTCCAATCTCACCAATCTGCTGGCGTTCGGCGCGGCGGGGCTGAGCTTCACCCGGTTCGCCGCCCTGATGACCCTGCCGTGGCTGGTGGCCGTCGGCATCGAGTACCTGGTCTTCCGGCGCTTCTTCCGCCGTGACCTGGCGGCCGGTGCCACCGCCGAGGACGCGGGGGAACCGCCCCGGCTGCCGCTGTTCGCCCTGGTGACCGTGGCCTGCACGCTCGCCGGGTTCGTGGTCGCCTCCGCGGTCGGCGTCGACCCGGCGTGGTCGGCGCTGGGCGGCGCGCTGGTCCTCGCCGGGCGGGCGCTGGTGCAGCGCAGGGCCACCCCGCTCACGGTGGTGCGGGCGGCGGCGCCGTCCTTCCTGGCGTTTGTGCTCGCCCTGGGGATCGTGGTGCGCGCCGTCGTCGACAACGGGCTCGGGGACGCCCTCGGCCGACTGGTCCCGGGCGGGTCCGGGCTGCCCGCCCTGCTGGGCATCGCGGCCCTGGCGGCCCTGCTGGCCAACCTGATCAACAATCTGCCCGCGGTCCTGGTGCTGCTGCCGCTGGCCGCCCCGTCCGGCCCCGGCGCGGTGCTCGCGGTCCTGCTCGGCGTGAACATCGGCCCCAACCTCACCTACGCGGGATCGCTGGCCACCCTGTTGTGGCGGCGCATCGTCCATCAGCACAGCCATGGCGTGGACCTGCGGGAGTTCACCCGGCTCGGTGCCCTCGCGGTCCCGACGGCCCTGACGGGCGCCGTCCTGGCGCTGTGGGCCTCCCTGCACCTCCTGGGCACCTGACTCCCGCCGCTCCCCGACCGGGGCGCCCGACGAAGGTCCTTTCCGGCCGCGGCGTGAGCAACCCGGGCCCTTCGATCCGTACGTCCCCGGTACAGCGGCAGCAGCCGTACCGAGGACATCCGCCCGCCCCGGACACCGGGTACGGGACGGATACGGATTCGAGGAGCACAGCATGCAGGCGACCGCGAAGATCGGCGTCACGGGGCTGGCGGTGATGGGCCGCAATCTGGCCCGGAACTTCGCCCGGAACGGATACACCGTCGCCGTGCACAATCGCACTGCCGCCCGGACCGCTGCGCTGGTCGAGGAGTTCGGGCACGAGGGCGCGTTCGTGGCCGCCGGGACGGCCGAGGAGTTCGTGGCGGCGCTCGAACGCCCCCGACGTCTCATGATCATGGTGCAGGCGGGCCCGGCCACCGACGCGGTGATCGAGGAGTTCGTCCCGCTCCTGGAGCCCGGCGACATGATCATCGATGGCGGGAACGCCCACTTCGCGGACACCCGGCGCCGGGAGCGCGCCCTGCGCGAGCACGGGCTCCACTTCGTCGGCGCGGGCGTCTCCGGGGGTGAGGAAGGGGCGCTCAACGGGCCGAGCATCATGCCCGGCGGCTCACCGGAGTCGTATGCCACGCTCGGCCCGATGTTCGAAAAGATCAGCGCCAAGGTCGACGGCGAGCCCTGTACCACCCATGTGGGCACGGACGGCGCGGGGCACTTCGTGAAGATGGTGCACAACGGGATCGAGTACGCCGACATGCAGCTGATCGGCGAGGCCTACGATCTGTTGCGCCAGGTCGCCGGCCACTCCCCCGCGGCGATCGCCGAGATCTTCCGCGCCTGGAACAAGGGCCGTCTGGACTCCTATCTGATCGAGATCACGGCCGAGGTGCTGTCCCAGGTGGACGCGGCGACGGGCCGCCCGTTCGTGGACGTGGTCGCCGACGCCGCCGGGCAGAAGGGCACCGGGCGCTGGACCGTGCAGACCGCGCTGGAGCTGGGCTCCCCGGTGACCGCGATCGCCCAGGCCACCTTCGCCCGCGCCGCCTCCGGCCAGACCGCCCTGCGCGCCGTCTACCGGGGGCTGCCCGGGGGCACCGGCGGGGGGCTCGGCCCGTACGAGGCCGACCGCTTCACCGCGCAGGTGGAGCAGGCCCTCTACGCCTCGAAGCTGATCGCCTACGACCAGGGCTGGAAGATGATCGTGGACGCCGCCGAGGAGTTCGGCTGGAGCATCGACCTGGGCGCGGTCGCCCGGATCTGGCGCGGGGGCTGCATCGTCCGGGCTGCCTTCCTGGACCGGGTCCGCGCCGCCTGTGCCGCGGACCCGGGTCTGGTGAGCCTGCTGTCCGACGAGGGCTTCGCGGCGGAGATCAAGGACGCGCAGGTGCCGTGGCGCGAGGTCGTGGCCATCGCGGCCCGCCGGGGCGTCCCCGCGCCCGCGTTCTCGGCGGCCCTGTCGTACTACGACGGTCTGCGCGCAGAACGCCTTCCGGCCGCCCTCACCCAGGGCCAGCGCGACTACTTCGGCGCCCACACCTACCGGCGCACCGACCGCGAGGGCAGCTTCCACACCCTCTGGGGCGCACCCGGCCGCCCGGAGACCCCGGCGTGACCGGAAGGCGGCGCCCGGACAGCTTCCGTGGTCCGACCGGGTGCCGTCCCTGAGCCGGACCGGTTACCGGGCGCGGCTGCCTCCCCGTCCATCGTCGCCGCCCGGGAGATCGTTCCCCGTGATGCGGGCTCCCCGCATCACGGGGAACAGGAGAAGACGATGCTCAGGGGCATGACCAGGGGCGGATGGCGTCGGTGGGGGGCGATCGCGACGGTGCTGGTGGCGACCGGCACGGCGGGGCTCGGGACGAAGCCGGACGCGTTGGCGGACGGACGCGGGCCCGCGCAATCGGCAGCCCGTCCCGGGGCCCAGGGCCGTCCGCCGTGCGCGACACGGCCGTACCCCCCGACGGGGCACGTCCCCGCACCGATCACCTCGGGACCCGGGGTGTGGAGCTTCGTGTCCGCCCCGGCCCTCCACCCCATGCGGGTCACGGTCACCACCAGGAGGCCGGGCACGGCCGACGGACACATCTTCGTCGCTCCGTACAACCTGAGCCGCCCGGTCGGCCAGACGGGTTCGCTGATCGTCGACGACTCCGGCAGTCCGGTGTGGTTCCGGCCGCTGTCCTACTCGAACCTCCAGAACGCCGACTTCCGGGTGCAGAGGTACCGCGACCCCAGGACCCACAGGTCTCAGCCGGTGCTGACCTGGTGGCAGGGAAGCCTCGCCATTCCCCCCTGGTACACGAACCTGCCGGGCGGGGCGCCGGAGCCCGGCGGGTGCTACTACGTCTACGACGACCACTACCACCTGCTCCGAACGGTCTTCGCACGCCACGGCTTCAACGCGGACGAGCACGAGTTCCTGCTGACCCGCAGGGGGACCGCGCTGTTCATCGCCTCCAAGCCGGTGCCGATGGACCTCACCCGCTACGGCGGCCCGAGGAACGGAGCCATCGAGGACAGCGAGGTGCAGGAAGTGGATCTGGCCACCGGGAAGCTCGTCTTCTCCTGGGACATGCTGCGGCATGTGGACCCCGCCTACTCCGAGGTGCCCGCCTCGGACGCCTCCTCCTCCGGCGGTGTGTGGGACGCGTACCACATGAACTCGATCGACGAGGACTCTGAAGGCCATCTGCTGGTCTCCGCCCGGAACATGTGGGCCGTCTACGACATCACCCGGAAGACGGGTGGGATTGTCTGGCAACTAGGCGGCAGGAAGAGCGACTTCACCTTCGGTCCGGACGCAGAGTTCTTCTGGCAGCACGACGCCCGCTTCCGGCCGGGCCACCGGATCAGCATGTTCGACGACGGCTGCTGCAATGAGCCGAACCCGCCCGAACAGCAGTCGCACGGCCTGATCCTGGAAATCGACCCCCACACCCGCCGTGCGACGGCGGCGCGGACCTACTACCACGCACCGGGGCTCTACTCGGCGTCCCAGGGGGACACCCAAGGCCTCCCCCGCGCCCATGAGTTCATCGGCTGGGGTCAGGAGTCGTACTACTCCGAGTACTCGGGTGCGGGAAACTCCGAGGGCCAGGGCGCGCGAAACCTGCTCTACGACGCGCGTATGCCGGGTTCCGACATCTCGTACCGGGCCTTCCGCCACGCGTGGACCGGTAAGCCCTACTACCCGCCGAGCGCGGCGGCCCGGACAACGGGCGGCCGGAGCACCGTCTACGCGTCCTGGAACGGTTCGACCGAAACGCGTGCCTGGCAGGTGCTCGCCGGGAGGGACCCCCGCTCGCTGCGTGTGGTCGTCGGGCGCACGCCCCGGACAGGGTTCGAGACCGCCGTCCCCACGGCCGTCCGGGGCCCGTACTTCCAGGTGAGGGCGCTCGACGCCCGAGGGAAGATCCTCGGGCGCTCCACCGTCGTGGCCCTACCGCGATGACGGGGACCGGGCAGCCCCGTCGGCGGCGGCACGCCGTGCCGCCGGGGCGCGCCTGGGTTGTCCCGCTCCGCCGCGGATCGGCGGGGACCGCCTCCGCCATCGGCGGACCGAGCCCACTGAACGGTCGGAACACCCGGGAGCCATGGTGGTCGACACTCCGCTCATTCTGGTGACGGGCGCGGCCGGGAGCGTGGGGTCCGTGGGGCACCGGGTGACCGCCGACCTCCGGCGGCGGGGGCTCTCGGTACGGGCCTTCGTGCACCGGGAGGACGAGCGTGCCGACGCGCTGCGGGCCCTGGGCGCCGAGGTGGCCGTGGGAGACCTGACGCGCCCGGCCGATGTGGTCCGGGCGCTGGACGGCTGTCACCGCCTGTATTTCGGCATGGGCGTGTCCGACCAGTACCTCCGGGCGGCGCTGGTCACCGCCGCCGCGGCGCGCGCCCACGGCCGGCTGGAGGTCTACGTCAACATGTCCCAGCTGACGGTCTCCCAGATGGACCTGACCAGCACGGCCGAGTCCACACAGCAGCGCGAGCACTGGCTCACCGAGCAGCTGCTCGACTGGTCCGGCCTCCCTGTCACCGAGGTACGGCCGACGGTTTTTCTGGAGAACCCCCTGTTCCGGGTGTTCTGCTACGCCTCGATCGCGCGGGACGGGACGATCCGGCTGCCCTTCGGGCGGGGCCGTACCTCTCCCGTGGCGGCCGCGGACGTGGCACGGGTGGTCGCCGCCGTGCTCGCCGACCCCGGCCCGTACATCGGCCGTGCCCTCGAACTGACCGGCCCCCGCTCGCAGGACATGTGGTCCATGGCAGAGGAGTTCTCCGCGATGCTGGGACGCCCGGTGACCTATGTCGACGTGCCCTTCGACGAGTTCGAGCGGGCGATGCGCGCACAGAGCCTGCCGGACCATGTCGTCGACCATGTGACGACGATGGCGCGACTGCACGCGGAGAACCGCTACGACCGGATGACCCATGTGGTGGAGGAGATCACCGGTCGGCCCGCGGAGGGCGTACGGGAGTACGTGCGGGACAACCCGGAACTGTTCCGGCCGACCGGGCGCACCTGACCGTGGTGCCCTCCCGCCCACCCCTGCCCTCGGGCAGGACGACGGACCACGGGCCACAGGACCCGCGGGACCACGGACGACGGACGGCCCGGGCTGAAAAGCCCGGGCCGTCCTGTTTCCTGGAAGCTTCCTGCAAGCGGCTCCGTCAGGAGCTCCCCGGCAGCGGCTCCGTCAGGAGCAGCCCCGGTGCGACAGCGGCAGGTCAGCCGCGGCGGCTCTCCCGCGCGAGGGCGGGCACGAAGCGCAGCGCGTCCACGGTGCCCACGCCGGTGGCCATGTCATAGCCGGGCACGGCCTTGTAGCCGGTGACACCCTCGTAGCTGTTGTCGGTACCGTCCTTGACGTCGACGATCCCGGTGTCCTTGCGCCGGTCGAGGCGGTACAGCGCCTCGTTGATGTTGCCCACCCGGTGTCCGGCCGCCTGGTCGGCCAGGGCGATGACACCCGAGAAGAGCGGGCAGGCCTCGCTGGTGCCGCCGCTGACGTCCCAGCCGGTGGCGGTCGGGTCGAAGCTGGAGTACACCCAGGCGCCGCCGTTGACCGCGGCAGCCATCGACACGTCCGGGGTGCCGCGGCGGTTGCCGACGATGCCCCGCACGCCGTTCTGGTAGCCCGGGCGGCCGAACACGTGGGACTGGCCGCCGCCGCCCGCGCCGTAGTCGTTGTAGACGCTGTCCGGCTTGACGCGCTGGCCCTTGTCGTCAAGGTGGAGCTGAGTGCCGCCGATGGAGGTGACCAGCGGGTCGGAGGAGGGCCAGGAGTTGACGCGCTCCTTGTAGTAGCCCTTGCCGTCCGCGGTGCTGTCGGTGGCACCGCCGTCGCCGGAGGAGGCCAGCACGGTCACATGCTTGCGGTAGGCGTCCGCGAAGGCGTAGCGCAGCTTCTGGATGCTGGAGAAGTCACCCTTCTCGAAGCCGGGGAAGGTGTTCTCGGTGGCCCCGAAGCTCTGGCTGATGACATCGCCGACACCGTGGTCGATCAGGTACTTCTCGGCGTTCATCATCTCCGGCAGGCCGGTGGTGCCCTCGGTCTCGGCGACCGCCGTCTCCACCACGACGATCTTCGCGCCGGGCGCCACGGCGTGGGCCATCTCGACATCGAGGGTGGTCTCGCCGGCCCACCCCGTCATGTCGGAGTTCTTGGGGTCGAAGACGGGGACCTTGCCCCACTTGACCACGTTGACCTTGGTGCTGGGCAGGCCGAACTGCTTGCTGTAGACATCGAGGTCGTGCTGGATCGTCGGGGATCCGAACGAGTCCACGATGACGATGGTGCGCCCCTTGCCCGTGACGCCCTTGCGGTACAGCGGGTTCAGGTCGTACGCGGTGCGGTACTGGAGCGGCGTGTAGCAGTTGATCTTCCACTTGGCCTGGCACTGCTCGATGGAGACCGGGCTGCTCAGGCCGTGGACCAGGGTGTGCCCGGCGATGGCCGGTACCGCCTTGGTGTGCGGTACGGCGGCGTGCGCGGCGGTGGTACCGCCGGGCAGCGGGGCGGTCGCCAGAGCGGCGACGGTGAGGGCGGCGGTGGCGGCCGTGGAGGCCGCGACGCCCCGCCCTGTACGGGCTATGCGCATGAATTCTCCCTGAGTGGGCCGAAGCCGCACGAATAGGCTGGGCGCATCCCATCGCGTGAGTCATGCACAGGACAAGGCCATTGAGTGATCATTGGGTGATCGATGCCGATCCCTTTGCCCAAAGAACACCTCGTACCAGGAAACGCTTCCCCGGGCTCCCCCTCGCCCCGCAGCCGGAGGCGGACCTCTGTAGCGGGGAAGCGGCAGGTGAGTGACGCTGAGGGGAGAACGGCTCGGCCGAGGCGGCGAGCGGGACGGAAAGGCAGTCCAGTGCTTGATGTCGTGAAACCCGAAGGGCCACCCAAGGTGGTCCTGCGCCGCGCCCGGTTCCTGCCCCGCTGGTCGCGACGGCTCACGATCGGCGGCTATCTGCTGGCCGTGGCGGCCGTGGCGGCCGACTTCGCCACCGGGCCCGGTATCACCTTCGCCCCGGTCCTCGCCGTACTCCCGGTACTGGCGAGCGTGGGCACCCGGCGGATCGCCGACCCGCTGGTGGTCGGCCTGATCGCCGTCCTGCTGGTCGTGGGCATGGCATTTTACGACGCCGATGTGCCCATGGTGGTCATGGCGACCGCGGCGGCCACCGTCGCCGTGGTCACCTTCTTCGGCTGCGCCAATGTCGCGGCACTGGCGGCCCAGGAACGGGAGCTGACCAGCGTGCGCACGATCGCCGAGGCGGCCCAGCGGGCACTGCTGCGGCTGGTGCCGAGGCGGATGGGCCCGCTCGTGGTCGCGGTCCGCTACGTGGCCGCGGAGGCCGAGGCACGGATCGGCGGCGATCTGTACGAGGTACTGCGTACCCCGTACGGCGTGCGGCTGCTCGTCGGCGACGTGTGCGGTAAGGGGCTCGGCGCCGTGGAGACCGCCGCCGATGTCCTGGGAGTCTTCCGCGAGGCCGCCCGGGCGGAACCGGACCTGGCGGCGGTCGCCCGGCGGCTGGACATGGCGCTCGCCCGGCGCCCGGAGAGCGAGGAGTTCGTCACGGCGGTGCTGGTGGGGTTCCCCGAGGCACCGGAACCAGCCGTGGTGGTCAACTGCGGGCACCCGCCGCCGCTGCTGTACCACGCCGGAGCGGTGGATGAGGTCTCGCCGCCCGAGGAGGCCCCGCCGCTGGCCCTCCTCGGGCTGGTCGGCGGTGACTACCACTCCCGGACGCTCGACTTCGACTGCGGGGACCTGCTGCTGCTCTACACGGACGGCGTGACCGAGGCACGCGACGCGGCCAACCGCTTCTACCCGCTCGCCCAGCGCTGCGCCTCGCTGCCGCACCGGGACCCGGACGCCCTGCTGGACCAGCTGCTCGTGGACGTCCGCGCCCACGCCGACGCGGGCCTGACGGACGACGCGGCCCTCCTGGCCGTCCGCCGGGAACGCTGACCGGGGCCGCCCGCCGACGTCCTGGCGGACGATAGGGTCTTGGTATGGATTTTACCGGGCGGGTCTGGGGGGCCACCAGCAATGAGCGCAGTGCGCCGTATCCGTGCGACGGGATGGTCACCGCGCCGTCCGAAGTCTGGATACGGGCGGTCGATGTCGCGGCTCCGCCCGACCTCGTCTTCCGCTGGCTGCGCCAGTTGACCATCGCCCCGTACAGCTACGACTGGATCGACTTCCGGGGCCGCAGAAGTCCGCACGAACTCGTCCCGGGCCTGCCGGACCTCTCCGTGGGACAGCCGTTCCTCGTCTTCGAGATCACCGGCTTCCAGACCGACGAGCACATCACCGGCCGACTCCCCGAACCCCTTGCCGAGCGGCACGGCCAGATGGCGGTGAGCTACACCGTACGTCCGCACGCCGACGGGTCACGCCTGATCGTGAAGGTCGTCGCAGAGACCGGCGGAACCCTACGCCGAAGACTGCGCCGCCGCCTCATGGCCTGGGGCGATCTCATCATGATGCGCAAACAACTGCTGACCCTCAAGGGACTGGCCGAAGGATCCGCACGCTAGCTTCAACGATGCCCCCGCCCGGGACGCAACCTCTCCCAGGTGACACTCAACTCCGCTCGCCGCCCTCCAACTCCCCGCTATCGATGGCGAAGCCCGGGGCCCAGCCGGTCGTGTCGGTTTCATGGAGCGTGCCGATCCGCAGGCACCCGTCCACGCCGAACATCTCGATCAGCTGCGACAGCTGGGCTCGGGCGATGCTGCGCGTGGGAGAGTCTCCAGTGGTCACCCGCATCCCCCCAAACACGCCCACACGATCTTGCCCCAGTGCCGCTCGTCCGTGCCCCAGTCGGCCGCCAACGCCGCCACCGGGATCAGGCCGCGGCCACCCTCGTCACCATCGGCCGCCTCTCGCTCGACGGGCCGCGCCGGGGAGAAGTCCGCGACGGACACGCGTACCGTGCGCACGGCAGTGCGCTCCACCACTACGCGGATGGATTCCCGCCGGGCGTGATGGACGGCATTGGCCACCAGTTCGGAGACGATCAGCGCGGCGTCCTCGGCCAACTCCTCCAAACCCCAGTGGGAAAGGGCGGCGTTCGTGAGACGCCGCGCGGTGGCGGCGCTCTCGGGTTCGCGCGGCAGGGTCTCGCTATAGCCGGGGTGTCCGGTCCGGCGGACCCGCATCGCAGGTTGCGGCATGTGTCTGCTCTCTCCATCGGCCATGCCCCGGGGCCGGTCGCACGGACACCGGGGCTCTCCGCTCATGTAAGCGAGATGCCGGGAAAGCTGACAGGGCCGCAACGTCCCACTTTCACCACGCTATTCGCCGACCCCCAGGAACTCGGCCAACGGCCTTTAAGCGCACGGAGGACGACGGCGAAGGAGGCGGGGGTGAGGATGTGTCGGGGCCGGGCGGCGTTGCGGAGGCCAGGCCGAGGGGCGGTCCGTCGGTTGCCGGGTGCCGCCCCTCGGGATCTGTGGCCGGTGGTCAGCCGGCAGGTGCGAGCGGGACTTCGTCGTGCAGGCCGCCCGCGTCCGTGCCCGGGAAGAGGGAGACGTGCCCGTCGTTCCAGCGGACGAGGATGTCGTCGGCGGCGGTGTTGGTGGTGAAGGCGCCGGCGGCGACCACGGTGGTGTCCTTCCAGTTCGACTTTGCGGGGCGGATCTTGATCTCGCCGGGAAGGGCCTTGGCGGTCAGGCCGGGGTAGATGGTGGTCTCGCCGTCGATCCAGCGCACCAGCAGGTCGTCGGTGTCCTTGCCGGTGAAGGAGCCGGTGGTGAGCTGGGTGGCGGACGGCCAGGTGTTGTTCTTGGCGACGGTCTGGGTCTGCTTCTTCAGCCCGTTGGCGGCCAGGTCGCTGAAGACGGAGACGTGGCCGTCCTTCCAGTCGACCAGCAGGTCGTCGCGGTGGCCGCCCGGGGTGAAGCGGCCGGCGGTCAGGAGGTGGACGTCGTCCTTCCAGATCGCGGTCTTGGGCGGGGCGAGCTGTTTCTCGCCGTGGAAGCCCTTGGCGTCGACGGTCGGGTAGAGGGTCATCTCGCCGTCGATCCAGCGCACCACCAGCCCGTCCGTGTCGCCGCCGGTGTTGACGCTGGTCACGGACAGGGCCTTGGCCCAGATGCTCTTCGGGCGCGCCAGCTGGTGCTCGGCGGTGAAGGGGTGGGCGGGGTCACTGCCGTCGCCGCCCTGGTAGAGGGTGACTTCGCCGTCGTTCCAGACGACGATCAGGTCCATACGGCGGGTGCCGCCGTCGGAGCCGCCGGTGTAGTAGCCGGTCGTCATCTGCACGGCGTTCTTCCACGGCGCCGCCGCGAAGGTCGGGCTGTAGGCGACCTGCTGGACCCAGGAGGCCAGGTCGTCGGCACGGGCGGCCGCGGCCCCGGTGCGGGTCTCCGCCGGGTCGGTGCCCAGGCAACCGCCCTGCCAGGACAGGCTGCTGACACCCGCGACTGCGGTGTGCCCGTCGGCGGCGGTCAGCACCGGGCCGCCGGTGTCGCCCTTGCAGACCGCCGCGCCGTCCGACTTGGCGGCCAGGTCGAGGGTAGTGGCGCCGGTGTTCTGGACGGTGAAGGCGGCCGTGTGGACCTGGTCGAGCACCCACTCGTCGTGCGTGCGCCCGAACCCGGCGGCTTGGACCTCGTCCCCAGCGGCGGGGGCAGTACCGGAGACCGGGACCGGGGTGATGCCGCTGACCGGCTTGGCCAGTTGAGCCATCACCACGTCACGGCCGGCTCGTGGCACCAGATTCACCACCTGCTGGGCGGTGCCGCCGATGGTGGCGGTCGTCTTCAGCTTCGGGGCGCCGGAGGCGAGGGCTTTGCCCGGGGTGTCGGTGAAGCAGCTCGCGGCCGTTAGCAGCCACTGCGGGGCGACGAGAGTGGCCGAACAGCCGCGCTGACCGTCGTCGTCGACGATGTTGAGCCGTGCGATGGCGGCCGATGTTGCGGCGGGAGCCTGCGGGCCCGATACAGCAGTCGCGGGCGTGGCCGACAGGGCGGCGGCCGCCAGGGTGGCAGCGGCGATCAGGCCGCTGGTCCGCGTGGTGCGCGGACGAAAGCCGGACATGAAGATTCCCCGTTTCCTGTGAGGTCGGTGAGTCGGTGAGTCGGTGAGTCGGTGAGAAGAAGACTGGCGAGCTTGGTCGGCGCGGCACGTTCGGGATGGTCTGCCCGAATCGGCCGACGGTGGTGCTCGTGCAGGGGCTCAGCCTGCGACGCGGAGTTCGACGAGGACGGATCGCTTGCTGGTGTCGCCTGACTCGCCGACCGGCGTGAAGTCGTTCTTGGGGGCGTTGACGACGGTCTGCTTGCCGTCCGCGGTGAGCGTGGCGCGGACCGGGTGGTCCTGGGTCCAAATGCCGTAGGCGTCGGGGAGTTCCATGGTCAGGTACCCCTGCTTGCCGCTGACCTTGAAGCAGTAGAACATGCCCGCGCTGCGGGACTCGACCTTGATGTCGAAGGCCGAATTGCAGTCCGTGAGCATGATGTGGCCGTCGCCGCGCTTGAGGGTGATCTTCTGTTCCGCCTGGATCTTCGCCGCTCCGGGATAGTCGAACGTCTCGACCGCGGACGGCATTTGGGCGTCGGCAGGCCCGGGTTCAGCCGGGGAGTCCCCCGCGCCCCACGCAAGTGTGACGAAGCCCAACGGCAACCGCTATAGCTCCCACAACAAGGGCTCTTCCGGTGCGAGACGTCATCAGGAGTTCCTTCCGGTCAATGCGTGCTTGACATTCCCCAAATGGGGTGCACTAGTGAAGCACATGTAAAGTACACGTGAAGCACCCCCCATCTCCCCCACGATTCAGGCCAGTTGCGGCCCTGCCCTGGCTTGCCCTGCCCAGTTGCGTCTGACCAGCGCATTGCATGCACGGTTCCGTTCGCTGTGACGGGACGGACGCAGAGGTGGGCGGCGGCGCCCGCGGTGGGAGTCGTGCAGGCCATTAGGCACAAAAGGACTTCGCATGAGAAAACGCTGGCGCCCTGTGCGGGCGTCGCGCATCCGGGCCACCGAGTACATACGGGCCCGGAGTCGGACCACCTTGCGCAGCGCGACCGCGGGCCTGCTGCCGGTCGCCCTGGCGGCCGGGCTCCTCGCTGCCTCGCCCGCCACGGCGGCGGACGACGACTCGGACCTCTTCATCTCCCGCGGGCTGGTGGTCGAGTACTGGAGCACCGGTGGCACTGGTGTCAAGGAGGCTGCCGAGCGGGCGCTGCTCGGCGGTGACGACGACATCCGCGCGTTCCTCCACGACGAGCCGGCTCTTCAGGCTGTGGACGACCGGGTGGATGTCGCCCGGGTCATCAACGCCGGCGGTCCGGCGGTGCGTGAGGCGGCGAAGGCCGCGCTCGCACCGCAGAAGACGCCGGCCGACGTGGCCGCGTTCCTGACCGGGGGCTGGCAGGCTCCCCAGGAGCAGGACCAGCGCGTCGAGACCGCAAGGGTCATCAACCTCGGCGGCCCCGGGGTCAAGGAGGCGGGCAAGGCAGCGCTGCAAGGCTCGCCGGAAGACGTCGCGAAGTTCCTGGCCGAGGGCCAGTACACGGCGCGTGAGACGGACAACCGGGTCGAGGTCGCGAAGCTGATCGGCTCGGGTGGTCCGGCGATGAAGGCGGCCGGGAAGGTCGCCTTGCAGGGAACCCCGGACGACATCGTCGAGTTCCTGGAGGTCGGGCAGTTCACCGCGCGCGATCGTGACCAGGAGCACGCCACGATCGAGCAGTTGACCGAGCAGGCCGAGCAGGCCGGGGCGGAGGCGGACGACGCCACGAAGTCGGCGCAGGAGGCGTCGGCCAAGGCGGTTGCCGCTTCGGCTCTGGCCAAGGAGGCAGCGCAGACCGCCGCGAAGGAGACCGCCGCGGCGAAGAACGACTCGCAGGAGGCTGCGGCCAAGGCACGGCAGGCAGCCGAGGCGGCACGGGCCGCCGCCGGGGCCGCGCAGACTGCGATCAGCGCGGCGAACGCCGCCGACCGTTCGGCGCGCATCGCGGCGCTGGCCGCCGCGCAGACCGCCGCGGCGGCGACCGCTGCCGCCAACGCGGCCGGAGCCGCCTCCAAGGCCGCCGCCGATGCGGCCAACGACAAGAGCAAGGCGGGCGCGGCACGGGACTCGGCCAAGCAGGCCCGCGCCGCCGGAGCGCTGGCGAAGTCGTCTGCGGCCGCCGCCGAACAGGCAGCCAGGGCTTCGCTGGCCGCCGGTGCCGCGGCCAAGGCGTCGCTGGGTGCGGTCAGTGACGCGAACGCGGCTGCGGATGCCGCCGACGATGCCAACCGGGCGGCGGATGCCGCCGGTGTCCACTCCGGCGAAGCGCAGGCCGCCGCTGCTGAGACCCGTCGCCACGCCCGCGAGGCGAACCGGGCCGCGAACGCGGCCGAGGCCCTGGCAGGCGAGTCCGCCCAGGCCGCCTTTGACGCACGGGACGCGGCGAACTCCGCGGCCACGCACGCGGAGAACGCGGCGGATGCCGCGGAGGAGGCCGCCAAGCACGCGGGCGAGGCCTCGAAGGCGGCCGACGAGGCGGCCAAGCAGGCCGGCAAGGCCAAGGAAGCCGCCGACACCGCGACCAAGGCCGCCGCCACCGCGCACAAGGTGTTCACCATCGCCCGCAAGACCGAGGCCGAGGATCTCGCGACCCGCACGAATGCGGCGATGGAATCCGCCCAGTCGCAGAAGGACGGTGCGGACGCCTTCACCTCCCAGCTGGCCAAGGTCGCCCTGGAGGACAAGCAGATCGGCGAGGACACCGCGGCGCTGGCGGCCGAGGCCGACAAACCCCAGGCCGACACCAAGGCCATCGCGGCCGAGGGCCGCGCCGTGGCGCTGCGCGCGTTGAAGCAGTACGGAGCCTGGCGGCAGGAAGCGGCCGCCCGGGCCCTGTCCGGCGATGATGACGCGGTCCTGGACTATCTGCGTACCGGTGCGAAGCAGGCGGAGACGGACGAGATCCGTCAGCAGGTCACCGACCTGTCCCAGTCCAGCCCGTACGAGAGTGTGCGCACCGGCGCGACCGAGGCCCTCAAGGGCAGCGACCAGCAGATCCGCGACTTCTACACCACAGGCCAGTACACGGTGGCCACCACCGACTACCGGGTCCTCGTCGCCCAGATCAACAACGCCGGTGGACCGGCCGTCAAGGACGCCTCCAAGGCCGCCCTCGCCGACGGCAGCCCCGGGGCCATGCAGTCCTTCCTCAACGGCGGCCAGTACCAGGCCCGCAACCAGGACGAACGGGTCCTCGCGGCCAAGCTCGTCAACGACGGCGGACCGGAGGTGAAGGCAGCCGCGAAGGTCGCGCTGACCGGCCCCGCCGACCAGCTCCACGAGTTCATCCAGGTCGGCCAGTACATGGCCGACCGCAAGGACAAACTCACCCAGACCCACACCGCCCAGATGCAGCGCCTCCTCGACGAGGCCGACGGCGTAGCCGCCAACGCGCGCAAGGACAGCGCCCTGGCAGCCAAGGCAGCCGCAACCGCCAAGAACGCCAAGGACGAAGCCAAGCAGGCGGCGGCCGAGGCACAGCAGAACGCCGAGCAGGCGAACACGTACGCCGCCAACGCCAAGAAGTCCGCCGCCCAGGCACAGACCAGCGCCGACCAGGCAGCCGACTCCGCAAAGACCGCCCGCGGCGCCGCCGACCGCGCCGACCAGGACGCCGCCGACGCCAACGAATCCGCCGACCAGGCAGAATGGTCCGCCTCATACGCGCGGGACTCGGCCTCCGCCGCCAACGACGCGGCCGACGACGCCTCTTGGCAGGCCATGGTGGCGCGCAAGAGTGCCTCCGAGGCCAAGACCGAGGCATCCAAGGCATGGTCGGACGTGGCCACCAAACGCCGGGCCGAGGAAGCCGCGGCCAGGAAGCAGGCGGAGGAGCAGCGCAGGCAGCAGCGCGAGAAGGAGGAGCAGGCAAAGAACGAGAAGCACTGCATCGCCTACATGTCCCGGGACGAGCTCCCGCCGTGTGGGCTGGCCGGCCAGCCGGTCGAACTGCCTGAAGCGTCCCCGGACCTGGCCAAGCTCCTGCTCAAGGGCGGCATGGAGGTTCTCGGCATCAATGACCTCATCGACTGCGCCAAGGACCCCACGCTCGGCAAGTGCACCCTCGCCGTTGTCGGCGTACTCCCCATCGGCAAGCTGAGACTGCTCAAGAAGGCCGCCGACGGCGTCGAGGAGATCGCTGAGGCATCCCGCGCCGCAAAGGCAGCGAAGGAAGCGGAAGCCTGCCTCAAGTGCTTCCTTGCCGGCACCAAGGTGCTCATGGCGGACGGCTCGACGAAGAACATCGAGTCCGTCGGCATGGGAGACCTTGTTCTCGCCACTGACCCGGTGAGGGGAGTCACCGGA
This sequence comes from Streptomyces sp. NPDC052040, assembly GCF_044548405.1. Classification (NCBI taxonomy): domain Bacteria; kingdom Bacillati; phylum Actinomycetota; class Actinomycetes; order Kitasatosporales; family Streptomycetaceae; genus Streptomyces; species Streptomyces sp. NPDC052040. Next base: position 942,431 of record NZ_JBIUBV010000001.1, on the reverse strand, counting down.
GCCCGGACGGTGACCGACCTGATCATCACCGAACACGACAAGCGCTTCAACGACCTCACCATCGCCACCCGCCGCGGCATCGAGCATCTCACCGCCACGAACGAGCATCCGTTCTGGTCACCGTCGGCCGGGGCCTGGGTGGGGGCCGGCCGGCTGCGCGCAGGGGCGACCCTCCGGACCGTCGACGGCACCACCGTCACCGTCCGAAACAACCGCTCCTTCGAGAAGACCGCCCGGACCTACAACCTCACCGTCACCGATCTGCACACGTACTACGTACTGGCAGGCGAGACGCCGATCCTCGTCCACAATTCGGACTGCCCTACGAGTGCGGCCAGCCGTGAACGCCTGCGCAAGAATCTCAGTGAGCAGGCCGGACAGCTTCCCGGGGTCCGTTCGGCGGATGACATCTTCGACACGCCCTCCGTGCTGAGCGGCGGCGTCACGCCGGATCAGGTTCGTCCGTTCTTCGTCGGGAAGAAGGGCTCGGAAGGGGACTCAACCAAGGTGGCGGTTGGGTGATCCGCGAGTACACCGAGCGTGGGAATCCGACCGGGCGGATGCTCAGGTGGAATCCTGGTGGCGGTCATCATGGCCCTGGCGCCTACTGGCGAGTCGTGGGCCCGGAAGGAGACCTGGGAGGGATCATCAGGTGACCGATGATCGAAAGCTGGCAGGCTTCCACCAGTGGTCCCTGGCCGTGCTGGACCTGCTCAGCGCCACGGCCGATCGTCAGGTCGCATACCTGCGGGAGTCGGCCGTGGGGGCGGACGAGCTGCTGCTTCAGTTCGATGACGTACTGCATGTAGCTCGCGCCAGAGCGGCCGACGGCTCGCTCGCACATGAGGACCTTCAGCTGCTTCTGGAAGTCGGCGACAAGGTGGAGCGAGTGAACGCGGGGCCGGACTCCATCTGGAGCGAGGACGCTCTCTCGGCAGCAGTCGAGTGGGAGGACCTACGGGTGACGGCCGGCGGAGCGCGGACGACTCTCGAGGGATCCTGGACCCTGGGTCCCGCAGACTAGTACGCCGGACGGAAGAGCCCCGTTGGTCCTGGACCGGCGGGGCTCTTCCGCCCTGTCACACGCGCTTCAGGCCGGAACAGAGGGATTGGACCATGCAGGTGGAGGATCGTGGTGCGGAGATCGTGGTCTCCATGCCCCGGGAGGAGTTCTTCCTCGTGTTGTCGCTGATGAGCGAAGCGGTCGAGTCGGGTGACGATCGCGACTTCCAGACGCGTACAGGCGGGACGAAGGACGAGGTGCGGGCCATCCTGCGCAGCCTGCCCGATCTGCGGTTCGGCTATTGAGGCCGCCATGCCGCGCCGGTGCGACGTGGAGCCCGGCATCGGCTGATGCGTGAAGAGGTGGCACGCACAAGTCTCTGATCAAGCCACGTCAGCGCGAGGAGGTGCCCGGCCGGGGTGAACCCGGCCGGGCATCCCGCATTGCACAGCCATCCGTCTCTCGGTTTTCGGACCACCCGCAGTCCTGCCACCGGGTGTCCAACGCCCCACCGCGTGTCCCGATCGGCGCAGGGCAAACCCACTTTGATTGGTCTGATGCAATTGATCCACGAAATCCTTGGCCCACCCCTCTATCGCCTCACTGCCCAGGAGACACAGGACGTCCTTTTGGCAGCCGACGACCTGCATGGCTTCTTCGTCGACGTCGACCTGGACACGCCGCGGACACTGATCTTCACCGGAGTCCGGTCACTTCACGCCCATCTCCGGAGCACCGAGGGCGGATACCTGGAGGTACTCGGACACAGACAGCAACCAACCGGCGGCTATTACCTCGGACGGGTGCGTCTCACTCCCCCTGCCCAGGACGGCTCCCTCTCCTTCTCCGGCTACACGTGCGAATACCCGAAAGCCGGAGAGATCTGGCGCAGATGGGCTTCCGCGGAGCCTGTCACATACGGGGAGTGGGCCGGCTACCCCGACTCGTATCACGAGAGCTGGCTGCACGTCGTGCAGAACGCGTGGTTCACGGCCGACCGCCAAGGCAAGCTCGGCGGAACTTCGGAGGTCGTTGCCCTCGACGGCGGCCGCATCACCACCAAGGCCGGGCTGTACTGCGCCCTTGGTGAGGCCGTCAACGGTCCTGGAGGCTACTTCGGCTCGAACCTCGACGCACTGTACGACTGTCTTCGTTCGAGCCGCGCAGAGCCACTCTTCCGTGTCCAATGGGCGGACTTTGCCACCTCCCGCCGAGCCCTGGGAGTGCAGTACATGACGTCCCCGCTGAGCATCTTCGACGAGTTCCGTGTCGGAGTGACGCGCGGCTGACAACGGGATCTACTTCTGGCCCTGTACACCTGCAAGCGGCACGGCCATCCCGATCGACGAACGGCGCTCACGTATGCGGCTGTGCACCGTGGTGCAGCCCGAGGCGGCCGTGGTGTTCACGCACAGGTTCTTCACAGGTAGGATCACCGCGACGCGCCTAGAACTCCTGTGCTGACCGGAGGCGTTCACGTCCGCCGCCCTGAGCAGGCGAGACGGCCGGGAATCGTAACGGGGCAGCGACGCGGTCCGCCTTTCCGGTGCCTGGACGGCCAGAGAAGGAACCCCGCAGCCCGCCCTGGCCCGCGCGGTGGCGCGTACACATTCAACTGATCCTCACTCGCGGGTGAGGACGCATTCCGTCGGGGGAGTTTTGTCATGTCCTACGGTCCCTACGATCCTGCCGACAGACCGGTCGGCGGTTCTGCGCTGCGTTCGGTGTCGGGTCTGGCCGCGGCCGTCTCGGTGCTGCTCGGTGTCGCCGCCGCGGTCGACGTCTTCGCCCTGTGGGCCGATGCCGGCCTGTACAGCCACCTGGGCACCGCGCTGGCCGACCGCACCGATCAGCTCGCCCACGACGCACACGTCCTCGACGTGGCCGGCAAGGCCCAGATCGGCGCCGTCCTGGTCACCGGGGTCGTCTTCATCGCCTGGTTCTACCGGGCACGTGTCAACGCCGAGTACTTCGCTCAGGACATATGCACCATGGCCCGCGGATGGGCCATCGGCGCCTGGCTGGTCCCCGTCGGCAATCTGTGGCTGCCCTACCGCGTCGCAAGCGAAATCTGGCAGGCCAGCGCCCAGACCGCCCCCGACGGCTCATGGCGCACCGTCCCGAAGACCCCGCTCACGGCCTGGTGGACTTTGACCGTCGCCTCCGCCGTCATCGCCCGGGCCGGCTCCAGCCTCAGCAACTCCTCGAACACCCTCGACGGTCTGCGCCACGCGGTCGCCATCATCGCACTCGGCGACCTCCTCAACGCGGTGGCGGCGATTCTCGCCATCGTCTTCGTCCGCAGACTCACCCACATGCAACAACCGCACCACACCCCCGCTCCGGCTCCCGCAGCCACGGCCTGACCACCACCGCACCACACGGCACCTCACCCGGACCGCTCCCCCAGGGCGTGGACCGACCATCTTCGGACGCCGGACAGAAGGAACGCATGAACACTCACCCCCGCCTCGCCGGAGCGGTCGCCTCCACCCGTTCCATGGGCACGTTGACTCTGCTGGTGGGAATGGTCGGTTCGCTGCCTGTCGCCTTCGGTAATACGGGTGGACTCGGCACGGTGGCCGCTGTTCTGCTCGCGACGGCGCTCTTTGCGGTGCCCTTCCTCTGGTTCGCCGGCCCCCGCCGCGCCTGGTTCCAGGCCCGGCTCGACCAGGTCACCCCCGCTCCGCAGGGTGCACCGGTGACCGCCCGCGAAGCGACTTTCGAAGCCATTTCCCGGAACATGGCCGTGCCACTGCTGATCGGCTTGGGGATTGGTCTGTTCAGCGCCTACAGGTTCGGAGTCCCGGCCGGGCTCTCGCTGGTGGGCACAGGCAGCGGAATGCTCTATCAGGCACAGTGGCTCGCTCGCCAGGAACGCAAGCTCGCCACCTGGCTGGTCACCCCACTGGTGGCGTTCCAGCCCAGGGCCGACGATCCCGCACTGCCGACCTACCGGAAGATGCCCTTCTATTCGCTGTCGGACCAGTAGCAAAAGCCCCTGCCCGCTCCACGAACCTCGTCACCGGCCTTTAACTGATCATTTCAGAATGAGTTGAGCTGTGGGTCCTGCGCTCGGCGATCTTGGTCGGCAGGGTGGCAGGGATGCGTGCTGACCTTGTTCCTGACGACCTGTGGGAGCGGGTTGCTCCGCTGCTGCCGCCCGCTCCCGAACGACGCCACCGCTACCCCGGACGGCTGCGTGTTCCGGACCGGGCAGCACTCGCCGGCGTCCTGTACGTACTGCGGACCGGTGTCGCCTGGCGCGACGTACCCGCGGAGACCGTCGGCTGCTCGGGGGTGACGGCCTGCCGCCGGCTGCGGGACTGGACAGAGGCCGGTGTCTGGCCGTGCCTGCACGCCGCCCTGCTGACCGAGCTTCGCCGCGCCGACCTGCTGGACCTGAGCGACTGCGCTGTGGACGGGTCCCACGTGCGAGCACTCAAAGGGGGGACCACACCGGACCCTCGCCCGTCGACCGCGCCCGTCCCGGCTCCAAGCACCATGTGATCGTCGACCGCCACGGAACCCCGCTCGCCGTCACGCTCACCGGCGGCAACCGGCACGACGTCACCCAGCTCCTGCCACTGCTGGACGCGGTCCCACCGATCCCGGGGCTACCGTTAGCCATACCCAGAACCCCCGGGCCTGCCCATCCCACGAATGACAGCTCAGACCCCCGCTTGAAAAAGGTCGGACAAGCTCAGAAGATGGGCGTGGTGCGTCCGCGGGGAACCCACGTCACGTTTCGGGCAACGTCCCTGTCTGGTGTCTTGTAGCTCACCCTGGCCGGGTAGAGGCTGTAGCGGTGGTCGCCGGTCGTGGCGACGACCCATCCCACATACACTCCGCCGTTGAAGCGGGCCTCAAGCCAGCCGGTTGCCCTGTCGGGCACACGCAGGTCCATAGCCTGCGAGATGGTCCCTGACTGCGTGTCCGTAGTGGTCGTCGTATCGGTGTAAGAGAAGTTGAACTCGCCTCCGACTCCCGGTGTACCGTCTTTCCCGGAGGCATTCGCACTGACCTTACCGCCAAGGGTCCAGCCGGTCGTGTGAGCCGTCGTATTGGTCGTTGTGGACGACACGGTGTAAGTGAGGTTCATCAGGCTTCCCACTCCGTCCGTGGTGGCCACTCGGGGGTACTTCTCCTCCAGCTTCCCCACGAACCCGTAGTCCGTCTTCCCCCAGTGAGGCCCGGACATGAAGGCCACCTTGGTCTTTGTGCTCCTGCCACTTGCATTGACAGACATTCCGCCGCCCAGGGGAACTTCCCCGGGATTGACGCGAATATCTATGGAGCCGGTGTCTGCAAACTTGTCCCTGATGTACTGGCTGACCTGAGCGATACTGACCGCGTTGGTGGCGTCCGCCGTGCTGACTTCCCGGTCGTTGACTGAGTCATAGGCTGGGAGATGCCCCGAACTGATCCGGTCCGGGATGTTGAGGAAGCTGAGGTACGAGGAGAGGTCCCCCTCCTCGTACAGGGCTGTCGGCTTTCCGTCTCTGTCCGGCGCGGTGATCTTTGCGGACGCCGGTGCCGCCCCGAGCAGCGTAGCGAGCGCGACGCCGGCAGCGATGACAGCCGCGTTCTGATGGGTCTTCACAAACCACCTCCACGAGGAAAATTTACCCTCACTTTACCTCTGTGTCTCAGGTTTGGGAACACGCATTCAGCTTGTTCTTTATGGTCGGCGACTTCGTTGAGGTTCAGCCACGACAGCTGTAGTTCCGGCGTCAGTTCTGGTCAGTGGCTTGCAGAGCCGGGGTAGGGCATGGGTACGGCCACCGTGATCATGAACGTTTGTGGTGACGTATCAGGACGCGGTGGCCGTGGAAGCGACCATAGCCGGGCAGGCGTGGAGCGAGACGTTCGGGGCGGCGATGAGGGTGGTCGCGGGTTGCTTCGCGCGGCGTGAAGCGCGTTTGACTGCGGCGGAGTTGACCGCGGGGCTGTTGCTGGAGGTGGACACGCGCAACTGCTGGACGCTCGGGCAGGCGCTGGGGCATCCGGGCCCGCACCGGCTGCAGCACCTGCTGTCGCGTGCCCGGTTCGACCATGAACGGGCCCGGCGGGAGATCGCTCGGCTGGTCGCGGGTGAACTCGCCGGCCAGGACGTGGTGCTGGTGGTGGACGAGACGGGCGACGCGAAGTCCTCCACGGACTGCGTGGGGGTAGGACGCCAGTACTCGGGGACGATCGGCGGTGTCGGTCTGTGCCAGGTGGCGGTGCACCTGGCGGCGGTCACGGCGACGGTGAGAGTGATCATCGACCGTGTCCTGTATCTCCCGGCGGATGGGCCGCCGACGAGGAACGCCGCGAGGCGACCGGGGTGCCGGAGGAGATTGTCTTCGCGACGAAGCCGCAGCAGGCGCTGGCCATGGTCACCGGCGCGGTTGCCACGGGGACCGGGGCCCGCTGGTTCGCGAGCGACGAGGTGTACTGCGGGCGCGAACTACGTCGGGTCATACGGTCGCTGGGTCTTGGCTATGCGGTCGGCATCGCCGCCACGTACCAGGTCACCGACGGATCAGGCCGCAGGTGGGAGGCCCGCAAACTGATCAACAAGGTGCGGCCCGAGCAGTGGATGCGCCGGCAGACCGGACACGGCACCAAGGGCACCCGCGAGTACGACCGGGCCTGGCGCGACGTCCGCCCCGATGACACTCCCGACGAGCACGAGCACGAGCACGAGCACGAGCACGCTGCCGGGGCCGGGGCGGGGACGAGTGTGCTGGTCGCGCGGCGGCACCGCTACACCAGTGAGGTGTCCTACTTCCGCTGCCGGGCGCCCGGCGACGTCTCGCTCGGCGCGCTGGTGGAAGTGATCTCGCGCAGGTGGCGGATCGAGGAGACCTTCCAGCTCGGCAAGGGTTTCACCGGCTTTGACCAGGCTCAGGTGACCTGCTGGAACTCCTGGATGCGCTGGTCACTGTTCTCCCTGATCGCCGCCGCCGTCCTCGCTCTCACGGCCGCCGCGGTCCATGAGGGCTCCCAGCGACAGCCCGGACTCGTCCCGCTGACCTGTCCCGAGCTCGTCCGTCTCATGCGAGCCCTCGTGCTGCCACCACCCGCCCAAGACCGCGGCCACGTCCTGCACTGGATCGCCTTCAGACGCCATCACCAAGCCGTCGCCACCGCCTGCCACCAGCAACGACACCACCGCCACGACCAGCCTTGATCAAGAACTACAGCTGCCGTGTCTGCCGGCGCCTCTTCTCAGCACTGCCAGGGGGAGGGGAGACTCTCGCATGGTTTGTCCACCGTGACCACGGCCGCGTCCGTGAGTGCCTGATTGCCGCTGAAGGCGTATAGCTCGTACAGCCCTGTCTCGAGGGAACCGAAGTTAACCTTTCCGCTCGGGGTCGAAATGTCTATTCGGGCTATGGGTGATTCTTTTTCGAGTGCAGCGCCTCTCCTGTAGAGGCCTATCCATTTATCTCCGGGCGGTACTGGCGCCCCTAGCTCGTAGGATGCTTCCACCTGCTGCCCAGGCTGGTAGCGATTCTGAGCGGGATTCACTTGTGAGGGGCTACCGCACGTGATCTTGTATGGCTGCTTGGCTGCCACGCCGCGCTCTGGCATTTCCAAGCCGCTTCCGCCTCCGCCTGGGTTAACGACTTGTCCGACACGTATGTCGACGAGTCGGAGGTCTCCTGTGCCGGGCCGGTCACATGTGATGGTGAAGGTGGCGTGCGACCAGCCAAATCCCCAATCTTTCTGCCAGGCGATTTCATTACCCTCGACGGGGTCGTTGTTCCCAGTCGTCTGAGGGCCTGTGTTTTTGACGGTGAAGGGCGCGTTAGGCGAGACGATGAGCGGAGCCTGCGTCGTGTAGGGCAGCAGGTCAGAGTTGATGTTATTGGCGACTCCGACGCTGACGGACCCGCCTCCGCCGATCGTCATCTCCAATCCCTTGTTCGGGTAAGAGAACCAGGTGCGTTTGGCGCCCGGAACATCGTTCCTTATCCAGTCGTTGTGAAATTTGCTGACCTCGTTGGTCCCGGTCAGGTCACCGAAGGCGGTACCAGCATCCCGCGTGGCTTCCTGAACAGGACTGGCGAGTCCGTCGGCAGCTGCGTTAGATACTGGCATCGAGAGAGCTATCGCAGCGCCTGCAGTCGTTAGCACGCACAGTCGTCTGATCACGGACGTGACTCCTTGCAGTTTTTACTTCAGTCGGGGTTCAACAAGTATGGCCGCATGGTCAAGTTAAGTCCATAGGTAGACCAAGTTATATTAAAGTTCCGCTCGGTCGCCAACACTGCGCGCGCTGTGGGGTGCGCCCCTCCCGCAGTGCAGGCGGGCGGAGGACATACCCAGATCGAGACCATTACCTGGTCACCCGTAGGACATCCGGGAGAGGCCTCGTCGGCACGTCGGGAGTGGAAAACTAACGGCTGATCCGCCCAGCAAGGAGGAGAAGCCAAGTGACGGATCAGAGTGTGGAGTTGAGGCAGGTCGAGGCCGCTGAGGCGGCTCAGGCTCCGCAGATTGCGGATCCAGTTGATCGCGATGCTGGTGGACCGGGCCCGGAGCGGGGGCCTGCAATTGACCGGTCAGGGCGGGCTGCTGCAGCAGCTGACGAAGCGGGTCCTCGAGTCCGCCCCGGAGGGCGAGATCACCAATCACCTCGGCTACGACAAGCACGAGGCGGCCGGCCGGAACAGTCACGGCAGCTGTAGTTCCGGCGTCAGTTCTGGTCAGTGGCTTGCAGAGCCGGGGTAGGGCATGGGTACGGCAGGCGAGTTGGAGAGGTCGGCGCGTATCTCGTAGCGGATCCGGAGTCGTTTGAACTGGTGGAGCCAGGCGAAGGTCCGCTCGACGACCCAGCGGGTCTTCCCCAGTCCGGATCCGTGCGCGGTGCCTTTCCGGGCGAACTTCGGTGTGATGCCGCGGGCCCGGAGCAGCCGGCGGTACTTGTCGTAGTCGTAGCCGCGGTCGGCGAACAGCCGGCCTGGCCGGTGACGTGGCCGGCCAAGGGAGTGCCATGCCTGTCGACGATCAAGTGGTGCTTGCTGCCGGGCCGGGCCCGGTCGACCGGCGAAGGTCCGGTGTGAGCCCCCCCCTTCAGCGCCCGGACGTGCGAGCCGTCGATCGAGGCGTCGTCCATGTCCAACAGGCCCGCGCCCCGCAGCTCTGCCAGCAGCACCTCGTGCAGCTGCGGCCAGACGCCCGCTTCGGTCCAGTCCCGCAGACGCCGCCAGGCCGTCACGCCGCCGCAGCCGACCTGTTCCGCGGGAACGTCCCGCCAGCTCACGCTCTTGCACAGCACGCAGACGATGCCACGCAGCGCAGCCCGGTCATCCGCAGGCAACCGCCCGGGATACCGATGCCGCCTGGGCGGACGAGCCGGCAACAGCGGGGCCACACGCTTCCACAGGTCATCGGGCACAAGATCAGCAGGCACCCAACAGATCCTGCCGACGCAACACTCAACTGCCAAGCTCCTCAACGCCATTCATTCTGAAACGATCAGTTGGGGCTGAGGGGTGGTTGGGGAGCGCCCACAGGTCGCGCACGATGGCCACGGCCAGTGTGTGGTGCTGCATCCATGTCGGCGCCACCCGGCGCAGGGACTCCAGGGTCTTCACCGCCCCGGCCGCGTCCCCGGTGTCGGTGTGGGCCCGGGCCACGTCCAGCAGCAGCCATGTGCGCCAGGACGGCGGGGTGTCCTTGCTCAACCGCATCCCCTTGGCCAGTGCCAAGGCGTTCTCGGGGTGCCCGTACTGCACGGCGAGACGGACACGTTCGATGCGGACCGAGGACGGACTGAAGATGCTGACCATGCGGTTGTCGCCACCGTCAGGAAGCTTCACGACCCGTGCGGCTTCCTTCTCCGCCGTCTCCATCATCGCCGCCGCGCGTTCATAGTCGCCGCTCCGCGCGGCCGACGTGGCGGCGCTCATGGTCAGAGCCCCCCACACCTTCAGTCCGTCGGCTGTCCGGTCGCTGCCTGCGTTCACCATGTCGCCGGCGGCACGAAGGGCAATGCTCAACGCGTCCTCCAGGCGTCCCTGCCTCTGGTAGGTCCAGGCCGTGGAGTTGACGATCATCGGCAGCTGCGGGTCGGACGACCGCCCCGCAGCATCTATGGCACGCTCCAGGCTCGTCAGCGCAAGGTCCGTCTTGCCCATCCGCACGGCGACATGTCCGGCGAGCTGAAGCGCCTTGCCCAGGGCCGCGAAACCGGCCCCCCGATCGCCCTCGTTGTCCGAAGCCGTGGCGGTGCGCGCGTCCGAGAGCAAGTCCGGAGCGCCTTCATCACCGTGTCGAACTCGGCGGCGTGGTACCGCGTCCAGCCGTCCGCGATCTGCTCACGGAGACGGTCCAGCGAGAAGTCGGCGCCGGGCGGCTCAGGCTCCGCCCCCCAGAGCACGGGCATGACGGCCCTGCGGACGGCCACGAAGCGTGGACCGTCGGTCTCGCCCGTGGAGACGGCGGGCGGGTCACCAAGAAGCGTGGTCAGCTCGACACCGAGGCCGTTGGCCAGTGCGTGGAGTGCGGGAAGCCGTGCCGAGTGCTTCCGCCCCTGTTCAAGCTGGCGGATCACATCGACGGACACGCGGGAGCGCTCGGCCAGCTCTTCTTGCGTCAGGGAGACCAGACGGCGCAAGTGGCGCAGGGTCCGACCCAGGCCTTTGTTTGCCACGCGGACACGGTACGCCGCCACAGTTCTCGGTTGTCCCCGAGGACGACGGCCCGGACGCACGAAAGGCCGCCCTCCCACGGATGAGAGAACGGCCTCCGACCTGCGATTCCGCATGGTCGGGACGACAGGATTTGAACCTGCGACCCCTTGACCCCCAGTCAAGTGCGCTACCAAGCTGCGCCACGTCCCGATACCCGTCTGACCTGGGGTTTCCCTTGGCCGAACGCGCACAGAAACAATACCGCACTCGGGACGGTGGTCGCGCACCCATACGGCACAGCGCCGGTGAGGACACCGCTCCCGCGCGCGTCACCCTCCGGTCGGCAGCCCCAGCTCCGGATGGTGCTCCAGAAGCCGGGGCGGGGCCGCCTGGCGCCAGGAGTCGGCCAGGATGTCCCGCAGCTCGCCCTCGTCCTCCAGGGTGGCGAGCCGCACCCGGATCCAGGCGAACTGTGACTCGTGCCCGGCGACCCAGAACTTCCCGGGCTCCGCGAGCACCAGTTCCTCCCGCTCCTCCCTGGGGCAGCGCACCGCCATGGACGTCTCGTCCTCGGGCAGCGTGGCGAACATCTTCCCCGCGACCCGGAAGGTGGGCATGCTCCAGGCGGTCTTCTCGGCCGTCTCGGGCAGTGACAGGGCGATACGGCGTACGTCTTCGGCGTCCGGCATGCACCGCACGCTAGCCAACCCCACTGACATCGCCGACCCCGCCCGCACGGCCCTACGGCTCGCCGCCACCCAGCCGCCCACGCGACCGGGCCGCCGATCGACTCGGGGCCACACACCCCGGCACCCCGGCGGCTACGAGACCGTCGTCGCGGAAGCCGGGCGCGGGCCCGGGCCCGCGCCGGCCCCTCAGTCCTCCATGGCGGCAGCCGTCAGCGCGTCCAGGACCGGGCTGATCAGCGGATGCGTCTCCGCCCCGCGGCGTACGGCGGCGAAGACCCGCCGGGTGGGGGCGACCCCGTCGACCGGGCGGACGACCACGCCCGTCAGGTCCATGCCGCGCAGGGCGGAGCGGGGGACGAGGGCCACGCCCGCGTCGGCCGAGGCCAGGGCGACGACCGCGCGGAAGTCGTCGGAGGAGTGCTCCAGGCGGGGCTGGAACCCGGCGTGCTCGCAGGCCAGGACGACGACGTCATGGCAGGGGTTGCCGGGGTAGGGGCCGATCCACGGGTCCTTGGCCAGCTCGGACAGCGGGACCTCGGGGGCGTCGGCGAGCCGGTGGGTGACCGGGACCACCGCGTCGAAGGGCTCGGCGTAGAGCGGTACGGGGGTGAGCCGGGGGTCGTCCGCGGCGGGCGCGCCCCGGTACTCCACGGCGACCGCGACATCCACCTGGCGGTCCAGGACCATGGGCAGGCTCTCGTCGCCCTCGGCGTCCTGGACCCGGACCCGGATGCCGGGTGCGGTGCGGGCGAGCCGCGCCAGGGCCGGGGCGACCACCAGGCCGATGCCGGTGGCGAAGGAGGCGAGTGTCACCGTGCCCGCCGAGCCCGCGCCATAGGCGGCCAGCTCGGCCTCGGCCCGCTCCAGCTGGGCCAGCACGGTGTGGGTGTGGCCGAGCAGGATCTCGCCGGCCGGGGTCAGCCGCACCCCCTTGGCGCTGCGCTCGACAAGCCGGTGGCCGGTCTCCTGCTCCAGCGCTGCGAGCTGCTGGGACACGGCGGAGGGGGTGAGATGGAGCGCGGCGGCGGCGGCCGTCACCGTGCGGTGGTCCGCCACGGCTCGGAGGATGTGCAGCCGCCGCGCTTCGATCATGCAACCGATTATCGCAAGTCGCGCGGGTGGTCAGCCCTCCAGCTCGCTCCTGGCCGCCACGAACGCGTCCACCGCCCGGTTCACATCGTCCGTGGAGTGCGCGGCGGACAGCTGCACCCGGATCCTGGCCTGGCCCTGCGGCACCACCGGGTAGGAGAAACCGATGACGTAGACGCCGCGCTCCAGCAGCAGCTCGGCCATGCGTCCGGCCTTCGACGCGTCGCCGATCATCACCGGGGCGATCGCATGGTCGCCGGGCAGGATGTCGAAGCCCTCCTCGGTCATCCGGCGGCGGAAGAGAGCGGTGTTCGCGATCAGCTTCTCGCGCAGGTCGCCCGCCGACTCCAGCAGGTCGAGCACCTTCAGCGAGGCCGCCGCGATCACCGGGGCGAGCGTGTTCGAGAAGAGGTACGGGCGCGAGCGCTGGCGCAGCAGGGCGACGATCTCGGCGCGGGCGGCGACATAGCCGCCGGAGGCGCCGCCGAGCGCCTTGCCGAGGGTGCCGGTGATGATGTCCACCCGGTCCATGACGCCGTGCAGCTCGGGGGTGCCGCGGCCGCCCTTGCCGACGAAGCCGACGGCGTGCGAGTCGTCGACCATCACCATCGCGTCGTAGCGCTCGGCGAGGTCGCAGATGTCCTGGAGCGGGGCGACGTAGCCGTCCATGGAGAACACACCGTCGGTGACGACGAGCTTGCGGCGGGCGCCGCCCTCGGTGGCCTCCTTCAGCTGGCGCTCCAGATCGGCCATGTCGCGGTTGGCGTAGCGGAAGCGGCGCGCCTTGGACAGCCGGATGCCGTCGATGATCGAGGCGTGGTTGAGGGCGTCGGAGATCACCGCGTCCTCGGCGCCGAGGAGGGTCTCGAAGACACCGCCGTTGGCGTCGAAGCAGGAGGAGTACAGGATCGTGTCCTCCTGGCCGAGGAACGCCGACAGCCGCGCCTCCAGTTCCTTGTGCACCTCCTGGGTGCCGCAGATGAACCGCACCGAGGCCATGCCGTAGCCCCAGCGGTCCAGCGCCTCGTGGGCGGCGGCGACGACCTCGGGGTGGTCGGCGAGACCGAGGTAGTTGTTGGCGCAGAAGTTGAGCACCTCGCCGGGGCGGCCGCCCGCGGTGACGCCGACGGTGGCGGACTGCGGGGTGCCGATCACCCGCTCGGGCTTGTGCAGCCCGGCGGCCCGGATCTCGTCGAGGGTGGCGCGCAGATCGTCGCGCACGGAGTCGAACATGGAAAGCTCCTCAGAATGCTTACGCGGGACGGCGGAGTGCTTGCACGGGGCCGCGGAGGTACCGCGGGACCGCGGAGGGACGTGCTACGCGGTCCAGTCCAGGATGATCTTGCCGCCCCGGCCGCTCGCCGCGTCCTCGAACGCCGTTTCGTGGTCGCGGAAGCCGTAGCGGCCGGTGATCACGGGAGAGAGGTCCAGGCCGCCTTCGAGCAGGACCGACATCGCGTACCAGGTCTCGAACATCTCACGGCCGTAGATGCCCTTGATCGTGATCATGGAGATGACGATCCGGGCCCAGTCGACGGGGAACTCCTGGGAGGGCAGCCCGAGCATGGCGATCCGGCCGCCGTGCGTCATATTGGCGATCATGTCGCGCATCGCCTCGGGGCGGCCGGACATCTCCAGGCCGATGTCGAATCCCTCGCGCAGGCCCAGTTCCCGCTGGCCGTCGGCGATCGTCGCGTCGGCGACGTTCAGGGCGAGGCTGACACCGAGCTTGCGGGCCAGCGCGAGGCGCTCCTCGCTCACATCGGTCACGACCACGTTGCGTGCGCCCGCGTGGCGGGCCACGGCCGCGGCCATCAGGCCGATCGGTCCCGCACCGGTGATCAGGACGTCCTCGCCGACCAGCGGGAACGACAGGGCAGTGTGCACGGCGTTGCCGAACGGGTCGAAGATCGCGGCGATGTCGAGGTCCACGGCAGTGCGGTGCACCCAGACATTGCCCGCGGGCAGCGCCACATACTCGGCGAAGGCGCCGTCGCGCCCCACCCCGAGGCCGACCGTCGCCCGGCACAGATGACGGCGTCCGGCCAGGCAGTTGCGGCACTTCCCGCACACCAAGTGGCCTTCTCCGCTGACCAGGTCCCCCACCGAGACGTCCACGACATCGCGGCCGAGCCCGACGACCTCGCCGACGAACTCGTGTCCGACCACGAGCGGGGTACGGATGGTCTGCTGGGCCCAGCCGTCCCAGGCCCGGATGTGCAGGTCGGTGCCGCAGATCCCGGTCCGCAGGACCTTGATCAGTACGTCGCCGGGTCCGACGGCGGGTTCCGGGACGTCCATGAGCCGGAGTCCGGGCTCCGCCTTCTCCTTGACCAGCGCCTTCAACGCTACGGCTCCTGTGGGTGAGGTCCCGGTTCCGGGCACGGCGAAGTGGCCCGCACCGGGGTAAGAAGTGGAATCACGTAGCAATGTGCCGTACGGCGCGGCGCGGGTCCATCGAGGATTTCTTAAGCGCCGCCACAGCTTACCTTCACGCCCCCTCTGTCACCTGCGGTTTCACCCTTCGGCGCGCCGCGGGGAGCGGCCGGGCGACGCGCCGGTCATGGTGTCCCGGAGGCGTCGGCGGAGGTGCCGGGGCGGTCCGGGCCGGGGTCGGCCAGGGGCGGGTCGTCCTCCCGGCGCGCGATCTCCTCCGCCAGTTCCGCGGCCAGTGCCTTGATGGTCGCGAGGCCCGCCCTGCCCCAGGGGCGCGGTTCCACATCGGCGGCGCACACCGTGCCGAGAGCGGTGCCCGTACGGTCCACGAGCGGCGCCCCGAGATAGGAGCGGATGCCGATCTCGTCGACCAGCGGGTTGCCCGCGAAGCGCGGATAGTCGCGGACGTCCTCCAGGACGAGCGCCCGGCCCCGGACGACGACATGCGGGCAGAAGCCGTACTCGCGGCCCAGGTGACGGGCCGTCGCCGCGCCGCCGTCCGGCGCTCCGGCGACCGCGGTCAGCGGGCGGTCGCCGGGCTGGTGGAGTCCCGCGAAGAACTGCCGGTGTTCGTCCATGAAGGTGACCATCGCGTAGGGCGCCGCGGTGAGTTCCGCCATCCGGCCCGCGAAGGCGTCGAACTCCGGTTCGCCGTGCACCCCGAGGCCGAGCCGGAGCAGCCTGCGGACGCGCTCGGAGGCGTCCCGGTCCTCGGGGGTCAGCAGCAGTCGGCTCAGGGTCATGTGCGGGCTCCGCGCCGAGGTGCCGGTACCGCGGGGGCGAGCGAGAGGAGGTGGCGGACGAGCGTGAGCAGGGTCTCCACCCCCGAACTGGAGATCCGCGCGTCGCAGCACACCACGGGGATCGCCGGATCGAGGTCGAGGGCGGAGCGCACCTCCCCCGGGTCGTAGCGGTGGGCGCCGTCGAACTCGTTGAGGGCGACGATGAAGCCGAGTCCGCGCTGCTCGAAGAAGTCGATGGCGGCGAAGCAGTCCTCCAGCCGACGGGTGTCGGCCAGTACGACCGCTCCGAGCGCGCCCTCGGACAGCTCGTCCCACATGAACCAGAACCGCTCCTGGCCGGGTGTGCCGAAGAGATACAGCACATGCTCCGAGTCCAGGGTGATACGGCCGAAGTCCATCGCCACGGTCGTCTCGACCTTGTTCTCGATCCCGTCGAGACTGTCGGTCGCGGCGCTGACCGTGGTGAGCAGCTCCTCCGTGCTCAGCGGGGCGATCTCGCTCACCGCGCCCACGAAGGTCGTCTTGCCTACTCCGAACCCTCCCGCCACCAGGATCTTCAGCGCGGTGGGAAAGGGGTCAGAGCTGTCGTCGTAGTCCATCGAGCACTGCCTCCAGCAGAGACCGGTCTGTCGGGTTGTGGTGGAAGGCGGGGGGTCCGGCGGTGAGGGCACCGCAGTCGACGAGGTCGGACAGCAGCACCTTGGTGACCACGGCGGGCAGCCTCAGGTGTGCGGCGACCTCGGCGACCGACACGGGGGCGGTGCACCGGCCGAGCGCCTCGGAGTGCTCCGGTCCGAGCGAACCGAGGGCGGTCGTGCCGGTGGCCATCACCTGGGAGAGCAGATCGAGCGCGGTGCTCGGCCGGGTGCGGCCGCTGCTGGCCGTGTACGGGCGGAGCAGCCGCCCGGCCGCGCCGTCGAGCCAGGGGCCGTCACCGGCCGCGGTCAGCCTCAAGACCTGGGCACCGGGGGCTGTACGGCGCCGCGGCGGGGCGCGGTGGCCAGATAGGGCCGCACGCTCTTGACCAGCATCGCCATCTCGTAGCCGAGAACGGCCGCGTCGGCCTCGCGTTCGGCGAGCACGGCGAGACAGGTACCGGATCCGGCGGTGGTGACGAAGAGCAGGGTCGAGTCGAGTTCGACGACGATCTGCCGTACGTCGCCGCCGTCCCCGAAGCGGACCCCCGCGCTGCGGCCGAGCGAGTAGAGGCCGGAGGCCAGGGCGGCCATGTGGTCGGCGCTGTCGGTGTCGAGGCCGTGCACGGATTTCACCAGTCCGTCGCAGGAGAGCAGCACCGCGCTCCTGGTGTGGGGTACGCGCTGTACGAGGCCGCTCATCAGCCAGTCGAGATCGGAAGCGTGGGCGGTCGGCACGTCGCTCTCCATGGTGGATCGACTCCTTGGGGTACGCAGGTCCGCGCGAGCGGACGGGGTGGGGGTGGTCATCCGGACGGTGTGGTCCCGCGGCGACGGACCGTCAGGTCGGGGCGGTGCGCGGTCGGGGCTCCGGTTTCCGCGCGGCCCGTCGTCCCGGCGGGCTCGGCATCCTGCTGCTGCCGTGCCTCGGCGAGGGAGATTCCCCGGCGGAAGGCGGCCATCAGGCCCGGATCGTGACCGGCGAGCGTGCCCGTGTCCTGGGAGGCGGGCGCGGGGCGGCTGCCCCGGAGCTGGGGTGCGATGTGCTCCTGGGCGCGTCTGCGGGGCAGGTGGGGCCTGCCCGGCTCCCCGTCCGCGATGCCCGGCTGCGGTACTGGGCGGCCGCCCGGGGCCATCGGGAACCTGCCCGTCCTCGGCGGCCCGCCCAGAACCTGCGCGGGGGCGTCCGGCAGTGGGGCGGCACCGCCGGGAATCCCCGGGAGGGGCGGCCGGACGGCCGACTCGGGGCGGAGGTCACCGGCGTCACGCGCGGGCGCGGGGAGCGGTGATCGTGCGCGCCCGACGGCGGTCCGGTCGCCCTGGGGGTGGGCGGTCCGGTCGTCGTGGAGGTGCCGGGGCACGGGGTGCTCCAGGGCTCCGGACGCGGGGCGGCCGACGGCACCGTCCCACTGCGGGAGGGCCTGGGTGTGGGTGCCCGCGCCGTCGGCCTCGCGGACACCGGCGACCCCGGCGGCCATGAGGGGCGCCCGGCCGCTCTCCCCCGTCCGTGGGGGACCCGCCGCCATGGATTCCGCCGTACCGGAGTCCTCCCCCAGCAGGCCGGGGGGCACGACGAGGACGGCCTGCACACCGCCGTAGATATTGGCCTGCAACCGTACGTGGATGCCGTGGCGGCGGGCGAGTTGGGAGACCACGAACAGGCCGATGCGGCCGTCCGCCAGCAGACCCGCGACATTGACCTGGTCGGGGTCGGCGAGCAGGGCGTTCATCCTGCTCAGCTCGGCCGGGGGCATACCGAGCCCGCGATCCTCGACCTCGACGGCGAGCCCGGAGGTGACCAGGCCCGCGCGGAGCACCACTTGGGTGTGCGGCGGGGAGAACACCGTGGCGTTCTCCACGAGTTCGGCGAGCAGATGGACCACATCGGCGACGGCGTGCCCGCGCAGGGTGCCCTCGACCGGGGGCACCAGTCGGACCCGCACATACTGCTCGACCTCGGCGGTCGCGGAGCGCAGCACCTCGGTCATGGGCACCGGGGTGCTCCACTGGCGGCGGGAGACGGCGCCGCCGAGCACCGCGAGGTTCTCCGCGTGGCGGCGGATGCGGGTGGCGAGGTGGTCGACGTGGAAGAGGCCCTTGAGCAGGTCGGGGTCCTCGATCTCGTTCTCCAGCTCGTCGAGGATCGAGATCTCCCGGTGCACCAGGGACTGGAGGCGCCGGGCGAGGTTGAGGAACACCTCCAGCTTCTGTTCGCTGCCGGTCCGGCTGGAGAGCTGGGAGGCTCCGAGTACGGCGGCGACCGCGTTGTCGTGGGCGTGCGCCAACTCGGCGGCGAGCAGCTCGAATTCGTCGGCACCCGTGCCGGGTCCGCCCCGCGGTCCGGGTGTCGGCGGTGTCTCGCCGCGGCGCAGCGCCTCGACCAGGGTGCGCAGGTCGGCCTCGCCGCGGGCGCTGGCGCCGCGCAGCGTGTGCAGACGTTCCCGTACGGAGGCGGTGGCGCGTCGGGCGGCCACGGCGGCGATGACGATGCCCGCGAGGGTCACGGCGAGGGCGCCCGCGAGCACGGTCCAGAGCGTGGTGGTGGGACGCGCGCCGGTGCTGCGGATGGTGAAGAGCACGGCGGCGCAGGCGCTGAGGGCGACCGCGACCGGCGGTAGGACCGCCAGGCGCATCAACTGGTGCCGTAGGGGGGTCTCGGCCGGTGCGGGGGCGGGCTGGGCGACCGGCCGCCCGTGCCGACCGCCCTCACGGCGGTCTGCGCGTGCGGCCGGTGCGCGAAGGTGAGACATCGGCGTCCTCGTCCTGGGTGCGTCGGGGCGTGGGGCTCCCGCGGATCCCCGCGAATCGGGCATACGGCATCGCGGCACCGGTCGGACAGAGCCCTCTCCGGGCTCTGCGTCGATCGACGGCGACTCAGAGTAGTCGCCCGCGGGAGAGGCCTGGGACCCTGTTGACAAAGTCCTACGGAGAGCTTCCTGCTCTGGTATGAGCCGTCGTACGACAGCCCGATAACCGCGTCACGGATGTGCTCAGAGGACGCATCAGAGCCGATCGAAGCCGGTCGCTTCCATGCGGAAGCGGTCGGCGCGACTCCCGCACGATCCCGGTCGCCACATCACGGTCCGGCCATGTGCTGGCAGTTGACCGTACGACAGGACCTGGACGCCGACGACTGCCCTCACCGTGCCGGGAGAGAGCGTCGTCCACGCACGTCACGGCGAGCCGAGCAAGGACACCGCCGTGGATGCCCTGACCGGGCAGCTCGACGGCCGCAGGGACGAGGCTCCCTCCCGGGTACCGAGAACACGCATCGAGGAGGGCTTCGGATGAAAGCCCACCAGTACGGCCCGCCGGAGCCCGTCTTCGAACCGCGCATGTGGGATGGCGGCTCCCATGTGCCGTTGATGACACCGTGGTTGCATCCGCATGAGCGGCTGCTCGGGATCGTCGAGGTGAAGCTGAGCGACATGATCCGCCGCAAACTGCCCCGCAAGGTGCGACCCGGCAAGCACGCAACGGGCCTGCTCGGTGTGATGGCCGGCGCCTTCGAGGCCGTCCTCGAGGTCGTACATGCCTTTGAGAACTACGATTTCGGCATCACCCGCACCATTCGGCGTGTCGTGCGCGGAACCGGTTTCAAGGGTGGATGGCAGAGCCAGGCGGGCCAGTTCGCGATCGCTGTGCGCATCGGATCCGCCGCCTCGAGCTCTTACGACAGCATCAGCGCGCTCATGGTCTTCACCGACTCCAGGATCCTGCTGATGGACACGGTCTTGGCCAAGGGGCCACAGCCCCGCGATCTTCCACGCGAGCGCCTGCACAGGGAAGGCTTCCGTCTGGGCGAGATGCTGCCGCAGCAGCTGCGAAATGTCGACGTCCGGCACACATCGCTGTCGAGACGCGTGGAACTGCACTTTTCCGACGGGTCCATGGCGGCGGTAGACGTCGACAAGGATCAGGTCCAGGCCCTGGAGGCACTGAGCCGGGGCATCGCCCCACCCCCGCGGGTCTGACCCGGCGCGGCGAGGGAAACGAGCCGGGCTCCGGTTCAGACTGAACCGGAGCCCGCAGCGCGTAGCCGACGCCGCCGCACGATCTGCGGAATGGCGAACCAGCCCGGCCGGTCAGCCCTCCGCCAGCAGTTCGAGGTCTTCACGAGCCGTCGTCCGGGGCACCTCGGGCACCGGCCATGTGCCATGGAGCGGTGCGGACACGTCCCGCCACCACGGGCGGGTGGGCAGGTCCCCGGACGGCTCGAAGGGCCGGCCCGGGATGGGGAAAGCGGCGGTCTGGCCTACGGCGTCGGCGGCGGCCTTGGTCCATTCGCCGGGCTCGGACCAGGCGTGGGGGGCGAGGTTGAAGGTGCCCCAGTGGATCGGCAGCATCACCCCGTGCGGACGGCCGCCCTGGAGGTCGAGGTGGGCGCGCATGCCCTCCTCCGGTGTCATGTGGATGTCGGGCCAGAACTCGGAGTAGGCGCCGATCTGGATCATCGTGGCGTCGAAGGGGCCGTGGGCGGCGCCGATGTCCTTGAAACCGTCGAAGTAGCCGGTGTCGCCGCTGTGGTAGATCCGGTGCCGGTCACCGGCCACGGACCAGGACGCCCACAGGGTGTGCTGGCCGTTGCGCAGCCCCCGGCCGCAGAAGTGGCGGGCCGGGGTGGCGGTCAGGGTGAGGCCGCCGACCTTCGCCGACTCGTTCCAGTCCAGCTCGCGCAGCCGGTCCGCGGGCACGCCCCAGTGTTCGAGGTGGGCGCCGACGCCGAGGGGTATCGCGAACAGGGTGTCCGTGCCCGCCAGCGCCTTGATGGTGGGCAGGTCGAGGTGGTCGTAGTGGTCGTGGGAGATGACCACGACGTCGACCGGGCCGAGCGCGGCCAGTGGCAGCGGGACCGGGTGCAGCCGCCGGGGTCCGGCGAAGTCGAAGGGCGAGCAGCGCTCTCCCCACACCGGGTCGAAGAGCACCCGCTGTCCGTCGATCTCGGCGAGCACGCTGGAGTGCCCCATCCAGGTCAGCCGCAGCCCGTCGGCCGGGGGCTTCGCCAGATCGGCATAGGTCGTCGGGTGCACCGGGATCGTGCCGGCCGGGACCCGGCGGGCCCGGGACTCCTTCTGGAAGTAGACCTTCGCCAGCTCCAGCGTGGAGTTCCCGGACGGGCGGATCCGGGTGCCCTCCGGGTTCACGAAGGCGCCGTTCGCGAAATTCGGTGATCTGCGGATGCGCGCCAGGCGCTCCCCGCCCGGATCCGCACCGAAGGCGGTGGGCCGCAGTGCGCGGAGCCCGGAGCTCAGGGAACGGGAACCGGTCACGGGTCCTCCAAGGAATCGGTGCGGGCTTCCATTATGGGCGGGCCCTGTGACAGTGCCGGACGAGCCACGGCACAGGGCGGCGGTCCGGCTCCGGCGCGGTGTGCGGGCCCGCACGCACCTTGCGGCACACCGGGCCCGTAGCACTGCAACCACGGGTCGCGCGTTCTTCTTCCGCCCTCCCCCGCCGGGGGCCGGGGCCACGCCGTCCGTCGACGTCGGGACCGCCCTTTCCTCTCGGCCGCCCGTACCGGGAGGACCCTCGGAAACCCGGTCCACAACTGAATGGCCAGTCAGTACAGTGAGCGGATGACCATGGATCGGAACGCCCCTTTCATATCGCTCGTGTGGACCGACCACATCACCGGCCGACGCGGATACCTCGTCGTGGACCGGCTGGTGCGCGGGGTCGCCAGCGGCGGGCTGCGGATGCGGCCGGGCTGCACCCTGGACGAGGTCACCGGGCTGGCCCGCGGCATGACCATGAAGGAGGCGCTGCACTACAACCCCGAGGGCCGGTACGTCCCGCTGGGCGGCGCCAAGGGCGGTATCGACTGCGACCCCCGCGCCCCGGAGGCGTACGACGTCCTGGTGCGCTATCTGCGGGCCGTGAAGCCGTATGTCGAGACCATGTGGACCACCGGCGAGGACCTGGGGCTCAGCCAGGAGCTGGTGGACCGGGCGGCCGCCGAGGCGGGGCTCGTGTCGTCGGTGCAGGCGGTGTATCCGCTGCTGGAGGACGAGACGGCGGCGCGGCGGCGGCTCGCCGAGGCGTTCACGGTCGAGGTGGACGGGATCGGGCTGGACGCCCTGGTCGGCGGGTGCGGAGTCGCCGAGTCCGTGCTGACCGCGCTGGACCGGGCGGGCGCCCCCCGGGCCGGGACCCGGGTGGCCGTGCAGGGGTTCGGCACCATGGGCGGGGCCACGGCGCGCTTCCTGGCCCGTGCCGGGCTCCCGGTCGTCGCGGTCGCGGACATCAAGGGCACCCTCGCCCATCCGGACGGACTCGATGTGGAGGCGCTGCTCGCGGCACGCGACGCCTACGGGACGGTGGACCGCGCCGCGTTGCGCCCCGCCGACCGGGAACTGCCCGGCGACGCCTGGCTGTCGGCGGAGGCGGAGGTGCTCGTGCCCGCGGCGGTGTCGTACGCGGTCGACACGGAGAACCAGGCGGTGATCGGCGCCCGGTGGATCGCCGAGGCGGCCAATATGCCGGTGCTGCCCGAGGCAGAGGAGCTGCTCGCGGCGCGGGGGGTGACCGTGCTGCCGGACGTGGTGGTCAACTCCGGTACGAACGCCTGGTGGTGGTGGACCCTGTTCGGCGACGTCGAGGCGGACGCGGACCAGGCGTTCACGTACACCCGGCGGGCGATGCGGGAGTTGGTCGGCCGGATGCTGGACCGGGCGGAGGCGGACGGGACGAGTCCGAGGGCGGCCGCGCACGCCCTGGTCGCGGACCGGTTGCCGATGATCGCCGAGCGGTTCGGCCGGTACCGCTGACGTAGGGTTGCCGCGTGACGAGGGTGCGGTTGAGCGTGGCCGAGCGGCGTGAGGAGATGCTGCGGGCCGCCGTCGGTCAGATCGAGCAGCGGGGTGTGGCGGCGGTGCGGATCGCCGACGTGGCCTCGGCCCTCGGGGTGAGCAACGCGCTGGTGCTGTACCACTTCTCGACCAAGGAGAGGCTGGTCGCGGAGGCCTTCACCTACGCCGCCGAGGGCGACCTCGGCCATCTGCGGAAACTGCTCGGCCGCCGTACGTCGGCGCTGCGCAGGCTGCGGGCGGCGGTGCGCTGGTATGCGCCGACCGGGCAGGCCAAGGGGTGGCGGCTGTGGATCGAGGGGTGGGCGGCGGCGCTGCGCGAGCCCGCGCTGCGGGAGGTCGCGCGCGGTCTCGACCGGGAGTGGAAGAACGCGATCACCGAGGTGGTGGCGGAGGGGGTGGCCGCGGGCGAGTTCCACTGCCCCGACCCGGCGGCCACCGCACTGCGGCTCACGGCACTGCTCGACGGGCTGGCCGTGCAGATGACGGCGTACGAGGGCACCGTGTCACGGGCGCGCGCCCAGGAGTGGGTGGACGAGGCGCTTGCCCGTGAACTGGGCGTGGAGCGTTCCCAGTTGACGGCGACGAGGGGCTGACGCCCCCGGACACGGCCGGGGCCGGCCCGCGCGACCCGGCGCCTCTCGACGCCGTCACAGCCCGTTCGCCTGAAGCGCCCGGGTGCCCGGGGCGGCCGGGACCACCGCGGACCCGCTGTCCGGATCACCGGCCCGGGCCAAGAGCGAGAGCACCGGGCCGTCCGCCTGGCCTCGGTCCCGGCCCGGACAGTCCGGACCGATCCAGCCCGGTCCGTCCGGGCCGGTGATCCGGGCCAAGACCCCCGTCCGCGTCAGACCGCCTGAGCGATCCGCATCCTGATGTCGTCCGGCGACAGGGCACCCTTCGCGACCACCCGGTCCCCGGAGGACTCGCCGCGCAGTCGGCGGCCGATCCAGGGGGCCAGGTACTCACGCGCCCAGTGGATGTCGTCGCGCCGTACTTCGAGGGTGCCGCGCTGCGGCAACGGCGGCCAGGGCTGGTCCGGGTCGGCCGGTACCTCGATGCCGAGCACCTGGCCGGCCCGCAGCGCGACCCTGGTGTGCCCCTCGGGCGAGAGGTGCAGCCGGTCGCCGTCCCAGGCACGCCGGTCCTGGACGGTCCGCAGCGACCACAGGTCCAGCACCGGGCAGCCGTACCGGTCCGCGATGGCCCGGACATGCCCGTTGTACGTGGCGATCTTGCCGCGCAGATGCTTGAACACGGGCACGCCGCGGGTGTCGAAGCCGGTGGTGACCATCACCGTGCCGACGGCGGAGGTGAGGTCGGCGACGGCGCGCTCGAAGCGCTCGGCGACCTCGTCGGGGTCGGTGCCGGGCCGGATGATGTCATTGCCGCCCGCGCAGAAGGAGACCAGGTCCGGGGCGAGTTCCCGGGCCCTGGGGAGCTGGTCCTCGACGATCTGGTCGAGCAGTTTGCCACGTACCGCGAGGTTGTTGTACCGGAAGTCGCCCTCGGGGCGCAGGTCGGCGAGGAGCACCGCGAACCGGTCGGCCCATCCGACGAACTGCCCGTCGGGGCCGGGATCGCCGACGCCCTCGGTGAAGCTGTCCCCCACCGCCACGTACGACCCGATCACTGATCTGCTGTCACTCTTCGAATCGTCTGCCACGTCGGCCCATGATTCACCTTCGGATGTGAGCTACGCGACCGTAGGAAGGGGTTGACGGACGGTGAGATAGACCACTCGGATCATGTGCGTCGATGTGGAATAACTCTCCGAGCAGGGGTGTTGAACGGCCCGACGTGCATCGCTGGACGCGGCGACGGCTCCTGGTGGGGGTTCCGTCCGGCGCCAAGTCCGCGCCGTCGGTCCGATCGGCCCATGTCGTATCGTCGAGGCGCGGCCCGTCGGCGAGCGGCGTGGGCGGTCGTATGGGAGGAGCCCCCGTGACGCAGCAGATCCCGTCCACCGAGCCGGAGCTGACCGGAGTGCGCAACTTCCGTGATGTGGGCGGCCTGCCGACCGTGGACGGGCGGCGTGTACGGCACGGCGTGCTCTTCCGCAGCGGCCATCTCGCGCACGCCACGGAGGAGGACGCGGCCTTCCTCTCCTCTCTCGGACTGCACACGGTCTTCGACTTCCGCAACGCGGCGGACATGAAGCTGGAGGGGCCGGACGTCGAGCTGGCGGGCGTGCGGAACGTCAATCTCCCGCTGTCGGATCCGGCGGACGGGGCCGAGTTCTGGCGGATGGTGCGCGACGGCGATCTGGATCAGTTGCGCGGGCTGCTCTCCGAGGGCCGGGCCGCCGACCGGATGATCGCCTCGTACCGCGCGATCGTCCGGGAGCGCACGGCCGAGCACTCCCAGGTGCTGCGCGCGCTGGCCGAGGACAGTGTGCCCGCGCTGATGCACTGCGCGGCGGGCAAGGACCGCGCAGGTCTCTCGATCGCCGTGACGCTGCTCGCCCTCGGGGTGGAGCGGGAGGCGATCCTCGCGGACTATCTGGAGTCCAATGCCACGCACCGCCGCTACAAGGTGCGCCGCAACGGCTCGTCGCCCGACACCTACTCTCCCGAGGTGATGGAGCTGCTGAGCCCCCTCTTCGACGCCCGGGCCGAGTATCTGGCGGCGGCGCTCGGGACCGTCGAGGAGACCTGGGGCGGGGTGGACGCCTATCTGGAGCGGGGTCTCGGGGTGACCCCGCGGCTGCGGGAGCGGCTGCGGGGACGCCTGCTGGACTGAGTGGCCCGGGCCGTGCGGGGCCGGTCTCCTACTTCGCGCCCATCTCGAAGAGCAGCCAGATGAAACCGGCGAAGAGATGGCCGACCGCGAGATAGATGATCAGGCGCACCCACAGGGAACGCGGGAACTTGTCCTCGATGTCGCTCATGGCGTTTCTCCGGGGTGAGGGCCGAGGCAGAGTGCGGTGAGCGGGCTCTGCATCAGGGTGTGGACGAAGAGCAGATCGGCTCCGCCGTGGTCGGCGGCCGCCAGGCGGTGCGGGGTCAGCGAGTCGAAGTGGGCGCTGTCCCCCGGGTCGAGGAGATGCACGGTGTCGCCGAGGCGCAGCCGCAGCCGTCCCGTGAGGACGTAGAGCCACTCCTCGCCGGGGTGGACGCGCACGATGTCGCCCTGGGTGCCGTGCGGGATGTGGACCCGGAGGGCCTGCATCCCGCGTCCGGGGGCACCGGCCTGCCAGTAGGTCCAGCCGCCCGCCCGGGTCGGCTCCATGGCGGGGGCGCGGACGACGGCGTCCCGGTCGGCGACGGTCTCGCCGAGCAGTTCGGAGACCGTCGTACCGTAGATGCGGGCCAGCGTGAGCAGCATCGGCAGCGAGGGCTGGCGACGGCCGGTCTCCAGACGGGACAGATGGGCGGGCGAGAGCCCGGCGGCACCGGCCGCGGCCTCCAGGGTGAGCGAGGCGCGGCGGCGCAGTGCCCGCAGTTGCGGTGCGACCGTGGGCAGCTCCTCGGGGAGGCCCGGCCCGTCTTCGGGGAAGCTCATGCCTCCCATTCAGCCCGAGCTTTGCCTCAGCGGCAAATTTCTTGCCTCTGAGGCAAAGTCCGCTGGGGCGTTCCGGTCAGCGGTGGGCCGTTCCGGTCGGCCGGTGGCCGTTCGGGTCAGCCGCTGGGCCGTTCCGGTCAGCGGTGGGCCATCGCCTGCTTGACCAGGGTCCTGCCGAAGTCCCACATCAACCCGCCGCCGTGCGCGTCGTCCATCACCGCGGTGAAGGCTTCCACGAACCGGTCGACGTCCTGCTCGTCGAGGACCAGCGGCGGGATCAGCTTGATCACTTCCAGATGGTCGCCGGAGACCTGGGTGAGGATCCGGTGCCGTTGCAGCAGCGGGACCACGACCATCTGCGCGAAGAGGCCCTTGCGGGCGGCCTGGAGCACGGTCCAGCGTCCGCGCAGCCGCAGCGAGCTGGGCCGCCCGAACTCGATGCCGATCATCAGGCCCCGGCCGCGTACGTCACTGAGCAGCTCGTACTTGTCCACGAGCGCCGTGAGGCGGGACTTCAGCTGCTCGCCCACGACCCGTACGCGGTCGACGGTCCCCTCGTTCTCCATGACGGCGAGGACCGCGAGACCGGCGGCCATCGCCTGGGCGTTGGACCCGAAACTGGCCGAGTGCACCAGCACCCGGTCCATGGACGAGTAGACCTTCTTGAAGATCCACTCCTTGCCGAGGGTGGCGCCGACCGGCACATAGCCGCCCGAGAGCGCTTTCGCCACGCACACCAGGTCCGGTGCGACACCGTCCTCGTGCTGGTAGGCGTAGAAGTCTCCGGTGCGGCCGAGCCCGGTCTGCACCTCGTCGGCGATCAGCAGTGCCTTGTGCCGGTGCAGCAGTTCCTGGGCGCCCCGCAGATAGCCGGGCGGGGCCTCGTGCACGCCCTTGCCCTGGATGGGTTCGACGATCAGGGCCGCCACATCGCCCTTGGCCAGTTCCCCGGCCAGGGCGTCGAGATCGCCGAGCGGGACCGGGGTGTCGGGCAGCAGCGGGGCGAAGCCGTCGCGGAAGCCGGATTCGCCGTTCACCGAGAGGGAGCCGGTGGTCAGCCCGTGGAAGGCGTGGGCGCAGTACAGGACCCGCGGCCGGCCGGTGGCGAACCGGGCGAACTTCAGCGCGGTCTCCACCGCCTCGGTACCGCTGTTGCCGAAGAACACCCGGTCCAGGTGGGGGCTGTGGGCGAGCAGCTTCTCCGCCAGCAGACCGGGCAGCGGCTGGCAGTCGAAGCGGGTCAGGTCGGCCAGCTGGGCGTCCAGGACGTCGTGCAGCGCCTGGCGGACCACGGGGTGGTGGCGGCCCAGGCCCATCACCCCGAATCCGGCGAGCATGTCCAGGTAGTCGTTGCCGTCCGCGTCCCAGAAGTGGGCGCCCTCGGCTCGCTCGTAGACCTTGTCGAAGCCGATGGTGTGCAGCATCCGCGGGAGCTGGTGGTTGAGGTACCGGGCGTGCAGCTCGTAGCGCTCGGCGCCGCGCTCGGCCAGGAGCGCGGCGAGGTCGAACCCACCGCTGCCGGAGGGGTTGGTCATTCCTGTTTCTCCTTGGACGGCTCGTCCTGGGCGGCCAGGCAGGCGCTGATCCGCCCCGCGATCTCGACGGGCGTGAGGCCGATGTCGGCGAGGACCTCGGCGCGCTTGGCGTGCGCGAGGAACTGCTCCGGGATGCCGAACCTGCGCACGGGTACGTCGATGTCGGCGTCCCCGAGTGCCAGCGCGACCGCGGAGCCCACCCCGGCGGCCCGGCTGTTGTCCTCGACGACCGCGACCAGCCGGTGCCCGGCGGCCAGTCCGGGCAGGGCCGGGTCGACGGGCTTGACCCAGCGCGGGTCGACGACCGTACAGCCGATGCCTCGGGCCCCGAGCAGTTCGGCGGCCTGGAGGCAGACGGGCGCCATGACGCCCACGGAGACGAGGAGCACCTCAGGCCGCGTCCCGCGGTGCAGCACGTCCAGGCCGCCGGCGCGGTCCACGGCCGGGATCGCGGGGCCCGCCGACTCCTTCGGGAAGCGGATCAGCGTCGGCGCGTCGTCGACCGCCACCGCCTCCCGCAGCTGCGCCCGGAGCTGGTCGGCGTCGCGCGGGGCGGCGATCCTGAGGCCCGGTACGACCTGGAGGACCGACAGGTCCCACATGCCGTTGTGGGAGGGCCCGTCGGTGCCGGTGATCCCGGCCCGGTCGAGGACGAAGGTGACACCGCAGCGGTGCAGGGCGACATCCATCAGCAGCTGGTCGAAGGCCCGGTTGAGGAAGGTGGCGTAGACGGCGACGACCGGGTGGAGTCCGCCGGTGGCGAGTCCGGCCGCGGACACGGCGGCGTGCTGCTCCGCGATGCCCACGTCCCACACCCGGTCCGGGAAGCGCTCCGCGAAGGGGGCGAGGCCGACCGGGTGCAGCATGGCCGCGGTGAGGGCCACGACGTCCTCGCGCTCCTCCCCGATCCTCGTGATCTCCTCGCCGAACACGGAGGTCCAGGAGGGGCCCCCGGAGGGCGTCAGGGGCGCGCAGGTGAGCGGGTCCATCACGCCGACGGAGTGGAAGCGGTCCTCCTCGTGGGCGAGCGCGGGCTCGTAGCCGCGGCCCTTCTCGGTGAGGCAGTGGACCACCACCGGGCCGTGGAAGCGTTTGGCGCGGCGCAGCGCCGACTCGACGGCCCGGATGTCGTGCCCGTCGATGGGCCCCACGTACTTCAGACCGAGGTCCTCGAAGAGCCCCTGGGGGGCGAAGGCGTCCTTGAAGCCCTTCTTCGCGCCGTGCAGGGCCTCGTAGACGGTCTTGCCGACGACGGGCGTGCGTTGCAGCACCTTCTTGCCCCAGGCGAGCGCCTTCTCGTAGCCGTCCGTGGTGCGCAGGGTGGCCAGATGGTTGGCGAGGCCGCCGATGGTGGGGGCGTAGGAGCGCTCGTTGTCGTTGACGACGATGATCAGCGGGCGGTGTTTGGCGTCCGCGATGTTGTTGAGCGCCTCCCAGGCCATGCCGCCGGTCAGCGCGCCGTCCCCGACGACCGCGACGACATGGCCCTTCTCCCCCTGCACCTGGCGGGCCTTGGCGAGGCCGTCGGCCCAGCCGAGCGCGGTGGAGGCATGACTGTTCTCGATGATGTCGTGCTCGGACTCCTCGCGCGAGGGATAGCCGGACAGGCCGCCCTTGCCGCGCAGCTTGGAGAAGTCCTGGCGGCCTGTCAGGAGCTTGTGCACATAGCTCTGGTGACCGGTGTCCCACAGGATGCGGTCCACGGGTGACTCGAAGGCCCGGTGCAGGGCGACGGTGAGCTCCACCACCCCCAGGTTGGGCCCCAGGTGTCCCCCCGTCCTTGCCACCGCGTGGATCAGGAACTCCCTTGTCTCCCCGGCCAGTTGCTTCAGTTCCGCCTCGGACAGCGCTTTCAGGTCACGTGGTCCCCGGATGCTCTCCAGAATGGTCACGCTCGGGCCCCCTCTCACGTCCGTGCTGTTCAGCTCACGGTGACTGCCGGTGCTCCGGCCCCTGCGCCGCCCTCCTCCATCTGCTCGGCCAGCTTCATGGCCTCCTCGATCAGGGTCTCCACGATCTTCGACTCCGGCACGGTCTTGATGACCTCGCCCTTGACGAAGATCTGGCCCTTGCCGTTGCCGGAGGCCACGCCGAGGTCGGCCTCGCGGGCCTCGCCCGGGCCGTTCACGACACAGCCCATGACCGCGACACGCAGCGGGACCTCCATGCCGGTCAGGCCCGCCGTGACCTCTTCGGCCAGCTTGTAGACGTCGACCTGGGCGCGGCCGCAGGAGGGGCAGGAGACGATCTCCAGGCCGCGCTGACGCAGGTTGAGGGACTCCAGGATCTGGATGCCGACCTTGACCTCCTCCGCGGGCGGGGCGGACAGGGAGACGCGGATGGTGTCGCCGATGCCCCGGGACAGCAGCGCGCCGAAGGCGACGGCGGACTTGATGGTGCCCTGGAAGGCGGGTCCCGCCTCCGTGACACCGAGGTGGAGGGGGTAGTCGCACTGCTCGGCGAGCTGGCGGTAGGCCTCGATCATCACGACCGGGTCGTTGTGCTTCACCGAGATCTTGATGTCGCGGAAGTCGTGCTCCTCGAAGAGGGACGCCTCCCACAGCGCCGACTCCACCAGGGCCTCCGGGGTGGCCTTGCCGTACTTCTGGAGCAGCCGCCGGTCCAGCGAGCCCGCGTTCACCCCGATCCGGATCGGCGTGCCGTGGTCCTTGGCCGCCGTCGCGATCTCCCGGACCTTGTCGTCGAACTGCTTGATGTTGCCCGGATTCACCCGGACCGCCGCACAGCCCGCCTCGATCGCCGCGAACACGTACTTCGGCTGGAAGTGGATGTCCGCGATCACCGGGATCTGCGACTTCCGCGCGATCACCGCCAGCGCGTCCGCGTCGTCCTGCGTCGGACACGCCACCCGCACGATCTGGCAGCCCGACGCCGTCAGCTCCGCGATCTGCTGCAACGTGGCACCGATGTCCGACGTCCGCGTCGTCGTCATCGACTGCACCGACACCGGCGCCCCGCCCCCGACCGCCACCGGCCCGACCTGGATCTGCCGCGACAGGCGTCGCGGGGCGATCGGACGGGCCGGTACCTCGGGGACACCCAAGGAAACGGCGGTCATGGTGTCAGCCGTCGTTTCCGGGGTTCGGGGCGATCGTCTCCCGCATGGCCCGCAGCGACTCCTTGAGGGATCCCATGGTGGCCAGCACGGCGGTGGGCTCGTAGCCGCAGTGCGCCATGCAGTTGGCGCAGCGCGGGTCCTTGCCGCGGCCGTACTTGTCCCAGTCGGTCTCCTCGATCAGCTCCCGGTACGTCGGCACATACCCGTCGCTCATCAGATAGCAGGGCCGCTGCCAGCCGAAGAGCGAGTAGTTCGGGATCGCCCAGGCCGTGCAGGGGAAGTCGACCTTGCCCTCGAGGAAGTCGAGGAAGAGCGGGGAGTGGTTGAGCCGCCAGCGGCGCCGGTTGCCGTCGGCGAACGCCTTGCGGAACAGCTCGCGGGTCTGCTCCACACCGAGGAAGTGCTCCTGGTCGGGCGCCTTCTCGTAGGCGTAGGCGGGCGAGATCATCATCTCGTCCACCTTCAGGTCGTCATTGAGGAAGTTGAGCACCTCGATGATGGTCCCCGGGGTGTCGGTGTTGAAGAAGGTCGAGTTGGTGGTGACCCGGAAGCCGCGCCGCTTGGCCTCCTTGATGGCCTCCACCGCCTCGTCGAACACGCCCTCCTTGGCCACGGACTCGTCGTGCCGCTCGCGCAGCCCGTCGATGTGCACCGCGAACGCGAAGTACGGGGAGGGCGTGAACTTCTCCATCTTCTTGCGCATCAGCATGGCGTTGGTGCACAGGAAGACGTACTTCTTCCGGGCCACCAGCTGCCGCACGATCTCCTCGATCTGCGGATGCATCAGCGGCTCACCGCCCGCGATGGACACCATGGGCGCGCCGGACTCCAGCACCGCGCCCACCGCCTGGGCCACCGGCATGCGCTGCTTCAGCACCCCCGCCGGGTGCTGGATCTTGCCACAGCCCTCGCACTTCAGATTGCAGGCGAAGAGGGGTTCCAGCTCCACGATGAGCGGAAACTTGTCCCGCCTGCGCAGCTTCTGTTCGAAGAGATAGGTCGCCACCTTGATGGACTGGCGCAGCGGCATGGCCATCTGGCTCACCTCCTGGGGAGCAGCAAGGAACGGTGCCATTCGAAAAAAGCGGGAAGAACGGCACGAAGTACGCGGAAGGCTGATATTCCACCGCGCACCGTGCCGATCCGGACGAGTTCATGTTCTGGAGCGTCCACGACCACCCGGACGGCCGCAACCGGGCGGACGCCGGTGAGCAGCGCACCGCGAAGGGTGGCCGCGGACTCCATGTCGACCGCGATCGCTCCGGTCGCGAAGAGTTCCGACCGCTCCTGGCCTCGGACGACATGGTCCGAGCCGGTCAGCGGCCCGGTGTGGACCGTGCGCCCCGGAAGGCGGCGCGTCAGTTCCTTCACCAGCAGTTCGGGGCCGACGCAGGGGGTGGTGCCGTGGGGGTCCCGGGTCTCCTCGGCGACCACCAGGTCTCCGGGGTGCATACCGGGGGCGAGCCCCGCGCAGAACCCCGTCGCGAGGACGGCGGCCCCGGCATGCGCCGGGTCGGCGAGCGCGCCGGTGACCGAGCGTTCCGCCGCGCGGGGTCCCATGCCCGTACGGAGCAGGGTGACACGCCCGCCGGCGCCGGTGCGGTCGCCGCTGCGCAGGGCGAGGTGCTCGATGCCGAGCGCGCAGGCGATCAGCAGCGGTGCCGTCCCGGGCTGCCGGTTCATCAGCTCCCCTTGGCCCCGGCGAACGGCTCGCCGTGGAGGTAGCGGCCGAGCGCGGTGAGCGGGAAGACCTGGCGGTAGAGGTGGTAGTTGATGGAGAAGTCCCAGGGGAAGCCGGTGCCCGTGAAGTACGGCTCGTCCCAGGAGCCGTCCTCGTTCTGGGTGCGGACCAGGAACTCGATGCCGCGTTGCGCCGCCTTGCCCTCCCCCTCCCCCGCGGCCAGCAGCGCGAGCAGTGCCCAGGCGGTCTGGGAGGCGGTGGAGGCGCCCCGGCCGCTCCACTGCCCGGGGTCGTGGTAAGAGCGCAGGTCCTCGCCCCAGCCCCCGTCGTCGTTCTGCACCCGCTCCAGCCAGGCGACGGCCCGGCGGATCGCCGGGTGGGCCGCGGGCAGACCGGCCGCCGTCAGCGCGGGGACCACCGAGCCGGTCCCGTATACGTAGTTGACGCCCCAGCGCCCGAACCACGATCCGTCCGGCTCCTGTTCGGCCAGCAGCCAGTCGATGCCGCGACGGGTGCGCGGGTCGTGGGCGAGGCCCTCGACCGCGAGCATCTCCACGACATGCGCGGTGACATCGGCCGACGGCGGGTCGACGACCTCGCCGAAGTCGCAGAAGGGCAGCCGGTTGGGGAACCGGCTGGTGTTGTCGGCGTCGAAGGCGCCCCAGGCGCCGTTCTTGGACTGCATGCCGAGGGTCCAGCGCAGCCCGCGTCCGATGGCGCGCTCGACCCGGTCCGGGTCGGGATGGCCGACCCGGCGCAGCGCGAGGACCACCTCGGCGGTGTCGTCGATGTCCGGGTAGTTGTCGTTGTGGAACTCGAACGCCCAGCCGCCGGGCGGGAGTCCGGGGCGCCGCACCGCCCAGTCGCCGGGCCGGACGATCTCTTCGCCGAGCATCCAGTCCACTGCCTTCACCAGTTGCGGATGGTCGGCGGGCAGGCCCGCGTCGGCGAGCGCGATGGTGGCGAGGCAGGTGTCCCACACCGGGGACTGGCACGCCTCGATCATCCGGGAGCCGTCCTCGCGCCACACCGCGAAACGGTCCAGGGAGGCGAGGCCCTCGCGCATCACGGGGTGCTGGAGGTCGTAGCCGAGCAGATGGAGGGCGATCACCGAGTACACCGCGGGCGGCTGGATTCCGCCCCAGCAGCCGTCGTTCTCCTGCCGCTCCACGATCCAGCGGGCTGCGCTGTTCATCGCGGCCCTGCGCAGCCGCCGCGGGGCGACCCGGCGCAGGACGTGCAGCGCCCTGTCCAGCCGCTGGAAGACGCCGTCCCAGCTCACCACGGGGGCGAGGTCCCGGGCCGGGCTGGGGTCGTCCGGGTCGGTGTGCAGCTCGTCCAGGGGGAAGGGCGCGGGCCGTACCGGGCGCTTCGCGGAGACGACGGTCAGCGGGACGATCGTCTGGCGCGCCCAGCACCCGAAGTCGTAGATGTTGAGGGGGACCCAGCGGGGCAGATAGATGATCTCGGGCGGCAGTTCCGGCAGGTCCTCCCATCTCCACCAGCCGAAGAGGGCGAGCCAGATCCGGGTGAAGACACGGGCGGCGGCGATGCCTCCCCGCTCGCGCACCCAGGCGGACGCCCTCGCCATGTGGGGTGCGTCGGGCGGGTCTCCCGCCAGCCGCAGGGCGACATAGGCCTCGACGGTGGCGGACACTTCGCCTGGCCCGCGGTAGAAGGTCGCCCAGGCGCCGTCCTCGCGCTGTTCACCGCGGATGAACAGGGCGGCGGCCCGGGTGGTCCGTTCGTCGGAGATGCCCAGGAACTGACGGAGCAG
This sequence comes from Streptomyces sp. NPDC052040, assembly GCF_044548405.1. NCBI lineage: Bacteria > Bacillati > Actinomycetota > Actinomycetes > Kitasatosporales > Streptomycetaceae > Streptomyces > Streptomyces sp. NPDC052040. The sequence goes on along the minus strand of NZ_JBIUBV010000001.1, from coordinate 907,825 downwards.
CAGGTCCTCGGCGTCCATCGTGACGTTGGTCTCGAGGTCGCCCTTCCACCAGCCCTCGGCGTCCTGCCGCGCGAGCAGGAAATCGGTCGCGCGCCGCAGGGCGCGCTCGGCGGTGTCGCGAGTGCCGTCCGCCCCGGCCGCCTCCGGGAGCGGTACGTCGGTGTCGCTGGCCGAGGCAGCGCGGGGCGGCAGTGCTCCGGTGCTTCCGTCGGTCGTCGCTGTCATGGCTTCCCCTTCGTGCAGTCGTGCGAGTCGTGCTGCTGCTGGGTCCGCCGTCGGCCGGTGGGTCCGCGCGGTGGGGGTCCTCCCCTCCGCCCGAGGAAGGTCGGGCGTCGGGGAGGCACCGGCCGGCGACTACGCGAGGTGGGTTCGACCGATACTGATCATCTCTTCCGTACGACGACGAAGTCGGCGAGGGCGGTGAACTGCGCGCGCACCTCCTGGGGCATCCGGACCGAGGCCAGGGCCTCGACCGCGATGGTGTGCTGGCGGCGCGCCTCCTGGGCGGTCCACTCGCGGCCGCCCGCCTCCTCGATGAGCGCGGCCCGCGCGGCGAACTCCTCCTCGGAGAAGTTCTCGAAGTCACTGCTCTTGGCGTCCTCGGCGAGCAGTCGTCCGAGCCGCTCGGAGGCCGGGCCGCCCGCTGCCAGCGCGGCCACCACCGGCAGGGACTTCTTGCGCTGGCGCAGATCGCTCCAGGTCTGCTTGCCCGTGGCCTCCGGGTCGCCCCAGATGCCGAGCAGGTCGTCGACGGCCTGGAAGGCAAGGCCGAGGTGGTAGCCGTACTTCTCCAGGGTGTCGGCGGTCGCGTCGTCGGCGCCGCCGAGGACGGCGCCGATGGAGGAGGCGCAGGCGAGCAGGGCGCCGGTCTTGTTGCCCTCCATCTCCAGGCACTCCTCGACGCTGACGCGGTCGCGGTGCTCGTAGGAGATGTCCTGTGCCTGACCGTCGATCAGGGCGCGGGTGGCGGCGGTCAGCCGCCGTGCGGCGCGCCCGGCCTCCACACTGCCCAGCTCCAGCAGCACCTCGCCCGCCAGGGCGAACAGGGCGTCGCCGACGAGGATGGCCTGTGCGGGACCGTGCACCTTCCAGACGGTGTCGCGGTGGCGGCGCTGCTCGTCGCCGTCCATCAGGTCGTCGTGCAGCAGCGAGAAGTTGTGCACCAGCTCCACCGCGACCGCGCCGGGCACGCCGACCTCGGGGGCCCGGCCGGCGGCCTGCGCGGAGAGCAGGGCGAGGGCGGGACGCACGGCCTTGCCGCCGTCGCCGTCGGCCGGGTTGCCCTCGGCGTCGATCCAGCCGAAGTGGTAGGCGGCGACGGTGTCCATGGGCGGTGCCAGGCGGTCCACTGCCTCCCGCAGCACCGGGGTGGCCAGGGTCCGGCCGCGCTCCAGGAGCGCGGACACGTCCACCGCGTTCTCTCGAGCGGCCGTCTCGGCCGGGGGCACAGTGGGCACAGTCTCTCCTCTTGTTGCGATACCGGGGGTGCGGGAACCGGCTCTGTGCGCGGGAACGCTCATGGTCATGCCGCCTCCTCGAAGAGGTCGGGGAGGTGGGCGCCGGACCGGCCCAGGGCGTCCAGCGCGGCGCCCGCCGCGCTGACACCGCTGCGGACCGCACTCTCCATGGTCGCGGGCCACCCGGTGGCGGTCCACGCTCCGGCCAGGCAGAGGCCGGGGGCCTTGGTGCGGGCGCCGGGCCGCAGCCGCCCGACGCCGGGACCGGGCGCGAACGTCGCCGTGCGCTCCCGGGTCACGAAGAAGTCCTTCACTCGGGCGCCGCGGGCGGCGGGCAACAGCCGCTCCAGCTCCGGGAGATAACGCTCGCGCAGCACCGACACCGGTTCGTCGATCTCGTCCTGGGCGGCCGACTGGGACAGCGCCAGATACTGGCCCTCGCGCAGTCCGGAGGCCTCGGTGCGGTCGAAGACCCACTGCACCGGGGAGCCGAGCGCCGCGAAGAACGGGCCGGTGAGCACCGTGCGGTCGTAGACGACATGGACGTTGAGGATCGGGGCGGTGCCGATGTCGAGCAGTCGTTCGGGGGCGTCGAGGGCTCCGGCGGGCAGCAGGTCGTGCGCCTCGCGCTGCGGTACGGCGAGGACGACCGCGTCGGTCTCGATGCGCTCGCCGGGAACCTGGACGCTCCAGCCGCCGTTCTCACGGCGGGAGAGGGAGGTGACGCGTGCACGGACCTCGGTGCGGACACCCGCGGAGTCGAGCGCCTTGCGGGCCAGCCGGTCGTGCAGTTCGCCCAGCGGGACGCGGGCCCAGCCGATGTCGGCCGCGCCCGGGTCGGACAGCAGACCCGTCTTGAACACCATCGCGGCGAGCCCGAGCGAGGCGTCCTTGGCCACCGCGTTGAGGGTGGCGACCCCGACCAGGTCCCACAGTGCCTCGATGGCGCGCGCCGACTGGCCGTGCGCGGCGAGCCAGCTGCCGAAGTCCTGCTCGTCCAGCGCGGGATCCGCGAGGTCCAGGGCTCGGAGCGCCAGTGCGGCACGCCCGACCCTGGCGCGCTCGGCGAGGGAGAGGTGGGGGTAGGTGGCCAGGCTGCGCCCGAGATGCAGGGGTACGGGCAGTGCGTCGCGGCGCAGTCTGCCGAGTCGCCGTCCCGGGGCGCCGTCGGCGTCGAGAACGGGCACGTCGAGACGATCCTGCAAGGGCGCGAGCGCGGAGGCGTCGATGCGGTCGAGGAACCAGCGGTAGGCGGTGCAGCAGCGCAGATAGACGTGCTGGCCGTTGTCGACGGTCAGCTCGCCCCGGTGGAAGGAGAAGGCGAGTCCGCCCAGGCGCGGGCGGCCCTCCAGCAGGGTGACGCGCACCCCGGCGTCGGCGAGCGCCAGGGCGGCCGTGATCCCGGCCAGTCCCCCGCCGACCACCACGGCGGACGTCCCGTCCCCGGACGGCGTCCCGCGGTGGCCCGGGCCGTCCGGGGACGGGGCCGCCGGACCTGTGCCGTCGCTCATCGTGCTTCCTCCCCTGCCGGTCCGCCGTGGTGCTTGAACGATGCACGGCGGAGCGTCGCAGTCAGGGACGCCGCGCCGCACCGGAGGGTTGCCCGAGGTGCTCCACCGGTGGACCCGGCCGCGAGGGAACCGTCCATCAGCCGCGCCTCCTGACCGTGCGACGGGAGACGGTGCGGGTGTCGAGGCCGGAGAGGCCTCGCACGGCGACATAGGCCTTCTCGCGGCCCGGCAGGGAGACCCGGCCGCGCAGTACGGCCTCGGGCTCCCGTTCGATGCGGTCCAGGAGCCGCCGGTAGATGCCCGCCATGGCGGCGACGCAGGCGCCGCTGCGCCGGTCGAGCATGGGCAGCAGCCGGTAGCCCTCGGCGAAGAGGGCGCGGGCGCGGCGCACTTCGAAGTGCACCAGCCCCGCGAAGTCGGCGCCCTCGGGCGGGGTCGGGGCGGAGAACCCGGCCGAACAGCCGAACTTGGCGAGGTCGTCGGCGGGCAGATAGACCCGGCCGCCCTCGGCGTCCTCGCGGACGTCCCGGAGGATGTTGGTGAGTTGCAGGGCCAGGCCCAGCGTGTCCGCGTACTCCGGCGCGCGCTCGGCTCCGCGCGCCCCCGGCTCGGGGCCGAACACGCCGAGCGAGAGGCGTCCGATGGCCCCGGCCACACAGCGGCAGTAGACCTTCAGGTCGTCCCAGGTCTCATAGGTCCGGCCGCGGACGTCCATGAGCACGCCGTCGATGAGTTCGTCGAGGCCGCCGAGCGGGATCGGGAAGTGCGTGGCGGCATGGGTGAGGGCGACGGCGACCGGGTCGGTGTCGTCCTCCGCCACCTTGCCGTGCCGGACGCGGTCGAGCAGCGCCCGGGTCTCCTCCAGCCGCTCGGTCTTGACCTCGGGCGCCAGCGCGCCGTCGCCGATGTCGTCGACCCGCCGGGAGAACGCGTAGAGCGCCGACATCGCCCGGCGCTTCGGCGTGGGCAGCAGCCTGATGCCGTAGGCGAAATTGCGGGCCTGCTGCCCGGTCACGGCCTCGCAGTAGCTGTATGCGGCGAGTACCGGCGGGGGCACGTGCTGTTCCGACTCCACGGTCCGGATCACCCCTCTCCTCGCAGAGTCACGCCCACCTCGCGCAGCAACCGGAGCTTGCCGGGCTTGGGCGGGCCGGGAAGTACGTCGTATTCGGCGGCGGCGATCGCGCCGATCGCCGCCCTTCCCCCCGCCACGAAACCCGCGAGCAGCAGTCTCAGCCTGCCGTGGACGCTACCCACCAGGGGGGCGCCTTCATTCAGGAGACCGCGGGCGCGTTCTGCTTCGTATGCAACCAGCGCGCGCACCGATGCGCCTGTTGTGGGCGTGGCGAGGTCCGCTTCCTGGACATGGAACCGCTTCATGTCGGCGGCGGGCAGATAGATCCGGTCCCGGCCGAGGTCCTCGGCGACGTCCTGGAGGTGCTCGACGATCTGGAGCGCCGTGCAGACCGCGTCGGAGTGACGGACGCGCTCGGGGGTGGAAGTGCCGGTGACGGCCAGCACCAGCCGGCCCACCGGGTTGGCGGACAGCTCGCAGTAGGCGAGGAGGTCGTCATAGGTCTCGTAGCGCTTGACCAGCTGGTCCTGGCGGTTCGCGGCGATCAGGCCGAGGAACGGCTCGGGGGTGAGTCCGGCGCGCCGGACCGTGGGCCGGAGGCGGCGCAGCAGGGGGTGGCGCGGGGTGGAGTCGAAGACCCGGTGCAGGTCGGCCTCGAAGGCGTCCAGGAGGGCGAGGCGGTCCTCGGCCCGCTCGGGCGACACGCCGAGGAGGCGGGCGTCGGCGCCGCCGGGGGCGAGATCGCCGTCGCCGATGTCGTCGACGAGCCGGGCGAAGCCGTAGACGGCCATCAGGTCGGCGCGCCAGGCGCGGGGCAGGAAGAAGGGCGCCACGGGGAAGTTCTCGGCCGCGGCCTTGTCGAGGGTGGCGCGCTCCGGGTCGCCGGTGCGCGTCGTCCCGGCTTGGGTCACCGCTCGCCGCCCGGCGCGGAGACGGCACATGCCTCGCGGAGCTGGAGACTTTCCGTAGCCATTGCCGTCACATCTCCCGTTCTACACTGCCGACCCAATACATCCTATTTCGGACACGCCGCCCGGCCGTCCACGCAGCGCCGCAGGTAGGAGGGTGTAGGTCATTATCGCCCCAGTTGCCGCGAATCAGCACCGGTACAGCTTACGTTGTACAACTAACGGCCCTCCGGCGGGGTGTCCCGCAGATCACAACAACACACCGATTGGCGTCAAGATTCCTACCGGCAAAGAGAGTTGGCGCTTCCTTTGCAGTAGCGGGGCCCGGCCGGAACACTCCGGCCGGGCCCCCGGCCACCGCGGGCTACTTGCCCGAGAACTTCTCGTACTCCTTGATGACCTCGTCGGTCGGACCGTCCATCCGCAGCTCGCCGCGCTCCAGCCACAGGACCCGGTCGCAGGTGTCACGGATCGACTTGTTGTTGTGGCTGACCAGGAACACCGTGCCGGCGTCCTTCCGCAGCTCCCGGATGCGCTCCTCGGAGCGCTTCTGGAAGGCGCGGTCGCCGGTGGCCAGGGCCTCGTCGATCATGAGCACATCGTGGTCCTTGGCGGCCGCGATGGAGAAGCGCAGCCGCGCCGCCATGCCGGAGGAGTAGGTCCGCATGGGCAGCGTGATGAAGTCGCCCTTCTCGTTGATGCCGGAGAAGTCGACGATCTCCTGGTAGCGCTCCTTGATCTGCTCACGGGACATGCCCATGGCGAGACCGCCCAGGATGACATTGCGCTCGCCGGTGAGGTCGTTCATCAGGGCCGCGTTCACACCGAGCAGCGAGGGCTGGCCGTCGGTGTAGACCTTGCCCCGCTCGGCGGGCAGCAGCCCGGCGATGGCGCGCAGCAGGGTGGACTTGCCGGAGCCGTTGGACCCGATGAGCCCGATGGCCTCGCCGCGGTGGGCGACGAACGACACGCCGCGGACCGCGTGCACCTTGCGCACGCCGCGCGCCTCGTCGTCGGAGCCGCGCCTGAGGATGCGGCTGAGGGCGGCGGTCGCGCTGCCCTTGCCGGACTTGGCGCCGTTGACGCGGTAGACGATGTGCAGCTCGTCCGCGATGACGGTGGGGATCAGGGCCCCGGAGTTCTGCTCAGCCACGGCCGTACCGCTCCTCCGCCTTCCAGAAGTACACAAAACCGCCGCCGAAGACGACCACGGCCCAGAACACCGCGATGGCCCAGACGTGCGGGGGCAGGTTCCCCGGGCCGTAGTCCTTGATGAGCGCGAAGCGCATCAGGTCCATGTAGATGGCCGCCGGGTTCACCTGCAAGGCGCGGACCACCCATTCGGGGCGGCCGACGAGCATGTTGTGGATGGAGAACATGACACCGGACATGTACATCCAGGTGCGCAGCAGGAACGGCATCAGCTGGGCCAGGTCCGGGGTCTTGGCACCCATCCGCGCCACGATCAGCGCGAGGCCCGTGTTGAAGAGGAACTGGAGCAGCAGGACCGGGACGATCAGCAGCCAGGACATGCGCGGATAGCTGCCGAAGCCGACGGCCACGGCGAACAGCACGACCATCGAGAACAGCAGCTGCTGGAGCTGCTGCAGCGCGAAGGAGACCGGCAGCGAGGCGCGGGGGAAGTGCAGGGCGCGCACCAGGCCCAGATTGCCGGAGATGGCCCGCACACCGGCCATGATCGAGCTCTGGGTGAAGGTGAAGACGAAGACGCCGGTCACCAGGAAGGGGATGTACGTACCGTGCGTCATGCCCCGGCTGGCCTTCAGGATCAGCCCGAAGATCAGGTAGTACACGACCGCGTTCAGCAGCGGGGTGGCGACCTGCCACACCTGGCCCAGCTTGGCCTGGCTGTACTGAGCGGTCAGTTTCGCCTGCGAGAAGGCGAGGATGAAGTGGCGCCGCCCCCACAGCTGGCGGACGTAGGAGCCGAGGCCGGGCCGTGCGCCGCTCACGGCGAGCCCGTACTTGGCGGCCAGCTCGGCCGGGGTCAGTCCGTCGTCGGGCGACGGGCGGGCGCTCAGCGCGACGCCGCCGTCGTGCGTAGTCTCACTCACTGGTTGGCAAACTCTCCGTGTTCAGAAAGCGCGGCGGGGCCGCGCACGCGTGGGAGCCGGGATGTGGGTCCCACGGTGTGTTTCCGGCTATCGAGCTTGTCAGATGATCGGGGGCCGGCCCAGTCGGGTCAGCCGCCACACCGTACGCCACTTCATGGGGCGCCGGGGGCCGCACGTGCTCGTCCAGCCCTCGCGGAAACCGCCGAACCATGCCTTCAGGGCGGCCCGCGAGGGGCGGCGCAGCAGGGTCAGCAGCATCCAGACGCCCAGATAGACCGGGACGAGGACGGCGGGGAGGTTGCGGCGGGCCAGCCACACGCGGTTGCGCGCGACCATCCGGTGGTAGACCGCGTGCCGGGAGGGCGCGGTCGTGGGGTGGTACAGGACCATGTCGGACCGGTAGTCGATCATCCAGCCCGCGTCCAGGGCACGCCAGGCGAGGTCGGTCTCCTCATGGGCGTAGAAGAACTCGTCCGGCAGTCCGCCGACCTCGGCGAGGACCTCCGTGCGGACGGCGTTGGCGCCGCCCAGGAAGGTGGTCACCCGCGAGGAGCGCAGGGGGTCCGAGGCACGCAGCCGCGGCACATGGCGGCGCTGGGTCTCGCCGGTGCCGGGGTCGGCGATACGGAAGCTGATGATGCCCAGCGCCGGGTCGGCGGCGAAGGCACGGCGGCACAGCTCGGCGGTGTCGTTCCGGGCGAGCAGGCCGTCGTCGTCCAGGAAGAGCAGGACGTCGACGTCGTAGCCGGGGCGGCCGTCGGCGCGGCGGAACGCCTCGATGCCGACGTTGCGGCCGCCGGGGATACCGAGGTTCTCGGGCAGCTCGATGGTGCGGACGCCGTCGGGGACGTGCGGGACGGGCGAGCCGTTGCCGACCACGACGACCTCGACCGGGCCGCCGTCCTGCTTGGCGACCGAGTCGAGGAGGTCGCGCAGCTCGGCGGGGCGGTTGCCCATCGTGATGACGACCGCCCCGACCTTTATGCCGCCGCTCACTTCAGCCTGCTGGAGGCGAGGATGGACACCAGGTGCAGCAGGGTCTGGAGCAGCGCGATGCCGGCCAGTACGGCGACCCCGAGCCGGGAGAAGTACAGATCGCCGCGTACCGCGTCCAGGACCGCCAGGACCAGGATCAGCAGGGAGGCCTCGATCCCGAGCACCAGGCGGTGGAACTTCAGCGCCGAGGCGGCCCGGCGGGCCAGCGCGATGCCGGAGGAGCGCGGCTCGGCGGCCGCCTCCTTGACCGGCGGCAGCCCGCCCTGGTGCCGGGCGACACCGACGAGGTCGGTCTCGGCCTTGATCAGGACGGCGCCCAGGGCGGCGAGGGTGCCGAGGAAGGCCCACAGCCAGTCGATCCGGCCGGAGCCCCAGAGGTCGGCGGCGCGCAGCCCGAAGCCGATCAGCACCGCCGCGTCGCACAGATACGCGCCGACCCGGTCCAGATAGACCCCGCCGAGCGAGAACTGCTTCTTCCAGCGCGCTATCTCGCCGTCCACGCAGTCCAGGAGCAGATAGAGCTGCACCATGACCACGCCCAGGACGGCGCCCGCGATGCCCGGCACCAGCAGCGCCGGGGCGGCGAGGACGCCGAACAGGGTCATCAGATAGGTCAGCTGGTTGGGCGTGACCCTGGTGTTGACCAGATAGCGGTCGATGCGCAGGGAGACCTCGCGCATGTAGAGGCGTCCCGCCCAGTGCTCACCGCTGCGCCGGTCCTTCACCCCGGCGGGGTGCACGACGGGGCGGAGTTCAGCTACCGATGGCCTTGGCATAGTCGGCGTACGCGTCCTTGATCTGGTCGGTCTTCAGGTCGAGGTGTTCGAGGATCGTGTAGCGGCCGGGCCGGGTCTGCGGAGCGAACTCCACGGCCCGGACGAACTCGTCCACCGTGAAGCCGATCTCCTCCGGCAGGACCGGCAGCCCGTGGCGGCGCAGCACCTGGGCCATGTACGCCGACTCCTCGTGCGCCCCCCGCAGATGCATCGCGAAGGCCGCGCCCAGTCCGCACTGCTCGCCGTGGGCGGCCGCGCGGCGGGGGAACAGCAGATCGAACGCGTGGTTGATCTCGTGGCAGGCGCCGGAGGAGGGACGGGAGTCCCCGGACACCGACATGGCGATACCGCTGAGGACCAGCGCCTCGGCCAGCACCTGAAGGAAGTCGTTCTCACCGATGCCGCCGGGGTGGCGCAGCACGGCCTCACCGGCTCCCCGGGCCATCGCCGCGGCGAGACCGTCGATCTTCTCGCCGTTGACCCGGTTGGACAGCTCCCAGTCCGCGATCGCGGAGATGTTCGACACGGCGTCGCCGATGCCCGCGCGCACGAAGCGCACCGGGGCCTCGCGGATGATGTCGAGGTCGATGACCACCGCGATCGGGTTCGGCACACCGTAGGAGCCGCGGCCCGCGTCGTTGTCGAGGGTCGCGACGGGCGAGCACAGACCGTCGTGGGCCAGGTTGGTGGGCACGGCGACCAGCGGCAGGCCGACGCGCGCCGCGGCGAACTTGGCACAGTCGATGATCTTGCCGCCGCCCAGGCCGACGAGCGCGTCGTAGTGGCCCGCCTTCATGTCGCCGGCCAGCCGGACCGCGTCGTCCAGGGTGCCGCCGCCGACCTCGTACCAGGTGGCGCCGGGCAGGGTCGGGGCGAGCCGCTCGCGCAGCCGGGCGCCCGAGCCGTCGCTGACCGCGACGGCGAGCTTGCCCGAGTGGGAGATGCGCTCGTCCGCGAGCACGGTCGCCAGGTCGTCCAGGGCACCCGGGCGGATGTCGACGACGACCGGCGAGGGAATGAGCCTCGTCAGTAGCGGCACGCGATCTCCCGTCCCCGGGCCAGGTCGTCGTGGTTGTCGATCTCGACCCACGGCACATCGCCGATGGGCGCCACGTCGATGGTGAAGCCGCGGTTGACCAGCTCCTGGTAGCCGTGCTCGTAGAACTGCTGCGGGTCGGTCTCCCACACGGTCTTCAGCGCGTCGGCCAGCTCGGCGGCGGCGTCGCCCTCGATCAGGGTGACGCCGATGTACTCGCCGGTCGCCTCGGCCGGGTCCATCAGCTTGGTGATCTTGCGGACTCCCTTGTCGGGGTCCACGACGACCTTCATCTCCTCGTCGGCGAGCTGCTTCACCGTGTCCAGGGCGAGGATGATCCGCTTGCCCTCGCCGCGGGCGGCCAGCAGCGTCTTCTCGACGGAGACCGGGTGCACGGTGTCGCCGTTGGCGAGGATCACACCGTCGCGCAGGGCGTCACGGCCGCACCACAGGGAGTAGGCGTTGTTCCACTCCTCGGCCTTGTCGTTGTCGATGAGGGTGAGCTTCACGCCGTACTTGCGCTCCAGGGCCTCCCGGCGCTCGTACACGGCTTCCTTGCGGTAGCCGACGATGATCGCGACCTCGGTCAGACCGACCTCGGCGAAGTTGCCGAGGGTGAGGTCCAGGACCGTGAGGTCCTCCTCCATGCCCGTGGGCCCCACCGGCACCAGAGCCTTGGGCAGGGTGTCGGTGTAGGGGCGCAGGCGCCGCCCGGCGCCTGCCGCCAGCACGAGGCCGATCATGCGGGTTCTCCTTCATCGTGTACGGCGGGTGCGCCACCCTGGTGGGCGGTCACCCAGAAGCGGATGCTCTCCACGAGCACCACCAGGGCCACATAGACGGCGAGGGCCGTGAGCGCGACCCGGAACTGCGCGGCGGTGAGCAGCGCGGCCAGCACGGTGACCAGGAGTGTCCGGCCTTCGTGCCCCGCGACCGCGCGCACCAGCCCGCGCGGCGGCGCTCCGGCGTCACCGCGGATGCGGTACACCGTGTCGTAGTGATGGTAGGCGACGGCCGCCACCAGCCCGAAAGCCGCAGGCAGTACTCCGTTCACCCCGGCTTTGGCAGCCAGTGCCAGCACCGTGCCGTATTCGGCGGCCCGGAAGAAGGGCGGCACCAGCCAGTCGAGGGAGCCCTTGAGGGGCCGCAGCACGGCGGCGGCGGACAGGACCGCGGCGACGGCGGCGCCCAGGACGCTCTGCCAGCCCGCGCCCCAGACCAGGGCGGGAGCCACGGCGAGGACGGCGGCCGCGAGGGCCAGCCAGGGGGCCGCGCCGCGGCCGGGGCCACGGGCGGAGCGGTCGAGCAGTTCGGTCAGCGGGCCGCTGTCCGCGAGGTCGGCCAGCGCCCGGGCGGCGCGGTCGGTCCGCCGGGCCTTGCGGGTGAGCGAGCGCAGCACCCGGCCCGCCGTGGTGTAGACGGCGGCGAAGGCGCAGCCGATCAGCAGCACGGTGAAGGTGATCCGGGGGGTGGTGGCCGCGGTCAGGACGGCGATCAGCGCCCAGCGCTCACCGATCGGCAGCACGATCATCCGGCGCAGCCAGACCGTCCAGCCGACGCTGTCGAGGCGGTCCGAGAGGGCGGCGGTGGGGCTGGTGTTCGCGGTCGCGTCGTGGTTCGCCTCGTTGAAGGCGAAGTCGACGACATGTCGGCAGGTCTGGAGGACCATCGCGCCGAGGGCCAGCGCCCAGACGTCGTCGCCGCCGCGGGCCGCGCCCAGGGCGAGACCCGCGTAGTAGGCGTACTCCTTGGCCCGGTCGAAGGTGGCGTCCAGCCAGGCGCCGAGCGTGGAGTACTGGAGCGAGTAGCGGGCGAGCTGGCCGTCGGTGCAGTCCAGGACGAAGGACAGGATCAGCAGGACGCCCGCGGCGATGAAGCCGGTCCGGGTGCCGGTGGCCGCGCTCCCGGCCGCGATCAGGGCGGTGAGCAGCGAGGCGGTGGTGACCTGGTTGGGGGTCAGACCCCGGCGCGCGCACCAGCGGGCGAGGTAGCGCGAGTAGGGGCTGATGAAGTGCGTGGTGAAGAAGCCGTCGCGGGCCTTGACCGCGCTGCGCAGGCGTACGGCCTCGTCGTCGACGGCGGCGACGGCCTGGCGTGCCTCGTTGCGGGCCTGGGGGTCGGCGGGGACGGCGGCGACGAGCGTGCCCAGCTCGGGGCGGTGGACCGCGACGTCGTCCGCGTCGAGGGCCTCGGTGAGGCGCTCGGGGAGGTTGTCGGTCGGGGCCGGGACGTCCGCCCGCTCGGGCACCGGGAGCGGGGAGGGGGCCGCGGGCAGCGGGTGGGCGGCCTCGGTCGCGGCGGTGTTCTCGCGGGCGAGGGCCCGGGTCAGCGCCTGCCGGGCGGCGGCCTGCACCGTCACGGCGCCGGGGACGGCGGCGGCCGGGAAGCGGGGGTCGGTCAGACCGAGCCGCAGCGCGTGCGGGTGTCCGACGAAGCGGCTGTCGACGATCGCGACCCGCTGGTCCGCCGGTACGGCGGCGAGGAGCGTCTCGGCGTCACCGGCGTCGGTGGCGACCCGCACGTCGAAGCCGAGGGCCCGCAGATCGCCCTCGAGCGACGATCCGGGGACCGGCTGTCCGGTGAGGATGGCGGTCGGCAGACGAACTCACTCCCTGGGGCCCGACGCGTACGGGCGCCGGTCGTGTGTACGTGGTGGGGGCGCCCGGGCCGGGGGCCGGGCGGCATGTCGGCGAAGGCTATCCGATACCGGGAAGCCGGTGTTCACCGGCCGTTCACGGGGTGATCAACCCGGTCTGTGCGTCCGCCGCCGCGATCATCATCGGGGATCGGACGGGTGTGCAACAAACCGCGGACCCAGACCCCTACATTCCCGGCATCACGGCGGTGCCGCGACCGGACAGACCGGTCACACACCCGTCATCGCGGGGAATACCGGACCTGTGGCCGTCCCCCGGGGGCCGCGGGTGGGCGCATCGGCGCCCTGCTGTCGCCGCACCTTCACGGCCTTCTCACCCTCCGGCCATGCCGCTCGGGACCGGGGGCCGGGCTCGGTCCGGGCCGACCCCCGGGGCATAGGGTGAGGGCCCACAACAGGGCCGGTCACCGGCACGGGGCTGGTCACCGGCCGCCGGACTCCGCGTGCGGCTCTCCGGGGACCGGCGTGCGGCCCTGCGGGCCCCGCGTGCACGCCGGGCGTGCGCGCCGGAAGTACGGCGCGCGCCCGAGCGCCGGGCACCCGGAGCGCACGGCGGGAACGGTTCGCGCTCCGCGGCGCCGGGCACGCTCACGACCGGCTCCCCGGCCTGGTCCGGGCTGTGTTCCGCAAGGCCTCCGAGGCCCGTGCGGACCGGCCGGGAGGGACATGCGGGAAGCAGGGAAGTGCCGGGAGTGCCGGATTCGTGCGGCAGACTGGGGACTGGACAACCAATGCGAAGGATGGGTATGCCGATCACACCTGCCACCGCGACGCACCGTTCGCCGAACGGCACCGCTGAAGCGATCCTGCTGGAGCTGGTCGACGAGGACGGCACCACGATCGGCACGGCGGAGAAGCTCGCAGCCCATCAGCCGCCGGGACAGCTGCACCGCGCGTTCTCGGTGTTCCTCTTCGACGAGCGCGGCAGGCTCCTGCTCCAGCAGCGGGCGCTCGGCAAGTACCACTCCCCCGGTGTGTGGTCGAACACCTGCTGCGGCCACCCCTACCCTGGCGAGGCCCCGTTCGCTGCGGCGGCCCGGCGGACCTACGAGGAGCTGGGGATCTCCCCGTCGCTGCTGGCCGAGGCGGGCACGGTCCGCTACAACCACCCGGACCCGGACTCCGGGCTGGTGGAGCAGGAGTACAACCACCTCTTCGTCGGACTGGTGCAGTCCCCCGTGCGCCCGGATCCGGAGGAGGTCGGGGCGACCGCCTTCGTGACGCCCGCCGAGCTGGCCGAGCGGCATGCGAAGGACCCGTTCTCGTCGTGGTTCATGACGGTCCTGGACGCGGCGCGCCCGGCGGTCAGGGAGCTGACGGGCCCGTCCGCAGGCTGGTGATCCGGGGCGTCGGCCGGGGTGTCCGTACCGGCCGCCGGTCCCCGTCCGCGGCCACGGCTCCGCCCGCCCCGGGACGAGCCGTGGCGGTGCGGGACCGCCTCACAGGAAACGGGTGGGCTTGAGCGGGAGCGCGACCCAGATCACCTTGCCGCCGCTCGCCGTGTGCTCGACATTGCAGACCCCGCCGGATTCCCTGGTGATCTCGCGAACCAGCAGCAGCCCCCGGCCGCCGGTCTGCCCGTGGTCGGCCTCCAGCGCGCTCGGCCGGTAGGGGTGCTCGTCCTCGACCGAGACCCGCACCCACTCCGGGCCCACGGCGACCTCGACGGCGAGTATCGGCGACAGCAGCGCCGCGTGCCGTACCGCGTTGGTGACCAGTTCGGAGACGATCAGCAGCAGGGCGTGCACGGTGTCGTCCGAGACGGGCACGCCCTGGCGGCCGAGCAGATCCCGGACGGCGTGCCTGGCCTGCGGAACCGAGGCCTCCACGGCAGCGGCCGTGAAGCGCCAGACCCCCTCGTACGGCAGCGGCGCGGGCGGCTGCGGGCCGTCCGGCTCGGCCCCGCCGCGGTCAGGGCGCGGGTCGGCCCCCCGCCCTCTGTTGTCCATAGCCCGGTCGCCACCCTCGCGCTCGATTGTCACCACGCGTCGAGTGTTGGGAATGCGCTGGTCCGTCCCGAATGACTGAACGCAAGTCGGCTGGTATCGACGACATTTCGACCCTTGGTGCACGGCACGGTCCACTGCATGACCGATCCTGTTCTTCCCCGTGGCGACTTCGGAACTCTTCGGGTTGTACGGGTTCCGGTGCCGGACCCCCGGCCGGGTCCGGGCACGGCGGCGGCCTCCTGTCTCGGCCCTCGGCGCCCACACGTCCGTGCGGTACGGATAGCATCCGGCCCATGGAGCCGCAGCTGCTGCATCGCGTCACGGACGGAGTCGCGACCGTCGTCATCCACAACCCCGCCAAGCGGAACGCGATGACGGAGGCGATGTGGGAGGCGCTGCCACCGCTGCTCGACACCCTCGCCGCCGATCCGGACGTACGGACACTGGTGCTCACCGGCGAGGGCGGCACCTTCTGCGCGGGGGCCGACATCACGGGCTTCCAGGGGTCGCAGGAGGGCCCGCAGCATCTGTCGGTCCTGGCCGAGGAGGCACTGGCCACCTTTCCGAAGCCCACGCTGGCGGCGATCCGCGGCCACTGCGTGGGCGGCGGATCACAGCTCGCGGTCGCCTGCGATCTGCGGTTCGCGGAAGAGGGGGCGCTCTTCGGGGTGACCCCGGCCCGGCTGGGCATCGTCTATCCGGCCTCCTCAACCCGTCGGCTGGTGGCCCTGGTGGGCGCCGGAACCGCCAAGTACCTGCTGTTCTCGGGCGAGTTGATCGACACCGGCCGGGCACTGCGGGCGGGCATGGTCGAGGAGGTGCTGCCCGAGGGTGAACTCGACAAACGGGTGGCCGAGTTCACCCGGGTGCTGGCCTCCCGCTCCCAGCTGACCCAGGCCGCGGCCAAGGAGTTCGCCAACGGGCGCACGGACCGCGACGCCCACTGGGCCCGGCACGCGCGCGCCGGGACCGAGACCGCGGAGGGCGTCGCCGCGTTCATGGAGCGCAGACCGCCCCGGTTCACCTGGACTCCGTCGCGGTGAACCGGCTCCCCGCGCGCGCCTTCTCCACGAGGTGCGCCGGGGCCTTGTGCGGGGCCCCCGCGTCGTAGGGCGGCCGGGGGTCGTACTCCGTCATCAGCTGTACGGCGCGGGCGTGGTCGTCGCCCGCGATCCGGCCGAGCAGGGCGAGCCCCATGTCGATGCCGGCGGAGACCCCGGCGGCGGTGACGTACGTGCCGTCGAACACCACCCGCTCACCGGTGGGCCGGGCGCCGAACCGTCCCAGCTCCTCCAGGGCCAGCCAGTGCGAGGTGGCGCGGCGGCCCGTGAGCAGCCCGGCCGCGCCCAGCAGCAGGGAGCCGGTGCACACGGAGGTCGTCCAGGTGGTGGTGGCGTCGGCGGCGCGCAGCCAGTCGAGGAGTGCCGCGTTCTCCATCTGCGGTGTCTGGCCGGGGCCGCCCGGGACGACCACGATGTCGGGCGCGGACACCTCGGCCAGGGTCCGGTCGGCGAGCAGGGCGAGGGCTCCGGTGTCGGTGCGTACGGGCCCGGTCCGTTCGGCGACGAACACGGTCTCCGCGCCGGGCAGGCGGGAGAGGATCTCATAGGGGCCCACCGCGTCGAGTGCGGTGAAGCGGTCGTAGAGGACGATGGCGATCTGCACGGGTTTCCCTTCGTCGGCCGGTCGTTCGATGGCGGTGGAGCGGTACGCGGTCGGGGCCGCGGTGCTCACTCTGTGAGAGGAATAACCCGATTTTTCTGCTCCGACGCCTCGGCAGCATCGGTTTCCGACCGGTCAGTAGCCTTCGGGGCATGACGACATCACTTCCGGAGCGCGCCGTGCGGCGCTGCCACAATGTGATCAACCCCCTCCACGCGACGATCTACTTCTCACCGGATCTGCAACAGGAAATGACCGCCCTGGGGGTCGACAACCCGCGGGCCGCCTACTTCGCGAGCCGGTCCGCCGCCATGGGAGCCGTGGGCGCGGGCGTGGTGGCGGCGGCGTTCTACAACTTCTCCCCCGGCCTGGTGGCACGGCATGTGCCCGCCGTGTGGGAGACCGCGTCCCCCGAAGCGGTGCTCGCGGCCCGGCTGCGTGCCGTCGACACCACGCTGCGGCGGGTGCTCGGCGAGGAGGCACTGGCCGCCGGGGAGACGGCCGAGGCGGCCCGGCTGGCACTGCGCGCCACCGAGGCGTGCGCCCCGCACGCGCGCCCCCTGTACGCAGCGCACGCCGACCTGCCGGTGCCCGAGGAACCGCATCTGGCGCTCTGGCACGCGGCCACCCTGCTGCGCGAACACCGCGGGGACGGTCATCTCGCGGTGCTGCTGCGGGCGGAACTCGACCCGCTGGAGGCCCTGGTGACGCACAGTGCGACGGGCAAGGGCATGTCCCGGAAGTGGATCCTCGCCACCCGCGGCTGGAGCGAGGAGGAGCTGGACGCGGCCCGCGGGCGGCTGTGCGAGCGGGGACTGCTCGGCCCGGACGGCGAGTTGACCGAGGCGGGCACCGCGCTGCGCCGGGAGCTGGAGGAGGAGACCGACCGCCTGGACCGGGCCCCCTACGAGCACCTCGGCGCCGAGGGCGTCGGGCGCCTGATGGAGCTGGCGGGCGCCCTGCTGACGAGGGCCCAGGAGGCCGGTGCCTTCCCCCGGGACCTGATCTCGCGCTGAGTCCCGGGCCGCGCCCGGCGGACACGCCGAGGGGCGGCGCGGGGGACGGCCCGGGGGACGGTCCGCCGGGCGGGCGGCCGCCGCGGACCGGCCGAGCCGGGACGCCGCCCCGCAGGCCCGGCCGTTCCGGGCTCTGGCCAGGCCGTCCGGCCGGGCGGCGGCCCCGGGACGGCCGGGCGCGCGGCGCCCCCGACGTGCCTCCGTCCGGGGGCGGCGGGGGCCCGGGGACGCCCCGTGCCGTGTCCGGATCGCCGCCCTGACCCCCTGTTGTCGGTGCGACCTGCCACAATTGCCGCGCAACCCAGTGGAGAAGGCGGTACGGGATCGTGACGACACCCGGGTCCCTT
Source organism: Streptomyces sp. NPDC052040 (assembly GCF_044548405.1). Classification (NCBI taxonomy): domain Bacteria; kingdom Bacillati; phylum Actinomycetota; class Actinomycetes; order Kitasatosporales; family Streptomycetaceae; genus Streptomyces; species Streptomyces sp. NPDC052040. Next base: position 890,361 of record NZ_JBIUBV010000001.1, on the reverse strand, counting down.
GCAGTAGGGTCCATCGAAGGCAGGATCGCCGAAGAACTCGGCGTACGGGAGCGGCAGGTGAAGGCCGCGGTCGAGCTGCTCGACGGCGGCTCGACCGTGCCCTTCATCGCCCGCTACCGCAAGGAAGCGACCGAGATGCTCGACGACGCGCAACTGCGCACGCTCGAGGAACGGCTGCGCTATCTGCGGGAGCTGGAGGAGCGGCGCACGGCGATCCTGGAGTCGGTGCGCGAGCAGGGCAAGCTCACCGAGGAGCTCCAGGCGCAGATCCGGGGCGCGGAGACCAAGGCGCGCCTGGAGGACATCTATCTGCCGTACAAGCCCAAGCGGCGCACCAAGGCGCAGATCGCCCGCGAGGCCGGTCTGGAGCCGCTGGCCGAGGGTCTGCTCGGCGATCCGTCGGTGGAGCCGCTCGCGGCGGCCGCCGCGTTCGTCGACGCCGACAAGGGAGTGGCCGACCCCCAGGCCGCGCTGGACGGCGCGCGGGCGATCCTCACCGAGCGGTTCTCGGAGGACGCGGACCTGATCGGGGAGCTGCGCGAGCGGATGTGGGTGCGCGGGCGCCTGGCCGCCAAGGTGCGCGACGGCAAGGAGGAGGCCGGGGCCAAGTTCTCCGACTACTTCGACTTCACCGAGCCCTTCGCCGAGCTGCCCTCCCACCGCGTCCTCGCGATCCTGCGCGGCGAGAAGGAGGAGGTCCTCGACCTCGTCCTGGAGCCGGAGGAGCCCACGGACGGCCCCTCGTCGTACGAGCCGATCATCGCCGGCCGCTTCGGCATCGCCGAGCGGGGGCGCCCGGGCGACAAGTGGCTGACGGACACGGTCCGCTGGGCCTGGCGCACCCGCCTCCTGGTCCATCTCGGCATCGATCTGCGGCTGCGGCTGCGGACGGCCGCCGAGGACGAGGCGGTGGCGGTCTTCGCGGCGAACCTGCGCGACCTGCTGCTGGCGGCTCCCGCCGGTACGCGGGCGACGCTCGGTCTGGACCCCGGTTTCCGTACGGGTGTGAAGGTGGCCGTGGTCGACGCGACCGGCAAGGTCGTGGCGACGGACGTCATCCACCCGCACGTCCCGGCGAACAAGTGGGACGAGGCGATCGCCAAGCTGGCGCGTCTGGCCCGGGAGCACGCGGTCGAGCTGGTGGCGATCGGCAACGGCACGGCGTCCCGCGAGACCGACAAGCTGGCCGCCGAGCTGATCGGCAGGCACCCGGAGCTGGAGCTCACCAAGGTGATGGTCTCCGAGGCGGGCGCCTCGGTGTACTCGGCCTCGGCGTTCGCCTCCCAGGAACTGCCGGACATGGACGTGTCGCTGCGCGGGGCGGTCTCCATCGCACGCCGTCTCCAGGACCCGCTGGCCGAGCTGGTGAAGATCGACCCGAAGTCCATCGGTGTCGGCCAGTACCAGCACGACCTGTCCGAGGTGAAGCTGTCGCGCTCGCTGGACGCGGTGGTCGAGGACTGTGTGAACGGCGTGGGCGTGGACGTCAACACGGCGTCGGCGCCGCTGCTCTCCCGGGTCTCCGGCATCTCCTCGGGGCTCGCCGAGAACATCGTGGCGCACCGGGACTCCAACGGCCCCTTCACCTCCCGCTCCCAGCTGAAGAACGTGGCCAGGCTCGGCCCCAAGGCCTACGAGCAGTGCGCGGGCTTTCTGCGGATCCGGGGCGGCGACGACCCGCTGGACGCCTCCAGCGTGCACCCGGAGGCGTACCCGGTGGTCCGCCGGATGGTGAAGACCACGGGGCAGCAGGTCGCCTCGCTGGTCGGCAACACCGGTGTGCTGCGGTCGCTGAAGGCGTCCGAGTTCGTGGACGAGACCTTCGGTCTGCCGACCGTGAGCGACATCCTCAAGGAGCTGGAGAAGCCCGGGCGCGACCCGCGGCCCGCGTTCCGGACGGCCACCTTCAAGGAGGGCGTGGAGAAGCTCTCCGACCTGTCCTCGGGGATGGTCCTGGAGGGCGTGGTCACCAATGTCGCCGCCTTCGGCGCCTTTGTGGACATCGGCGTCCACCAGGACGGTCTGGTGCATGTCTCCGCGATGTCCAAGACCTTCGTCAAGGACCCGCGGGACGTGGTGAAGCCGGGCGACATCGTCAAGGTGAAGGTGCTGGACGTCGACATCCCGCGCAAGCGGATCTCGCTGACCCTGCGGCTGGACGACGAGGCCGCGGCGGAGAGCCCCCAGGGCGGCGGGGGCGGACGCCGGCAGCGCGGCGGGCGCCCCCCGCAGCAGCGGCAGAACCGCCAGGGCGGCGGCGCCTCCCGGCAGGGCGGGGGTGGTGCCTCCCGGCAGGGCGGCGGCTCACGTCAGGCTCCCCCGCCGGCCAACAGCGCGATGGCGGACGCCCTGCGCCGCGCGGGCCTGCTGAACGCCAAGGACGGCCGCCGCTGAGCCGCCCGGGTGCGGGCCCCCGCCAGGCGCGGGGGCCCGCACCCGTGACGTCCGGGGTGCCGACGGCTGGGGTCTTTCGTTTGGATCGGGCCGGATCAGCCCGGCATGATCCACACGAGAGGCCGACAACGGGTCTTTACAGACTCGCCGTTGCGCTGTACGCATCAGCGGTGAACTGCCCGTTCCCACTGCTGTCGAAGTATCCAAGAATCGCGCCCGATTTCCATTGGCCGGCCTCGTAGGGCGCCGTAACGGTCACATAGCACGATGTGCAGTTGTGTTTGGTCGCATTGTTCTGGCTGACGTTGGATCCGTAGAAGTACAGGGCGGTCCCGAACGACAGTGTGGCCGCGTTGCTGTTGCAGTAGGCCCAGACCGTGGATGTCACGCCGGCAGCGCCGTGGTACGGCTTGCCGGGGCTGACGGTGCAGGTGAGTACGGCGACGGAGGGTGCTGACCTGGTGACGGTCACTGTGCTTCCGCCCACCGTCATGGTCGCGCTGTTCTCGCCGGCCGGCACGCTGATGGTGGCCGCGTGGGCCGAGTGGGAGGCGGTGGGCGGAGCGGCCTGAGCGCCGGGGGCGCCGATCAGCGCGACAGCGGTCATCGAGGCCACGCCGAACAGGCAGCCCAATATTTTAGTGCGCATGCAACCTCGATCTGGAGAGGGGAGACTGAGCACGGTGGTCAACCGCCGCAGCGCAGCGCTTGATCAGTGATGAGCAGAGAACGGCCGAGCGCAACGTGTGCCGCTGAAGGCGCCTGCCGCAGGGCGAGCATCCCAAGGAAAAGAAGTTCGCGATCTTCACGGACCGACCGCGAGCTAGATTCTGCGGCATGGAGTCAGAGGCGTCCATGCCGCGCCGTGATATTTCAGGCCATTCTGTTTCCGGAAATGCTCACGACGGAGCCGTGAGCGCCGCGGTGACGACGGCAACGGCCCGCCGCCCCGATCCGTGCGGGTCCGCTCTCCGACGGGGCGGACGGACTATCCGGCGTACGGGACCCAGGGATGCGCGCCCACGTCGTCCCTGCCGTACCAGTAGTGCAGGACCAGTCAAGTTCCAGGTACCAGCGGGCTTCGACTGCCAGACGTGTCGCCCGCTCACGCAGTTCATCGGCTTCACTGGTCATGCGGCTCAGCCCTTCACGCGCCGATGCGTCCGTTTGAAGGGTCTGCCCTTCCACGGCTACGGCTGCCGTCGTGGCCACGCGGCCGACAATTACGCCCGCCCATAGCTTGATCATTTATCAGACAGGCCCTAGCGCTCCGTGACCTTGCCGTCCGCCACGTCCAGACGGCGGGTGAGCCGGACCGCGTCCAGCATCCGGCGGTCGTGGGTGACCAGCAGCAGCGTGCCCGTGTAGGAGTCCAGGGCCGCTTCCAGCTGCTCGATGGCCGGCAGGTCGAGGTGGTTGGTGGGCTCGTCCAGCACCAGCAGGTTGACCCCGCGGCCCTGGAGCAGGGCGAGGGCGGCCCTGGTGCGCTCTCCCGGGGAGAGGGTGGCCGCCGGGCGCAGCACATGGTCCGCCTTCAGGCCGAACTTGGCCAGCAGGGTGCGGACCTCGGCCGGTTCCGTCTCCGGGACGGCCGCGCAGAAGGCGTCCAGCAGGGTTTCCGAGCCATGGAAGAGGGCACGGGCCTGGTCGACCTCGCCGACCAGGACCCCCGGGCCCAGGGCGGCCTGGCCCGCATCCAGGGCGGTACGGCCCAGCAGCGCGCCGAGCAGGGTCGACTTGCCCGCTCCGTTCGCGCCCGTCACCGCCACCCGGTCCGCCCAGTCGATCTGCAACGACACCGGTCCGAAGGTGAAGTCCCCGCGCCGTACCTCGGCGTCCCGTAGCGTCGCCACGACCGCGCCCGAGCGGGGGGCCGACGCGATCTCCATGCGCAGCTCCCACTCCTTGCGGGGCTCCTCGACGACGTCCAGGCGCTCGATCATGCGCTGGGTCTGCCGGGCCTTGGCGGCCTGCTTCTCGCTGGCCTCGCTGCGGAACTTGCGGCCGATCTTGTCGTTGTCGTTGTTCGCCTTGCGGCGCGCGTTCTTCACTCCCTTGTCCATCCAGGAACGCTGCATCTGGGCCCGGTCCTGGAGGGCGGCCCGCTTGTCGGCGTACTCCTCGTACTCCTCGCGGGCGTGCCGCCGGGACCACTCGCGCTCGTCGAGATAGGCCTCGTAGCCGCCGCCGTAGAGGTTGATCTGCTGCTGCGCCAGGTCGAGTTCGAGGACCTTGGTGACCGTGCGGGTGAGGAACTCGCGGTCGTGGCTGACGACCACCGTCCCGGCTCGCAGTCCGGCGACGAAGCGCTCCAGGCGTTCCAGGCCGTCCAGGTCCAGGTCGTTGGTCGGCTCGTCGAGCAGGAAGACGTCGTAGCGCGAGAGCAGCAGGGAGGCGAGACCGGCGCGGGCCGCCTGGCCGCCGGACAGGGAGGTCATGGGCTGGTCCAGGCCGACGCCCAGTCCGAGGGAGCCGACCACCTCCTCGGCGCGCTCGTCGAGGTCCGCGCCGCCGAGGTCGAGCCAGCGCTCCAGGCTCACCGCGTAGGCGTCGTCGGCGCCGGGCGCTCCGTCGACGAGTCCCTGGGTGGCCTCGTCCATCAGCCGCTGGGCCTCGGCCACTCCGGTGCGGCGCGCCAGGAACTCCCGGACGCTCTCCCCCGGCCTGCGGTCGGGCTCCTGCGGGAGGTGGCCGATCGTGGCGGTCGGCGGGGACAGGCGCAGTTCGCCCCGCTCGGGGGCGGCGAGTCCGGCGAGCAGCCGCAGCAGCGTGGACTTGCCCGCGCCGTTGGCGCCGACGAGTCCGATCACATCGCCGGGCGCGACGACGAGGTCCAGTCCGGAGAACAGGGAGCGGTCGCCGTGGCCGGCGGCGAGGTCCTTGGCGACGAGGGTGGCAGTCATCAGACCGCCGATCCTAGCGAGCGCGCCCGGCTGCTCCCAACGCGAAAGCCCCGCTGGGCCCCGGTGCGCGGGGGCCGTACGGATCGCCGCGGTGCGCCGCGGTGCGCCGCGCCCCGGCGGTGGCGCGACGGGCGGCAGCGCCGGGGCGCCTCCCGGGGCGTGTCCCGGCGCGGGGGTCGAGGCGCGTCCCGGGGCGCGTCCCGGCGCGGGGGCCGGGAGGCGGGGGGAAGCACGGCGGCCGGACCGGCGGGCGAGCCGGACCGGCGGGCACGTGTGCCCGGCCCACCGGCCGGACCGTGTGCCCGGTCCTCCCGCGGGCGTCGGGATCCGGCCCTCTCCGGGCGTCTGAGCCCGAACGTCAGCGGGCCTGGGGGCCCGGACGTCAGCAGGCGCCAGGGGCCGGGGCTCACCGGCCGTCGGGGCCCGGACGCCACCGGGCGTCGTATCCCGGCCGCCCGCGGGGGGCCGGGATACGGACGTCAGCGGGCGCCGAGGGCCCGGGGCTCACCGCCCGTCGAGGCCCGGACGCCAGCGGGCGTTGGGGCCCGAATGTTCAGCGAGCTTTTGGGCCCGGACGTCAGCAGATGCCAGGGCCCGGCCCTCACCGGCCGTCGAGGCCCGGACGCCAGCGGGCGTCAGGGCCCCGACGTTCAGCGGCGTCGGGGCCCCGTCGTTCAGTGGGTGTCGCCCGGGATGCGGTGGGCGGTGGCCGCCGGGGCTCGCACTGTGGCGGCCGTGGGCGCGGTGGGTGTGGGGGTCGGGGTGGCCGTCAGGGCGCGGTTGAAGGCGGTCGCGCCGCCCACGAGTGGCAGCCGGGCCGCCGTACGGGACAGGTCGACGGTCAGCGTCGGGGTGGTCGACGCGGGGTCGATGAGGTCCTTGTCGGTGCCCGCGACGATCAGCGCGAGCCGGTGGCCCTTCGGCACCACATGATCGGTGGCGGCCAGGTCGAGCGTGATCGGGTAGGCGCGGCCCGGGGTCAGCGGAACGTCCTTGCGGAGCGAGGCGTAGTGCCCGAGGTCGGCCCAGCCGCGGCTGAAGACCGTGGCGGTGACATCGGCCCTGGTGGCCGCGGTGGTCCGGAAGCAGGCGCTGTCGCCCGAGGTGCTGGCGCCCCAGCAGGTGCGGTCGGTGAGGGTGGTGATGCCCTCGCCGTCGTCGCCGTAGTCGCGGATGGTGTCGGGGCCGAGGTCGACCAGCACGGCGGAGAGGTGGGCCGTGGCGGTGGTCGGTGTGACGGTGACGGTCACCGTGGAGGAGCCGGACACCCGCAGGTCACGGGAGAGCGGCGGGGTGAGGAACCCGGCCTTGCCCGCGGTGGGCTCGTCCGCGTGTGCCGCCCAGTCGGTCTCGCTCAGCCCCGGGTCGTCGGTGAAGGTCTCGGTGCCGGTGCCGCGGTGCAGACCGAGGGTGCCGACACCGGCCCGGGCGCCCTGGGCGGGCCGGAGGGTGGTGGCGGCGGTGGTCCGGGGCGGCCAGAGGGCGGAGGTGGTCCACTGGTCGGGGTGGCGCTCGATGTCGGCCATGGGCTCGCGGTCGATGCCGTTGTCGTAGCCGAGGAGTTCGTGGTCGAACCAGCGGTGCAGGGTGTCCACCCAGGCCGCGCGCCGGAAGTCGAAGGGGTCGACATGGCCGGTCTGGGAGAGCCAGATCTTGCGGTGGACGCCGTTCCGGGCGAGCGCCGACCACCACTGGCCGAAGTTCTTGGTGCGCACATTGAGGTCCTGCATGCCGTGGACCAGGAAGACGCTGGCGCGGACCTTGCTCGCGTCCTTGACGTAGTCGCGTTCGGTCCACAGCGGTGTCCAGTCGCCGGTGCGGGGTGCCCCGTCGACGAGCCGCTTCTGCACGGCGGCGCACTTGGCCAGGGCGGCGGGGCTGTCGACGTACTGCGAGAGCCAGTCGGGGCCGGAGTCGTAGAGCGGGGCGCCCTGGGCGAAGTAGTAGTCGTACCAGGAGGAGATGGCGCTGATCGGCACGATGGTCTTCAGGCCCCGGACGCCGGTGGCGGCGACTCCGTTGGCGATGGTGCCGTCCCAGCTCTTGCCGATCATGCCGGTGCGTCCATTGGTCCAGGTGGCCCGGGCGGGGGTGGTGCCGGTGCGGGTGGTGTAGCCCTTGGCCCGGCCGTTCAGCCAGTCGATGACGGCTTTGGCCGACTGGACGTCGGAGCGGCCGCCGACGTCCACGCAGCCGTCGGAGCGATTGGTTCCGGCCAGGTCGACGCCGACGAAGGCATAGCCGCGGGGCACGAAGTAGTTGTCGTAGAAGAGCGGCATCTGGACCACATGGCCGCTTGCGTCATAGGTCTTGACCTGGTTCTCGTTGCCCCGCCCGCAGCAGGAGTAGTACGGGCTGGCGTCCATGATCACGGGGATGCGGCGGCCCTGCGCGGCGGGTTCGCTGGGGCGCACGATGTCGGCGGCGACCCGGTCGGTCCGTCCGTCGCCGTCGGCGTCGAGGCCGGTGTCCACCCAGACGGATTCGCGGATGGCGTGCTCGTACGAGTAGACGGGTGTGCTCTCCCGGGGTGCGGCCTGGGCGGCCGGTGGGGCGAGGAAGACGGCCAGCAGGGCGGCCACGGCCGCCGTCGCGAGCGTTCTCCAGAGGGTCGTGAGGTGTGTGCGTTTCGGCATGCGCGGACGGTACAGCGGACAACTCCCGTACAGAAGGGGGCTTTTGGCGAACGCGCGGGGCGCGGGGGAGGTGATGGCCGGGATTGGCCGGGGGGACGGCCGTGCGGATGACGGCCGGATGGCGATCGTGTGACAGCCGGTGCCATGGACATGCCTGGGCGCACAGGGAGTGAATAGGCTCCGAACAGATCACGTGCCCCTACGACTTGGAGCTCTCGTGTACCGCAGACTCATCGCACCGGGCGCACTCGCGGCGGCCTCCCTGCTGCTGGCGGTCCCGGCCTCGGCGGCCGGTTTCCAGCCCGGTGCCCCGGGGATCGGCGACCCCTACTACCCGTACTACGGCAACGGCGGATACGACGTCTCCCACTACGACCTGCGGCTGAAGTACCAGCCGCAGTCGGACGAGCTGGAGGGCACGGCGACGATCCTCGCGCGGACGACCCAGGATCTGTCCCGGTTCGACCTGGACTTCCTGCTCGATGTCAGCGAGGTGCGGGTGAACGGCGCGAAGGCGTCCTTCACCACCTCCGGCCAGCAGGAACTGGTGATCACCCCGGCTGCCCCGCTGCCGAAGGGCACCCCCCTCACCGTCGTGGTCCGCTACCACGGGGTGCCGTCGACGAAGAGCGCCTATGGCTTCACCGCCTGGCACCGCACCCCGGACGGTGCCGTCGCGGCCGACGAGCCCGAGTCGGCGTGGTGGTGGTTCCCGAGCAACGATCACCCCAGTGACAAGGCGACCTACGACGTCTCGGTGGCCGTGCCCGACGGCACCCAGGCGATCTCCAACGGCACGCTCCAGTCGACCGGCTCCCAGCTCGGCTGGACCCGCTACAACTGGCGGTCCGCCAAGCCGCAGGCGACCTATCTGGCCACCCTGGCGGTCGGGAAGTTCGACATCACCACCGGGAAGACCTCGGCGGGCGTCCCGGTGATCAACGCGTACAGCAAGGACCTCGGCGACAACGACGGAGCCGCGCGGGCCAGCGTGGAGCGGACCGGGGAGATCGTCGACTGGCTGACCGGCTATCTGGGCCCCTACCCCTTCGAATCGGTCGGCGGCTATGTGCCGAACACGACGACCGGGTACGCGCTGGAGACGCAGACCCGGGTCTACTACAGCCCCAAGCAGTTCGCGAACGGCGCGAACACCTCGGTCGTCGTCCATGAGCTGGCGCACCAGTGGTACGGCGACGACGTGTCCCTCAAGGGCTGGAAGGACATCTGGATCAACGAGGGCTTCGCCCGGTACGCGCAGTGGCTGTGGTCCGAGCACGAGGGCGAGGGAACGGCCCAGCAGCTGGCGGACTACGTCTACGCCTCGCATCCGGCCGACGACGCCTTCTGGACGGTCAAGCCGGGTGACCCGGGGCCGGACGACCAGTTCGACATCGCGGTCTACGACCGGGGCGCGCTCGCCGTGCAGGCGCTGCGCAACGCGGTCGGGGACGACGCGTTCTTCGCCATCCTGAAGGGCTGGCCGAAGGACCACGCCTACGGCAACGCGTCGGTCGCCGACTTCCAGACCTACGCGGAGAAGGTGTCCGGCAAGCCGCTGGCCGGGCTCTTCGACACCTGGCTGTTCCAGCCGTCCAAGCCCGCCGCGTCCGCGGCCCGGGGCGCGGCCGTCGCGAGGACGCAGGCCGCTCCGGTCCGGCCGAAGTCCTGGACGAAGATCGAGGCGACGAACGACGTGCACGGGCGCTGACCCGGGCACGCGGAAGGCCCGGGGCGCCGTGCCCCGGGCCTTCCGCCGGACCGCTGTTTCGCTACTTCGCTACATCGCGCTACTTCGACAGGTCGGTCAGTTCCTGGTCGGCGATCGTGTCCCTCCGGCGGCGCAGCGCGAACCAGCCGCCGACGAGCAGTACGGCCACCACCGGGATCAGCAGCAGCGTCTTGCGGCCGACCTCGGCGTCGTCCCACATCAGACCCAGGACGGCGATCAGGAAGGCCACGGTGACGATCTCGGTCACGGGGCTGCCCCACAGCTTGAAGGACGGCCGGGTGAGCAGGCCCTCCTTGGCGCGGCGGACGAAGATCAGGTGGCAGATCATGATGATCACCCAGGTGCTGATGATGCCGAGGGAGGCCACGTTCAGCACGATCTCGAAGGCCTGGCTCGGCACCAGGTAGTTCAGGCCGACACCGAGGACGCAGACCGCACAGGTGAGCATGATGCCGCCGTACGGGACCTGGCTGCGGTTCATCCGCGCGGTGAAGCGGGGCGCCGAACCGGCCATGGCCATGGAGCGCAGGATGCGGCCGGTGGAGTAGAGGCCGGAGTTCAGGGAGGACATGGCGGCGGTCAGCACCACCAGGTTCATCACATCGCCGGCGCCCTGGATGCCGATCTTGGAGAGCACGGTGACGAAGGGGCTCTGGTCGCCGGAGTAGACGGAGCTCGGCAGCAGCAGCGTGAGCAGGACGACCGAGCCGACGTAGAAGAGGCCCACCCGCCACATGATCGAGTTCACCGCGCGCGGGACGATCTTCTCCGGCTCGGCGGTCTCACCTGCGGCGACACCGACCAGCTCAAGTGCCGCGTAGGCGAAGATCACGCCCTGCATCACCAGGACGACGGGCATCATGCCGTGCGGGAAGAAGCCGCCGTGGTCGTTGATGACGCTCAGGCCCGGGGTCTGGCCGCCGACCTTGTGCTGGGTGGCCAGCAGGAAGATGCCGACGAGCATGAAGCTCACCAGGGTCGCGACCTTGATGATCGCGAACCAGAACTCCATCTCGCCGAAGATCTTCACCGAGATCAGGTTCACGGCCAGCACGACCGCGAGGGCGATCAGGGCGAGCACCCACTGCGGGATGGAGGTGAAGAAGCTCCAGTAGTGGGTGTAGAGCGCGATGGCGGTGATGTCGGCGATACCGGTTGTCGACCAGTTGAGGAAGTACATCCACCCGGCGACATAGGCGCCCTTCTCGCCCAGGAACTCACGCGCGTACGACACGAAGGACCCGGAGGACGGCCGGTAGAGCACCAGCTCACCGAGGGCACGGACGACAAAGAAGGCGAAGACGCCGCAGACCAGGTAGGCCAGCGCGAGGGCGGGCCCCGCGTTGTGCAGTCGGCCGCCGGCCCCCAGGAAGAGACCGGTACCGATGGCACCGCCGATCGCGATCATGTTCACGTGGCGGGGCTTGAGGTCCTTGCTGTAGCCGGCATCGCCCGCGTCCGCGGGCGTCCGGGCCACATCCGCAGGGGATGCAACCGCGGCCGTATTCACGGCGTCCTTGCTCACGAATGGATCTACTCTCTGGTCAGCCCGGCGCAGAGAAGATGCGCGGGTGTCCGGATGGGGCACGGCCCGGGCCACCGCTGACGCGGCACAGACCAAGGCGCCACTTTCCCCCGTGGATCACCTCATATGCGATGGCGTACGTCACATAGCGGTTCTTCTCACATGATCGCCACATTCCCGTCGCCCGTTCGTCACAGGGCCGTGCCGCCTTCGATTCCGGTGTCACAGCGGTGGTGGGACAGCGATACTGCTGCACATGACGACCGAGACCGAGGAGCCGTCCCTCACCGTCGACGAGCTGGCCGCGCGTGCGGGGGTCACGGTCCGCACCGTCCGCTTCTACAGCGCCAAGGGGCTGCTGCCGCCGCCCGTGATCGGCCCCCGGCGGGTGGGCCGCTACGGGCAGACGCATCTGGCCCGGCTGGCGCTCATCGAGGAGCTTCAGCGCCAGGGCATGACGCTGGCCGCGATCGAGCGGCACCTCGGCCGTCTGCCGGCCGACCTGAGCGCGCGGGACCTCGCCATTCACCGGGCCGTGGTGGCCTCCTGGGCGCCGGACACGGTCGCCGTGCTGACCCGCGAGGAGCTGGAGCGGCGGGCGGGGCGGCCGCTCGGCGAGGAGGAGCTCCAGCGGCTGGCGGCGATGAACGTGGCCGTCCCGGACGACGGCGGCCACCGCGTCGATCCGGGGCTGCTGGGGCTCGGCGTCGAGCTGCTCGACGTGCCCCTCGGCCTGGACACGGTCCTCGCCGCCCGGAGTGTGCTGATCGAGCACTCGCGGGCGGCGGCGCGGGAACTGTCGTCACTGCTGCGGGACGCGGTCGCCGAGCGCGACTCCACCGAGGTGAAGTCGCTCTCGGCCCATATGCAGCCCCTGGTGGTGCAGGCCCTGCTCACCACGTTCCAGCGGTCCCTGCGGGAGGAGCTGCGGGAGTGGCTGGGGGACGAGGAGGCTCCGCGGGGGCCCTGACCGCGGGCCCGGACTCCCGGCAGACGAGACCCGCAGGCGGGCGGGACCGGCGGCGGGTCGGACCGGCGGGCGGGGCCGGCGTGGTGGCCGGTCCCGCCCCCGGGCGGTGCCGGTTCAGCGTGCGTCGGTGAAGTGCTCGCCGCGCTCCGCCTTCTGCACCAGCAGCGCGGGCGGCGTGAACCGCTCGCCGTAGCGCTCGGCGAGCTGCCGGGCGCGGGCCACGAAGCCGGACGGGCCGTTGCCGGTCTCGGCGGTGCCCTGGTAGCCGTTGATGTACTGGAGGACACCTCCGGTCCAGCCCGGGAAGCCGATTCCGAAGATCGAGCCGATGTTGGCGTCGGCCACGGAGGTGAGTACGCCCTCCTCAAGGAGCCGGACCGTGTCCAGCGCCTCGGAGAACAGCATCCGCTCCTTCATGTCCTCGAAGGGGATGGTGTGTCCCGGCCGGGTGAAGTGCTCGCGCAGGCCCGGCCACAGCAGGCCGCGCCCGCCGTCCTCACCGTACTCGTAGAAGCCCGCTCCGCCGCTGCGGCCCGGGCGCCCGAACTCGTCGACCATGCGGTCGATGACGGCCTCGGCCGGATGCGGGGTCCAGGTGCCGCCCGCCTCCTCGACGGCGCGCCGGGACTCGTTGCGGATCCTGCGCGGCAGGGTGAGCGTCAGCTCGTCCATCAGGGACAGCACCCGGGCCGGGTAGCCCGCCTGGGCGGCCGCCTGCTCCACGGAGGCGGGTTCGAGGCCCTCCCCGACCATCGCGACGCCCTCGTTGATGAACTGGCCGATGACCCGGGAGGTGAAGAACCCGCGCGAGTCATGGACCACGATCGGCGTCTTGTTGATCTGCCGCACCAGGTCGAAGGCGCGCCCGAGGGCCTCCTCGCCGGTGCGCTCGCCCTTGATGATCTCGACGAGCGGCATCTTGTCGACGGGTGAGAAGAAGTGCAGCCCGATGAAGTCGGACTGCCGCTCCACACCCTCGGCGAGCAGGGTGATCGGCAGGGTGGAGGTGTTGGAGCACAGCAGCGCGTCCGGCTCGACGAGGTGCTCGATCTCCTCGAACACCTTGTGCTTGAGCGCCGGGTCCTCGAACACGGCCTCGATGACGGCGTCGCAGCCACGGAGGTCGGCGGCCTCGGCGGTGGGCGTGATCCGGGCGAGCAGCGCGTCCGCCTTCTCCCGGGTCGTACGCCCCTTGGCGACGGCCTTGGCGCACAGCTTCTCCGAGTAGCCCTTGCCCCGGGCGGCGGCCTCGGCGGAGACGTCCTTGAGGACGACCTCGATGCCCGCGCGGGCGCAGGAGTAGGCGATGCCCGCGCCCATCATCCCGGCGCCGAGCACGGCCACCTTGCGGACCTTGCGGGGTTCGATGCCCTGGGGGCGGTTGGCGCCGGAGTTCACCGCCTGGAGGTCGAAGAAGAACGCCTGGATCATGTTCTTCGCGGTCTGCCCGGTGACCAGTTCGGCGAAGTAGCGCGCCTCGATGGTCTGGGCGGTCTCGAAGTCGACCTGGGAGCCCTCGACGGCCGCCGCGAGGATGTTGCGCGGCGCCGGGTAGGGGGCGCCGTTCAGCTGCTTGCGCAGACTGGCGGGGAAGGCGGGCAGGTTGGCGGCGAACTTGGGGTTGGACGGCGTGCCGCCCGGGATCCGGTGGCCCGGCAAGTCCCACGGCTGCTGCGACTCGGGGTGGGCGTCGATGAAGGCGCGCGCCTTGTCGAGCATCTCCTCGGGGGTGGCGGCCACCTCGTGGACGAGGCCGTTGTCCAGTGCGCGCCGGGGCGTGTACTGGGTGCCCTGGAGCAGCACCTTCAGCAGGGCGTCGGCGATGCCCATCAGGCGTACGGTGCGCGTGACACCGCCGCCCCCCGGCAGCAGGCCGAGGGTGACCTCCGGAAGGCCGATCTTGGATCCGGGGGCGTCCAGGGCGATCCGGTGGTGCGAGGCGAGCGCGATCTCGTAGCCGCCGCCGAGGGCGGAGCCGTTGATGGCCGCGACGACCGGCTTGCCGAGGGTCTCGATCCGGCGCAGCGAGTTCTTGATCGCCAGGCCGGCCTCGAAGACCTGCTGGGCGTCCTCGGGACCGGCCTTGATCATGTCCTTGAGGTCGCCGCCCGCGAAGAAGGTCTTCTTGGCGGAGGTGTAGATGATGCCGCGGATGGAGTCCTTCTCGGCCTCGGCGCGCTCGGCGACCGCCGCGAGGGACTCCTTGAACGCCTGGTTCATGGTGTTCGCGGACTGGTTCGGGTCGTCGAGGACGAGGGTGACGACGCCGGTGGCGTCCTGCTCCCAGCGGATGGTGGTGGGCTCAAGCTTCATCAGGGGTGCTCCGTACGATCCGTTCGATCCGTTGGGGGAGGTCAGACGCGTTCGACGACGGTGGCGACGCCCATGCCGCCGCCCACGCACAGCGTGGCCAGCCCGTACCGCTTGTCCTGCCGCTCCAGCTCGTCCACCAGGGTGCCGAGGATCATGGCGCCGGTCGCGCCGAGCGGGTGGCCGAGGGCGATGGCGCCGCCGTTGACGTTGATCTTGTCCAGGGGCAGGCCCATGTCCTTGGCGAAGCGCAGGACGACCGCGGCGAAGGCCTCGTTGATCTCGACCAGGTCGATGTCGTCGATGGTCAGTCCTGCCTTGGCGAGGGCCTTGCGGGTGGCGGGCGCGGGGCCGGTCAGCATGATCGTCGGCTCGGAGCCGGAGACCGCGGCGGAGACGATCCGGGCCCGGGGGCGCAGTCCGTACCGCTCGCCGGTCTCCTTGGAGCCGATGGCGACGAGTGCGGCGCCGTCGACGATGCCGGAGGAGTTGCCCGCGTGGTGGACGTGGTCGATCTGCTCGATCCAGTGGTACTTCTGGAGCGCCACCGCGTCGAAGCCGCCGAGTTCGCCGATGTCCGCGAACGAGGGCTTGAGCCGGGCGAGGGAGTCGGCGGTGGTGCCCGGCCGCAGGTGCTCGTCGCGGTCGAGGACGACCAGTCCGCTGCGGTCGCGCACGGGGACCACGGACCGGTCGAAGCGGCCGTCCTTCCAGGCGGCCGCGGCACGTTCCTGGGACAGTGCGGCGTAGTCGTCGACGTCCCGCCGGGAGAAGCCCTCGATGGTGGCGATCAGGTCGGCGCCGATGCCCTGGGGCACGAAGTCGGTGGCGAGGTTGGTCATCGGGTCGGCGAACCAGGCGCCGCCGTCCGAGGCCATCGGCACCCGGGACATCGACTCGACGCCGCCCGCGAGGACGAGGTCCTCCCAGCCCGAACGGACCTTGGCGGCGGCCAGGTTGACGGCTTCCAGACCGGACGCGCAGAAGCGGTTCTCCTGGACTCCGGCCACCGTGTCGGGCAGGCCCGCGGCGATGGCGGCGATCCGGGCGATGTCGGAGCCCTGGTCGCCGACCGGGCTGACGACGCCGAGCACGATGTCGTCGATCGCGGCCGGGTCGAGGTCCGGGAAGCGGGTGCGGATCTCGTGGATCAGTCCCACCACCAGGTCGATGGGCTTGGTGCCGTGCAGGGCGCCATTGGCCTTGCCGCGTCCGCGGGGGGTGCGGATCGCGTCGTACACATACGCTTCGGTGCTCACTGATAAGCCTTTCGGGAGGGTCGGCCGAGCGTGGGACGACCGGGGATCCTCTGCATGATCCCGGTGGTCCGGTCGTGCGGGGTCGGGGTACGGCCGCCGGTGCGGGGGGCCGCGGCGGGGTGCCGCTTCCGGGAGCCCGGTACGGCGTGCGGGGTGCGGCGGCGGGCGGCGGTCCGGGGGCTGGAACGGTTCGGCGGGGCCGTCCGGGTGCGGGGGTGGTTCGGCGGCTCGTTTTGGGGCCTCATGCGTCGTCCTCCGCCGCGAGTCGGGGGACGTCCCAGTCGCGGGCTACCTCCTCGGCGCCGGTGCCCGGCAGTGCCGGTCCGCCGCGTACCGCCGTGGGGGTGGCCGAGAAGCGGGGGGCCGGGGCCGGCTGGGTGATGCCACCGTGGTCGGTGAAGGTGCCCCGGGCCGCGAGATGGGGGTGTGCCGGGGCCTCGCGCAGCGAGAGGACGGGGGCCACACAGGCGTCGGAGCCCTCGAAGACCGCGGTCCACTCGCTCCGGGTCCGGGTCTTGAAGCGGGCGGCCACGGCCTCCCGCAGTTCACCCCAGCGGGGGAGGTCGCCGCGGTCCGGTGCCAGGTCGCCGAGGCCCAGCAGATCGGCGAACTCGGCGTAGAAGTGCTGCTCAAGGGCGCCCACCGCCATGTACTGGCCGTCGGCCGTCTCATAGGTGCCGTAGAAGGGGCAGCCGCCGTCGAGGAGGTTGGCCCCGCGCCGGTCCTGCCAGCCGCCCGCCGCGAGCATGCCGTGGATCATCGAGGCCAGATGCGCGGCGCCGTCGACGATCGCCGCGTCCACGACCTGCCCGGCGCCGGTCGCACGCGCGTGGTGGAGGGCGGCCAGCACGCCGACGACGAGATAGAGCGAACCGCCCGCGTAGTCGCCGAGGAGGTTGGCGGGGACGGCGGGCGGGGCGTCCGGGGAGCCGATCAGGCCGAGCGTGCCGGTGACGGCGATGTAGGCGATGTCGTGCCCGGCGCGCGCGGCCAGCGGGCCCTCCTGGCCCCAGCCGGTCATCCGGCCGTAGACGAGCCGCGGGTTGCGGGCGTGGCAGGCGTCGGGGCCGACGCCCAGGCGCTCGGCGACGCCGGGGCGGTACCCCTCGATGAGGATGTCGGCGCGTTCGGCGAGGTCGAGGACGACGGTGCGGCCGTGCTCGGTCTTCAGGTCGGCGACAACCGAGCGTTTGCCGCGGTTCGTGAGGTCGAACCCGGCGGGAATGGCGAGGCCCGGGCCGCCGGGCCGGTCCACCCGTACGACGTCGGCGCCGAGGTCGGCGAGGAGCATGGCGGCGAACGGGCCCGGCCCGATGCCCGCCAGTTCGACCACCCGTACTCCGGCCAGGGGGCCCTGCCCCGGCGACCCTGCCTCTGCCATCAGGCCCCCAGCCTCGTGACATCACCGATGTGACACCACCGATGTTAAGAACGTGTTCCAGTTCGGGCAATACCTGAACGAGCAAGCGCTTAGCCGCGGGAGAACCGTGCGGGTCCCGGCCGGACGCCCCGGGGGCCACCCGGATGGACGAAGCTCCTGGTCGCGGCCGCCGGGCCGACCTCCTCGACCGGCGATCCGGCTCTCACGCTAGCCTCAGCCACCGACAACGGCACGGGCGGAGAGGTGTCATGGGCAGGCTGAAGACGGAGCGCGCATACGACGTCGTGCTGTTCGGAGCCACGGGCTTCGTGGGCACGCTCACCGCGCGGTACCTCGCCGCGCACGCCCCCGAGGGGCTGCGCTGGGCCCTGGCGGGCCGCAGTACCGGGAAGCTGGAGCGGCTGCGGGAGCAACTGGCGGAGGATTCCGGGACCAGCGGGCCCGAGGTGCTGCGGGCCGACGCCGGGGACCCCGCCTCGCTGCGGGAACTCGCCCGCTCCACCCGGGTGCTGGCCACCACCGTGGGGCCCTATCTGGAGTACGGCGAGGAACTGGTGGCCGCCTGCGCCGAAGCAGGCACCGACTGCCTGGACCTCTGCGGCGAGGCCGAGTTCGTCGATCTGGTCTATGTGCGGTACGACGCCCGTGCCCGGGAGACGGGGGCGCGGCTGGTGCACTCGTGCGGTTTCGACTCCGTTCCGCACGATCTGGGGGCGTACTTCACCGTCCGGCAGCTCCCCGAAGGGGTGCCGCTGAGGGTCGACGGCTACGTCCGTGCGGAGGCGATGTTCTCGGGCGGAACCCTCGCCTCCGCGCTGGGCCAGATGGCGCGCGGCCCGCGGATGCTGGCGGCCGCCCGGGAGCGCGGACGCCATGAACCGCGCCTGCCGGGACGGCGGGCACAGGCCCCCGTCGGCGCACCGCGGTTCGCCAAGGAGGTCGGCGCCTGGGCGCTGCCGCTGCCCACCATCGACGCCCAGGTGGTGCGCCGTTCGGCCCGGGCACTGGAGTGCTACGGGCCCGACTTCCGCTACCGGCACTACGCGGCGGTCCGGACCCTGCCGTATGCGCTGGGCGGGGTGGCGGCGGCGGGCGCGCTGTTCACGGCGGCGCAACTGCCGCCCGTCCGGCGCCGGCTGTCGGACCGGCTCGCTCCCGGCGAGGGTCCGGATCCCGAGCGGCGGGCCAGGAGCTGGTTCACGGTGCGGTTCGTGGGCGAGGGCGGCGGGCGGCGCGTCTTCACGGAGGTCGCGGGCGGGGACCCGGGCTACGGCGAGACGGCGAAGATGTTCGCCGAGTCGGCCCTGTCACTCGCCCTCGACGAGCTTCCGCACACATCCGGCCAGGTCACGACCGCCGAGGCGATGGGCGACGCCCTGATCGACCGGCTGCGCACGGCGGGCATCACCTTCCGGGTGGCGGCGCGGCGCTAGCGCGGGGGCCGGGCGAGCGCCCGGACGCGTCTCATGACGGGGCTGGGCGGTCCCGGGCCGCGGCTGGCCCGGGCCGGGCGATTCCGGGCCACGGCGGCCCCGTGGCGGGCGGCTCCGGCAGTTCCGCGGCGGGCTCGCAGCCCGTCGCAGACGGCGCGGCGGTCCCAAGCCGGGCGACTCCGAGCTACGGCGGCCCCCTGCCGGGCGGCTCCGGCAGCCTCTCGGCGGGCTCGCGGCCCGCCGTGGGCGTCGTGGGCGTCGCGGGCGTCGTGGACGTCGTGGGCGTCGCGGGCGTCGTGGACGTCGTGGACGTCGCGGGCGTCGTGGACGTCGTGGACGTCGCGGGCGTCGCGGGCGTCGCGGCGGTTCCGGGGCGGGCCGCTTCCCGGGTGGGTCAGGCCGTTTCGGCCGTGCCCTCCACCGCCTCGCGCAGGGCCCGTCGGCACAGGGCGTCCGCGCGCCGGGTGGACTCCGGGAGGCGGTAGTGCGGGGTGAGCGCGAGGGTGTGGGCGCAGGCCCGGTCGAGGCCGACGCGGTGACCGACCGAGACGAACACCGGTTTGACGCCCGCCCGGGTCCGCAGGGCTCGGCCGACCTCGTCGCTGCCCGCGCGCAGGGGGCTGGCGCTGCCGCGCGGTGCGTCCGGCTCCTCGTAGGTGAAGGTGAAGGGGTTCTTGGCCACGCCGATCACGGGCAGGCCGGTGAGCACGCCAAGGTGGCTCGCCAGCCCGAAGCGGCGCGGGTGGGCAAGACCGTAGCCGTCGCACACCACCAGGCCCGGGTCCCGGCCGAGGGCGTCCAGGGCGGCCAGTACGGTCGGTATCTCGCGGAAGGCGAGCAGGCCGGGTACGTACGGAAAGGACACCTCGCCGACGGCGGTGGCCTCCTCGACCACGTCGAGCGTGGCCGCGTCCAGGACGACGGCCGCCGCGGCGACGACGCCGCGCTCGTCGTCGTAGGCGACATCGACCCCGGTCACCCGGCCGGTTCCGGGCGGCGGCCCCGGCTCGTCCAGGGCCACCCGGCCGCGCAGTTCGTCCTGGACGGCGCGGGCCTCTTCCTCGGTCGCGGGCCAGCCCGCGGGGATGCATACGATCGTCATGGTGCCGCCGAGCGTACGTCCCCGCGGGCCCGGGTCACTTCTCGCCCAGCGCCCGCTTCAGTTCGCCCTTGTTCATGTCCGAACGGCCCCGGATGTTGCGCCGCTTGGCCTCCTCGTACAGCTGGTCGTACGTCGGCCCCTGCGAACCGTGCCCCGACCGCAGTCCGCCCCGCCTGCCGGACGAGATGTCCTTCAGCGAGGTACGGCTCGCGGTCTTGGACTCACCGGCCCTGGCGCGTTCCTTGTTCACGGTGCGCGCCGCTATCTCCTGGGCGCGGCGCGGGCTCTCCCCCCGGTCCTGCGCGCTCTCCTTGATGTGCTCGTACTGACGTTCCCGCTTGGGACTGGAGCCGCGTGGCATGGCCGGTCACTTCCTTTCGGTATGGATCAGCCCCGGGTACCCCGTTTTCGCCGGGGTCACCGACGGGCACGGGGGCCGGGGCCTTGTTCTCGGTGATCTCGGTGTCCTCGTGGTTCTCGTGGTTCTCGGTGTGGCCGCGGCCCCCGGTCGGGCAGAACGGTCGGGCGGGAGCGCCGGGGATGCGCCGTTCAGGGGGCGAGGCGGGCGGCCCGGCCCTTCTCGCCCGCGGCCCAGCAGCCGTGGTCGGGGGCGCAGCTGACGGTGTCGTACGAACCGGTGTCGACGGTCCGCCAGGTGCGGCCGCCGTCCGTGGTGAGGTCGGTACCGGACGGGCCGACGGCAAGCGCGGCCGAACGGCTGTGCGGGAGCCAGGTGACGCCCGAGCGGTAGGCGGGCGGGGGCTCGGCGGCGGGGGTCCAGGTGCGGCCGCCGTCCCGGCTCACCGCGGCGGACCGCGGTGACGGCTGGTCGGCGCGGTAGTCGCCGCCGACCGCGAGCCCATGGGTGCGGTCACGGAAGGCGAGCGCGAAGACGCCGCGCGCCGGGTCGCCCGCCGGGACCGGTGTCACGGCGGCCGTCCAGGTCAGTCCGCGGTCCGCGGAGTGCAGCACACGCGCCTCGGCGCCACCGCCCGTGGCGAGCCAGACGTCGTGCGGGCCCGAGGCGACCAGGCACTGCCCGCTCGCCGCGAAACCGGCCTCGCCGTCCTGAGCGGCGGGCATCCCGGCCGTGGGCAGGACCCGCCAGGAGCGCCCGCCGTCGCCGGTGGACAGCAGGCGGAACCTGCCGTCCACCGGGTCGCTCACGGCGAGACCGTGACGGCGGTCGAAGAAGGTGAGGCAGTCGTAGAAGGCCCCGGCGTCGGTGTTGCGGAACGCCTCGGTCCAGGTTCGGCCGCCGTCCTCGGTGCGCAGCAGGCGGGAGGCGTCGCCCTCGCCGATCGCCAACACCACCGCGTGCCGGGCGTCGAACGCCTGGACGTCGCGGAACTCCAGAGCGGCGGCACCCGGCGGGGAGACATTCCGCCAGTGCGCGCCGCCGTCCGTGGTGCGCAGCACGGTGCCCTGGGACCCGGCCAGCCAGGCCGTGTTGCGGCTGACCGCTGCCAGTCCCCGGAAGCGGGCGCCGCTGCCGGTGTCCGTGAGCCGCCATTGCGGCCCCGGCCGCGATGCCGCGTCGTGCCCGCCGTACGCCTGCGCGGGAGCCGTCGGCCTCTGCACCCGCGCGAGGGCGGTAGAGCCGTGCGCCTGCGCGGAGGCGGCCGACTCGTACGCCTGTGCGGAGGCCGTCGGCAGGACGGCCAGCACCGCCGCGCACACCCCCGCGGCCACCGTACGGATCCCGCGTCCCCTGTTCCCCATCCCTGTCATGGCGCGGGAAGCTAGCCCACCGGCGCGGCGCCGTCCAGACGGCCCGCACGGGGAACCGTGCCGCCGTGTCCCGTGTCCTCCCCGGTGTCCGGGAGTCCGGGGGCGGCGCACCATCCGCAACGCCAGCACCACGGGCATGGTTTCGGTGACAGAGGTCACGTGCTTTTCAGATGCACGCATTGGCCGATTCCATCGTCTCTTCCGATGCCCGGCCCGATCCGCCCGGAGTCCATCCAGCCGTCACAAGGGAGCAAGGCGTTGTCCACCCTCATCGAGCAGCCCGTGGAGGCCCGTCTCGTCGCCGCCGCGCCGAGGATGCCGAGCATTCCGGCGACGCTCCACTACGACCGGCGCGACCCCTTCGCCGTCCGGATGACCTTCCCGGCGCCCGCCACCCTGGAGGGCGTCGAGGTGTGCTGGACCTTCGCGCGCGAGCTGCTCACGGCGGGCCTGAAGGGCGCCGAGGGACACGGGGACGTCCGAGTGCGGCCCTATGGGTACGACCGCACCGTGCTGGAGTTCCACGCTCCGGAGGGCACCGCCGTGGTGCACGTCCACTCCAAGGAGATCCGTCGCTTTCTGCGGCGGTCTACGGAGCTGGTGCCGGTCGGTCGCGAACACCTCCAGGTGGACCTGGACCACGACCTGGCCGAACTGATGCGGGACGCCTGCTGAACCCGGCCCGGCCCGGCTGCCGCAGGCGGGTCCCGGCGGGGCAGCGCATCTGACGCCGCCCACGGGTCGGCCGCCGGGCCGCGCTTCCGAGGGCCTCCCCGCGGATGTCAGCCGCCGGGCCGCGCGGCGGCACCCGGCCCGGACACCGCGCTCCACAGCCCGCGAACGATCTCCTTCAGCGGGGGCACCGCCCGGGCGGCGTGCTCCGTCAGCGCCTCGACGCGGTCCCCGTGGCACGCGCAGTCTCCGGGGCACACACGGTCCGCGGGACCCGTCACCGTGCACACCCCGCCCGCCACGGCCAGAACGGCCAGGACCGCGTCGTCCCCGCTCACCGCGGTGACCGGCCCGGGGCCCGTCAGCGTGTGCCGCGCCCGCCGTTGCAGCTCCCGCACCGGCTGCGCCCGCACCGGCTCGTACCGTACGGGCCGCAGCAATCCGAAGCCCTTCCCGCGATCGGCGCGCAGCAGGCCCGCGGCGGTGAGCTGCGCGCGGACGGCGTCGAGGGTGACCCCGGCGTAGCAGGTCACCCAGGAGGCCCAGGGGCGGGGCCGGGACTCCATGACGAGTTCGAGGAGTCCGTCCAGGGCGGGGTCGCCGCTGTGGGCGTCGAGATCGCGCGGCTCGACCACGCCATCCGCGCCGTCCGTGCCGGTGAGCAGTCCCCGCCCCGCCAGCTCGGCGAGGGCGCCCGACCGCACCAGGCGGGCGAGGGCGGGGTCATGGCCGGACCCGGCCCGGCCGGGGTCGCAGCAGAGCAGATACAGCCGGGCGGGCAGCGAGGGGAAGTCGTCGGACACGATGCCTCCTGGCGCGCGGGTTCGGTCCGCGGTACGAGTGCCCCGTACGCGCACGGATACCGGCCGCCCCACCGAACCCGGACGTACCAACGACCCCAGCCGCCGCCCCACCAGGACTTCGACCGCCCCACCGCGACCCAGCCGCCCCACCGCACCCGGCGGCCCACCAGACGTTGGGCCCGCCGAGGCAGCGATAAATGCTTTGACGCCCTCCGCCCCCCTCCCTACCGTGATACGCGGTCCTGTTGCCGTCGATAGGAGAAGGACGTTGCTCGTCTGAGGTCCTGAGACACCGTGTCACACAGCGCTGTCCGCGTCTGTGTGCCTCGTGTGCGACCTCGGCGTACGAGCCGTCCCGCCTCCCGGACCCGGGTTCTTCCGCGTCTGCGGACCGTCGCCCCCTGCGGTGTCTCCCACGCGTCGCCCCCACCCGCTCCGAGCAGTCGCGAGGCCCGCATGTCATCCACCGCACACGCCCCTGCCATCACCTGTACCGCCCTGTCCTACTCCTGGCCCGACGGCACCCCTGTCTTCGACGGCCTCCAGCTCTCCCTCGGCCTCGGCAGAACGGGGCTCGTCGGCGTCAACGGGGCGGGCAAGTCCACCCTGCTCAAGCTGATCGCCGGTGAACTCGCCCCCGCGGACGGCACCGTGCGCGTCACGGGCGAGATCGGCCATCTGCCGCAGAACATCACCCTCGACACCGCGCTGCGCGTGGACCAGGCCCTCGGTATCGCCGCGCAGCGCGCCGCACTGCACGCCATCGAGGCGGGCGACGCGGCCGAGGAGCACTTCACGGCCCTCGGCGACGACTGGGACGTGGAGGAGCGCGCCACGGCGCTGCTCGGCGAACTCGGCCTCGGTCACATCGGCCTGGACCGCACCGTCGGCGAGGTCTCCGGCGGCGAGTCCGTCCTGCTGCGGCTGGCCGCGCTGCTGCTGCGCCGCCCCGATGTGCTGCTGCTCGACGAGCCCACCAACAACCTCGACCTGCACGCCCGCCGACGGCTGTACGCGGCGGTCGAGTCCTGGCCCGGGGTGATGGTCGTGGTCAGCCACGACCGCGAACTCCTCGACCTGGTCGACCGGATCGCGGACCTGCGGGCCGGGGAGGTCGTCTGCTTCGGCGGCACCTTCTCGGCCTACGAGGAGGCGCTGGCCGCCGAGCAGGAGGCGGCGGAGCGCATGGTGCGCGTCGCGGAGGCGGACGTCCGCAGGCAGCGGCGCGAACTGGCGGACGCCCAGACCAAGCTGGCCCGCCGCAAGCGGTACGGCCAGCGGATGTGGGACGAAAAGCGCGAGCCGAAGATCGTCATGGGAGCCCGTAAACGGGCGGCCCAGGAGTCCGCGGGCAAGCACCGCATCATGCACGAGGAGCGGCTCGCCGGGGCCAGGGAGCGGCTGGACGAGGCGGCGGGTGCGGTGCGGGACGACGACGAGATCCGGATCGATCTGCCGTACACGGCCGTCCCGCCGGGGCGGTCGGTGCTCTCCCTGCGGGATCTCGAACTGCCCTACGGCACGCGGGTGACCGGCGACCTCGATGTGCACGGCCCGGAGCGGATCGCGCTGGTGGGGCGCAACGGCGCGGGGAAGACCACCCTGCTGCGGACCATCGCGGGCGACATCTCACCGGTGTCGGGCGAGGCGGTGGCGCATGTGCCGGTGCGTTTTCTGCCGCAGCGGCTGGACGTCCTCGACGAGGGGCTGACGGTCGCGCAGAACGTGGCCCGGTTCGCGCCGGGCGCCACCGACAACCGCATCCGGGCGCGGCTGGCGCGCTTTCTGTTCCGGGGGGCGCGGGCCGGCCAGTCCGCCGGGACCCTGTCGGGCGGCGAGCGCTTCCGTGCCGCGCTGGCCGCGCTGATGCTGGCCGAGCCCGCGCCGCAGCTGCTGATGCTCGACGAACCCACCAACAACCTGGACATGGGGAGCGTGCGCCAGCTGGCGACGGCGCTCGAATCGTACGAGGGCGCGCTGATCGTGGCCGGACACGACCTGCCGTTCCTGGAGTCGATCGGCATCACCCGTTGGCTGCTGCTCGACGGTTCCCTCACGGAGACCACACCGGAGGCGGTGCGAGCGATGTGACCTGCCTCTCGGTACGGCCGCGCGAGCCGACCGGGAGCCGGGCCCCGCACGACCCCGTGGACCCTCGTCCACGGGGTCCTCGGCGTGTCCGCCGACGGCACACGGGGGCAGGTGGAGCCCGGCGCGCGCACCCGCCTGGGCGCCTTCTTTACAGCGCACTTAACCTACGGATTCGTAACCTACGGCCTCGTAGCCTACGATCCCGTAAGTTCTGATGGTCCCCGCCGCTTTGCTCTGCGTCCCCCCTGGAGTTCTCGTGACGATCACTTCCCCGCACCTCGGCAGCCCGTCCGCCTGGACCGACGCCCGGCTGCTGTACGCCCTGGAGGAAGTGGTCGAGAACGAGCTGAACCGCCATCTGGCGGTCGCCAAGGACTGGATGCCGCACGAGTACGTGCCCTGGGGCGACGGCCGCAACTTCCCCGCCTTCTTCGAGGACGGCACGGCCTGGGAGAAGGAGCAGTCCAAGGTCACCGAGATCGGCCGGATCGCGCTGGTGGTCAATCTGCTGACCGAGGACAACCTCCCCAGCTACCACCACGAGATCGCCTCCCTGTTCGGCCGTGACGGGGCCTGGGGCACCTGGGTGCACCGCTGGACCGCCGAGGAGGGCCGGCACGGCATCGTGATGCGGGACTATCTGCTCGCCTCCCGCGCGGTCGACCCCGACCAGCTGGAACGGTTCCGCATGGCCCATATGAGCGAGGGCTTCGAGTCGGACAACCGGCACTCCATGCTGCACTCCGTCGCGTATGTCGCCTTCCAGGAGCTGGCCACCCGTATCTCGCACCGCAACACCGGCCACCAGTCCGGGGATCCGGTCTGCGACCGGATGCTGTCCCGGATCGCGACCGACGAGAACCTCCACATGGTCTTCTACCGGAATCTGCTGAAGGCCGCGTTCCAGCTCGCCCCCGACCTCACCATGCAGGCGGTGCGGGATGTCGTGGTGGACTTCCGGATGCCGGGACACGGCATCCCGGGCTTCGAGCGCGCCGCCGCGCAGATGGCGATCGGCGAGGTCTACAACCTGCGGATCCACCACGACGACGTCCTTCAGCCGGTGCTCCGCTTCCTGAAGGTCATGGAGATCGACGGCCTCGGTCCCGACGGCCTCCGGGCCCAGGAGGAACTGGGGCTGTTCATGGACGGGCTGGACACCGAGGCGCTGCGGTTCGACGAGCGGCTGGCGGCGCGCAAGGCCCGGCTGGCGGCGCGCAAGGGGGCGTAGCGCGAGGGGCCACCGGGCTCCCCTCGGAGGTGCCGCAACGTTTCAGCAGCAAACGCCAGGCCGCGCCACCCTTTTGCGGCGGGGGCCCATCCCTCAGCATGCATATGCCGGTTGGTGTTTCCCCTGCGGGCATTCACCCGGCTCCGCCTCCGACGACGCCTGGTCGGGCCACCCGGCCCCTGGAGCTGCTCATGACGAATGCGATGTGGACATACGGCGTGGAGTGGCCGACGGCCGCCGGGCCGGGCCCCCGGGCAGGTGAGCGGGCGTGGTGCCGGGGCGACGGGACCGTGCTGATGGAGGCGGGGCGCCTCTGGGACCTGGTGAGCGTCCCGCGCCGGCTCGGCCTGCTCACCCTGGACATCCTGTGGCACGAGCCGCTGCGCGCTCCCGGTCCGACACTGGTGGACTCGGCGGCGCACCGGGTCGGGTTCCTCGTGCCGCCGGACCCGGCTCGTCACTGGTCCGGGGCGGGGATCCGTCATGCGAGCAAGGGGGCGTGGGTCGCGTTACCGCCGCCGCACCGGCCCGCGCGCACCCTGGAGTGGATCGTTCCACCCCCGGCGTGCGGGGCGCTGCATCCGCCGCTGATACTCGGGGCGGCGCTGCGCGAGGCGGCGGAGACGCTCGCGGTCCTGACACCGGTCGGCGCGGACTGAAGCCGGGGGCGGGAGCCGTCCCGGGTTCCAAGCCGTCCCGGGTTCCCTACACCGCCTCGTAGTGGTGCGCCTCCGCTCCGCGCCACTTCACCCACGCGGGATCGTCGAGCAGGTCCTCGGCGTCGGGCAGGCCCGCACGGCCCAGAAACTCGATCACGTCCTCGTCGGTGAAGGCGAGCCCCAGGCTCTCCCCGCGCGCGGTCACCCGTCGGCCGCCGGTGCCCGACGGCGGATGAACGGTGACAGGGGCCCGTCCGGACATGTTTCCAGCATCGTCCCGCACCTGCGGAACCGCATCCGGACGCGCGTAGACCACGTCCCGGACGAGCGGCGCCCGACACGACTCCCCCGGCCTCATGCCCCGGCGCGCGCAGCTTCCCTGGCCGGTCCGGCGCGTCGCGCGGCGGACCGGCCGGGGCTCACCGGTTCACTCGGGCCTGCCGCAGATGCAGGCGCTCCTTCTCGGACAGACCGCCCCAGACGCCGAACCGTTCGTCGTGGGCGAGCGCGTACTCCAGGCACGCGGAGCGGATCGGGCACAGACCGCAGATGCGCTTCGCCTCACGTACCGAACTGCCCGGCTCCGGGAAGAAGAAATCGGCTCCCGTCTGCGCGCAGAGCGCCTGCTCGTGCCAGGCGATGTCGGTTACGGTGCTCGCTTCGATGTGCATGGTGGAGAGCGTGGCGTGCCGCGAAAAACGTCCGATCAACGGCGAATCAACGCCCCGCCCGGGAGCCCCGCCCTCGGCTTCCAGGGTGACCGCGCGGGGGCCGTGACGCACGGCGGCGCGCGGCAGCACATGCCCCGGAGGTACTCACACAATCACACCCTACCGGTCACCGAATGTCACGGGGGCAGAACCGGGGAGTTGGGCGGCGATTGTCCGTGGGCGGTGGAAGACTCGGCAGTGCAGGACCGCGGGACCCCCTCCGAGACCATCCCCCGAGAACCCTCGAAGGAGCAGCCATGCTCACCACCCGCTTCGTCGACGGCGCTCCGAACTGGCTCGATGTCGGCGCCCCGGACCTCGGCGGCGCCGTCTCCTTCTACGGCGGTCTCTTCGGCTGGCAGTTCGAGTCGGCGGGACCCGAGGCCGGGGAGTACGGCTTCTTCCAGCTCTCCGGCCGGACGGCCGCCGGGGGTATGGAGATCACCGAGGAGCAGGGTCCGCCCTCCTGGACCGTCTACTTCCAGAGTTCCGACGCGGAGGCCACGACGAAGGCGGCGGAGCAGGCCGGAGGCAGTGTGCGCGTCCAGCCGATGGATGTGATGGACGAGGGCCGCATGGCCATCCTCGCCGATCCCGCGGGGGTGCCCTTCGGCATCTGGCAGCCGGGCCGCACCAAGGGCATCGAGGTGGCGGGCGCCCCCGGAGGGCTGTGCTGGGTCGAGCTGTACACCCCGGACATCGCCCGTGCCGCCGCCTTCTACCACCGGGTGCTCGGCTGGGAGACCGAGGGCGTGCCCTTCCCCGGAGCCATGTACACCTGTGTCAGTCCGGCGGGCGCGGGCCTGGACGCCATGTTCGGCGGTCTGGTGCCGCTGGGCGAAGACGCTGTGGAGACGGGGTCCGCCGCGCACTGGCTGCCGTACTTCTCCGTCCTGGACGCGGACGCGGCGGTGAGCGACGCCGACCGGCTCGGCGGCACGGTCCGGATGCCGGCGAAGGACCTCGAGGGGGTGGGCCGGGTGGCCCGGTTCGCCGACCCGTTCGGAGCACGCTTCGCGGTCCTGAAGAGCGCCCCGCGCCAGCAGGGCTGAGCGAATCCGCGGGCAGGGGCAACTTGAGCGGCGGAGGCCGCCGTCCCACCGTGCCTGCGCACTCGCCGCCCCGGATGCGAGGACGGGCCGTCCGTCCTACGCGGACGCGCGCCGCACCAGTGTTGTCGGGAGCACCACGCCGGACGGACCGTCCTTTGCCGTGGGTGCGGTGCCGGGTCCGGCCGTGCCGTCCCGGCGGTCCAGTCCGCGCAGCAGCAGCCGGGCCATCAACCGCCCCATCTCCTCGATGTCCTGACGGATCGTCGTCAGCGGCGGATCGGTGTGCTCGGCGACCGGCAGCATGTCGTCGAAGCCGACGACGGCGATGTCCTCGGGCACCCGCAGTCCCCGCGCGCGCAGCACCCGCAGGGCGCCGGACGCGGCCAGATCGTTCGCGGCGAACACGGCGTCCAGGTCCGGGCACCGCTCCAGCAGCCGGGCCATCGCGCGGGCACCGCCCGCCGGGGTGAAGTCCCCCTCGGCTATCAGCCGGGGTTCGGCGTCGGGCAGGACGTCCCGGAACCCGTCGAGCCGGTCCACCGCGGACGTCTGGTCCAGTGCGCCGGTGATATGGGCGATCCGGCGGCGGCCGAGGCCCACGAGATGGCGTACGGCCTCGCGCGCCCCGCCGCGGTTGTCGCTGTCCACGTACAGGGCGCTGCGGGTGGCGTCGCTCCAGCCCGGCCGCCCGCCGAACACCGTCGGTACCCGGGCGCGCCGTACCAGTTCGGGCAGCGGGTCCTCCAGGTGCAGCGAGAAGACGAGGGCCCCGTCCACATGGCCGCCGGCGAGATAGCGGCCGACCCGGGCGTGGTCGGCGCGGCCCTCCGTCAGCAGCAGGACGAGCTGGCAGTCATGGGCCGTCAGTTCCTGGCTGATGCCGCGGAGTTGGAGTGCGAAGAAGGGATCGGCGAAGACCCGGGTCTCGGGTTCGGCGATGACGACGGCAACCGCGTCGTGCCGTCTGGTCACCAGGCTCCGCGCGGCCTGGTTGGGCACATAGCCGAGTTCCTCCACGGCCCTGCGCACCCGGGCGGCCAGCGGTTCGCGCACCCCTCCCCCGCCGTTGACCACCCGGGAGACGGTGGCCCGCGAGACCCCGGCCCGGGCGGCCACGGCCTCCAGGGTGGGGCGCGGCACGGCATCGGTCACGTGGGCCCCCTCACTCGGCGGTCACGGGCCAGAATAGCCCGCGGCCGCCGGGCGGTGGGAGCGCCTTCCCGCCGTGGGGGCCGGGGCCCCGCGGCCGCCCCTTCCGGTAGGCCCTAGGGTCTTTCGTCTGGATCGGGCCAGACCCCGCGAGCCCGGCATGATCCACACGAGAGGCCCTAGCTGGTCATGGTGATCGCGGGCGGGGTCCATGTGCCGTTCAGGACAGCGGACTTGGGTGCGTACATGCGCAGGATCACGGAGAACGGGCCGGAGGGTGCGGGCAGCCAGCCGGTCCGTCCGTCCGTCCGCCGGGGCGTCGTGCTGGAGGCGGATGTCCAAGGCGTACCACGTGGGTGTCGAGGTGGTGACGGACGTGCTCTGCGCCGCCGCCCACCCAGGGGAGGAGGCCGCCCTGCTGTGGCTGACCCGCCGGTTGTTCACGACGGTCGGCGCGCTGGTCGAGGAGGTGACCGAGGCGTTCCTCCCGGGAACGGCCGACCAGCAGGCGGCACGGCGGAGTTGGCCGCGGCACTGCTCCGCGGTGACGCGCCGCAGGAGGTGGCCGATCGGTGCGGACTCCCCCTGGAACCCGGCTATCTGGTGCTCGCCGTCCGCTCCACGGTGCCCCAGGAACCGGTGGCCGCGCGACGGCTGCTCCACCAGGTCCTGGGCAGACTGGCGCCCGCCACGGACGGCCGGGCGCTCAGCCTGCCGGGCAACGAGGGCTGCCTCGTCCTGCTGCCCCTCGGCCTGTCCCACACCGACCTCGTCCGGCAGTTGTCCGCCGGTCCGCCCCTCCCGGTGATCGGGGGGGCCGCGCTCGCGGCCGCCCCGAAAGACGCTCCCGCGGCGGCCGGGCAGGCGGGCCGGATCGCCGCCATCGCCCGCACCCCTGGCGTGCACCGGCTCCAGGATGTGCTGCTCGACTACGGGCTCCGGTGAAACCGGCAGCCGGTCAGCGCTCGTGCGACTGGTAGGACGGCATCGACCCGTTCGGGTTCTTCACCAGGAACAGTCCGACCATGCCCTTGTCGGCGTGGTGCTGCACATGGCAGTGGTACATCCACGCGCCGGGTCCGACGCCCTCTCCCGCGAGCACCTGGAAGCCGAAGGAGTCGCCCGGGCCCACGATCCTGTTGTCGATGATCGGGCTCAGGTCCTCCGGGCCGCTCAGCAGACCGGTGCGGTTGTGCGCCCAACGGTGGCCGTGCATATGGAAGGTGTGGAAGGCGTCGCCGTGCGTGATCATCACAAACTCCGTGCGGTCCCCGAGTGTCGCCGTGAAGTCGGGTCCGGAGTGCGGCCTGCGGTTGTTGATCATCGTCTCGTTGAAGACGATGGTGTGTGTCCTGACGGGGAGGATGTCTCCCGCGCGGCGCACGATCACCGGCCCGTACAGGCCCCTGCGGACCCCGCCGCTGCCGTGGTCGGTGCCGACGACATGGTCGTGGTAGTGCCAGTAGCCCGCACTGCCCTCCCGCCAGCTGCCGTCGGGGCGGCGGCCGGGTGTGTGGGTGCGCCAGATGTAGGTGCGGGAGCCGCCGGGGGGTACCGCACTGTGGCTAAGGCGGGTTCCGTCCTGGCTGATGGCGTAGTCCAGACCGTGCACATGCAGGCTCGCCGTGATGTCCATCGTGTTCACGAAGTGGATGTAGAGGGTGTCGCCCTCGGTCAGCTCGATCAGCGGGCCGGGGATGCTCGCCTCCCCCCGCTGGAGCCCGTAACCCATCTGTCCGCCGTGGAGCCTCTCGGCGTACATCTTGATGTGCCGGACCTTGCCGCCCGGCGGTGCTGTGCGCAGTGCCGTACCGGCGGCCTCCGGTGCCACGGCCAGCGAGGTCGCAACAGCCGCACTCCCCAGCAGCATCCGGCGGTTGAAGCTGCGTCTGTCCATGCCGGACTCCCCATCCTGTGCCGAGTTCTCGGAGAAGGGCCGCTGGGACGAGCCGGGGACGGCAGCGGCACGTCGTGAGCTTATCCCCCTTGAGGGCAAATACCCCTTATCTCTTCATATCGGCATTTCTCTCAGGCCGGTGATGTGCCGTCCTTACGGGCCCTGCTGGGCTGGACCCGCTTCGGCTCGCCGGGCATCTTCGGGTACTCCGGCGGATAGGGCAGATCCCCGAGGCCGTGGTCGTGCTCGTCGCGGCGGGCCAGGTCGAGGAGTGCCTCCAGGGAGAAGGCGTGGTCGTCCATGTCCGCGTGCACATCGCCGAGCCGGGCGAACCGGGCGGGCATGGTGGCCAGATCGAAGTCGTCGGGCACCGCGTCGGGGACCTCCTCCCAGCGCAGCGGCGCGGACACGGTGGCGTTCGACCGGGGGCGCACGGAGTAGGCGGAGGCCACGGTGCGGTCGCGGGCCGTCTGGTTGTAGTCGACGAAGATCTTCTCGCCCCGCTCCTCCTTCCACCAGGCGATGGTCACCCGGCGCGGCATCCGGCGCTCCAGCTCGCGCCCCACCGCGATGGCGGCGCGGCGCACCTCGGTGAAGGTCCAGCGCGGCTCGATGGGCACGAAGACATGCAGTCCCCGCCCGCCGGAGGTCTTGGGCCAGCCGCGCAGTCCGCCGAACTCGTCGAGTACGGCGCGCAGTTCATGGGCGGCGTGCACCGCGTCGGCGTAGTCGGTGCCGGGCTGGGGGTCGAGGTCGATACGGAGTTCGTCGGGGTGGTCGACGTCGTCGCGGCGCACCGGCCACGGATGGAAGGTGAGCGTGCCGAACTGCGCGGCCCACACCACGGCGGCGGCCTCGGTGGGGCACATCTCGTCGGCGCTGCGGCCGCTGGGGAAGGTGATGTGGGCGGTGGGGATCCAGTCGGGCATGTTCTTCGGCGCCCGCTTCTGGAAGAAGGACTCACCGGTCACACCGTCGGGGTACCGCTCCAGGGTGGTGGGCCGGTCGCGCAGGGCGCGCAGGATGCCGGGTCCGACGGTGACGTAGTACTGCGCGAGGTCCAGTTTGGTGAAACCGCGCTCCGGAAAGAAGATCTTGCCCGGGTTGGACAGCCGTACCGTCCGGCCGCCCGCCTCCAGCTCCACCGCATCGCCCATGCGAGCCACGGTAGGCGCACGGCAGGGGCCTCGCACGACGGGCCCATCGCCCGGCGTGGCGGACGGGCAGAAAGGGCGGGGCCCGGCCTCGGCTCCTAGAGTCGGAGCCATGGATCTGCCGGTGATGCCGCCCGTCAAGCCCATGCTCGCCAAGCCCGTGGCGACGATCCCGGCGGACATGCAGTACGAGGCGAAGTGGGACGGCTTCCGGGCGATCGTCTTTCGCGACGGCGCCGAAGTGGAGCTCGGCAGCCGTACCGGCAAGCCCTTGACCAGGTACTTTCCCGAGCTGGTGGCGGCACTGCGGGAGCGCCTGCCGGAGCGGTGCGTGGTGGACGGGGAGATCGTGATCGCCCGGGAGGGGCATCTGGACTTCGACGCGCTGACGGAGCGGATCCATCCGGCGGCCTCCCGGGTGCGCACCCTGGCCGAGCGGACCCCGGCCTCCTTCGTGGCCTTCGATCTGCTGGCGCTGGACGACCGCTCTCTGCTGCCCGCCCCGCTGACCGAGCGGCGCGGTCTGCTGGAACGGGCGCTGTCCTCGGTGACCCCACCGGTGCATCTCGCGCCCGCGACGACGGACCGGGCGGTGGCCGAGGAATGGTTCAGCCAGTACGAGGGCGCGGGCCTGGACGGAGTGATCGCCAAGCCGCTCGACCTGCCCTACCGGCCCGACGAACGGGTGATGTACAAGGTCAAGCACGAGCGCACGGCGGATGTGGTGGTCGCGGGCTACCGCTTCCACAAGAGCGGACCGGTGGTGGGCTCCCTGCTGCTCGGGCTGTACGACGGCCGGGGCGTACTCCAGCATGTGGGCGTGGCTGCCGCGTTCACCATGAAGCGGCGCGCGGAACTCGTGGCGGAGCTGGAGCCGCTGCGGCTGGAGGAGGCCGGGGACCATCCGTGGGCGGCCTGGTCCGACGAGGCGGCGCACGAGACGGCACGGCTGCCCGGGGCTCCCAGCCGCTGGTCGGGGAAGAAGGACCTGTCCTGGGTGCCGCTGCGGCCCGAGCGGGTGGCGGAGGTGGCGTACGACCACATGGAGAACGGGGTGCGCTTCCGGCACACCGCGCGCTTCCGCCGCTGGCGCCCGGACCGCGACCCCGCCGGGTGCACCTATGCCCAGCTCGAGGAGCCGGTGCGGTACGACCTCGCCGAGATCCTCGGCACTCCCGGCTGACCGTACGTCAGGGGCGCCGCACCCGGCGGCCGAGCCGCCGTTCGAGTGCGGGCACTACACCCGGCGGCCGAGCCGGCGTTCGATCGCCGCACCGGCGGCGCTGCGGGCGGGGGCGAGCGCGGACTGCGCGTCCTGCGGAGAGGTGTGTCCGAGGGCCGCCGCGATCGCCTCCCAGGCGACACCGCCTTCGAGCAGCGCCTCCACGGCCGCGCCGACGGCGACGACCGTCTCCCGGCGCGCCCGGTCGAGTTCGGCGAGCGTACGGAGCAGCGCGGGTGCCGTCACCGCGTCCGACAGTCCGCTCTGCGCCGCGTGCCGTGCCTGGTCCGCGGTGACCCACCAGCCGGCGGCGGTGTGCGGAGACGGGCTGACGAGGGTCTGCTCCACGGTGGTGCCGCCTTCCTTGCCGGATGCGCGTGCGGGGGCTGCCGTGGCCGCCAGTCTAGGCCGGTGATCCATCGCGCGGCGGGTGCGGTGCGCTGAACGGACCACAGGGGTGCCTCAGCCGGTCACCCGGACGCCCTCCAGTGCCTGCTCCGCCCGGGCCGCCAGACCGTCCGCCCCGCAGGACCGGGCCAGCGTCAGTCCCCTGGTCAGGTCGGCCGCCGAGCGGGCGGCGATGCCGTAGTCGACCCGGGCCACCGCATGCTCGTAGGCGGACGGCGAGGACTCCAGGCAGTCCACCGCGCGGGCGTAGAGCGCGGTGGCACGCTGGCCGGTCTCCAGGGCGGCGGCCACGCCCAGGGCCTCGCCGATCGCGGTGTCCGTACCGAACCGCTCCGCCTGGCGCCGCGCGGTGACGGCGAGTTCGGCGGCCCGGCGCGGATCGTCGGCGGCGAGCGCACGCGCCAGGTCCGTGGCCCAGGGAGCCAGGACGGTGTTGTGGCCGCGCCCGGCTGCCGCCTTCTCTGCGGCCTCCAGCTCGCCCACGCCCTCCTCCGTGCGGCCCACCGCGAGCAGCAGCCGACCGCGGACGCACCGGATGTCGGGCAGCACGATGGTCGACGGGTACGGCGGTGCGAAGCCGTAGCGCTCGGCGATCGACCAGGCCTCCTCGGTGTGCCCGCGGGCGAGCAGGGTGTCGACGAGTCCGCAGGTGGCGGACCAGTACAGGGGCAGTCCCCGGCCGACGCGCTCCGCCAGGCGCAGTGATTCGCGCAGGGACGTCTCCGCCTCCCTCAGGCGTCCGCGCCTGCGGTGGGCGAGTCCGACGTAGGCGTGGGCCAGGGCGAGGTGGCCGCCGCTCCACCCGGCGGACTCGTAGGCGCGCAGGGCCTCGGTGAAGAGGCTCTCGGCCCGGTCGAGGCGGTCGGTGTAGGCGTACGCACTGCCCAGCATCAGCAGCAGTTCGATGCCCCACTCGGTGTCGGTCCAGCCGAGTCCGGGAGCGAGGCGGCCGTTGACGAGGGCGCGGTCGCACAGCTCCACGACCTCCTCGGCGTTCTCGCCGTGGGTCATCGCGTCGAAGCCGCGCAGGATGAGCAGGGCGCGTTCGGAGTTGTCCCGGCCGGTGCAGGTGCGGGCGAGTTCGGCCAGTTCGCGGGAGCGGTGCGGGGAGTCCTCCTCCCCGGCGTGGATGCCCTCCCACATGTAGTGCACGGCCTGGAGGCGCATCCGGGCGGGGCCGGGTCCGAGGCGGGCGGCCTCCGCGTCGACGGTGCGGACCGCCTCGTCCAGCTGGTCGTTGTGCAGCAGTGCCTGGGAGAGGCGGCAGACGGCGTCGATGCGCACCTGGCCGTCGAGTCCGGGCATGGCCAGGGCCGCCTGGAGGTAGTCGATGGTGGTCGCGGGCGAGGTCAGCAGGGTGGCGCAGCCCAGTTCGTAGAGGACATACGGATGCACCTCGGGCAGTGGCGGCTCCAGCAGGGCCCGCTCCAGACAGCGGCGGGCCGCTTCGGGGGCGCCGACGGCGAGGTGTTCGCGGGCCGCCTCGCGCATCTGCTCGACGAGTTCCTCGTCGTCGTCCGGGTGGACCTCCAGCAGATGGCGGGAGGCGGCCGCGGCGCCGAGTCCGGAGTCGGTGACGACCTGTGCGGCGATGCCGTGCATCGCGGTGCGCAGCCCGTCGGGGATGGAACGGTAGACGGCGGTGGCGATCAGCGGGTGGACGAACTCCAGCTCGCCGTCGGCTGCATGGCGGGCCGCCGGATCGGGTTCGGCCAGGATGCGGGCGGCGCCCAGGAGTTCGGCGCAGCGCACCGCCTCCTCGTGGCGCATGGTGGCGAGCCGGGCCACCAGGTCCACGGTGATGCCGGTGCCGAGGATGGCGGCGGCCCAGGCGAAGCGGGTGGCCTCGATGCCGAGGCTCTCCAGCCGGGCGACCAGGCCGTTGCCGCGGGCCGAGCGGTTCAGGGCGCGCAGTTCGGCGGCCGATGCCTCGACCGGTTCGAGCTGGCTGTCCTGCACCTTGGCGAGGAGTTCCACGGTGTCGTAGGGGTTGCCGCCGGTGACGGCCCACACCTCGCGGCAGAAGGGCGCGTCGGCGTGGGAGCCGAGGGTGGTGCGGGTGAGTCCGGCGGTCGCCTCGGGAGTCAGCTCGCTCAGGGTGCTGACCGGGCGGTGGGCGGCCGCGGCGATGGCGTCCAGATGACGGGCGCCGTCCCCGGTGGCCTCCCCGGGACGGAGGGCGACGACGACCAGCACCCGCAGTTCGCCGAGGCGTTCGCAGAAGGCGGCGAGCCAGTGCAGGGTCTCCTGGTCGGCCCAGTGCGCGTCGTCGATGAGCAGCACCAGGGGCCATTCCCGCTTGGCGAGCCGGGAGACGGCGACGACCAGGCCGTCGCACACACCCTGCGGGTCGGCCTGCCGGTCGCCGGGTTCGGTTATGCCGAGGGCCGGGCCCGCGACGTCGTACCAGTCGCCCAGGTACTCGCGCGCCTCCTCCGGCATCAGGGAGAGCAGCGCGGGCTGGAGCAGTTGGCGTACGACGTTGAAGGGAACGGAGGTGACGGTCTCGCCGCCGCGTGCCGACCACACCGTGCAGCCGCGCCGCTCCGCGAGGCGGCGGGTCTCGGTGAGCAGCGCGGTCTTGCCGATGCCCGCCTCACCGCCGATCACCAGCAGGCTCCCCGACGCGGAGGGTGAGCCGTCGTCGCGCAAGGCGTCCACCGCCTCGCCGACGACCGCGAGTTCCGCGTCGCGTTCCCACAGGGAAGCCGAGGCGGCCGCGCCGGGCCGTACCTCCGTCATCCCGGTACCTCCCCAGGTCGCCCAAACGACGTACAGGCACCGAGCCTAGCCGTCCCGGCGCTCCGGCGGAGCCGGGTCGGGGCACCTGTTGCCGTGATGGGTGACTCGTGAGGTCGCGGGGCGACGAAAGGGGCCGCCAACCAGCCGGGGAAAGGTTTCACCAGTCAACTCCTCGCAAAACCGCCCCCGGAGCGGACGCCGACGGCCCGCCGGGCTCCGGGGCCTCTCATCCCCCTTTCACGCATGCCTCCTACGGTGGTCCCATGACGCAGGCGACTCCTCCCGGGTGGTACCCCGACCCGGGGCAGACAAGTGACGGGCCCGCCACCGAGCGCTGGTGGGACGGCGGGGCGTGGACGGACCGGACCCGCCCGGCGGACCCGACCGCCGTATGGGGTTCCCCGGCGCAGCCGCCGGGCGCCGACGGTCAGCCCGGGGGGCCGTTCGGCGGCCCGTTCGGTGCCGTGCCCTATCCGCCCGTTCCGCCCGCCCCGGCACGGCGCGGGCTGCGGACCGGGCTGGCCGTGGCCGTCACGGTCGCCGTCCTCGTGGGTATAGGCGGCGGCGTCTACGCGCTCACCGCGCACGACGGGGGCGGCGGCTCCGCGCAGTCCCGGGGGCCGGGCAGCGGGGGCGGCTTCGGCGGCCAGGGAGGACAAGGCGGCCGCGGGGGTCAGGGCGGCCAGGGCAGCGGGGGCGGCCAGGGCGATCCCTTCGGTGGGCAAGGGGGGCAGGGCGGCGGCCCGTTCGGGGACCAGGGCGGGCAAGGCGGCGAAGGGGGCCAAGGGGGTCAGGGCGACGGCGGGGGCCAGGGCGACCCCTTCGGCGGGCAGGGCGGGTCCGGAGGCCCGGACGGCGGACTGCCCGGGACCGAGGACGGTTTCACCACTGACCCGTTCAACGGGATCAGCATTCCGGTGCCCGACGGCTGGAGCGGAGGCATCACCGACGGCGGGGCGGCGATCCAGTCGAAGCACCAGTACAAGTGCCCCGGCGACACCTCGAAGACCTGCAACTCCGGCGGGGCGTACTCGGCGTCCGCGAAGGCGCAGGGGCTCACCGCGACCACGGCGCGGGCGGCGGCCGAGCAGGACATCGCCAAGAACGCCGAGGAGTCCTACGGCGGTTCGTCCTACGGCGGTATCACCTCGCACCAGGTGCTGGCCGCCAAGGCGGTGACGGTGGCCGGGCAGCAGGGCTATCTCGTCCGCTGGAAGGCGGTGACCGGCAAGGGCGCGGACGGCTGTGTCGAGTCGCTGGTGTTCCCCTCGCCGGGCCGTTCCGGACAGCTCGTCGTCGTCCGCTTCGGCATCGACATGGGCTCGGGCGCGCCGAAGCCGTCCGTCCTGGACCAGGTCGCCCAGGGCATCAAGGCCGCCTCCGCGGGCGGCAGCGGACAGACCGTCTGAGCGGCGGCCCGGTGCACAAGCGGGCCGGGCGGGGCTCCCTTCCGCTCAGAAGGAGCCCCGCCCGGCCGGGGTGCGCGCCGCCCCCGTCCCCACGGTGCGGCGCGAACGGGCCGACGTCCGGTCATCCCGCGGACGGCGGCCCGGTCTCTAGGTCAGTCCCAGCAGCGGAAGCACCGCCGCCTCGACGAAGCGCACGAGGTACTCCTCGTCCGCGTACTGCCCCTCCAGCATCGGCCGGCCGCGCAGCACGCCGAGCAGCTGGACCGGGATGTACTCCAGGGCCGGGTGGTCGGCGGGCACCTCGCCGCGCTCGACCCCGCGCCGGATGATCTCCTGAAGCGCCGTGGTCTCGGGCTCGATGAGCGCCTCGCGCAGCGCCTGGGCGAGTTCCTGGTCCTGCATCACGGCCGGGCCGAGGGCCTGGACCAGCTTGGTGTCGCGGCTGGACCACGCGGCGGTGGCCCGGGCGGCCTCGCGCAGGTCCTCGGCGAGGGAACCGGTGTCGACGCCGACGATCCGGAAGCAGCGGTTGGACCGCAGCGCGGCGGCCACGAACTGGGGCTTGGTCTTCCACTGCCGGTAGAGCGTCGACTTGCTGCACCGGGTGCTGGTGGCGATGCCCTCCATGGTGACCGAGTCATATCCGCACTCACGGATCTGTTCGAGCACGGCGTCGAAGAACTCCTGTTCACGCTCGGGCGTGAGCTTGGAGCGGCGCGAGGCGGCAACCGTCTCCGGTGCGTCCGCTGCCTGCGACGTCATGGCTGGCTCCTCCGTCGTGGTCCCGGCCCGTGGGCCGCCTCACACCAGTGTATCGATACGCGAGTGTACCGGTACGCAAGCGTATCGGTACACTGTCGTATCGATGAGCCTTGGCAAGGACCTACTCGGACACCGAGTGGACCCTTTCCTGGGCTCACCACGCACCACCTCACGCAAGACCGTCAGCAAAGGGGCCGGGGGATGGATTCCCGAACCGAGCCTGAAAACGCAGGGGCAGCCGCGATACGGCCGCCCCTCGTCCGTGAGCTGCTGCTCGTGGCCGGACTCTTCCTCGTCTACAAGTTCGGCAGGCAGCTGGCGAACGGGCACACCGCCGAGGCCTACCGCAACGCACACCGCGTCTGGCACTGGGAGCGCTCCCTGCATCTGCCGGGCGAGGGCTCCGTGCAGTCGGTGCTGCTGCACGGCGAGGCCCTCGTCCGCGCCGCCAACCTCTACTACGTGTCCGTGCACTTCACGGCCACCGCCGCCGTCCTGGTCTGGCTGTATCTGCGGCGCCCGGCGCACTATCTGTGGGCGCGGCGGGTCCTCGCCCTGCTCACCGGCGCCGCGCTGGCGCTCCATCTGACCTTTCCGCTCGCCCCGCCGCGGATGCTGGACGTGGCCCGCCTGGTGGACACCGGGCAGGTCTACGGCCCCACGGTCTACGGCGCCCACCCGCAGACCGACTCGATGGCGAACCAGTTCGCCGCCATGCCGTCGCTGCACTTCGGCTGGGCCCTGATGGTGGCGATCGGCCTGATCGCGGCCACCCGCTCCCGGCTGCGCTGGCTGTGGCTGCTGCATCCGCTGATCACCCTGGTCGT
The DNA here is from genome assembly GCF_044548405.1 of Streptomyces sp. NPDC052040. NCBI lineage: Bacteria > Bacillati > Actinomycetota > Actinomycetes > Kitasatosporales > Streptomycetaceae > Streptomyces > Streptomyces sp. NPDC052040. The sequence continues at coordinate 850,197 of NZ_JBIUBV010000001.1, read as the reverse complement.
GATCGTCGGCACGGCCAACCACTACTGGCTCGACGCGATCGTGGCGACCGCCCTGCTCGGCATCTCCCTGGCCGTGGTCCGCGCCCCCGCGAAGGTCCAGCAGACCGCACGCCCGGTGCCGTCGCGCCCGGTGCCCGCGCCGCGGGCCGCCGAGGCCGCACCGAGCGTCCCGCGCCCGGTGCCCCCGCGGGGCACGCCGGATGCCGGATCCCCGGCGGCCGAGGGCCCCGGTCTTGTGGGGGCGGCCCGATGACCGCCCCGCTGCTCGCCGTCGCCCTGTCCCTGTTCTCCGCCGTCGCCTACGCGGCCGCCGCCGTGGCCCAGGAGCGGCTCGCCGCCCGGTCCGCGGGCACCGGGGTGCTGGGCCTGTTCGCCAACGGTGCCTGGTGGTGGTCGGTGGCCCTCAACGCCTGCGCCGCCCTACTGCACGTGGCCGCCCTCAAGTTCGGCCCGCTCACCCTGGTCCAGCCGCTCGGCGCGCTCACCCTGGTCGCGGCGGTGCCGCTCGGCGCGCGGGCGGCGGGGCGCCGGGTCGGGGCGCTGGAGTGGCGGGGCACCGCGCTCACCCTGGCCGGGCTGGCCGCGCTGCTGGTGACGGCCTCCGGGCCGGAGCCCGACACCGTACTGAGCCTGCCGGAGGCGCTGGCCGTGGCGGGCGCGACGGCCGCCCTGATCGGCACCCTGGCCCTCCCCCACTCCCGGCTCCGGCCGGGCCGTACCGGGCTGCGGCACGCGACCGCCTCCGGCTTCGCGTCGGGTGTCGCCTCGGCGCTCACCCAGACGGTGACGGTGGCGGCCACGGACCGGTCGCAGCCGGTGCTCAGCGTGCCGGTGGTGACGGTGGCGCTGCTGGTGACGGCGTTCGCGACGGGCGGTCTGCTGCTGTCCCAGACGGCCTACCGGGACGGGCTCGGCGCACCGCTCGCCGTGGTGACCCTCGCCAATCCGGTGGCGGCCGGCGTGATCGGCCTCTCCTTCCTGGGCGAGCACCTCCAGGGCGGTACGGCGGGCCTGCTGCTCACGGCGGCGGGCGCGGCGCTCGCCTCCTGGGGCGTGGTGACGCTGTCGCGGCCGGTCCCGGCGGCGGACGGCGGTCCGTCCCTGCCCGGCGGGGGCGGTTGCCGGGCGGAGGCCGTGGCGGACCCGGACCACCCCGTGGCCGCGGTGCTCGCACTGGAGTCCGGGGCGGCCGCCGGGCGGGCGCCGCTGGTGCCCCCGCAGCCCGCACCTCCCTCGCAGGAGCATCTGACCGCGCTGTGAACGCACCGGGGCCGGTACGTCGTCACCGACGTACCGGCCTCCGTCATGTCAGGGCCGCCCCGGCACCCGGGGTGGCCGCCCGGTCAGCCGAGTCCCCGGGAGTCCTGCTTGAGCGCGGTGTCCACGGTGAGCGCCGCCGCCACGACCAGGCTCAGCAGCGGCTGGGGCAGCTGGTAGTGGATCTGGAGGACGTAGTTGTCCGCCGAGGTGAACATGGTCCTGGCCAGGCCCTCCCAGGTCTTGGTGATCCGGGCGACCTCGTTGCCGTCGTGGTCGACGATCGCGAAGTTCCAGGCGCGCCAGTTCTCCGCCTTGATCGCACCGAGCTGGCGGCCGTCCGCGATCACCGCGAAGTTGATCTTCCCGAAGACGTTCTGCTGGACGATCTCGCCGACCGGCTGACCGTCCGGGCGCTGCACCAGCACCCGTGACTTGAAGATCTTCATGGGCCGGACCAGCCGCAGCTGCGGCTGTCCGTGGGCGTCGCGGATCTCCAGCCGGTGCGTCAGGTACTGGTCGAGGCTGGAGACGAAGCGCAGCACCTTCCGCAGCAGCCCCTGACCGACCTCGGTGACCGAGCCGAGCTGGTTGCCGTTCTGGTCGAAGACGCTGTACTCGTTCGTCAGCTCGATCAGCTTGGCCTTCTGGTTCACGACCAGCACCGGTTCGCTGAACAGGGTGCCGCCGCCCGCGCCGCTCGGGGCGACCCCCGCCTGCTGCTGCACCTGGCGCTGCACCCGCGGGTTCGCCGCCGCTGCTGGGCCGCCGTGGGCCTGGTGCTGCTGCGGCTGCTGTGCGGGGGGAGCCTGGTGCGGCGCCCGGTCGGGGGCGCCGCCCTGGTCGGCGTGGGTGTGCTGGGTCCACTGGGCGCCGTCCCAGTACCGCAGAAGCCCGGACGTACCGTCCGGATCCGGGTACCAGCCAGCAGGTGTGTTCGATTGCGTGGTCACCGGGGCACACTACCCCGGACCCCCCGGTACCCGGCCGGGCGCCGATACCGGGGGCCTGTACTCCGGGACTCCGGATCACTCGGTGGCGATCGCGGGGTCGCTCACGCCCGGCCGTCCGTTCTCGACGTGTCCGGCGAAGCGGCGCAGGAAGGCGGGGTCCTCGGAGGTCACGGTGAGGTCGTACCAGCGCCTGCTGGCCGCCAGGGTGAAGGTGCGCCGCACGGTGGCACCGGCTCGCACCGAGACCGCCCGGGTGTGACCGCCGTAGCCGCAGACCACCTTGAGACGCACCGTGCCGGAGCCCTGGTGGGTGAAGGTCAGCTCGAGGTCCTCGCCCGTGTGCCGGGCCGTGACCTCCGGTCCGGCCGTGTGGTTCGGGCCCCGGAAGGTCCGCAGGAAGCCGTTGGGGCCGTGCACGGTCAGATCGTAGGAGCCGCCCGAGTAGGCCGAGTTCCAGGTGTCCGAGAGGGTTTTGCCCGCCTCGGTGGTGTAGGTCCAGGGGGCGTCGGTGCGGTTGCCGGAGGTGACCAGGAAGGCGGCACCGGCCTGTGCGCCGGAGGCGAAGGACAGGGTGAACTTCCCCGTCGCGGTGTCCGCGGAACCGTCCACGGCGGGCGCGTACCGGAGCGGCCGGGCGGGCCGCGAGCCACGCTCCTGCCGGGGCAGTGCCGGGTTCGCGGGCGGGGTCGGCACATAGTCGGGGTGGCGGTCGTGGTCCGGCGGCTGGTAGCCGTCCGTGGCCGGGAGCGACACCGGCCTCGCGTCCTTGCGGGAGAAGTCGAACGCGGCGGTCAGATCGCCGCAGACCGCGCGCCGCCAGGGCGAGATGTTCGGCTCGTGGACGCCGAACCGGCGCTCGATGAACCGGATGATCGAGGTGTGGTCCAGGGTCTCGGAGCAGACGTATCCGCCCTTGCTCCAGGGCGAAAGCACCAGCATCGGCACCCGCTGTCCGAGCCCGTAGGGACCGGCGGGGTGGCTCGCATCGCCCTTGAAGAGGTCCAGCCCGGCGTCGACCGTGGACTTGCCCTGCGCCGCGGAGCCCGGCGGAAACGGCGGGACGAGGTGGTCGAAGAAGCCGTCGTTCTCGTCGTACGTGAGGAACACGGCCGTCTTCGCCCACACCTGCGGATCCGAGGTGAGCGCGTCGAGGACCTGGGAGACGTACCAGGCGCCGTAGTTGGCGGGCCAGTTGGGGTGCTCGGTGAACGCCTCGGGGGCGACGATCCAGGAGACCTGCGGCAGCTTGCCGGAGGTGACATCGGCCTTGAGCCGGTCGAAGAAGCCCTCGCCCTTGCGGGCGTCGGTGCCGGTGCGCGCCTTGTCGTAGAGGGGATCGCCGGGCGCCGCGTTCCGGTACTGGTTGAAATAGAGCAGCGAGTTGTCGCCGTAGTTGCCGCGGTAGGCGTCCTGGATCCAGCCCCAGGAGCCCTTGGCGTCGAGGCCGTCACCGACGTCCTGGTAGATCTTCCAGGACACCCCGGCGGCCTCCAGGCGCTCGGGGTAGGTCGTCCAGCTGTATCCGGCCTCGTCGTTGCCGAGGACCGGGCCGCCGCCCTTGCCGTCGTTGCCGGTGCAACCCGTCCACATGTAGTAGCGGTTGGGGTCGGTGGAGCCGATGAACGAGCAGTGGTACGCGTCGCAGATGGTGAAGGTGTCGGCGAGCGCGTAGTGGAAGGGGATGTCCTCGCGGGTCAGATACGCCATCGTGGTCGCGGACTTGGCGGGCACCCACGTGTCGTACCTGCCGCCGTTGAAGGCGGCGTGCCCGTCGTTCCAGCCGTGCGGGAGGTCCTGGATGAAGGCGAGGCCCAGGTCGTCGGCGTCGGGGTGGAACGGCAGGACGTCTTTGGTGCCGTCCGACTGGTGCCAGACCGGCTTGCCGTTCTGGAGGGCGACCGGACGCGGGTCGCCGAAGCCGCGTACGCCTCGGAGGGTGCCGAAGTAGTGATCGAAGGAACGGTTCTCCTGCATCAGGACGACGATGTGCTCGACGTCCTCGATGGTGCCGGAACGGTGGTGCGCCGGAAGGGCCGCGGCGCGCTCGATGCTGCCCGAGAGCGCGCTGAACGCGGCGGTGCCGCCCGCCAGTTGGAGGAAGCGGCGCCGATTCGCATGAGGCATGAAGGGGTGACCTCTTGTCCTGAGCGGGCGGACGACGCCCGGTGCTGAAAGAACCTGCGCGAAAGGAGTGTTCCAGGAACACCAAACGTCAGGAAAGGGTGCGATGGCGCCCATGTGAAATCACCGGTACGACCGTTGCGGCCCGCGCCGGGCCCTGCCCCGCGACGCGGCCCCGGCACCGCGGTGGACGCGGTGCCGGGGCCGTCTCCCGGATGCCGCCGGGGTTCGGTTCAGCGGTGTGCGCCGCCCGGACGGCTGCGCCGGGCCCGCTTCCACACCCCCGGAAGCTGCTCCTCCCGGACGCCCGCCGCGGCCCGCTCCTGGCCGTGCAGCAGGCCCCAGGTGAAACCGGGCTCCCCCGCGGCCTGCGCCGCGATGCCCAGCCGCCGCAGGGCGTCCCGGGCGACGACCCCGTCGTGGTGGTCGCCGCTCACCTGCTGCACCGCCTTGACGCGCCTGCCGAGCCGCCGGGCGGTCCCGCCCAGGGCCGGCCGGGCCACCTCGGCGGCGTAGCGCAGCCGCTTGGCGGCCTTGCGGGCCTGGTGGATCGCGGTGTCCCGGTCCGGCCCCGGCGGCAGTTCCAGCGCGGGAGCCATGCTTCGCCGCAGCCGCTCGTACTCCTTCTCCAGCGTCCTGGTCATCACCTTCCCGGGAGACCGGGCGGCCTTGGCGCGCAGCGGCGGACGGGAGGTCAGCTCCGCCAGCCGCTCCAGCAGGGCCGTGTAGCGGGGCGAGGCCAGGGCGTCGAGGGTGCGGCGGTGCGCGTCGGCCCGCTGTGCCGCGTCCCATGCCGTGAGGCGGGCGGCGACGGGACCGAGCACCAGCTCGGCGGGCAGCTCCCGTACGGCGCGGTCGAGCCGCTCGTCGAGCACTTCTTGGTCGCGCTCGGCCCCCAGCTCCCCGGCGAGCCACTTCAGTTCGGCGCGGAGCGGGTCGGTGGCGGCGCGGTCCAGGACGGAGCGGTAGGAGCGCAGGGTGCTGCGCAGACGGCGGCAGGCGACCCGCATCCGGTGCACCGCGTCGGGTGTGCCGCGGCGGACCGCCGGGTCCAGGTCCACCAGGGTCCGCGCCTGTTCGCGCAGATAGGCGCAGACCTGGCCGCCCGCGGTGGCGGGGTCCTCGACGGGGCCCGGTTCCCGGGCCACGGTCCCGGCGGGGGCCGTCTCCGTCAGCGCCCGGGCCAGCTTGGAGGGCGACTCCGCGCGGTCGATGCCCTTTCTGGCCAGGGCCTCCTCGATGGCGTCGAGCAGCGCGGGATCGCCGTGCGCCAGCTCGACCTCCATCTCGGTCCATACGGCATGGCCGCCCTGGTCCAGCAGCGAGTCCGCGCGCACCGAGTCCAGGCTCAGTTCGGCGAGGGTGCCGCCGTCGGCGTCCAGGAGATCGCGCACGGAGCGGGTCGAGCGGATGCGCACCACCGGCCGCAGCGGTGCGCCGCGCGTCCGGGACAGGACCAGCTCGCGCAGCTCGTCCGGGATCTCCTCGGACAGCGGGACCTGCACCTCCTCCCGGGTGTCGCCGCCGCGGGGCAGCTTGAGGTGCCACCCGGCGTCCGTGCCGCCCGTCCTGCGCCGCAGCGTCGCCGAGCTGCGGGCCAGCCGCAGGTCGGCGGTGTCGTAGTAGACGGCGTCAAGGTCCTGGACCCCCTGGTCGGCCAGCGCGGCGACCGGTTCCACACCGGTCAGGTCGGACAGCCACGGGATGTCGTCGGCCGCAGGCGCCGTGTATTTGCGTTCCGTTTCTGATTTCGACTGGGCCATACCGTTCCCGTTGACGTAATCGCCCGGGTCAAACCCGTACGCGCCGGAGCCCCGGCTCCGGGCCGGGTCCGCGCGGCGGCAGCGGTCCGGCCGCCGCGGGCCGAGGGCCGCGGCGGCCGGACCGTACCGCTACCAGTAGTGGCGTCGTCCGAAGACGGCGTGGCCGAGGGAGCCGAGCAGGAACAGTACGGCCCCGACGACGACCAGGATGATGCCGATCGTCCAGAGAATGGCGATCTTCGCCACAAAGCCGATGATCAGCAGGATGATCCCCAGGATGACCATGGTGTCCTCCCTGTCAGGGGTGTGTCACATGGTGGCCGGGCGACAAGGGCGCGGCGGGAGACGTCACGCTCCCGCGGCCTGGGTCCGGCCGCCGTCGGAGAGCAGCTCCTCGAACAGCGCACGGTAGTGGACCATGGCGTTCCGCATCTGCTCCGTCGTGGCCGTCCGCCGGGGTCCGAGCCGCTCGACCTCGTGGGCGGCCCGGTAGTGCTCCAGGGTCCGGCCGTGCTCCACCGAGAGGTCGCGCACCCGGTCCTCGAAACCCTCCGTCGGATAGCCGCGCTCGTGCATCAGGGAGGTCACCAGCCGGTCGGCGTCGTGCACGGCGTCCTCGGGCCGGTCCACGAACTCCTCCTGCACGGCGGACCACTCCCGGGCGTACCGGTCGCGGACACTGCTGGGCAGGGGTTTGATGTCGAGCGCTTCATGCCGCCGCTCGCGGGCCTGGAGCTCGCGTTCGGCAGCCCTCCGGCCGCCGGCCTCCTCCACCGTCCGGTCGTATTCGGGGCCGAAGCGCCGACGCAGTCGCCGTCGGCGCATGACGAGGGAGGACCCCAGTGCGATCAAGGCCACCACCACCACGACGGGGATGATGATCGCCAGTAGCATTCCCGTTGACATCGGGCCGCATCCCCTTATGGTTTGCCCGATAAATCCTACTTCTCGTATCCCCCGCGCCATATGTTCAAAACACGGGACGGTACGGAAGCCGGGCCCGGCCGCCCCGGTGGCCGCCCCTGGGTCCGCACGGCGCCGGGGCCCCGCACGGGGCGGCATCACGCGGGCCGCCGTGCCGTGACGCACGGCGGCGGACCCCGGCGCCGTCGGTGACCTGAACACCGACGGAGCCGGGGCGAGGGGGAGGGTCTCAGTCCGGCTGGGCGGGCACCACGCTGAGGTGCCCGGCGCGCCGGGTGCGGCGCGGGCCCCGGGCGGCCGGGGGAGCCGGGCGGGGCGCCTCGCGCAGCACCAGGGTCAGCTTGGAATACCCCATGTCCTGAAGGGTCTTGGGGGTCTCCCCCACCACCCGGCAGTCGCCGCCCCACCGCGGATCCGGGTGCAGCAGCGGACGCACCGCCCCGTCGTGTTCCGTGGCGTGCGGGCCGAAGGCGCGGATCCAGTGCGGCAGACCCTGCCGGTAGGCGGCTTCCATGATCGGGTCCTGGGCGATGTCCCGGCGGATGGACTGGAGCCCGTGGTCGTGGCCGTGGCGCTCCACCGCCGCCGCGAAGTGGGCCAGCATCGGCAGGCACCAACGCGACTCGTGCTCACCGAGGATCGTGCCCGCGTCCGGGTGGAAGAGCACAAAGCGCAGGAAGTTGTCGCCGGGCATGGCGGTGGGATGCGGCGCCACCGCGCCGAAGAGGGTGTCGAACGCCGTGTTGGCGAGGACGACGTCCCAGCGGTGGTCGAAGACCACGGACGGAAAGGGGGCGGCCTCCAGCAGCGCGGCGTAGTCGTGCAGATACGCCCTCGCTTCCGGAGTCTCGGGGACCGGCCGCGGCCTCGACCGCTGTCCTCCTGCCTGAAACGCCATCGGGAGGTCACCCCTCTTGCCCTTGCGGCCTTCACGCGGCGCCCCGATCCTGCTGCCCCGGGTCGAGTGGTGTCAACTATCGTGGCATTTAGCGCCGGTTGACGGCCGAATCTCGCCACAGTTGTGGCGAGACCTGGATGTGAGTTCGAGGGAACGGCTAACCTCCGGATGGTTCCGGACGACCATGAGAACGATGTGAGAAGAGACGTAGGAGATCTGTCGGTGACGGATGGCTTCGAGGTTCCGGGCGCCACGGCGACGGGTCTGCTGCCGGCCGTCGTGGCGCGTGTCACCGCCCTCGCCGACCGGGTGGGCGCGCCGCACCAGGAGGTCTTCGACGTCGCACGCCTGTCGGTCGCCTCCGGCGTCCCGGAGCCGGTGGTGAAGGCCCTGCTCGGCGGGGTGGCCGCCGGGGAGCAGGATCTCCAGGCGCGCTTCCTCCAGCGGCTCGACCTGCTGCGCCGCACCCGGCTCAAGCCCAACGGCCGCAAGTACACGCAGCAGGAGATCGCCGACGGCGCGGGGATGTCCCGCCAGCAGGCGGGAGCCCTCATCAACGGCGACCGGCGCCCCACGATGGAGCACTGCGACGCCATTCAGCGCTTCTTCAGAGTGCACGCCGGATTCCTCACCGCCGAGGACCCCGAGGCACTCGTCAACGCCCTCCAGCGCTCGGAACAGGAACTCCTCCAGCAGCTCGCCGACCGGGAGCGCGCGGCGTCCGGGGCCGCCGACGACCCGCTGGAGCGGCTGCTCCAGGACCACGGCGTCCGCGGCATCGCCTGGCGGGCGGCCCAGCTGCCCACCGACCAGCACCGCGACAAGGTCGCCGAGTGGCTGGACATGCTGCTGGAGAGCGTCAAGCGGCCCGAGTCCTGATCCAGGGGAGAACCGTGGGCATCGGAAGGAAAATGCGCCGTCTGTGCGGCGAACTGGTCGCGGAGCTGTCGCTCCCGGCTCCGGCGGCACCCGCCGAGCTGTACTCCGCGCTGTGCGCGGGCATGAGCAGACGCCGAGGCCGCCCCGTCCGGTTCCGGATGGCCCCCTTCCCGCCCGGCACCGCGAGCGGACTGTGGCTGGACATGGCCGAACAGGATCTGGTGGTGGTCGAGGAACGCACCGCTCCCGACCACCAGTTGGTGATCCTCGGGCACGAGCTGTGGCACATGAACGCGGGCCACCGGAGCCACTCCGTGGACGGGACGGCGGTCGCGGCACGCCTGCTGAGCGACACCGCCGACCTCCGGGCGACCGTCCTCTCGGTCGCCGCCCGCACCCGCTTCGACCTCTCGGACGAGCAGGAGGCCGAGAGCTTCGGCCTGCTGCTGGCGAGCAAGTGCCGTGCGTGGCTTGCGGGTTCGTCGCTGCGCGGGCCCGTGGAGCGGGACGGCCTGGCGGGCCGGATCGAGGCGTCGCTCGGCTACCGCGGCCCGCAGGCCCGCTGAGCGGCCCGGGATGCCGACACCGATGGACGGTTCGAGCTACTACATACCCTCGGCCGCGCTGGCGGTCGCCTTCGCCGTCAAGTCCCCTGCTCTGGCGCACTCCTGGCGGGATCCACTGCTGCGCTCGGTCTGCGCGCTGCTCGCCCTGGCCGGGGCGGTCTTCTTCTTCGCCGCCCCGCCGACGATCGTGAAGGTCAACCACCTCACCGGCATCACCAATGTCTCGGCGCCGCTGGTGTACGCGCTGCTGAGCGCCTACAGCGCCGCCTGTCTGGTGCTCGTCGTCAACTGGCGCGGCGGGCCCGCCGCGGTCACCCGGGCGCTGACCCGGCGGATCACCCTGGGCTACGGGGTGGTGATCGCCGCACTGGTGGTGCTGTTCGCCCTGGGCGACGCACCGGTGGAGCGGCTGCGGGACTTCGACACCTACTACGCCCGGACCCCGTTCATCCGCGAGATGATCGTGCTCTATCTGGCGGCGCTGGCCGTGGCGGGCCTCGCGATGACCGTGCTGTGCTGGCGGTGGGCCCTCCAGGTCCGCGGCTGGCTCCGGGCCGGGCTGCTGATCATCGTGACCTCGTACCTGTTCCACCTGGCCTATCTGGCCACCAAGTTCACGGCCGTGGCCGCCCGCTGGGACGGCGGAAACCTCGACGACCTCAGTACCTCCGTCGCGCCCGCGCTCGCCTCCATCGGCGGGCAGATCAGCGCGGTCGGCTTCTGCCTGCCGCTGGCCGGCCGTCGCGTCGGGGACCAGTGGACCACCTGGTCGACGTACCGCAGGCTGGGACCGCTGTGGCGCGAGCTGCGGCCGGTGTCCGCCCACGGCGGCCGCGAGGGGCGCATCTCCTGGTGGTCGTCGGTGGAACTCCTGGTCACCCGGCGGGAGTCCGACATCCACGACGGAATGCTGAGCCTGTATCCCTACTTCGACTCCGGGGTCCGCGCGGATGCCTACGACGCCGCCGTGGCCGCCGGTTCCGACCCGGCCCAGGCCCGGGCGGAGGCCGACGCGGCCATGGTCACGGCCGCGGTGCGGGCCAGGGCGGACGATCCGGAGGGCAGGGTCATCAGCTCCGCCGAAACCGCCGCGGGGCCCCACGACGGCCCCCGCGACCTCGTACGCATGTCCCTTGCGCTGCGCAGATCCCCGGTCGTCGCGGCCGTCCGGGGCACGGCCGGGGCGCGGCTGACATGACCGACCCGACCTGCGGCCGAGCACGCCTCGGCCGTCCCCGGACCGTGCCCGCGCCCGCGCCGACGGAAGAGCGGGCCCCACGCCGACCACAGCCATATGGGGGCTCCGTATGACGACATATCTGGATCTGCACCGGGAGTTCTCGGCCGGTATCGACGCGGAGGTCGAGGCCGCCCTCGCCCGTACCGGCGCCGCCGCGCCCGCGCTGCGCGACGCGGTCGGCCGCCTGCTCGGGCACCAGCAGATGAGGTACCCGCTGTCCGTGCTGCCGCTGCTGGTGCACGGCACGGAGACCGGCTCCCCCGCCCCGGCCCTGCCGCTGTCGGCCGTGCACATCCTGTGGTGGACATCGGCCTGCTATCTCGACGACCTGGCCGACGGGCAGACCTCGGCCCTCCCCGAGGGTCTCGGTCCCCACGAGGCGCTGCTCGCCGCCATCGTCACCGGTCATCTGCTGCCGCTGCGGGTGCTGGAGGCGCCCGGCGTCCCGGCCGCCGTCCGGCCCGCCCTGACGGCGGAGCTGCTGGACTGCGGGACCACGGCCGCCGAGGGCCAGCTCGACGACATGCGCAAGAACACCGGCGACGCGACCCGGGACACGGTCCTCGCGGCGTACCGCGGAAAGTCCGGCGCCCCCTTCGCCATGATCACGGCGATGGCCGCGATCCTGGCCGGGGCGGACGGCGAACGCGTCGCGCTGTGGCGCGAGTTCGGCGATGTCTTCGGTCTGCTGTGGCAGGTCTTCAACGACTACGAGGACCTCGCCTCGGGCCGTCACGAGGATCTGCTGAACGGCACGGTGACCTATGCCCTGGCCTGTGCCCTGGAGGAGGCGTCGCCCGACGCCCGGGAGCGGATCCTCGCCCTCCAGACCGCCGCCCGTACCTCCGCCGGGGCCCGCTCGGACCTCGCCGCACTGCTCCTCGGCCCGTCCGCGCTGGCCTACTGCGAGAAGGACCTCGGCGAGTTCCGCGGCACGGCGTACGGCCTCCTGGACCGGCTCGGCGGCGACGGGACCCATGCGTCCGTGCTGCGCCGGCTCGTGGACCACACCTCCCGGCTGCGTCCCTGACGGACCGCCGCCCCCGAGTTCCCCACCCCGCAACACAAGGAGTACCAGGCCATGTCCGACGGACCCGCCGCCCGCCGTACCGCCGTGGTGATCGGCGGGGGGATGACGGGCATGCTCGCCGCGGCCGTGCTCGCCCGGCACGCCGATGTCACGGTCGTCGAACGCGACCATCTGCCGGACGGTCCCGCCCCGCGCAAGGGGCTGCCGCAGGCCCGGCACGCGCACATCCTGTGGTCGGGCGGGGTGAAGGCGCTGGAGGAACTCCTCCCCGGCGTGGTCGGCCTGCTGGTCGCGCGCGGGGCGCGCACGGCGCGGATCATGACCGATCTGGTGTCCAAGGCCCCCTCGGGCCAGTGGTTCCGCCGCTTCCAGCACAGCCGCCACACCAATCTGCTGTGCAGCCGCGACCTGCTGGACGCCGTCGTACGGGAACGGGTCCTTGAGGACCCCCGGATCGCCCTGCGGTCCGGGACCGAGGCACTGTCCCTGGAGGGCGACGCGGACCGGGTCGCCGGGGTGCGCGTGCGCTCGGCCGACGGGACGGAGGTGCTCGCCGCCGATCTGGTCGTGGACGCGGGCGGCCGGGCCGGACGGGCCCCGGTGTGGCTGCGGGAGCTGGGCCTTCCGCCGGTCACCGAGCGCACGGTCGACGCCGGGGTCGCCTACGCCAGCAGGCTCTACCGGGCGCCCGGGACCACCGCCGAGGGCTTTCCCGTCGTCAATGTCCAGGCCGACCCCCGGCAGGCCCCCGGCCGGGGCGGCGTCCTCGTCCCCGTCGAGGGGGGCCGCTGGCTGGTGACCCTCTCGGGAACGCGCGGCGGCGAACCCACCGCGGACCTGGACGCCTTCCTGGACTTCGCCCGTTCCCTGCCCCATCCGGTGATCGGTGAACTGCTCGCCGAGGCCGAACCGCTCGGCGACGTGGTCACCACCCGCAGCACCGCCAACAAGCGGCGCTACTACGAGAAGGCGGCCCGCTGGCCGGACGGGTTCGCCGTCCTCGGCGACGCCGTGGCCGGGTACAACCCGGTCTACGGGCACGGGCTGAGCGCCTCCGCCCTGGCCGTGCTCGCCATGCGCCGGGTGCTGGAGCGGCAGCCGCTCACCGCCCCGGGGACGGCCCGGCGCATCCAGAGGGCGGCGGCCCGGCCCGTCGAGAGCGCCTGGAGTCTGGCGGTGGGCCAGGACGTGTTCTACCCGGGGGCACAGGAACAGCCCCCCACCCGGCTGGAGCGGGCGCTCGCCGCCTTCGTCGACCGGGCCGTCGACGCCGGATCGCGCAATCCGCGGGCGCTGCGGGTGCTGCTGGACGTGATGAGCATGGAGGCGCCCCCGTCCCGGCTGCTGATGCCCGACATGCTCGCCCTGGTGTACCTCGGCCGGAAGAAGCCGCCGCTCGACGGTGTTCCGCTGACCGAGCAGGAGCGGAAGGCGGTCCTCGGCACCGCGCCCTTCGGCGGGGAGGTCTGACCGCCGGGCACGGTCTGCGGGCCCCCGGATCAGGCCGGAGTCTGCTCCCGTACGGCCCGGCGGACGTCCTTGACGACACGGGTCCGCAGGGCCCGGGAGAGCCGGGCCAGATCACCCGTGCAGGGCGAGGGGCCGGGCGGCCCGGCGGGCTCCCGGCCGGACGGAGGGCCGCCCCCGGCCCGGGAGCCGAGGGCACTGCATATGTCCACGGCGGCGGCGATCATCGCCGCCTCGGCGATGATCGCGGCGTCCTGGGCGCCCGCTCCCCGGTCGAGGGCGGCGGCGTGCGCCTCGTCCCGGATCCGCGCGTCGAAGAAGCCCCGGCACGCCACGATGCGGTCGGAGATATAGGTCTGACGCTGCGTCAACCTCAGCCGGTACTCGGGCGCCCAGCGGGACAGCGGCAGCGGGGGGAGTCCGGGCGCCCCGGGCACGCCACTCACCGCCCGGGCGAGCGGGCCGAGTTGCCAGTAGCGGACGGCGTCCTCGCTGCGCCGTCCGACGAGCGGCAGGATGAAGCCCACGGCGACGAGCAGGGCGCTGGGCTGGCCCATGCTGGGCGCGACCCCGGTGGCCAGGACGTCCCAGTCGAGTCCCGCCCAGCGGGCGCCGATCGCCGCCAGCTTGGCGGCGTCGTAACCGGCGTAGTGCATCAGATAGCCCAGGGCGAGGGCGCGCAGGCCGATCCGCATGGTGCCGCGCACATCGCGCGACCAGCGCCAGCACAGGCGGCTGCACAGATAGGACGCCAGACCGTGGGCCAGGAGGTACAGCAGGATCATCTCGCGGATGCAGGGTGTGTCGGCGTAGTACACATCGAAGTCGGTGCGGCGCTCCACGGGGGCGTCACCGAGTGCGTACAGGGCGATGATCAGTATCCACACCAGGAGATACAGCGCGATGATCCGCTGTGACAGCCGCCGGGTGTGGGCCTTGTCCGGGCCGCCGCGCCAGTTCAGCACGAGCACGACCGAGGCGGCGGAGAAACCGGTGAGCGCGCAGTAGACCAGCGGGGCGGAGAAGTTGGACACCCCGGTGGTCCGGTTGACCAGGATGATCGTGCGGGGGGCGGAGGTGAAGAGGACTCCGGAGCCGACCAGCAGCAGGGCGCAGATCGAGGACAGCAGCCAGTCCCGGCCCCGGGCGCGGACCAGCGCGGGCAGCTTGAGCAGGCAGGCCAGGAGCAGCAGTCCGCCGGCGACGTAGAAGCCGAGATTGGCCCTCATGATGCGGCGGCCCCGGAGGGCGCGGGCCTAGGGCCTCTCGTGTGGATCACGCCGAGCTCGCGGGCCCTGGCACCGCTCCCTGATCCGGCCTGATCCCAACGAAAGACCCCAGGGGCCCCCGCCCGGGCGGGTAAGTTCATGTCCGTCGGCTCTCCGGGCTGCCGTCCGTGCGCAGCGCCTCGGTGACGATGGGGGTGTGGACGGCCCGGGAGACCCGGACCAGGTCGCTCAGGCTGCCGTCGAGTGCGGTGCAGCCGTGCCCGCCGGGCGGGAGGCCGTCCGGGGCGCCGGGCCGGGTGGCGGCGGCCACCATGGCGGCGGCACCGATGGCCTCGGCCTCCGGTGCGCTCGCTCCCGCCGAGATCGCCCGGTGGTAGGCCTGTTCGCGGATCCGTTCGTCGAAGCGGGGCTCCAGGCGGGTGATGCTGTCGCGGATCCCGGTCTCCCGCTGGGTGAGACGGAGGTCGATGTCGCCGAGCGACCACCAGGACAGCGGCACCCAGTAGCGTGTGTCGGCGGGGTCCACCAGGAGTCGGAACAGCGGCCGGAGCCGGGCGTAGGCGGCGATGCTCTCCGCCCGGGGGCCGACCAGCGGCAGGGCGTAGCCGATGGTGACCAGGGCGGCCGCGACGGCTGCCACACCGGGGGCGACGTCGGTGCTCAGGGGGTCCCAGTGCCGTCCGGTCCAGCGGCCCGCCACGGCGGCCAGCTTCACCACCCCGAAGACGCCGTTGAGCAGCCAGCCCAGGACGAGGACCACCAGGCCCCGGCGGGTCCAGCCGGTCACCTTGCGGGCCCAGCGCCAGCACAGGGTCGTCGTGGTGAAGGCCGCCACCAGGTGGGCCACCAGATACAGGGTGATCATCTCGGCGAGGCCCGGGGTGGTGGCGTAGTAGGTGTCCAGGTCGGTCAGGCGCTCCACCGGCGCGTCGCCCGCCGCGAACAGCGCCCAGAGGGCAACGATGACCAGGGCGTAGGCGACCATCCACCGGCGGGCGACCCGGCGCACCTGCCCCGGATCGCCGCCGCGCCAGTAGACGATCACGACGAGGCAGGCGGCGCTGAAGGCGGTCACCACCGTGTACACCAGCGGTGCGGCGATGTTCGGGACCCCCGTCAGACGGTTGACGGCGGCGACGCTGGCGGGGGCGGACAGGGTGAAGGAGATGCCCGCCGCGAGGACGACCGCGCACAGCGACACCAGCGCGGGATCGCGTCTGCTGTGCAGCAGTCTGGGGATTCTGATGGCGAGGCCGCTCCACAGGAGCAGGGCCGTCAGATAGTAGAACCGGCCGTCCACGTCTCAGACCCAGAGACCTCTGCCGAGCGAGTCCTCGATGCGCCCGGCCACCTGGCCCAGGTCGGCGCGCCAGTGGGTGCGGCGGAAGGTGCGCAGATCGGTGCCCAGCCGCAGTCCGAACATCTCGGCCTCCGCCTCGTGCCGGTCGTCGAAGCGGGTGCGGGCGGCAACGCCGAGCCGGTCCGCGCCCAGCGCGCCCAACCGGCTGTCCCGGCAGGCGAGGAGGCGTCGTACGACGTCCTCGACGCCCCCGGCGTGGAAGCTGTGCGCCCGCGCGGCGACCCGGCCCGCGGGGATGTGGGCCCCGCAGTGCCCCTCGAACATGTGCCAGATCTCATGGCCCAGGATGACGTGTTCGTGTTCGCTGTTGGTGGTGTCGTCGCGGACGGCGACGATGTCCATGTCCTCCAGGTCCAGCCAGAGTCCGCTTGCCGTGCCGGGCGGGAAGGCGGTCCGCTTCAGCACCACCGGGCGGCCGCGCAGACCGGTGAGGATGCCGCCGAGCGCCGCGAAGATCTCGTCGTCGTCACCCGGCGCGGCGCTGCCCAGGCAGGCGAGCAGTTCGACGCTGAGTTCCTTCATCCTCTTCTCGCGCCTGGTCTTCACGTCGTCACTCCCCGTTCTTCGACGTCGGTGCCCGAAGCCGTCCGGCGGTCGCCCGCACCGGGACGGCGGCCGGTCCGTATGGCTCGTGGAACATCCAGATCGCCACAGTAGTCATATCTCGGTGGTCCTCAACCGGCGTCCGGCACAGAGGCACAGGGGCAGCACTCTGCGAGCCGGGCAATTGCGCCATACCTCGGCCAACTCCCCCACCGCGGCCAACTCCCCCACCGCCGGGCCCCGGTACCGTCGTTTCCCGGTGTGGAACCCTTTTCCGCAAGGGGTTTCGGCACGGCTGCGGTTCCGCTGAGCGGGCGAACCCGCGGCTTCGGCCCCGGGATTGTCAGTGGTGAACGGCAAGCTGGGGGTGCGTCACCGATGCGCGCGGCGAGGGGCCGCGCACGGGACGCGCATCCGCATGGACCACCGCGCGCCCACGGGCCGCGCGGCCGAACCGGGGAGCCGACCGATGCCGTCCGCCGTAGTGACCGACCGCCAACGCGCCGCCGTGCAGGCCTATCTGCGCCTCCTTCAGACCGTACGAGCGGCGTTCGACGAGCCGCTGGATCCGGGACGACCGCCCGTGATCCCGACCGCCGCCCTCGCCGAGGCGGACCACGCGCTGGCTCAGGCGGGGGTGCGGGGCACCGAGGAGGAGTTTCTGCGGTTGTGCGGGCGGTGGTGTCCATGACCGGAGTGCCCTGAGGCGGTGGGGGTGCCCGTGAGCCGACGGGTACGCCGGGCGGCGGCGGGCGGACGGCCCCGGGGGCCGAGCGGTTGGCCGGGTACCGGCGCCCGGCGCCCGGGCCGGTTTGAGGCGGCCCGGGCGCGGAACTTGTTCTGCGCACCCCGGCGTGGACGGGCCGGGCGGGCCGCGCCCGGCCCGGTGCCGCTGCGGCAGCGGGGCCCGGGGGGAGGGAAGGGACGGCGATGACAACGGTCGGTGTCGAAGAGGAGTACCTGCTGATCGATCCCGTCACGGGCCGTCTGGTCCCGCGGGGGGAGAAGGTGCGGGCCCGGGCCGGACTGGCGTCGTCCGTCTCCGACGAGGAGATCCAGCCGGAGCTGCTCCAGGCGCAGATCGAGGTGGCCACCCCGGTGTGCGCCACCCTGGAGGAGGCCGGGGGGCATCTGCTGCGGCTGCGGCACGCCGTGGCGGAGGCGGCGCGGGCCTGCGGCTGCCGGGTCATGGCCGGTGGGACACCGCCCCCGGCGGAGGAGCTGCCCGTGCCCGTCACCGACCGGGCGCGCTACCGGGAGATGCAGCGGCAGGCCCCTCAGCTGGTGGCCGAGCAACTGGTCAACGGTATGCATGTGCATGTGGCGGTGCCGGACCGGGAGACGGGCGTCGAGGTGCTCAACCGCCTGCGCGCCTGGCTGCCGACGCTGACGGCCATGTCGGCGAACTCCCCGCTGTGGGAGGGGCATGACACCGGTTTCGCCAGTTGGCGCACCATCGTCTTCGACCGCTGGCCGGTGAGCGGTGTGCCGCCGCTGTTCGCCGACGCCGCGGACTACGACCGGCGGGTGGGGAGGCTGCTCGCGACGGGCGTGATCAGCGACCCCGGCCAGCTGTACTGGCAGGCCCGGCTGTCCGAGAGCTACCCCACGGTGGAGATCCGCTGCCTGGACGTCCAACTGCGCGCGGACGACGCCGTGATGTTCACGGGTCTGATCCGCGCCCTCGCCGACACCGCCGTGCGCGATGCGGCGGCGGGCGGCCCGGCGCCCGGGGGCGAGGCCGAATTCGTACGGGCGGCGATGTGGCAGGCCGCCCGCCACGGGCTGAGCGGGGATCTGATCGACCCCGGCGGCGTCCGGCGCCCCGCCGCCGATGTGGTGGGCGGTCTCCTGGAGCGGGCCGGACCCGCGCTGGACGCCTACGGGGACACCCGGCTGGTGACCTCGCTGGTCACCCGGCTGCTGGAGCGGGGCACGGGGGCGGAGCTTCAGCGCCGGGCGCTGGCCGCGGGAGGCGTCGAGGCGGTCACCCGCATGATCGTCGACTCCGTGGTCGCGCGGTAGGTGTCCTGCCCGGCGAGGTTTCCCGGGAGATCCCCCGGGAGGTCGCCCGCGAGGTCAGGGGCGGGGGACCGCGATGGCCGTCGAGGTCAGGCCACGGTCCACCGTCCAGCGGCCGTCGAAGGTCTCGATGCGGTGGCCGTCGACCACGGGCCCGGGGACCAGCAGCCGTACCCGGAAACGGCCGGGCGCGCCGGGAGCGGAGACCGGGTCGATCTCTATGTCGGCCTCCAGGAAGTCGAGCCACTTCCGGGTCAGCGGGAACCACGCCTTGTAGACGGACTCCTTGGCGCTGAACAGCAGCCGGTCCCAGTGGACGGACGGGTGGCTGCGGGCGAGGTCCGCCAGCCTGGTCTGCTCGGCGGGCAGCGCGACCGCTTCCAGGACGCCTTCCGGCAGCCGGTCGTGCGGTTCCGCGTCGATGCCGAGGGAGACCAGGTCGCCGGGGTGCGCCAGGGCGGCGGCGCAGTAGCCGTCGCAGTGCGTCATGCTGCCGATCACCCCGTCCGGCCAGCGGGGCGCGCCGCGCTCACCGGGCAGGACGGGGGCCGGTGCCACCCCGAGCTTCTCCATGGCCTGGCGGGCGCAGCCGCGCGCCGCCCGGAACTCGCGCCGCCGCTTCTCCACGGCCCGCGCCACGACCGCCTCTTCCTCGGGATAGAGGACGACGCCGTCGCCGAGCGCGTCACGTCCGTGTGCCTCCACGACCGCGACCGACCCCGGGAGCAGCTCCTCGATCACCTGCTGAGACCTCCATCGGCAGAATACGGCGCAGTTGTCCGGGCGGCGTCGCGCGCGGGCGCCACTCCCGGGGATAGCCCACCGACACCTCTTCGAAGCGGACGCCCTCGTGGTGGGTGGTGCGGGGAATGTGCAGATGGCCGTAGACCATGCAGGCGACGCGGAACCTGTGGTGCCAGTCGGCGGTCAGCGCGGTGCCGCACCACATGGCGAACTCGGGGTGGCGCAGGACGTCCGTGGGGTGCCGGTGCAGGGGGTAGTGGTTCACCAGGACGGTCGGGAGATCGTCGGGGATCTCCATGAGCCTGCGCTCGGTTTCGGCCACCCGGGCCCGGCACCAGGCGTCGCGGCTCGGGTAGGGGTCGGGGTGCAGCAGATACTCGTCGGTGCACACGATGCCGGTGCCGTGGGCGTATTCGAGCCCCTGCTCCTTGGTCGTGCAGCCCTGCGGCAGGTACGAGTAGTCGTAGAGCAGGAAGAGCGGCGCCACGGCCACCGGGCCGCCCGGACCGTCCCAGACGGGATAGGGGTCCTCGGGTGTGATCACACCCAACTCCCGGCACATGGCCACCAGATGTTCATAGCGTGCGACGCCGCGCAGGGTGACAGTGTCTTTCTGGTGGCTCCACAGTTCGTGGTTGCCCGGCACCCAGATCACCTTGCGGAAGCGGCCTGCCAGCAGTTCCAGGGCCCAGCGGATGTCGGCGACGGTTTCGGCCACGTCCCCGGCGACGAGGAGCCAGTCCTCGTCCGAGGTGGGCCGCAACTGCTCGACGAGGGCGCGGTTCTCCGGGTATGCAATGTGCAGGTCGCTGATGGCGAGCAGCTGTCCACGGCCGTCCGTCGACTCCACCCTCGCCACCTTTCGAGATCCCGAATGGGAACACAAGACCACATCGCCCCACCGGGCGACAAGAGCGACCCGCCCCGGACCCCGGACCGCTCCGGAAACGGCTGGATTTCCCCTGTCGGCACCCCTCACCCCGGGAGACGCGGCCGAGGAGCTCGCACCCGGCCCCCGGCCTCGTCCCGGTCGGAGAACAAGGGGGAATCCGTAACCCGGGCGTAGCACGGGGAGGGGGCGGGAGGCCTTATGATCGGCGCGTCACCACCGCCACGGGCGCCATTGCGCAGGGCGGTTCGGTGTTCCTCCCTCTCCCCTGGCCGGGCACGGTCTGCTTCGCCGTGCCCGCGCACCGTGAAAGGCGGCCTGCATGGTCTCTCGCGTACGCGTCTGGCTCAACCGCACGTACGCGGAGAACGTGTTCTTCATGGATCAGCTGCGGAGAAACCCCTGTGACCGGGCCGTGGAGATCCATGCCACGCACGGTGACCCGGACTCGCCCGTGCTCGCCGCGGCGGACACGGCCGAGCCGGAGCCGGAGGGGCTGTCCCCGGCCGCGTACGTGGAGTACGCCCTCGACCAGTGTGTGCGGCGCGGTATCGACGTCTTCGTTCCGCGTCTGCACCAGGACGCGATCGTCGCGCACCGCGCCGAGTTCGCGGCCGTCGGTACGGCTCTGCTGGCGCCGCCCGCCGAGGCGGTCGCGGTGTTCCGGGACAAGGACACGGCCTATCACGCCGCCAGGTCGATCGGGGTTGCGGTGCCGCCGTGGTGGCGGGTGACCGACGAGGACCAGCTTGTCGCCGCGGTAGAGGAGTTGGAGGCGGGTGGCCACCGGGCGTGCTTCAAGCCTGCGGCGGGCGCGGGCGGGGTGGGTTTCCGTGTCATCACCCGCGCCCCGTTCTCCATGGCGCAGTTGAACGGATTCCCCGGCCCCCAGGTGCCGTTGGACCTGGTGGCCCGGGCGGTGCGGGAGGCCGAGGAGCCGGTGGACTGGCTGGTGATGCCGCGACTGGCGGAGCCGGAGGTGTCCGTCGACTGCCTGACCGGCACGGACAATCTGATCCGGATGGCGGTGGGCCGCACCAAGAACGGGCGCCGCCGGGGCTTCACCCTGCACGAGCGGTGGCTGGAGCCCGCCAGGCGGCTCGCGGAGGGCTTCGGGCTGCACCATCTGTCCAACATCCAGTTCCGGATGTACGACGGGGAGCCGGTGCTCCTGGATGTGAACACCCGCCCGGCGGGCGGACTGCACCAGCTGTCGCAGTGCGGCGTCAACGCGCCTTGGGCGGCGGTGCAGTTGGCGCTCGGCGAGGATCCGGGGACGGTGGAGCCGCCGTTCCTGGGCGCGGACTACGCGGTGGTGTCGGGGCCGCGGCCGGTGCGCCCGGTCTCGCTTCCGCGCCAGCGGACGGAGGAGCCGCAGCAGCAGGCGGCCGAGGTGGGGCAGCAGCGGGCTGGCGAGCCGGGGCAGGCGCCCGTGCCGCCCGCGGCGCCGATCGGCCCGGTCGAGGTCGGCAGCGGGGCGGCACCGGCTCTGCCCCTCTAGACCTCAGGTACAGCGGCCGCACGGCCCGTCCCGTAAGGACCGGCCCTTCCGCGACCCTTGACACCGAGATTGGTCCATACCAACTTGGTTGCGCACCCTTCTGCACTTCCTGCCCTGACGAACCCCCCTTTGCCTTCAGGGAGATCGCGTGCGCACACTCCTCGGACGTTTCAGACGTGCCTTCCTGGCCGTCGTCGGCTCCGCCGCCCTGGCCCTGGGCGGCGCGGTCGCCCTTCCCGGGACCGCCCAGGCGGCCAACATCCTCCCCGACCCCGGTTTCGAGTCGGGCCTGTCCCCCTGGTCCTGCACCGGAAACCTCGGTTCGGTCGTCTCCAGCCCCGTCAACGGCGGCTCCAAAGCCCTTCAGGGAGCGGTGAGTTCGAGCGACACCGCGCAGTGCAGTCAGAGCGTTCCGGTCCAGCCGAACACGACATACCAGCTCAGCGGCTGGGTCCGCGGCAGCTATGTCTACCTCGGGGTGAACGGCGGCGCCTCGACCTGGACCACGTCCCCGTCGGCGTACAGCCGGCTCTCCGTCTCCTTCACCACCGGCGCCTCGCAGACCAGCGCCACGGTCTACGTCCACGGCTGGTACGCCCAAGGGAGCTACTACGCCGACGACTTCAGCCTGGACGGCCCCGGCGGCGGGGGCGGTACGGACACCCAGGCACCCACCGCGCCCACCGGCCTGACCTCCACCGGCAAGACCTCCACCAGTGTGTCGCTCGCGTGGAACGCGGCCACGGACAACGTGGGAGTGAGCGCCTACGACGTCTACAGCGGCGCGAGCCGGGTGGCGAGCGTCTCCGGTACCTCCGCGACGGTGTCCGGGCTCTCCCCCGCCACCGGCTACACCTTCACCGTGAAGGCCCGGGACGCGGCCGGGAACACCTCTGCCGCCTCCAACGCGGTGGCGGTCACCACGGACCCGGGCAGCGGCGGCGGCACCACCGGCTTCAAGCAGGCCGCGCCGTACCTCTACGAGGGCTGGGGCGACCCGCCCAACCCGGCCACGGTGATGAACGCGACCGGGATCAAGTGGTTCACCATGGCGTTCGTGCTCGACTCGGGCGGCTGCACCCCCGCCTGGGACGGCAGCCGCCCGCTGACCGGCGGCGCGGACCAGACCGCCATCAACCAGATCCGGGCCGCGGGCGGTGACATCGTGCCGTCCTTCGGCGGCTGGTCGGGCAGCAAGCTCGGCGCCAACTGCTCCTCCGCGGGCGCGCTCGCCGGAGCCCTCCAGAAGGTCATCGACGCCTACTCGCTGAAGGCGATCGACATGGACATCGAGAACTCGGACGAGTTCGAGAACGAGGCCGTGCAGGCGAGGATCCTGACCGCGCTGAAGACGGTCAAGGCCGACAACCCCGGTCTGCGGACCATCGTCACCTTCGGCACCGCGACGACCGGCCCGACCTACTACGGCAACCGGCTCATCGAGCAGGCCCAGTCGCTCGGCGCGGACATCGACGTCTTCACCATCATGCCGTTCGACTTCGGCGGCGGTTCGGACATGTACGGCAACACGGTGAACGCGGCCGAGGCCCTGAAGGCCAAGTTGAAGTCCACCTTCGGCTGGGACGATGCAACGGCCTACGCACACATGGGCATCTCCGGGATGAACGGCCTGTCCGACCAGCAGGAGAACACCACACCGGCGATCTTCACCCAGATCCGTGACTGGGCCAACTCCCACCACATCGCGCGGCTCGCCTTCTGGGCCGTCAACCGCGACCGGCCGTGCGCGGGCGGCGGGGTGGTGGACAACTGCTCCGGCATCGGCCAGGACAACTGGCAGTTCACGTCCATCAACGCCGGGTTCACCGGCTGAGCGGACGGAGGGGGTGCCCGGTCGTCCGGGCATCCCCTCCGTGGTCCGGCGGGGTCAGCCGAGATACCCGAGCCCGGGGTGGACGGCGGTGTAGCCGTCGACCAGCCGCCGGGCGACCCGCACGGAGTCGACGAGCGGATGGAGTGCGAACGCCTTCACCGCCGTCGCGCGGGAACCGGACTCGGCCGCGGACAGCACCTCTCGCTCCACCGCCTTGACCGCGCAGACCAGACCGGTGGCATGGCCGGGCAGCGGGTCGGCCGCGAGGGGGTGCGCCCCGTTCGCGTCCACCAGGCAGGGGACCTCGACGACCGCGTCGGTGTCCAGCACGGACAGGGTGCCCCGGTTGCGCACGTTCAGGATCAGGGTGGCGCGCTCATCGCGGGCGATGGCCCGCATCAGGGCGAGGGCGACCTGCTCGTAGCCGCCGGAGAGGTCCTCGGCCTCGCGTTCTCCCGCGTCCGCCGTACGGCGGTTCTCGGCCATGTAGGTGGCCTCGCGTTCGGCCCGGGTGCGGTCCCAGGCGGCGAGGGCCCCGGCGTCCGGGCGCCGCATCTCCTCGTAGAAGCGGGCCTGCTGGTCGCGGAGGAAGGCGCCGCGGGTCCGCTCGGCCTCGCGGTAGGCGGCCACCGTCTCCCGGTTGAAGTAGTAGTAGTGCAGATACTCGTTCGGGATCGCGCCCAGGGACCGCAGCCAGTCGGCACCGAACAGCCGGCCCTCCTCGAACGAGCCGAGCAGGGCCGGGTCGGCGAGCAGCCGCGGCAGTTCGTCACGGCCCCGGACGCGCAGTCCGCGGACCCAGCCGAGATGGTTGAGGCCGACGTAGTCGACAAAGGTCTCGCGGGGGTCCGCGGCACCGAGCACCCGGGCGATCCGGCGGCCGAGCCCGACGGGCGAGTCGCAGATGCCGATCACCCGGTCGCCCAGCCGACGGGACATGGCCTCGGTGACCAGGCCCGCGGGGTTGGTGAAGTTGATGACCCAGGCGTCGGGGGCGAGCCGGGCCACCCGGCGTGCGATGTCGTCGGCGACGGGGACGGTCCGCAGCCCGTAGGCGATACCGCCCGCGCCGACCGTCTCCTGGCCGAGGACCCCCTCGGCGAGCGCCACCCGCTCGTCGTGGGCGCGGCCCTCCAGACCGCCGACACGGATCGCGGAGAAGACGAAGTCGGCGCCGCGCAGCGCCTCGTCGAGATCGGTGGTGGCGGTCACCTCGGGCGCGTCCGGGACGCCCGCGGCCTGCTCGGCCAGCACCCGGGCCACCGCGGAGAGCCGCCCGGCGTCCACGTCGTGCAGCACCACCCGGGTCACCCGGCCCTCGCCGCGGTCCCGGAGGAGCGCGCCGTGGACGAGTGGCACCCGGAATCCGCCGCCGCCCAGAATCGTCAGCCTCACGTCTCCGCCTCTCCCTCCCGTCGCCGCCCCCACGTCCAGGTCCCCGGGACCACGCTGCTGCCGGGCCGCCCGGTGGAGGCGGTGCCGATGTGTCCCACGGCACCGCTGTGCACCCTAGCCCCCGCCCTCGCCCGTGCCGTCGCCGACGACCCGCCGCCATCGGACCCACCCCCGGCCTTCAGGGCGGCGTCACCGGGCGGTTCCGGGGCCACGGCATGGTCCGGACTGTGAGCGATGTGGGAGCGGACGGCCGCGGTGACGACGGGGGTGCCGTGCTCGTTCTGCGCGGCCCGGGGTACGAGGGCGCGTCGGGCGGCGGCCGCGAGGACGGGGCGCCGCTCCTCCGCGACGGTGCGGTCCGTGTCCCCGGACCGGCGAGGTCCGCGCGCCGGGAGGACGCGGACCCGGTGCGGATGAGGTGCTTCCGGCACGAGGGCATCGTGCTCCGCAACCACCAGCGCCGCCGGGGCCTGGACTGGCTGACCGCCGAGTGGGAGCTGTCGCTCGCCGACGGCCGCACGCTCAGGGCCCCGGCCGAGCTGCCCCGGCTCGTTCCGGGGGAATCGGCGGCGGTGGGGCTTCCGTTCGCCCTTCCCGGGTGGGGCGGCGAGGCCTGGCTGACCCTCCGGGTCCGCACGGCCCGGGACGAGCCCGGGGCCCCGCGCGGCACCGAGGTGTGCGGGCCCCGGATACGGCTGCGGGGACCCGCGCCCGAGGCGGCCGTCCCGGCACCGGACCGCCCCGCCTCCGGTGGTCCGCGGCTCGTCGGGCAGGGAGTTCGCGCCTACGACGTCCCCGGGGCCCGGGGGCCCGCCCGTGTGGTCAGGGTCAGGGGCAGGGGAAGGCGGAACGGCGCGCCGGGCGGCCGGGGGCCCTGGCGGACCGCCCGGGCCGGGGCGCCGCCGCGGGACGGCCCGCGGCGGTGTGAGGCCCACGCGCGCCGCACCACCCGGCAGCACCGCGGCTCACCCCTTTCACCCCGGCCCGGCAGCGCGGCAGCTCCTCCCTTTCACCCCGGCAGCACCGCGGCTCACTCCTTTCACCCCGGCAGCGCGGCCAGCAGCCGCCGGTCCCGGGAGGCCGGTCTGCGGTCCAGGCGGGAGTCCAGCAGGCGGCGGGCCGCCTCGCAGCGTCCCGCGGAGACCAGGGCGTACAGCAGGGTCTCCTCGACGACCTCGCGCTGGGCCGCGCTGCCGCCGACCTTGCGTACCGTCGGCAGCAGCGCGGTGAGGTCCCGGGCCGCGTCCTGGAAGCGCTCCTCGACGAGCGCGGCCAGCGCCTCGCACAGCGGTACGACGACCTCCCGCTGGACCGCGTCGGCGCCGAACGCGTGGTCGCGCAGCCGTCGCAGGGCCGCCACATCGCCCGCAGCGGCGAGCGCGACGGCCGCGTGCAGCGCGGTGAACGCCGTGGCGGGCCGTTCCAGGACCTCGCGTTCGACCGCGTCGAGCACCTCGTCGGCGGCGGGCGCCTCGCCCGGCCAGCTGTCGCTCAGCCGCGCCCGCCACAACAGCGACCCCGAGTCCACCAGCGCCCGCACCCCGGACACCCGCCCGGGGGCCAGCTGCGCCAGCCAGCGGCGCCGTACGGCGGCGGGGTCGTCCAGGGCCAGTTCGTGCAGGGCGATGTGCCAGGAGAAGTGCGCGCGGTGCACCGCGCCGCGCCCCCGCCCCGAGACCCAGGAGTCGAGCCAGTCGCGGCCCGCCTCATGGGCGCCGCTCTCGTAGTGGACATGGGCCAGGGCGTGCACCGCGTGGCCGGAGGCGGGCTCGGCGGCCAGGGCGCGGTGGGCGAGTTCACCCGCCTCGTGGAAGCGGCCCTGCCCCTGGCGCAGAAAGGCCAGGAGCGAGGTGTGGAACCAGTGGCCGTCGTACGCGGGCGAGGTGCGCTCCACCAGCCGCAGCGCATAGTCGTCGTCGAGGTCGCGGACCCCGGAGAAGGCGATGGTGGGCACGGCGGCGGCCAGCGCCAGCGCGTCGCCGGGGTGTGCGTCGAGGTGGCCGAGCAGCGCGGAGCCGTCGGGGTCGGTGCCCTGGACGCGGTGCGTGACGACCGCCACGAACGAGCGTTCCCGTGCGTCGGCCCGCTCCCGGGCGCACCGCTGGGCCTCGGCGAGTTCCCGGTCCACGTCGACCTGTGCGCCGCACTCATGGCCGAGCAGGGCCAGGGCGGCGTGGCCGAGGGCGAACCCGGGGTCCAGGGTGACGGCCCGCCGGAACGACTCCTCGGCGCCGGAACGCACCTTGAGCACCCGCTCCAGCCCGGCGCGGTGGGCGGCGGCGGCCTCGGCGTGCGTGGACAGGGGGAGGCCGTGGGTGTCGAGGGGGCGCCTGCCCCGGCGGGGCGGCGGCGCGAGCGGGGCCAGCACCTGCCGTGCCACGTCCGCCGCCTGCGTCCGGATCTCCGGGATCGCGGTGGTCTCCCACAGCTCGCCGCGGCGCGGGGCACCGAGCGTGAACAGCGCCCGTTCCGCCCGGCCCGCGGCATCCAGCAGCCTGCCGTCCCGGGTGGCGACCCCCAGGCCGAGAGGGCCGGGCACGACGGCACCGGCCTCGGCGAGCGACTGCCACAGGGGGTCGTCGAGGTGGTGGCCGGGGCCGGTGCAGTCGATGACCCAACCGGCGTGCAGGGTACGGCCGTCGGCGAGGGTGACGGCCACCGCTCCGTCCGGGCCGGTGCGGGCGGCGGCGATCCGGCCGGGGCGCACCCGCAGCCGCCGCGCGGCCCGCAGCCGGTCCAGCGCCTCCGCCGTGGCGGGCGCCATACGGTGCCGGTGGGTGTTCCACAGCGACCCGTCGCGCCGTAGGAACTCGGCCCGTTCCGCGGGGGTCAGGCCCTGCCACAGCCCGGCCGTGTGCGGGCGCAGGCTGTCGAGGGCGGGCCGCCAGTCGCCGAGCAGCCGGACGGTCCGGCCGACGTGCCGGAAGACGGCCCTGCGCACCGCGTCGAGGGGTACCCCGGCCGGGATGCGGGGCGGGGCCACGGTACGCAGGGGGTTCAGGGCGTGCGGCTGCGGCAGCAGGCCCCCGCGGGAGACGGCGTGGACGACCCGGCCGGGGCGGTCCAGGGTGAGGGCCAGGTCCACCGCGGTGAGCCCGGTCCCCACCAGCAGGACGTCGGCGGTGTCGGCGAGCGGCCCCGCCAGCGCGCCCGGCGCCCAGGGCGTGGTGATGAACCGCGGGGAGGCCGACAGCCCGGCCGGGGCCCAGGCGCTGCGCCCGGCGGCGGGCCCGGTGGCAAGCACCGCGCTGTCGGCCGTCAGCGATCCGCCGTCCGCGAGCCGGAGGCGCAGCCGCCCGTCGGGGGTGTCCGCGCAGGCCTCCGCACGCGACCGCAGCCGCCGGACCCGGACCACCCCGTGCGCGCGGACGAGGGCCTGGCCGAGGGTGTCGGCGAGATAGGCGCCGTAGCGGTAGCGGGGGATGAAGTCGGCGGCGGTGACGGCGCGTTCCCCGTGGTGGCAGAGCCAGCGGGTGAGATGGCCGGGGTCGTCGGGGTAGCAGCTCATGCCGCCCGCGGGCACGTTGAGCCGGTGCCGGGGGTCGGCGGTGGCGTAGGCGACGCCGCGTCCCGCCTCGGGCGCGGGATCGACCAGGACGAGGTCGAGGGGCGTGCGGCGGCGGGTGGCCGTCTCGCACAGCTGGACGGCGGTCAGCGCGCCGGCTGCGCCCGCTCCGACGATGGCCACGGTGTGCCGCTCAGGGTCCGGGCTCACTTGCACCTCCGGCGAGGTCGGGCCGGGGCTGCCCGGCGGATGTCCGTTTGTGCTGACGGCTCCTACTCTCTCCTTTTCGGGTGGCACCGGGACAACCGTGGTTTCGGCCCGACTCCGCGGCGGCCCGGGACGGCACCCGCCCGCTTCAAGGAGTCAAACCACGCGTCAGGGAGGGACGGTCCGGTCGGGGCAGGGGGCTTCCCGGGCGCAAAGGCCGGGGCGGGCGTCCCGGAGCGCGGGACCGGGCCCTCTCGCTTCGATGCCTGAACTCCCCGGCCTCGCAAGGACTTTCGGGGATTTACCTCTTGACGGCTGGAGTGACCGAGAGCACATTGGCGGCGCGGCGCGTGAGAGCGCTCTCACGGTCCTCGGCACCCCCACCGGCT
The DNA here is from genome assembly GCF_044548405.1 of Streptomyces sp. NPDC052040. Classification (NCBI taxonomy): domain Bacteria; kingdom Bacillati; phylum Actinomycetota; class Actinomycetes; order Kitasatosporales; family Streptomycetaceae; genus Streptomyces; species Streptomyces sp. NPDC052040. The sequence goes on along the minus strand of NZ_JBIUBV010000001.1, from coordinate 821,481 downwards.
CCCACCCGCACGCCCCTACTCCGTAGCTCCCCCACCCCGTACACCCCCACTCCGTACGAATGAGGCAGCCCATGAAGGATCCTTCCGGCACCCCCTCGCGACGGCGGCCCCTGCGCCGTGTCCTGCTCGCCGCGCTCGGCACGACGGCTCTGGCCGTGGCCGCCGCCACCGCCGTCACCCTGCCCGCGGACGCCTCCGCCCCCGCTCCCCCCTCGGGCTGGACCCAGGTCTTCCTCGACGACTTCAACGGCGCGGCGGGCTCCGGGGTGAACACCGCCGACTGGCAGTACGACACCGGCACGTCCTATCCGGGCGGCGCCGCCAACTGGGGCACCGGCGAGGTCGAGTCGATGACCTCCAGCACCGGCAATGTCGCGCTCGACGGCAACGGCAACCTTCTGATCACCCCGCGCCGCGACGCCTCCGGGCACTGGACCTCGGGCCGGATCGAGACCAACCGCACCGACTTCCGGCCCCCGGCGGGCGGCAAACTGCGAGTGCAGGCCCGGATCCAGCTGCCCAACGCGACGGGCGCCGCGGCCAAGGGCTACTGGCCGGCCTTCTGGATGCTGGGCGCGCCCTTCCGGGGGAACTACCAGAACTGGCCGGGCGTGGGCGAGCTGGACATCATGGAGAACGTCCAGGGCCTCAACACCGACTGGGCGACGATGCACTGCGGCACCAGCCCGGGCGGACCCTGCAACGAGACGACGGGCATCGGCAGTTCCACGGCCTGCACCGGCACGACCTGCCAGGCCGGATTCCACACCTATGCGATGGAGTGGGACCGTTCGACGAGCCCCGAGGAGATCCGCTTCTCCCTCGACGGCGTCACCTTCCAGACCGTACGGGCGAACCAGGTCGACGCGACCACCTGGGCCAATGCCACCGACCACGGCTTCTTCATCATCCTGAACGTGGCCATGGGCGGCGGCTTCCCGGGCGCCTTCGGCGGCGGACCGGACGGCGGCACCGAGCCCGGCCACCCGATGGCGGTCGACTACGTCCAGGTGCTCCAGTCCTCGGGCGGCGGCACCACGCCACCGCCCACCGGGCCGCCGCCGTCCGGCAACCGGGACGCGTACTCCGCAATCCAGGCGGAGTCCTGCGACGGCCAGTCGGGGGTGGTCCCCGAGACCACCACGGACAGCGGCGGCGGCCAGGACATCGGCTCGCTGGCGAACGGCGACTGGGCGCTCTACAAGGGCGTGAACTTCGGCTCCACGGCGGCCACCCAGTTCTACGGCCGGGTCGCGAGCGGCGCGGCGGGCGGGGTGAGCGGACTGGTGGAGGTGCGGCTCGACAGCCGGACCGCCACACCGGTCGGCAGTTTCTCGGTGGCCAGTACGGGCGGCTGGCAGAGCTGGCGGACCGTACCGGCGAACATCGCACCGGTGACCGGCACCCATGACGTCTATCTCACCTTCACCAGCGGCCAGCCGAGCGACTTCGTGAATGTGAACTGGTTCGACTTCGGGCACTGAGCGGGCGGTTCTTCGAGGGGGCGGCCCACCGGGCCGCCCCCTCGGTCACCCCGCCCGCGCCCGGACCCCGGTCAGCCCGGCTCCGCCCGAAGCCCCGTCACCCCGGCTCCGCCCGAAGCCCGGTCATCTCAGCTCCGCCCGGAAGGCGGCCGGTGCGATGTCCGTGTGCTGGTGGAAGAACTTGGAGAAGTTCGCCGCGTCGGGGAAGCCGACGGCGGCGCCCACCCGGCCGATCGGCAGATCGGTGTGCGCGAGCAGGCGCTTGGCCTCCAGGACCACCCGTTTGTCGATGAAGCCCTTGGGGGTCTCGCCGGTGGCGGCGCGGACGGCGCGCACCAGGGTGCGGCGGGAGTAGCCGAGGGCGTCGGCGTACGCGCTGACGCTGTGGTTGCTGGCGAAGTCCTGCTCCACGGCGTCCCGGAACCGGGTGAAGGTGGTGTCGGCCCGGGAGTGCGCCGCCTCGGCGGAGCTGGCCGCGAGGTGCCCGAGCCGGAGCAGGAAGGCCGTCAGGGAGTGGCGCAGCACCGCCGTGTGCAGACTCAGCGGCAGGGTGCTGGTGTCCTCGTACTCGCGTTGCAGCTGGTCCAGGCAGGCGCGGAGTCCGGCCTGCTGCCCGGTGTCGGGGTGCAGCAGCGGCGGGAGGTCGTAGCGGTAGAGGCCGGTGGCCTCGACGGTGGCACGCGGCAGGAAGCCGGGCTGCATCGTCAGGACGGTGCCGCGGTACTCACTGGTGCGCGAGAAGCGGTGGATCTGGCCGGGGCGAATCCACAGCACATCACCGGCGTCCGCGCGGTGCTCGGCGAAATCCACCATGTGCGACACGGGACCGCCGTCGAAGAACATCACCACATGGAAGTCGATGCGGTGGACGCGGTCCAGGGGCGCGTCCTCGTGCCAGGTGCGGCCGGACCCCATGGGGCCCACCTGGATTCCGACACCGCCGACGCTCAGGCCGACGGGGAACGGGTACGTCCTGATGCCGTCCCCGTCTTGCATGGTTCTGTCCGCCATGTCCTACTCGTGCCGCCTCGAAACCGATCTCGATGTCCCACTTTCACCGAAGGCTGACACAGGCGCACCTTCCCCGGCAAAAGTCAGACTTTTAGGTTTGACGGTGTTCCGCCACAGATCAGGCATCCAGTGAGGACTTCTTGAAGATGAGTGCGCAGAGCTCAGACGGATTCGAATGGACCGACATCGACCGCCGGGCCGTCGACACGGCCCGGATTCTGGCCGCCGACGCCGTGCAGAAGGTCGGCAACGGCCACCCGGGCACCGCGATGAGCCTGGCCCCTGCCGCGTACACGATCTTTCACAAGGTGATGCGGCACGACCCCGCGGACCCCGAGTGGACCGGCCGTGACCGCTTCGTCCTCTCCCCCGGCCACACCTCGCTCACTCTCTACACCCAGCTCTTCCTGTCCGGCTACGAACTGGAACTGGAGGACCTGAAGGCCTTCCGCACCCACGGCTCCAAGACGCCCGGCCACCCGGAGTACGGGCACACCGCAGGGGTGGAGACCACCACCGGTCCCCTCGGCCAGGGTGTCGCCAACGCGGTCGGCATGGCGATGGCCGCCCGCTACGAGCGGGGCCTGTTCGACCCCGACGCCCCCGAGGGCACCTCCCCCTTCGACCACACCGTCTGGGCGATCGTCTCCGACGGCGACCTGGAGGAGGGCATCTCCGCGGAGGCGTCCTCGCTGGCCGGCCATCAGAAGCTCGGCAATCTGGTCTTCGTCTACGACGACAACCACATCTCCATCGAGGGCGACACCGCGACCGCCTTCTCCGAGGACGTGCTGAAGCGCTACGAGGCCTACGGCTGGCATGTGCAGCGCATCGAGCCCGCGGAGAGCGGTGACATCGACGTCCACGCGCTGTACACGGCGCTCAAGGCGGCGCAGGCCGAGACCGGGCGCCCCTCGATCATCGCGATGCGCACCGTCATCGCCTGGCCCGCCCCCAACGCCCGGAACACCGAGGCCTCGCACGGCTCGGCGCTGGGCGACGAGGAGGTCGCGGCCACCAAGCGCCTCCTCGGCTTCGACCCCGAGAAGACCTTCGAGGTCTCCGACGAGGTCCTCGCCCACACCCGCCGGGCCCTGGACCGCGGGGCCGAGGCGCACACCGCCTGGGACAAGCGGATCGCCGAGTGGCGCACCTCCCAGCCGGAGCGCGCCGCGCTGCTGGACCGTGTGCTGGCCGGTCAGCTTCCCGAAGGCTGGGAGGACGCGCTGCCGGTGTTCGAGGAGGGCACCTCGGTGGCCACCCGTGCCGCGTCCGGCAAGGTACTCCAGGCCCTCGGTGCGGTCATCCCGGAGCTGTGGGGCGGCTCGGCCGACCTGGCCGGCTCCAACAACACCACCATCGACAAGAACAGCTCGTTCCTGCCCAGGGGCAACACGCTGCCGGAGGCCGACCCCTACGGCCGCACGATCCACTTCGGCATCCGCGAGCACTCCATGGCCGCGGAGATGAACGGCATCGCCCTGCACGGCAACACCCGTATCTACGGCGGCACCTTCCTGGTGTTCTCCGACTACATGCGCAACGCGGTGCGGCTGTCGGCCCTGATGCAGCTCCCCGTCACCTATGTGTGGACGCACGACTCCATCGGCCTGGGCGAGGACGGCCCCACCCACCAGCCGGTCGAACACCTGGCCAGCCTGCGCGCCATCCCGGGTCTGAACGTGGTCCGACCGGCCGACGCCAACGAGACCGCGCTCGCCTGGGCCGAGATCCTGCGCCGCCACTCCACCGACCCGGCCCCGCACGGCCTCGCGCTCACCCGCCAGGGCGTCCCGGCCTACGCCCCCAACCCCGAGACGGTCAGGGGCGGTTACGTCCTGCGGGAGTCCTCCACCGGAACCCCGGACGTGATCCTCATCGCCACCGGCTCCGAGGTGCAGCTCGCCGTCGCCGCGCGCGAACGGCTGGAGGCCGAGGGCGTGGGTACCCGGGTGGTGTCGATGCCGTCCGTGGAGTGGTTCGAGCAGCAGTCCGCCGAGTACCGCGAGCGTGTCCTTCCGCCGTCCGTGAAGGCACGCGTGGCGGTCGAGGCGGGCATCGCCCTGACCTGGTACCGGTACGTCGGTGAGAGTGGACGCATCGTCTCCCTGGAGCACTTCGGTGCCTCCGCCGACGCCAAGACCCTGTTCGCCCAGTACGGCTTCACGGCCGAGCACGTGGCCGCCGCCGCGCGGGAATCCCTCGCCGCCGTCCGCGGTTGATCCGATCGCACCGAGGAAGATGATCACAGTGACCGAAGCAACCGCAGCAGCGGAGCCCCTGAAGCGCCTGTCCGAGGCGGGCGTGTCGATCTGGCTGGACGACCTGTCCCGCAAGCGGATCGCCTCCGGCAACCTCGCCGAACTCCTCACCACCAAGCACGTGGTGGGCGTCACCACCAACCCGTCCATCTTCCAGGCCGCCATCGGCTCCGGTGAGGGCTACGAGGAGCAGCTGGCCGATCTGGCCGAGCGCGGGGTGAGCGTCGAAGAGGCCGTCCGGATGATGACCACCGCCGACGTCCGCGCCGCCGCCGACATACTGCGGCCCGTGTACGAGGCGACGGACGGCCGCGACGGCCGGGTCTCCATCGAGGTCGACCCCCGGCTCGCCCACCGCACCCGGGCGACCGTCGCCGAGGCCCGGCAGCTCGCCTGGCTCGTCGACCGCCCCAATGTGATGATCAAGATCCCGGCGACCGAGGCCGGTCTGCCGGCCATCACCGAAGTGGTCGCGCAGGGCATCAGCGTCAATGTGACGCTGATCTTCTCCCTGGACCGCTACCGCCAGGTGATGGACGCCTATCTGGCCGGTCTGGAGAAGGCGCGGGAGGCCGGGCTCGACCTGTCCGCCATCCACTCCGTGGCCTCCTTCTTCGTCTCCCGGGTCGACAGCGAGATCGACAAGCGCCTGACGAAGCTGGGCACGGACGAGGCGCTCGCCCTCAAGGGCCGGGCCGCGCTGGCGAACGCGCGGCTCGCCTACGAGGCGTACGAGGAGGTCTTCGCCGGTGGGCGCTGGGCCGCCCTCACCGCGGCCGGGGCCACCAAGCAGCGTCCGCTGTGGGCCTCGACCGGAGTGAAGGACCCGGCGTACAAGGACACCCTGTACGTCGACGAGCTGGTGGCGCCGGGCACGGTGAACACCATGCCGGAGGCGACCCTCGACGCCACCGCCGACCACGGAGACATCCACGGCGACACGGTGACCGGCGGCTATGCGCAGGCCCGCGCCGACCTCGCGGCCGTGGAGCGGCTCGGCATCTCGTACGACGAGGTGGTCAAGCAGCTCGAGGACGAGGGCGTGGCCAAGTTCGAGGCGGCCTGGCAGGACCTGCTGGATGCCGTGACGACATCGCTGAACAGCAAGGGGGTTGACGCAGCATGAGCAAGGAACGTGCCAGGACCAAGGCGTCGTCGGCCGAGGAGGGCGCCGAGGAGACCAAGGCGCCCGAGGCCGAGGCCGCAGGGGCGGACGCCTCCGACGCGGCCGCGCAGGCCTCGGACGCCGCCGAAAAGATCGGCACCGGGGACCGCAAGGGCGGCCCGGCCGTCCCGGCCGCCGACTGGGACAACCCGCTGCGCGACGCCCGCGACCGACGGCTCCCCCGTATCGCGGGCCCCTCCGGTCTGGTCATCTTCGGTGTCACCGGCGACCTGTCCCGCAAGAAGCTGATGCCGGCGGTCTACGACCTCGCCAACCGGGGCCTGCTGCCGCCGGGCTTCTCGCTGGTCGGTTTCGCCCGGCGCGACTGGGCCGACCAGGACTTCGCCCAGGTGGTGCACGACGCGGTGCGCGAGCACGCCCGTACCGAGTTCCGCGAGGAGGTGTGGCAGCAGCTCGCTGAGGGGATGCGCTTCATCCCCGGCGACTTCGACGACGACACCGCCTTCAAGCAACTGCGCACCGCCGTCGACGAGCTGGACGCCTCCCGGGGCACCAGCGGCAACTACGCCTTCTACCTCTCCGTACCGCCCAAGTTCTTCCCGAAGGTCGTTCAGCAGCTGAAGAAGCACGGCCTCGCGGACGGTCCGGAGGGCTCCTGGCGGCGCGCGGTCATCGAGAAGCCGTTCGGCCACGACCTGGCGAGCGCCCGTGAGCTGAACGCGATCGTGCACGATGTGTTCGGTCCCGACCAGGTGTTCCGCATCGACCACTACCTGGGCAAGGAGACCGTCCAGAACATCCTGGCGCTGCGCTTCGCCAACCAGATGTACGAGCCGATCTGGAACCGGTCCTTCGTGGACCACGTCCAGATCACCATGGCCGAGGACATCGGCATCGGCGGCCGAGCCGGGTACTACGACGGCATCGGCGCCGCCCGCGACGTCATCCAGAACCACCTGCTCCAGCTGCTGGCGCTGACCGCCATGGAGGAGCCCATCGCCTTCGACGCGGAGGCGCTGCTCACCGAGAAGCTGAAGGTGCTGAAGTCGCTGCGGCTGCCGGAGGACCTCGGGCAGCACACCGTGCGCGGACAGTACGCGGGCGGCTGGCAGGGCGGCGAGAAGGTCGTCGGCTACCTCCAGGAGGAGGGCATCGACCCCAAGTCGAAGACGGACACCTACGCCGCGGTCAAGCTGGAGATCGACAACCGCCGCTGGGCGGGCGTCCCCTTCTATCTGCGCACCGGCAAGCGGCTGGGCCGCCGGGTCACCGAGATCGCGGTGGTCTTCCAGCGCGCCCCGCACTCCCCCTTCGACTCCACCGCCACCGAGGAACTCGGGCAGAACGCGATCGTCATCCGGGTGCAACCCGACGAGGGCATGACCGTCCGCTTCGGTTCGAAGGTGCCGGGTACCTCGATGGAGATCCGGGACGTCACGATGGACTTCGCCTACGGCGAGTCGTTCACCGAGTCCAGCCCGGAGGCGTACGAACGGCTGATCCTGGACGTACTGCTCGGCGACGCCAACCTGTTCCCCCGTACCGAGGAGGTGGAGGAGTCCTGGAAGATCCTCGACCCGATCGAGGAGTACTGGGACACCCACGGCAAGCCCGCGCAGTACCCGTCGGGCACCTGGGGTCCGAAGGAAGCCGACGAGATGCTCGCACGAGACGGACGGAGCTGGCGCAGGCCATGAAGATCGACCTGACCGACACCACGGCAAGCAAGATCAACAAGGCGCTGGTGCAGGGCCGCCGCGCCATCGGCACCCCGGCCGTGGGCATGGTCCTGACCATGGTCATCGTGACCGACGAGGAGAACGCCTACGACGCGGTCAAGGCCGCCGAGGACGCCTCGCGCGAGCACCCCTCGCGCACCCTGGTGGTCATCAAGCGGCACGCCCGCACCCCCCGGGACCGCACCGCGTCCCGGCTCGACGCCGAGATCCGGGTGGGTTCGGAGGCGGGCACCGGCGAGACCGTGATCCTGCGGCTGTACGGCGAGGTGTCCGACCACGCCGACTCGGTGGTGCTGCCCCTGCTGCTGCCGGACGCCCCCGTGGTCGTGTGGTGGCCGGTGGACGCCCCGGAGAACCCCTCCCAGGACCCGCTGGGCGCCCTCGCGCAGCGCCGCATCACCGACATGTATGCCGTCGAGCACCCGCTCGACGCCCTGGAGGCCCGGGTCGTCTCCTACGCCCCCGGCGACACCGATCTCGCCTGGACGCGGCTGACGCCCTGGCGTTCGATGCTGGCCGCGGCGCTCGACCAGGCCCGCCCCGAACTGACCCACGCGGTCGTCGAGAGCGAGGCCGAGAACCCCAGCGCCGAGCTGCTGGCCCGCTGGCTGGGCGCCCGGCTCGGGGTTCCGGTGGAGCGGGTCGTCACCGGCGGACCGGTCGTCACGGCCGTCCGGCTGGGCACCACGAAGGGCGAGATCGTCATCGACCGCCCCGAGGGCCCGCTGGCCACCCTGACCCTGCCGGACCAGCCCCCGCGCACCCTCGCGCTGAAGGTCCGCCCCACCTCCGAACTGATCGCCGAGGAACTGCGCCGCCTCGACGCGGACGAGATGTATGCCATCGCCCTGCGCGGCGAGGGCGCCAAGGAGAATGCAAGCCATGTCTGACAGCCCCAGGCTCACCCGTCGCCCCGAGTGGACGGCCCTGGAGGACCACCGCGCGGGTCCGCTGCTCCACCCCGATCTGCGGGGCCTGTTCGCACAGGACCCCGGGCGGGCCGAGCGCTACTCCCTGCGCGTCGGCGATCTGCTCGTCGACTACTCCAAGAACCTGATCACGGACGAGACCCTCGCCCTGCTCCAGGAACTGGCCGCCGCCACCGATGTGTTCGGCCTGCGGGACGCCATGTTCCGCGGCGAGCGGATCAATGTCACCGAGGACCGGGCGGTGCTGCACACCGCGCTGCGCGCCCCGCGGGACGCGGTGGTCCGGGTCGACGGCGAGAACGTGGTGCCCCAGGTGCACGCGGTCCTCGACAAGATGGCCGGCTTCGCGGAGCGGGTCCGCTCGGGCGAGTGGACCGGCCACACCGGACGGCCCATCAGGAATGTCGTCAACATCGGCATCGGCGGCTCGGACCTGGGACCGGCGATGGCGTACGAGGCGCTGCGGCCCTTCACCGCACGCGAGTTGACGTTCCGCTTCGTCTCCAACGTCGACGGCGCCGATCTGCACGAGGCGCTGCGGGACCTGGACCCGGCGGAGACGCTGTTCATCGTGGCGTCCAAGACCTTCACCACGATCGAGACGGTCACCAACGCCACCTCGGCCAGGTCCTGGCTGCTCGCCGCGTTCGACGGCGACACCAAGGCGGTCGCCCGGCACTTCGTCGCGCTGTCGACGAACACCGGCAAGGTCGCCGAGTTCGGCATCGACCCGGACAACATGTTCGAGTTCTGGGACTGGGTCGGCGGCCGCTACTCCTACGACTCGGCGATCGGCCTCTCGCTGATGATCGCCATCGGCCCGGAGCGGTTCCGGGAGATGCTGGACGGCTTCCACCTGGTCGACGAGCACTTCAGGACGGCTCCGCCGGAGGCCAATGTCCCGCTGCTGCTGGGCCTGCTGGGGATCTGGTACGACAACTTCTTCGACGCACAGACGCATGCGGTGCTGCCGTACAGCCACTATCTGTCGAAGTTCACCGCCTACCTCCAGCAACTGGACATGGAGTCCAACGGCAAGTCCGTGGACCGCGACGGGCATCCGGTGGACTGGCAGACCGGCCCGGTCGTCTGGGGCACCCCCGGCACCAACGGGCAGCACGCCTACTACCAGCTCATCCACCAGGGCACCAAGCTGATCCCGGCGGACTTCATCGGCTTCGCCCGGCCGGTCGAGGAGCTGAGCGGCGAACTGAAGGCCCAGCACGACCTGCTGATGGCGAACTTCTTCGCCCAGACCCAGGCGCTCGCCTTCGGCAAGACCGGTGACGAGGTACGCGCGGAGGGGGTGCCCGAGGAGCAGGTGCCGCACCGCACCTTCAAGGGCAACCGCCCCACCACCACGGTCCTCGCCACCGAGCTGACCCCCTCGGTCCTCGGCCAGCTCGTCGCCCTCTACGAGCACAAGGTGTTCGTCCAGGGCGCGGTCTGGAACATCGACTCCTTCGACCAGTGGGGCGTCGAACTGGGCAAGGTCCTCGCCAAGCGCGTCGAACCCGCCCTGACCGAGGGCGCCGAGGTGCCCGGTCTCGACCCCTCCACCACCGCCCTCGTGGCCGCCTACCGCACGCTCAGGAAGAAGTGAACTGATATGACGCAGATGCAGCTGGGCCTCATCGGCCTCGGCAAGATGGGCGGCAACATGCGCGAGCGGATCCGCCGCGCCGGCCACACCGTCATCGGCTACGACCGCAACCCGGACGTCTCCGACGTCACGTCGCTGCCCGAGCTGGTCGAGCGGCTGGAAGCACCGCGCACGGTCTGGGTGATGGTCCCGGCCGGCGGCGCCACCCAGTCCGTCATCGACGAGCTGAAGGAGCTGCTGGAGCCCGGGGACACCGTGGTCGACGGCGGCAACTCCCGCTGGACCGACGACGAGAAGCACGCGGCCGAACTGGGCATCAAGGGCATCGGCTTCGTCGACGCGGGTGTCTCCGGCGGCGTGTGGGGCCTGAAGAACGGCTATGCGCTGATGGTCGGCGGCGACAAGCAGCATGTCGACCGCCTCCAGCCGATCTTCGACGCGCTCAAGCCCGAGGGCCCCTACGGGTACGTCCACGCCGGACGGGTGGGCGCCGGGCACTTCTCCAAGATGGTCCACAACGGCATCGAGTACGCCATGATGCAGGCCTACGCCGAGGGCTGGGAGCTGCTGGAGAAGGTCAAGTCGGTGGAGAACGTCCGCGAGGTCTTCCGCTCCTGGCAGGAGGGCACGGTCATCCGCTCCTGGCTGCTGGACCTCGCGGTCAACGCCCTCGACGAGGACCAGCACCTGGACAAGCTGCGCGGCTACGCCGAGGACTCCGGCGAGGGCCGCTGGACGGTGGAGGCCGCCATCGACAACGCGGTGCCGCTGCCCGCGATCACCGCCTCGCTGTTCGCGCGGTTCGCCTCCCGGCAGGACGACTCGCCGCAGATGAAGATGATCGCGGCGCTCCGCAACCAGTTCGGCGGCCACGCGGTCGAGTCGGCGAAGGAGTAACCGGCCGTGGGCGACCTTCTGCTGGTCCGCCACGGCGAAACCGAGTGGAGCGTCTCGGGACAGCACACCAGCTGGACCGATCTCCCGCTCACCCAGCGGGGCGAGGAACAGGCCAAGTCCCTCGCTCCGCTGCTCGCCGGACGCACCTTCGCTCTCACCCTCACCAGCCCGCTCGGCCGCGCGGTCCGCACGGCCGAACTCGCCGGGCTGCCCGGCGCCGTACCAGACGCCGACCTGCACGAATGGGACTACGGCGGCTACGAGGGCATCACCTCCGCCGAGATCCACCGCACCCGGCCCGACTGGTGCCTGTGGACCGACGGGACACCGCCCGGCCCGCCCGGGCGCCCCGGCGAGTCGCCCGAGGAGGTGGCGGGGCGCGCCGACCGGGTGCTGGCCCGGGTCGCGCCCGCCCTCGCGGAGGGCGACGCGATGCTGGTGGCCCACGGTCACTTCCTGCGCGTCCTGGCCGCCCGTTACCTCGGCCTGTCGGCCGCCGAGGGGCGGCTGCTGCGCCTGGAGACGGCGACGGTCAGCAGGCTCTCCACCGAGCACGGCTGGCCCGTGATCGCGGAGTGGAACGCGGGCGGAACTTCCGCGGCTCCCCGTCAGTTTCCTTCTACGTTGCTGTAGAAACGCGAGGTCACGGCCCGTCCCGCGGGGGCGGGCCGGCCTCGACGACGTTGGGAGTTCGCATGGCCCTGTGGGACCGCATCAAGGAATCGGCCTCGACGATGCAGACCCAGCTCGTGGCGAAGAAGAACGATCTGAAGAGCGGCGCGTTCCGCGACGCGAGCATGGCCATGTGCGCGCTGGTCGCCGCCGCGGACGGCACGGTGGACCCTTCGGAGCGCCAGCGCGTCGCCCAGCTCATCGCCACCAACGAGGTGTTGCAGAACTTCCCGGCGGACGACCTGCGCCGCCGCTTCGAGGACAATCTGAACAAGCTGACCACCGACTTCGCCTTCGGCAAGGTCAGCGTGCTCCAGGAGATCGGCAAGGCGAAGAAGAAGCCCGCCGAGGCCCGCGCCGTGATCCAGATCGGCATCGTCATCGGCGGCGCCGACGGGGACTTCGACAAGGACGAGCAGGCAGTGGTCCGCGAGGCCTGCTTCGCCCTCGACCTGCCGCCCCACGAGTTCGACCTCTGACCCCACCGGGGGCGCCCCCCGGCGGTCGTCGGGGGGCCGGAGACGGCGTTCCGCGGGCGCGCCCATGTCCGCGTGGTGCGCAGGGGCATCGCTTCCGTGGTCCCGCAGGGCTGTCAGCTCCGCGGCACCCCGTAGGCCCGCTCGACCCGCAGCCTCAGGAGGAGGCGGTGTTCGCGGACCATGGCGGTGCGGTAGTCGTCCCAGTCGGGGTGTTCGCCGGAGAGGTCGCGGTAGAGGCGGACCAGTTCCTCCACGGTGGGGTCGTACGGCTCCTGTGCGACGGGGGACAGCTCGGCGGTGCCCTCGGCCACCGTGTACGCCCAGCGGTCGGGGCTGGTGACGTGGTACGAGGCCCGTGGGTCCCGACGCAGGTTGCGGGTCTTGGCACGGTCGTCCGTGAGGGAGACCCGGATGATCCGCTCCTCGGGGTCGTAGGTGTGGACGACGTTCGACAGCTGCGGGCGGCCGTCGCGCTTCAGGGTGACCAGTACCCCGCCGTGCTCCGCGGAGAGCAGTGCGAGCAGTGCGTTCTGCGTGGCGTCCTCAGTCATATCAGGATCAACCGGTCCGACCCGGTCGCACATTCCCGGCCGTGATCCGGATCGCAGCGGCGCGGGACCGCCCGGGAGCCGGGCGGGGCCGTGGCATGTTGATCCCCACAGCCCGGGGACGGCGCCGGGTGGGACCGGAGGGGAACGATGGGACAGCTGCGTCAAGAGGTGGAGCCGGACGAGGTCGGCCTCGACCCGAAGGCCCTGGCCCGCCTCGACGGGCACTTCGCACGCCAGGTCGACGAGGGGGCGCTGCCCGGCTGTCTGGTGGCCGTCTCCCGGCACGGCCGTCTCGCGCACCTCCTGGCGTACGGGTACCGCGATGTGCGGAAACGGCTCCCGGTCGGGACCGACACCCTGTGGCGGATGTACTCGATGACCAAGCCGGTCACCTCGGTTGCCGCCCTGATGCTCATGGAGGAGGGCCGGTTCGGGCTGGACACACCCCTCGCGGACTTCCTGCCCGCCTTCGCCGAGCCGCGGGTCCATACCGGCGGCTCCGGACCGGAGCTGCGGACCCGCCCGGCCGAGCAGCCCCTTCTCGTCCGCCATCTGCTCACCCACACGGCGGGGCTGACCTTCGGCTTCTACCACGCGCACCCCGTGGACGCCTGCTACCGGGAGGCGGGCATCGAGTCGTCCGTGCTGCCCGGTACGGATCTCGCCGGAACCTGTGAGGCCTATGCCCGGCTGCCCCTCCAGTTCGAGCCGGGGACCCAGTGGAACTACTCCGTGGCGACCAATGTGCTCGGACGCCTGGTGGAGGTGGTGTCGGGACAGGACCTCGCCGCCTTCCTCGGCGAGCGGATCTTCGCCCCGCTGGGCATGGCGGACGCGGGCTTCTGGGTCACCGAGGAGCAGGCGCCCAGGCTCGCGGAGCTCTACGGCGAGACGGAGGACGGCGGGATCGCCCCGGTGCCGGGCCTGCCCCTGCACGGGCGGCCGCGGCTGCTCTCCGGCAGCGGCGGCATGGTCGCGACGGCGTACGACTACCACCGCTTCATGGAGTTCCTGCGCCGCCGCGGCGAACTGGACGGTGTCCGGCTGCTCGGCGCGGACACGGTCGCCGCGATGACCTCCAACCAGCTCCCCGGCGGTGCCGACCTGCGCTCCTTCGGCAGCCCGGTGCACCAAGATGCCGGCCGGGCGGGCCTCGGGTTCGGACTCGGGGTCTCGGTCGTCACCGACCCCGCACTCGGCCAGTCCCCCGCGGTCCGGGGTACGTTCGGCTGGAGCGGGGTCGCCACCACCACCTTCTGGGTCGACCCGGAGCACGATCTGACGGTCCAGTTCCTCACCCAGCTGCGTCCGAAGGGCTCGCACACGGTGTATCCGGAGCTGAAGCGGCTGCTCCACGCGGCGCTGACCGACTGACCGGCCGGGATGTGCAGGATGTGACGGACGGCCCGTGCGGCCGGAGCCGAGGCGGATGCCGTGCTGCGTGCCGGGTCGGAGGGGGCTCGGGCATCAGCCGTCGGCTCCCTCCCCGGTGCGGAGTCCGCGGACCGCCGCGTCGAAGCGCTCCCGGCAGCGTTGCCAGGCTCCGCCGCCGTCCCCGCCCGCTGCGAACTCCGCCAGCAGCGGGGTCAGCGCGGCGGAGAAGTCCGTGCTCGCCTCCAGCGGCAGCAGGGAGGGCAGATTGTCGATCGCGATGAGGTCGAGGACGGGCTCCTCGCGCAGCCGCCGGACCGGGTTCTCCCAGTCGGTGGGGGTGTCGTAGACGGGCAGGAGGTTCAGCGGCGAGCCGATGTCCGCCGTCACATCGCAGACGGTGCGCAGACGGCGGGCGGGGTCGTCGAGATCCTTGTCCGTCAGGAACGGCGGCACCGGGCTCGTGGTGAGCACGGTGTTGACCATCAACTCGTGGTCCAGCAGGGCCGTCCGGTCCAGATCGCGGGTCTCGGCCAGGTCCCAGCAGGTGGGGTCGGCACCCGCGACGCCGAGCGCGGCCCGCGCCCCGCGCCCGCTGCGCCCGAGCGCACCGATCACCAGGGCCTTCGCCGGGCCCGAGGCCGCGCGCAACCGGTCGTCCAGCTCCTCCTTCGATGTGGGCCGCAGCGGCGCGGTCAGCCGCGCGCGGTGGTGCAGCAGGGCGAGGGCGGCACCCGTATAACCGGCCCAGTAGCCGAACGCGACCAGTCGGCGCCCGGTGGAGTCCACCAGATACTCCAGGTCCAGCAGTGTCCCGCCGCCCCGGAGGAAGCGGCGCAGCAGGTCCGTGGCGCCGGGCTGCCCCTTGTAGGCGTGTCCGAAGAAGATGTGACGGTGACTCAGTGAGGGCGGCTCGTCCGGGAGTTCCTTCAGGCCGAGGACCACCGCGTCCCGGGGTGCCGTCGTCCAGGAGCCGGGGGCGGCGAGACGGCAGCCCGCCGCCTCGTACTCCTCGGCCGGGAAGACCCGCTGCGGTGAGTCCTCGACCGTGACGGTCGCTCCGCCGTCGACGAGCCGTCGGGCGTCGGACGGCGCCAGGGGGGTGCGCCGCTCGGTGGTGCGGGTCTCGTGGCGGAGCCACAGATGGAGTGCGGTCATACGCGGTTGACCTCCGGGCGCGGGGCGTCGGCGGCGAAGCGTTCGACGCTCAGGGGGCTGACGTCGACGAAGGGTACGCGGCCCAGACAGAGATCCCGCAGGACCTCGCCGACGGCGGGCCCCTGGAGGAAGCCATGGCCGGAGAACCCGGTGGCGTACAGGAAGCGGGAGGGTGAAGTCGCCTCGCCGATCAGGGCGTTGTGGTCGGGGGTGACCTCGTAGAGTCCCGCCCAGCCGCCGGTGCGGCGCAGGTCGAGCAGGGCGGGCGCCCGGTGTTCCATCGCCGCGCACAGCCGGGGTATCCAGCGGTCGTGGGTGCCGGTGTCGAAGCCGGGCCGTTCCTCGGGGTCGGACATGCCGACGAGGAGGCCGGGGCCCTCGGAGTGGAAGTAGAAGCTGGTGGTGAAGTCGATGGTCATGGGCAGCCCGGGCGGCAGGCCGGGGGCGGCCTCGGTGACGGCGATCTGACGGCGCAGCGGCTCCACCGGCAGCTCCACACCCGCCATCGCGCCAACGGCCCGCGACCAGGCGCCCGCGGCGCAGATCACGGTGCCGGTCTCGATGCGGCCCCGTTCGGTGTGGACGGCGGTGATGGTGTCGCCCCGCCGTTCGATGCCGGTGGCCGCACAGTGCCGCAGAATCCGGGCGCCGTGCCTGCGTGCCCCGGCCGCGTAGCCGAGCACCACCGACTCGGGGGTGCAGTGGCCGTCGTCGGGTGAGTAGGCGGCGGCCAGCAGCCCGTCGGTGGTGATGAGCGGCGACAGCCGCCGCGCCTCGGCCGGGTCGATCATGCGGCTGGGCACGCCGAGGGAGTTCTGGAGTGCGACCCCGGCCTCGAAGGAGGTGACCTCCTCGGGGGTGGAGAGCAGGAACAGATAGCCGACCCGGTGCAGTCCGATGTCCTGCCCCGGCTCCTCGGCGAAGCGGGCGAACGCCTCCAGACTGCGCGCGCCGAGCCGGATGTTGAGTTCGTCGGAGAACTGCGCCCGGACGCCGCCGGCGGCCCGTGCGGTGGAGCCCGCGCCCAGTTCACCGCGCTCGACCAGGACGACATCGGGGACGCCCGCGCGGGCCAGATGGTAGGCGGCGCTGATCCCCATCACCCCGCCGCCGATGACGACGACGCTCGCACGGGCGGTCATGAGCGGTGCTCCCGGCCGCGGGCGGCGTCGATCACGGCCCAGGCCGCGGCCGCGTCCTGGACGCCGATTCCGACGCTGAGGTGCAGCACGATGTCATCGGATCCGGTCCGCGCCTGTCGGCGGCCGGTCACCGCAGCGCCCAGCGGAATCAGGTCGTCCGGGGTGAGCAGTCCGTCCCGCAGTGCGGTGACGACCGGCCCCGTGTGGTCCCGGGCCGTCTCCGGGTCGTCCACGACCACGGCCGCAGCCCGCCGCACGGTCTCCTGGTCGACCTCGCTGCGTGTGGGTTCGAAGGACCCGACGCTGACGACCGTGCATCCGGGGGTGAGCCAGTCACCGTGCAGGACGGGGGTGCTGCTGAGGGTGCAGGCGGCCACCATCGGCAGTCCGGTGACGGCCTCGCGCGGTGTGTCCACCGCCACGACCGGGATGCCGAGTTCGGCGGCGAGATCGCGGGCGGCCCGGGCGCGCCGCTCCGGTGAGGGGCTCCAGAGGCGTACGGAGCGCAGTGGGCGCACCCGGGCGACGGCCCGTGCGTGCGCCCGTGCCTGGGTACCGGAGCCGAGCAGGCCGAGTTCCGCGCTGTCGGCGGTGGCGAGGGTGTCGAAGGCCACGGCGCTGGCGGCGGCGGTTCGGAGGGTGGTCACCGCGGTGCCGTCCAGGACGGCGACCAGTTCTCCCGTGACCGGGTCGAGAGCGTTGATCACCGCGTGGACCGTGGGCAGTCCGGCGGCCGTGTTGCCCGGGTTCACACTGCCGACCTTGGCGACGGTTCCGGTGTCCGGGGACAGCCGGGCGAGATAGCAGAAGACCACGCTGTCGTCGTGGCGGCTGGGGTGCATGATCTTGCCGGGGAGGTCGGCGGTGCCCTCCCCGAGCGCGGTGAAGGCGGCCCGCTGGGAACGGATCG
Source organism: Streptomyces sp. NPDC052040 (assembly GCF_044548405.1). NCBI lineage: Bacteria > Bacillati > Actinomycetota > Actinomycetes > Kitasatosporales > Streptomycetaceae > Streptomyces > Streptomyces sp. NPDC052040. The sequence goes on along the minus strand of NZ_JBIUBV010000001.1, from coordinate 804,148 downwards.
CGCGGTCGGTGTCCAGCAGTTCCAGAACCTGCTCGTCGGTCAGGCGCAGGACGTCGTCGGTCATTCCTTGATTGTTTCCGGGATCCGGGCCCACGTCACCAGGGCATCCGGGTCATCCGGGTACAGCACGTCCAGGGGGCTCCGCGGTCTACCGGCGGACGGTCCCGAGGAGTGCGGGCGCGGCGGCCGGCTGCGGGGGCCGCCGCGCACCCGTTCAGGAGGAGTGCACCACCGCGTCGAGGTGCGGAAGGTAGTGGTCGAGCCGCTCCCGCTTGGTCCGCAGATAGGTGATGTTGTTCTCGCACGGCGGGATCAGCAGCGAGACCTGCTCCTGGACCGTGATGCCGTGCCGGACGAGCGCTTCCCGCTTGCGCGGGTTGTTGGAGAGCAGCCGCACGGACCGTACGCCGAGGTCGTGCAGCATCTCCGCGGCGACCCGGTAGTCGCGCGCGTCGACCGGGAAGCCGAGGGCGAGATTCGCCTCCACCGTGTCCAGGCCCTCCGCCTGGAGCTTCATCGCGCGCAGCTTGCCGAGCAGGCCGATGCCGCGCCCCTCGTGACCGCGCAGATAGACCAGGATGCCGCGCCCCTCGGCCACGATCTGCCGCAGTGCGGTGGAGAGCTGGGGGCCGCACTCGCAGTGCGTGGACCCGAAGGCGTCTCCGGTGAGGCATTCGGAATGCAGGCGGACCAGCATGCCTTCTTCCTCGATGTCGCCGTAGACCAGGGCGACTTGTTCGTCGCCGCGGTCGTGGTCGAGGTAGCCGACGGCTTCGAAATCACCGTATTTGGTGGGCAGCGGGGCATTGACAACCCGGGTGACGCCACGAGTGGAACCATTCACCGCTCGGGGGACCTCCGAGAGATGGGCATTGCCGCCGGACACCCCGTCGATGTCTGTCATGATCTATTCCAATCTGTAAGCGCAGGCGGTACGAGACGAAAGGCCCTGGAACCATGAGCGGTTCGGGAATTACGGATACTTCTGGGACGCGGGGGACGGCCGAGGCGGTTGCCGCCGGACACCGGCCGGGGGGCGGCGCGGATGTGCTGCCGTCGGACACCTCGCACGACGTCCGGGCCCGGGCGGAGGGTTCCGGCCGTCAGGTCGCCGTCCTTCCGGTGGGCAGTTTCGAACAGCACGGTCCGTATCTGCCGCTGGCCACCGACACCCTGGTGGCCTGCGCGATCGCCCAAGAGATCGCGGCCGCCCATCCGGTGCACCTCCTTCCTCCGGTGACGATCTCCTGCTCGCACGAACACGCGGACTGGCCGGGCACCGTGAGCATTTCCGCGGTCACCCTGCACGCGGTGGTGCGGGACATCGCCGAGTCGCTGAGGCGCTCGGGCGTGGAGGCCCTGGTGCTGGTCAACGGCCATGGCGGGAATTATGTCCTCGGTAATGTCGTACAGGAATCCGCGGGCAGCGGTGTGCGGATGGCCCTTTTCCCCGCCCCGGAGGACTGGGAGGCGGCCCGCGAACAGGCTGGCGTACAGACCTCGTTGCTCAGTGACATGCATGCCGGAGAAATCGAGACCTCCATTCTTCTGCACTGCCGTCCCGAATGGGTCGGAGCCGGTTACGAGACCACTGATTTCATTGCCGACGACCGCAGGCATCTACTTACCCTCGGCATGTCGGCCTATACGGAGTCCGGTGTCATCGGGCGTCCCTCGCTGGCTTCCGCGGAGAAGGGGAAGCAGTTGCTCGCGGCGCTCGCCGACTCCTTCGGCGCGTATGTCTCCCTGGTCGCCTCCGGGGAACCCGCCGCCGCTCCCCGGCCGGACGGCACGGCTCCCGGGGCACCGCGGCGGGCGTGACGCCGCGTCAGCAGCCGGGGGCGCGCACCGGGAGGTGAGCGGGGGTACGGGGCGTGCGGCACGGAGGCACGGAGCGCGTGGGGGGTGCGCTCCGTGCCCCGTACGCCGGACTCCTTGGACGAACTGGACGGCTCCTCCGGGCTGGAGGGCGCCTCCGAGCTGGAGGGCTCCTTCGGGCTGAAGGACGCCTCCGGGTCGGCGGGTTGCGCCATCCCAGGTTCCTCTGCCCGGCCCCGCAGTCCCGTGTACCACCGGGCCAGGAGTACGACGACGCCGGGCAGGCTCGCGGCGAAGCTGAGGACGCCGTAGACGACCGCGACGCCCAGCCCGGTGCCCGCACCGAGGCCCGCCGCGCCGAACGCCCAGGCGGTGACGCCCTCGCGGGGGCCCCAGCCGCCGACGTTCAGCGGCAGGCCCATGGCGATGAGGGCGAGCAGCGCCAGGGGCAGCAGCGTGGCCCAGGACGCCCGCGACCCGGCGGCCCGCGCGGCCACCAGGAACATCAGCAGATGCCCGGCGAGCACCACCACGGAGGAGACCAGCACCGCGGGCCAACTGCCGCGGGCCAGCAGGGCGGACCGGGCCTCGGCGAGCGCGGGCCCGAGCGTGCGCGACCGGCGGGAGCGCCGGGACGCCCGGCCCGGCCGCAGCGCCGCCACCACGGCGAGCACCCCGAGGGCGGCGAGCACCAGTAGTCCGGCGAGACGGCGGCCCTGGTCGAGCACCGGGGACGGGAAGGTGAGCAGCACCGGCACGCCGACGGCCACCAGGGCCACCTGACCGGCGGTGCGTTCCAGCACCACGGCCCGTACGCCCCGCCCCACATCACCGGTGCTCTGCCCGTGGCGCACCGCGCGGTGCACATCGCCGAGCACACCACCGGGGAGCGCCGCGTTGAGGAACAGGGCGCGGTAGTAGTCGGCGACGGCGGCGCCGAGCGGCAGCCGGATGTTCAGGGCGGCGGCGACCCGGCACCAGCGCCAGGCGCTGAACACCGTGGTCAGGACGCCGATTCCGAGCCCCACGAGCAGGGTCGGGGCGTCGATCCGGCGCAGTCCGTCGAGAAAGACACCGGTGCCGAGCCGCCACAGCAGCACCCCGAGGATGGCGGTGCCCGCGAGGGTCCCGAGGTGGGTGCGCAGGGCACGCGGGAGGGAGCGGCGACGGGCGGACGCCTGCTCGGCGACCGGGGCGGCGCCAGCCGGGGCGGCAGCAGCCGGAGCCGTGGCGACCAGGGCGGCGGCCAGAGCTGCGGCAGCCGGAGCCGTAGCGACCGGGGCTGCTGCGGCCGGAGCCGCGGCGGCCGGGGCCGCGGGAATCGTCGGGGCGGCCGTCCGGGTGGTCATCCCGCCGCCCCCTTCGGACGCGGCAGCACGAGGATGTCGCTGTGGTGCACCACGACGTCCAGCCGTCCCGCCGCGCAGAGGGCCAGGCGGTCCTGAAGATACGTATCGGCACGGTCCGCGAGGTCCGGCCGCTGCTCGACGGCCGCGCCGACCCAGCCGCGCAGCCATTCCGCGGTCAGTGCGGCCTGTTCGGCGCCGAGCCGCCAGGGGCTGGCCGCCACGCCCACGGTCGCACCCAGCCGCTCGAAGACCGTGCGGGCGGCCGGGACCGCGTCCGGGCCGAGCAGGCCCCCGCGGCGCTGGTGGGCGTTGAAGGCGTCGGCGATCTCCCGGTCCAGGGGATGGCCGGGGGTGAGGTCCACCCGGCCGACGACGGACAGGGTGAGCAGCGCCGGGCACCCCGCCCCGACGCAGGCCGCGGCGAAGGCTTCCAGCTCCTCGGCGGTGAGGACGTCGAGCAGCGCGGAGGCGGTCACCAGGGAAGCCCCTGCCAGGGCGTCCGGGGTGAGCCGTCCGATGTCGCCGCGCCGGGTGGTGACGGTGATCCGGCTCCCGTCGGCGGCCGTCCCCGGGGCGCTCACCGTGGCGAAGTGCAGCAGATAGGGGTCCCGGTCGTGCAGGACCCAGTGCTGGGCGCCGTCGAGGAGCGGGGCGAGCCAACGGCCCATCGAGCCGGTGCCGCAGCCCAGGTCGTGCACGACCACGTCGCCGTCGGCCCCGAGCCGCTTGCGCAGCGGGTCGAGCAGCTCCCGGGAGCGGGCCGCCGCGTCCGCGGGTTCGCGCAGCTGGAGCCACTGGGGGGCGTAGCGGGGGACGTCGGGCCCGGAGCCCTCGGCGGGGACCGGGTGCGCCCCGGGTCCGGGGGGAGTGCTCGGTGTGCTCATGCCGCCCTCCAGGGCTTGTGGGGCAGCCCGGCCAGAACGCCCGCCAGGCTGCGGGCCGTGGTCGCCCATCCGTCCAGTGCGGCCCGGCGGCCGCGCGCGGCGGCCTTCAGCCTCCGGCGCACATCCGCCTCGCCGAACCAGCCGCGCAGTTCCGCGGCCAGTGCGGCGGGGTCCTCCGGCGGTACGAGGATGCCGGGCACCCCGCCGTCGGGCGCGCGCCCGACGGCCTCCGGCAGGCCGCCGACGTCGGTGGCGAGGACCGGGATGCCCCGGGCGAGCGCCTCGGTGACGGCCATGCCGTAGGTCTCCGCGTAGGAGGTCAGGACCATCAGGTCGGCGGCGGCGTAGCTGGCGTCGAGGGCGGCGCCGGACCGCGGTCCGACGAGGTGCAGCCGATCGCCGAGGCCATGGGTGTCGATGAGGGCGCGCAGCCGGTCGACGTACTCGGGGTCCTGGCCGAGGCCGCCGACGCAGTGGCAGCTCCACGGCAGGTCCTTGACGGCGGCGAGGGCCTCGATCAGCCGGTGCTGGCCCTTGCGGGGGGTGACGGCGGCCACGCACAGCAGACGGGAGACGCCGTCGGTGCCGGGGGCCAGCGGCGCGATGTCGGCGCCGGGCGCGGCGGCGTGGACGCGTTCGGGCGCGAGTCCGTGGTGGGAGACGAGCCGGCGTACGGCCCAGTCGCTGGTGGCGACGACGGCGGGCACGGCGCGCAGGGTGGCGCGCTCCTTGGCGTCGAGTGCGGCCGCAGTGGCCGGGTCGAGGCCCGTCTCGTCCCCGAGCGGCAGATGCACCAGGACGGCGAGGCCGAGCCGGTCGGCCTCGGGGGTGATGATCTCGGGGACGCCGCAGGCGACCAGGCCGTCGAGCAGGACGGTCGTGCCGTCGGGCATTTCCCGCAGGGTGCGGGCGAGTTCCGCGCGGGCGGCGGCCCCGGGCCGGGGCCAGGAGCCGTCCACGGTGTGCTGCCGAACCTGCCAGCCGAAGCCGGGCAGGTCGAGGCAGATACGGCGGTCGTAGGCGTTGCCGCCGCTGGGGGTGGCCGGGTCGTCGACACCGCCCGGCATGACGAAGTGCACGGTGCGCAGGGACATGGGGATGACATCGGCGTTTTTCAGCGCCGTGTTCTGCACGGGCACATAGTTCAGCCGGGCCGGGGGCGTCCGGCCGAGTGAGCCCGGTGGCGTACGGCCGATGGTCGTGTCCGTCACAGGGCACGCTCATAACTCGCCCAGGCGATGTGGGACTCGTGGAGCGTGACGGTGAGACCGGCGATCTCCCGGGCGCCCTCGCCCAGCGCTCCCTGGTGGATCCGCTCGGCGAGGCGGTCCGCGATCACCTTGGCCAGGAACTCGGTCGAGGTGTTGGTGTGCGCGAAGTCGGGCTCGTTGTCGAGGTTGCGGTAGTTGAGCGCGCTCACCACGGCGCCCAGCTCCTGTGTGGCCAGTCCGATGTCGACGACGATGTTGTCGTCGTCCAACTCCGCGCGGCGGAAGGTGGCGTCCACGAGGAACGTCGCTCCGTGCAGTCGTTGCGCCGGTCCGAAGACCTCGCCGCGGAAGCTGTGGGCGATCATCAGGTGATCGCGGACGGTGATGCTGAACAACGGACGACCCTCCAGGTGCGGTACGTCTGCCCCCTGTCGGGGCATGTCGTGTAGTACGGCCGGTCCCGGCGCGTTGTTCAGCTGCCCGTTCTCCTTGTGCCGGTCTTTTCTGCGAATTCCCTGAGGGTTTCCCAGGAGTCCGGACAACTCGGGCGGCGGGGACGGCCGGGACTCAGTCGGCGGCGTAGCGGATACGGTGGCACAGGCCCTTGAGTTCGCCGTCCGCGAGGCGCGGCAGCAGGCCGGGGAGGTCCTCGAAGTCGGACTCCCCGGTGATGAGTGCGTCGAAGGCGGGGTCGGCGAGCAGTTCCAGGGCGAGGGCCATCCGTTCGGCGTAGCCGCGTCCGTGCCGGGCGCGCGGCGAGACGGTGCCGACCTGGCTGCTGCGCAGGGTGAGGCGGCGCGAGTGGAAGGCCTCGCCGAGCGGCAGGGTGACGCGCCGGTCGCCGTACCAGCTGAGTTCGACGACGGTGCCCTCGGGGGCGAGCAGTTCCAGGGACGTGAGGAGGCCCGCCTCGCTGGCGCTGGCGTGGACGACGAGGTCGCAGTCGCCGAGCGCGTCCCCGGGCAGCGCGAAGTCCACGCCGAGCGCGCGGGCGGTCCCGGCGCGGCCGGGGTCGGCGTCCACGAGCTGGACCCGTACCCCGGGGTGGCGTGCGAGGAGGGCGGCGACGGAGCAGCCGACCATGCCGCCGCCGACCACCGCGATCCGGTCCCCGATCTGGGGGCCCGCGTCCCAGACCGCGTTGACGGCGGTCTCCACCGTGCCGGCCAGGACGGCACGGCCGGCGGGCACGGAGTCCGGTACGACGGTGACCGCCGAGGCGGGCACCACATAGCGGCTCTGGTGCGGGTAGAGGCAGAAGACGGTGCGTCCGGCCAGGTCGGCGGGCCCGTGCTCCACGCGGCCGACGCTGAGATAGCCGTATTTCACGGGGGCCGGGAAGTCGCCCTCCTGAAACGGGGCACGCATCGCGGCATGCTGGCTCTCCGGCACCCCGCCGCGGAAGACGAGGGTCTCGGTGCCGCGGCTGACACCCGAGTACAGGGCGCGTACGAGTACCTCGCCGTCGCCGGGTTCGGGCAGCTCGGTGCGGCGCACCTCCCCCTGGCCCGGCGAGCGCAGCCAGAAGGCCCGAGCGGTGAGGTCCATCTGCGTCCTCCTGAACGATCGACCGACTCTTCACGTACCGCAGCTACGAGAAGTCGCGCACAAGGTACGCGGCGAAGATCGAATCTGTCACTTGGCCGGAAGGTGAGCGGTGGCCCTGAACCACATGTACGAGGCGAGGCTCTTGCAGCAGGAGACGACCGTGGGAGCGGGTGTGCAGGTGCTGCTGCTGACCCTGCTGGGCACGGCGATCGGCATGGGCCCGGCGGGCTGGCTGACCGGCCTGGCGTTCGCGCTCGCCACCTGGGCGGTGCTCACCCGTGCCGTGCTCCGCTCCCGGCTGCGCTCCTTCGGTCCGGCCAACCGGGTCACCCTGGGCCGGGCCACCCTGGTGGGCGGTGTCACGGCGCTGGTCGCCGACTCCTTCGAGAGTTCGCCGCCGGTGACGCTGCTGGTGGGCCTGACCGCGGTGGCGCTGATCCTGGACGGCGTGGACGGCAAGGTGGCCCGCCGCACGGGCACCTCGACGGCGCTGGGCGCACGCTTCGACATGGAGGTCGACGCGTTTCTGATCCTGGTGCTGAGTGTCTATGTGTCGATGTCGCTGGGCCCCTGGGTGCTGCTGATCGGCGGGATGCGCTACGTGTTCGTGGCGGCGGCCCGGGTGCTGCCGTGGCTGAACGGCGCGCTGCCGCCGAGCATGGCGCGCAAGACGGTGGCGGCCCTCCAGGGCGTCGCCCTGCTGGCGGCCGGGTCCGGCTTCCTGCCGTACGCGGCCACGGCGGCGGTGGTCGCGGGCGCGCTGGCGTCCCTGGTGTGGTCGTTCGGGCGGGATGTGCTGTGGCTGTGGAGCGTACGGGACCGGGGCGGGAACGTACGGGACCGGGGCGAGGGCCCGACGGCGGACGAGTCGGCGCTGCGGACGGTGCCGGAACTGGTGGCGGGCGGCTGACTGCCGGCCCCGGGCCCGGGCCCGGGCGGACCGACGCTCCCCCGGCGACTACGGCGCGGCCCCCTCGCGGCCGATGCGTCCGATGGGTCCAGTGGGTCCAATGCGCCCAATGTCTCCAATGCGTCCGACATGAGCGACGTTCTGCCGGTCGTCGGCCTCCGCGCTCGCCTCGGCCGCGAACCAGGCGTCGAGGATCTCCCTCAGCAGCGGCCCGGACGTCAGCCGCAGACTGAGGGCCAGCACATTGGCGTCGTTCCAGCGGCGCGCGCCCCCGGCCGTGTAGGCGTCCGTGCACAGCGCGGCCCGTACTCCCGGCACCTTGTTCGCGGCGATCGACGCGCCGGTGCCGGTCCAGCAGCACACGACGGCCTGGTCCGCCCTCCCCTCGGCGACGTCGCGGGCCGCCGCCTCCGAGCACACCGCCCACCGGTCGTCGTCACCGGCACGCAGGGCTCCGTGGAGCAGCACCTCATGACCCCGGTCGCGCAACTCCTCGACCAGGCCGCGGGCGACGGGTTCGTCCATGTCAGAGGAGACCGAGATCCGCATGGCGCGCAGACTACTCCGCCCGGCCCCCGCGGCGTGCGGGGCCGGAGCAGTCACCTCGCCCGGACGGCGGCACCGCACCCGCCCTCCCGTGCACGCGGGATGCCCGTATCAGCGGCGCTCACCGTGAACAAGGCGGGCTGCCGCCCTCCCGTGCACGCGGGATGCCCGGGACTCGGCCCCGGCTGCGAGAGGATGCCTCCGCGGCGCCCGGCGAGGCGTCTTCTGTCCGCCGTACGTCCGGGCCGCCCGCTCTCCGGCCCCGAGGGAAGACCGGTGATCCCATGCCCCCTGTGAGCCTTGTCGAGGTCGCGGCCGATGTGTTCCTCGTTCCCGGGAGCAGTACCAACTGGGTGATCGTCAAGGACGGTGACGCCGCCGTCCTCGTCGACACGGGATACCCCCGGGACCGGGAGCGCCTGCTCGCGTCCCTGGCGGCCGTGGGCGTCGACCCCCGCGGGGTGGCGGCCGTGCTGATCACCCATGCGCACAACGACCACATGGGCGCGGCGGAACATCTGCGGTGCACACACGGGACGGCCGTTCTGATGCACCGGGCGGAACTCCCGCATGCACGGCGGGAGTTCCTGCACCAGGTGTCGGTCGGCCGGGTCCTGGCCAACGGCTGGCGCCCCGGCGTCCTGTCCTGGGCCGCGCACGCCCTGCGGGCGGGCGGGACGGCACATGTCCCGGTCGTCGAGCCGCAGCCGTTCCCCGGGGAGGGCCGACTCGACCTCCCGGGGCGACCGCTTCCGGTGCTCACCCCCGGTCACACCGATGGGCACTGCGCCTATCTGCTGCCGGACAGCGGGATTCTGATCACGGGTGACGCGCTGGTGAGCGGCCATCCGACCTCCCGGTGCCGCGGGCCCCAGCTGCTGCCCAGGATGTTCCACCGCGACCGGGCCAGGGCGCTGGACTCCCTCACCGTTCTGGCGGAGCTGGACGCCGATGTGCTGCTCCCCGGCCATGGCCCGATCATCCGCACCTCGGTCGCCGCCGCGGTCGAGCGGGCCCGTGAACTGGCCGCGGAGGACGGGCCGGTGATCCGCCGCCACCGCTGAGGCCGGCCCGCCGCGGCCGTGGGTCCCGCGGGCGAAGTCCCTTGCCCGCGGACCCCGTGCGGACTGCATGCGGGCTACATGTGGGTGGGCTACATGTGGGCTACATGTGGGCGCTGATCACGCCACCGGCGCTGAGCACGATGTACACACCGTTGGCGTCGAGACCGACATCGTGCTGGTTGGCGTCCAGTGTGGCGTCCACCGAGCCGTCGAGCCCGATGATCTGCGCCCGGTACCGGTTGTTGTCACCGATCTTCGTCACCTTGGCCGTCCAGTCGCCCGCGAGGTGGAAGGTGCCGGGTCCCTGGTGTCCGCCGCCCATCCAGGAGTGGACCTCGCCGCCCAGAGTGAGCACCACGAACATGTCATTGGCGTCGAGCCCGGCGTCCCGGCCGTTGGTTTCCAGGGTGGCGTAGACCGAACCCTGGTGGACCAGCTTGGCGCGGTAGCGCTGGCCGCTGAGCCGGTAGATCTCGGCCTTGCTGCCGTCCGCCAGAGTCCGGGTGCGGACCGGGGTTTCCGTCCTGGCCGCGGCGGACGGTGTGGTGCCGTGGTGCGCGACGGCGGCCAGCGTGCCGGTCCGCACACCGGCCGGGGCGTTGTCCGCGCTTGTCCTGGCGCCGTGGTGCGCACCGCCGCTGCCGACGGAGAGCGAGGCGGCCGAGGCGGCGGTCCTCGTCTCCGAACCGGCTGCGGCGCTCTTGCCCCCGCCCGCGCAGGCGGTCAGCGAGAACGCCGCAGCCGCGGCGACGGCCACCAGGCCGACGGAACGGACGGTACGGACGGTACGGACGGTACGGACGGCACGACGAGCGTGGCGGACAGGGCGAGTGGTCATGATCGGAATCCCCCATGGATGGTCGGGACACGGCGCTTCCCCCTGCTCCCCGCAGGGGGGCCGCCGGTCTTCTATTGCCTACACCCCGTCAGATGACCCTCCAGCGAGGGGAGTTCACCGGACTCTGTCCGCACTTGGTAACAGCGGGACAGAGCCCGGCGGGGGTCAGCCGCGTGTGCCCGGTACGGCGGTCTCCGGCTCGGTGTGCACCGGGTGATCGGCGGCGCGCGGCACACCGATGACACGGCCCGCGTGCCGGACCGGGACGAGCAGCGCGGCCAGGGCAGCACCGAGGCAGAGCAGGGCCAGCAGCCCGAAGCCATGGGTGTAGCCGGAGGCGTAGGGCAGGCCGGAGGGCTGGAGGCGGTCCGTCACCAGCACGCTGGTGACGGCGGCGCCTATGGAGCCGCCGATCGTCCGGATGTTGGCGTTCATCCCGGTCGCGGCGCCGGTCTGCTCGGGCGGCACGCTGCCGACGATCAGATTGGCCATCGAGGCGAAGGCCAGTCCGATGCCGAAGCCGAACACGCCCGCCACCAGGGCCACCTGCCACTGCCGGTCGTGCCAGAGCGCCAGGAAGCCACAGGCCACCGCGCCCAGCGCGGCACCGGTCGTGAGCAGGGCCTTGGCGCCCACCACCGGCTCCAGACGGCCGCTCAGCACACCCGAGAGGAACATGGCGACCAGCATCGGCACCATGAGCAGTCCCGACGCGGTCACGGTCGCGCCGAAGCCGTATCCCGCCGAAGAGGGCGTCTGGACGAAGCCCGGCAGGAAGGACCAGATGGAGTACATACCGGCGCCGAACAGCAGTGCGGCGGCGTTGGTGGTCCACACGGCGGGCAGCCGCATGACGCGCAGATCGATCAGCGGGCTGCGGGAGCGCGCCTCGGAGGTCAGCCACAGCGCGAAGAGCACCACGGCCGCGACGAACAGACTGATCACCCGGGCCGAGCCCCAGCCCCATCGGGTCGCCTCGCTGAGCGGCAGCAGCAGGGCCACAAGCCAGGCGGAGAGCAGCACGGCACCGGCCCAGTTGACCCGGCCCTCGGCCCGGCGCGGCGACTCGGGCACATAGCGCAGGGCGATCAGCGTGGTGGCGGCGACGACGCCGACCGGGATCCAGAACAGCCAGTGGTAGTCGAGCGCGGACACGATGGGCCCCGCCGCCACCATGCCGACGCCGCCGCCCGCGGCGATCACGGCGGACAGGTTGCTGATGCTTCCGGGGACCTCGGAGGGGGCGAACTCGTCACGGATGATCCCGAAGGACAGCGGGAACAGCGCACCGCCGGCGCCCTGGACGACCCGGGCGACGATCAGTACGCCGATGCTGGGCGCGAGGGCGGCGAGCAGACAGCCCGCCAGCACGGTCAGCAGCACGGCGACCAGGGTGCGCTTCTTGCCGACGAGGTCACCGACCCGGCCGAGGATCGGTGTGAACACCGAGGCGGACAGCAGATAGGCCGTCATCACCCAGGTGGCGGTGGACTGCGAGGTGTGCAGCGCGTGCTGGACGGTCGGCAGGGCGGGCGCGATCAGCGACTGCAACATGGAGAACACGCCCGCACCGGTCGCCAGGACGGCGAAGGTGAGACGGGTGGAGTTCCGTGGCATCGAAAAGCCTCTCCGGGCAGGGTGGGGCCGAGGTCGTCGGTCCGGGGTGGTACGGGTTCCGCCGTGCCACGGGCGGCACGGCGCACACCGGGAGCCGCGGACGGCGATCACAGGTGTGCGGCCGGACACCGGGCCCGGCTCGGTTCAAAAGATGTCGAGGCGATGTCGAGGGGTACGGGAACGGCGGCGCCGCGCACGACGTGCACACGGCCGGGCCGGGGCACACCCCGACTGCTAAAGTGGAGGTACGCCTCCACTGTACCGGAGGTGACCCTCCGCTTCAAGCGGGTTCCGTCAGGGAGGCAGCAGTGACGGCCCAGCCGTTCCCCGTGAGCGAGATCGTCGCGGCCCAGCGACCGCACCGGAAGGACGCCGCCCGCAACTACGACGCACTGCTCGCCGCCGCCCGCGAGGCCTTCGCGGAGAACGGCGCGGAAGCCTCCCTGGAGGACATCGCCCGACGCGCCGGTGTCGGCATCGGCACCCTCTACCGCAACTTCCCGACCCGTCGGCACCTCTTCGAGAGCGTCTACGCCGGGGAAGTCAACGATCTGTGCCGGGTGGCCCGGGAGGTGGCGGACCGGGAGCCGTGGGAGGCGCTCACCTCCTGGCTGCGCCGGTTCGTGGACTACACGGTGACCAAGCGGGCCATCCGCGAGGCGATGGACGACGAGTCGGACATCTTCCTCGCCTGCCGGGAGTCCATGTACCAGGCGGGCGGCCCCCTGTTCGAGCGGGCCCAGAAGGAGGGCGGCGCCCGCACCGACATCGGCTTCGACGATGTGATCCGGATGGTCGCCGGGATCACCGCGACGAACTTCCTGGACGACGCCCAGCGCGACCGCGTCCTGGCCGTAGCCCTGGACGGCATACGAACCCGGCCCACCACCTGACCACCGGCCACGCCCGGACACCCCCCGGCCGCCCTTCCGACACCACCACGCAGGGCTTTCATCCGCGGATTCCCCTTTGGTGACAATCCGTCGGAAAACACACGGTTTCGATGGACGTACGATGAGTCGCCAACAAGCCTGCTGGGACGAGGAGTTGATCCGAATGGGCGACGTGGTGCGCATTGGCTCCCGGGCCAGCAAGCTGGCCCGGACGCAGGTCACGGAGTGGCTCACGCCGATCGCCGAGCAATTCCCTGGCGTCACGTTCAAGCGAGAGGTCATCCTCGAAGGAGGTGACCAGGACCGTGTGACACCGACTCTCGCCGAGGTCGCCAGGACCGCCGGTGGGAGCGCCTTCTCCACCAACCAGGAGGCAGCCCTCGTCACCGGGCAGGTCGATGTGATCGTCCATTCACTCAAGGACCTTCCCACCTCCGTGCACGACGGCACACTCCTGCTGAGGACTCCCGGACCACGCGAGGACGTACGCGACGTGCTGTGCGGATCGACGCTGGCGGGCTTGCGGAAGGGAGCCCGGGTCGGCACCGGAGCCCCGCGCCGGGTCGCTCAACTCCTCGCTCACCGACCGGACCTGGACGTGGTGCCGATCCGCGGCAACGTCCCCGGACGGCTCGCCCGGACGACCAAGGGCGGACTCGACGCCGTGGTGCTCGCGGCAGCGGGACTGAACCGGCTCGCCCTGGCACCTGAGGTGCACGAGATGCTCGACCCCGCACTCTTCCCTCCGTCTCCCGGGCAGGGTGCGCTCGGCATCCAGGTCCGAGCCGACTCTCCGGCTGCCAGACTCCTGGCGCGGACGGGGGACCTGGGGGTCGACGCCTGCGTACGTGCCGAGCGCGCCCTGCTGGCCGAACTTCACGGGGGCTGCTCCGTCCCCGTTGGCGCCTGGGGCCGGATCGGCCCTGACGGACTTCTCCACCTCTCCGCCGCGGTGACCTCTCTGAACGGGGTTCGGCAGGTTACGGCGATCGGAGAGGGACCGGTCGACGACCCCGACAAGCTCGGCGCCTGCGTCGCGGCCGATCTCCTCGCACAGGGCGCGGCCGACATTCTGGCGTCGATCAGAGAGCCCTGATCTCTCGGGCGATGTCCAGGGCACCGTAGGTGATGATGCGGGCCGCACCCGCGCGCTTGAGGACGGTATATGCCTCGATCAGGCCTCTCACGTCGCGACCGCCGTCGTCGCGACGGTCGGTCAGGCGCAGGTACTCGCCCGATACGGAGAACGGGACCACGGGGACGGGAATCTTGTCCTTGAGGTGGACGAGGGTATCGACAGTGTGGAGTGCGGGCTCGGTGAGGATCATGTCGGCGCCCTCGTCCACCATGTCGCGTGCCACCTGGACCGCTTGCTGGGGCCGACCCGGGTCGATCTGGAACACCCGGGCTCCCGAGCGAGGAACTGCTCCCATGGAGGCCCGGTAGCCCTCGTACAGGGACGACTCGAAGATCAGGTGCGGCATGATGCCCACCGCCCTGTGACCCGCCCCGTCGAGAGCCTCGCGGACGGCACGTACGGCTCCGGGCATCATCGCTGCCGGGCCCACGATGTCCGCCCCTGCCTCGGCCTGCATCACAGCCTGGGCCGCGAGGATCCTGATCGTCTGCTTCAGGTCCATGTCCCCACGCTGGTCGGCGAGCCAGCATTCACCGGAGTCGTTGTGCGAGCAGACACATGTCTCCGTCATGACGAGCATGCCGGGTGCGGTCTTCTTCGCTGACCGGATGGAGCGGGCCATCAGGCCGGTGGGGGAAGCACCCTGGGATGCTTGGGCATCTCTGACCCTGGACCCCGCGAAGATCTTCACCGCCTTCACGCCGACGGATGCGAGGGCCTCGACAGCCGCGGAGACCTCTCGCAGAGGCAGCGTGGGCATCGGCCGGGGCTTTGTGTCGTCGTCCTCCCGCATGAGGAAGACCATGGCCAGATCTGCGGGGGTCAGTCCGGGGCCGCCGAGGAAGCTCCGGACGGCGGTTCGGTGGATGGGCACAGCTGCCTCCTGCAAAAACAAGACGGATGAGTGAAGCCCGGCTGCCGACGTCAGGGCGACCCGTCACCGAGCGGGCCGGGGCCGAGCGCAAGCGCAACGGGGCCTTCGAGTGCGGCGAATGGGCCCCACCGGTGATCAACTGGGACCCGCACAGCGGCACGTTTCAAGGGGACCCACGGTCGGCGGAGCGATCAGCATGACAGGGGCTGATGTACGGACACGTCCGCAGGCAACGTGAATTCGACCCAGACGAGCTTGCCGAGTCCATCACGTGGTGCGGCCCCCCAGTCATCGGCGAGAGCCTCGACAAGGAAGAGCCCGCGTCCAGACGGGTCATCGTCGGCCGGGGCCTTCGGCAGGGGATGGCTTTCACCTGCGTCGTGCACTTCGATCCGCAGGAGCGCCTCGTGGGCGATCACTCGCACGAGGATGAGGTGACCGGCCGGGCTGCCGTGCAGCACCGCGTTCGTGGCCAGCTCTGACACACAGAGCGTGATGTCGTCGATACGATGGCGGAGTTGCTCGACAGGGAGTACTGCCCGGACAAAGGCGCGCGCCTTCCCGACGGAGGCGGCCGTGCGCCTGAGCCAGAGTTCAACCCGTTCGTCCACGCGCCCTGGTCTTTTCTCTGCCGGGATGACGCCGTCGAAAGGGTGGGTGTCGGGCGAACAGTTCACCCGTGGCACTTGATGGTGCCCCGCACCCGGGTCCACGTCGTCGATCCTCAGCAACGGGTCTCCTCAACGGTCATTGGCGGAAGGGAGTGCGGAGCGAGTGGTTCGGTCCGCTGAGCCAGATCCAAGGAACCGCCTCCAAGCAGGCGGAACCAGAGCAGAATTGGGGCGGGGACGGGGGGCATCGCGGGGGCAGACCAGGGCCCGGCCTGGGATGCCTCTCTGCTGTCGAGGCCGATGACGATGGGGAGAGTTGACCCATGGCGGTGAAGAGGAACGAACTTGTTCGACGGCGTCGTGCACTGGGATTCACCCAAGAGTCCCTTGCCGAGCAGCTCGGGGTGGAGCGCTCCACGGTTCGGCGCTGGGAGGCAGGCGGTTCCAGCCCGCTCCCCTTCATACGGCCCCGCCTGGCCGGACTCCTCCGCGTGGGCGCCGAGGAACTGGAAGACCTGCTGACGGCGGTGTCATCGACTGCGTTCAGGCGCACGGAACGTGTCAGTTACGCACTACGACATCCATCGGGCGTCGACCTGATCGTGGCAGCGGAACTGCGCTCCGAAATGGAAAACCTGACGGACCGCTACGACGTCGAACCCTCGGCGACGCTGCTCGCGGAAGCCGCACAGCACCTCGACAAGACCGCGTTCCTCGCCGATGGGGCCCCGGTCGGCCGTGTGCAGCGCGAACTGCGCGCACTGCAAGCCGACGCGGCCACGCTCATGGGCCAGCTGATCTGGGACGTGTCACAACGGCGGGACCACACGTCAGCCCGCGCCTACTACGCACAGAGCCTGGAGCTGGCACGCCACCTGCGTCACCACGCAACCGAGGGTCATGCCCTCCTCCGCACCTGCTACGTCGCCCTGTACGGAGCGAACGATCACCGTCAGGGTCTCGAACTCGCACTCCAGGCCGCTCGGGTCGCCCGGAAAACGAGCCATGCCCTGACAGGTCTTGCCCTGCTGCACGCGGCAGAGGCTCATGCCTTCCTCGGCGAAGCCAGCCAATGCGAACGTGCCCTGCTCGGAGCCGAGAGGCGCCTCGAACGCTCTGATGGAACCGACGCGGCCCATGAACTGTTCACCCCGACCCACTTCGGTCGCCTCGCCGGCTCCTGCTATTTGACTCTCGGGAAGTTCGACAAGGCACAGCAGTTCTTACAAGACACGGCGGCGTGTATGCAGGGCCGCCGTAAGTCGCGGGCGATCGTCCTGGGGAACCTCGTCCTTGCCGCGATCCGCCGTGGTGACCTCGAGGCCGCGCTCGTCGTGTTCAACGATGCCATTGACGAACTGCGGGGAACGCGCGGAGGTGGTGGAATGAACATCGTCTTCCGTGCCGCGCGCGAACTGCGCCCCTGGCGGGCCGAGAACGCGGTACAGGAGGCCCAGGATCGCCTGATGGCACTGATGGAGGCGGCATGAATGACCACCGACCGTCCACGGACGTGGACCGCGAGAAGCAGCGAGTGCGCGAACGCGTCTGGGACACTCTTGACGCCGGCGGAGCGGCCCACGACGCCACCACGCACGGCCGCATCCCGAACTTCATCGGATCAGAACAGGCAGCCGTCGCACTCGGCGAGCTGGCCGCCTGGAAAAGCGCCAGAGTCGTCAAGTCCGTGCCGGACAAGGCCCAGCTGCCCGTGCGCGCCCTCGCCCTGTCCGAAGGCAGGACCGTCTACATGGCCGTGCCCAAACTGGCCGACCCCCTCCCCTTCTACCTGCTCGACCCCGCGGCCCTCACCATCCCGCCGACCGAGGCCGCGTCCAGCCGGGTCGCCGCCGACATCGCCCCCAAAGTCGGTGTGGACGCCCTCCGGCCGGTGGACATGGTGGTACTGGGCAGCGTCGCCGTGAACCGGGCAGGGGTACGCATCGGCAAAGGGGCCGGCTACTCCGACCTGGAATTCGCCTTCCTCGTCGAAGCCGGCCTCATCGGCGAACACACCGTGGTCGTGACCACTGTGCACACACTCCAAGTCCTCGACGAGGAACTGCCCGCGACCCCGCATGACGTCGGCATCGACGTGATCGTGACACCCGAGGAGACCATCACCTGCCCCTCCCCGCACCGACCGTCCGGACTGATCTGGGAACACCTGGACACACAGAAGATCGCTTCCATCCCGGTACTCGCGGCACGCGCTCCCGCCCGCTGACGCAACGGCTCGTGACTACCGCGCGCCCGAGCCCGTACGTCGCCTGCGCAGCAAACGGGTTGCCAGGAGTGCCAGTTCGATTGCCAGGGCGGTGGCGGCCAGTGCGGTCTGCCAGAGGGGGCCCCGGGAGCTGAGGCTGGAGATCAGGTAGGTGGCGAAGACGGCGGTGAATACGGCCGCCTGGATGTCGTCGCGCGTCCACCACGGTGCGCGGGGTGGCGTCTGCTCCTCGGCGAGCCGCAGCGCGTACACCTCGACGGGTCCGAATTCCTCCTCGGCGGAGTGGCCCGTGGCGGTGAGGTGGTGGGCGGCCTCTCTGGTGAGTTCACTGGCGCGGGCGCGGGAGAGTCCGTGCCGTTCTTCGAGCAGTCGGGGCAGTTCGGTCAGCCAGTCCGCGGGCCCGGTCGGCGCCTTCACCTCGCGTTGCTCGCGGTTCGGGTCCGGTTCGTGGCCTGCGGCCGTCCAGAGGAGCAGGACACCCAGGACGCACAGGGACGGGGCGGGAAGCCGGCCGATCGAGGTCCCCGGCAGTGTGGTGAAGGCCGTCGCGGCCAGCAGCACCGCCCCAAGAGCGGCGACTCCCCAGCCGAGGGCGCCGCGCATCCGGGAGCGGGCGCAGCCCGCCGCGCAACAGGCGCACAGCAGGGCGATGGCGGTGAGTGCCGTACCCGCCAGCCCCGCGGGGGTCACGGTCAGCATGGTTCCGTCGCAGACCCACAGGTAGACGCCCGACAACACGGCGGCCAGCCCCACTTGGGCGAGGGCGGCGAAGGCGAGGTCCGAGCGGGTCGGACCGTCCCAGCGGCGACCGCTGCGCTCTTCGAGCGGTATGCGCTCGCGGGCCACCTCGGCGGCGTACTCCTCCGGTGCGCCGAAGGCGTCCTCGGGCGTCTCACCGCTCTGCGCACAGTGCAGTTCCACCTCGTCGAGCACCGCGTCGGCGGTCTCCGCGTCCACCGACTTCTCCGCCAGCGCCAGCCGCAGCCGGGCCTTCCACCTCGTGGTCGTGTCCGTCACGTCCCCTCCCCCATGTCCTGCTTCAGCAATCGGTCCATCGATACGGAGAAGCGCTGCCAGCCCGCGGTCTCCTCGGCCAGCCGGGCCCGCCCCGCGTCGGTGAGCCGGTACACCTTGCGGCCCGGTCCGCCTTCTCCGGGCTCCCAGTGGGCCTCCACCAGCCCCTCGGCCTCCATCCGGCCGAGCACCGGATAGAGCGCGCCGCCACGGATGGTGCCGAAGTCGTGCGCGGCCAACTGCTGAACCAGCGCGTACCCGTGCTGATCGCCCCGCGCCAACACGGCGGCGAGCGCCAAGGGCAGCACACCGCGCAGCCAGCCCGAGGAGGGTTCACCCACCGGCATGCAGTAGTCACCTCAGCCCTCTACTCACGAACCACGACTAGTTCATTTTCAGAGTAGTGGGACGCGCGGAGTCCTGTCCAGACAGTGCCGTACGCAGACAGTGCCGTATCCGGACAGCGGAGGTCAGGACCGGGCAGAGCTCAGGACCGGGCAGAGGTCAGAGTGTGTGCCGGGGCTCGCCGAGGAGGTCCGCGGCGAGACCGCGGACGTACGCCTCGTCCGTGTCGGGGATCGAGAAGACGGCCCGGAAGTAGATCGGTGCGACGATCCGGTCCAGAACCTGTTCCAGGGTCGGGGGCGTCGCGCCCCGCTCCCGCGCCGCATCGAGGACGGGACGGAAGCGTTCACTGACCCGGTTCAGGCACTCGCTCAGTCCGGCGCGCCGCTCGTCGACGGCGGGGGCGACCTCGGCCCGGAAGAACGCGATGCCGCCGGGCCGGGTGAGCTCCGCCAGTGTCCAGACCGCCTGGTTCTCCAGATCGGTGCGCAGGTCGCCGACGAGCGGGGGTGAACCGGCTTCACCCTGATGCTCGGCGATGTCGGCCAGCAGCGCGCCGAGCGTGCCCCAACGCCGGTAGAGAGTACTGCTGTTGACCCCCGCGCGCTGGGCCACGGCGGGAAGGGTCACCTGGTCGGCGCCGCGCTCGGCGACCAGCGCGACCGCGGCGCTGTGCACGGCGGCACGGACACGGCTGCTGCGGCCACCGGGGCGCTTCGTCGGTACGTCGGCATTCACCCCACCATTAAAGCAAAGGGTTGCGCCTTAGGAGATGGCATGCCTAGAGTGCGACTAAAGCAGAGATAACTGCTTTAGTACCGTTCGAAAGGACAGCCATGTCTTCCCACGAAGCCGCTCTCACCCTCGGCCGCAGCTTCCATCAGGCCCTCATCTCGCGCGACTGGGACGGGATCCGGGCCCTGCTGCACGATGACGCCACCTGGACCCTGCCCGGCGACAACACCATCTCGGGCACGGCTCAGGGTGCCGACGCCGTGGTGGAGCGGGCCCGGCTGATCGCCTCGTACGGCCTGAACTTCGAGTTGCTGCACCTGCTGGTCAGCAGGGAGAACCTGGCGCTCTCCCTGCACAACACCGCGCGCCGGGAGGACACCGTGCTGGACGAGTACCTGGCCACGGTCTGCCGTCTCGTCGACGGAAAGATCGCGAGTATCGAGACCTATCTCTCCGATGTGCCCGGAATGAACGCCTTCTTCGTCTGACCGCCGTTCGGCGTGGCCCCGCATCCCTGCGGGACGGTGCGACGGGTCCGACGGCGCCGAGGGGTCAGCGCTCGGTGCCGTAGAGGGCCCTGGCGCGCAGCAGGTCCACCGGGCCAAGGCCCACGAGGGGCAGGAAGTACGCCGACTGCCACTCCTGAGTGGCACCGGCCGCGCGGCTTGTCGTGGTCACCCATGGCGCGTAGACCCGGAACGCCCGCTTTCCGCCGGAACCGGCCCGGGAGACGATTCCCCTGGCACAAAGCGCCTCCCGGGGGAACACGAACTGCCCGAACCGGTCGCCCTCCCGGCTGCTGATGACGAAGAGGTCGACGGAGTCGGCCACGTCGAAAGGCCGGATCGGACCTTCGGCGGACCGCTGCCAGACGGTGACGAACTGACCGGCCTTGGTCGGGGTGGTCCTGGCCGCGCGGAACCTGACGGAGAGCCCGTTCAGCGTGAACGCGTAAGCCGCGTACTCGGCGCTTTCCGGCTCCGGTGTCGGCGCGGTGCAGGAGAATCCGCTCGGGTCGTACACCCGCTCCTTCGCCGCGAGAAGATCATCATGAGCCGCCCACGGCCGTTCCGTTGCCATTCCCCCATCCTGTCATCCGGCACCTCCGCGGCCTCTGCTGCCTACGCCCCCTGCGTCCTCACTGGTTCCAGCTCTCGTCGTAGGGGTCCTTCGGGACCGGGACCGGTTTGGCCGCCGTGACGTCGAGGAACGGGATGATGCCGCCGTTGACCGGGTCCTTGGCCTGCCGGGCGGTGTAGGTGCCGGTGACCTGGAGCCAGGAGTCGGGTTGCAGGACGGGCGGCAGCTTGCCGGACAGTCCGACCTTGACGGGCTGGGCGTCCGCGGCACAGCAGTTGAGGGCCATGCGGACGAGATACGGCGCCCCGCCGTGGTCCAGCGCGACAAAGCCGGTGATCTCCACTTCGCGCCGACCGAGGGAGTGCCCGTGGCCGTAGGCCGCACGGCCCGCGTAGTCCACCAGGCTGAGCGGGACGGGGTCGTGGGGCGGCAGGGCGGCCGGGTAGGCAAGGGGCGGTTGCAGGGCCGTACCGGCGCGCAGCGCGCTGTAGGAGCCGAGGGCGGGCGGGGCGACCAGGATCAGGGCGAACAGCGGCAGCACGAGCAGCCAGGAGATCCGCGGCTCGTGATGGCCATGGCCATGGCCATGGCCATCGTCGACATGGCCGTCGTCGACATGACGGTCTTCGACATGACCGTCGCCGACATGGGGTTCTTCCCCGTTCCGCCGTCGTCGGGCCTCCCGTGCGCTGCGCAGTTCGTAGTGGACGGTCGTGAGGGCGGCCACGATCAGTACAGCACCGGCGGCGAGCAGCAGGGGCTGGAGGCCCGCCTTGACGTAGCGGAGATAGAGCGAGGTGGTGCCGGCGTGCAGCATCGCGCCGCCGACCAGGAAGAGTACGGCCGCTTGTGCCTGGCGGTTCACAGCAGCACCGCCCCGGTCACGACCGACACCAGGACCGCGAGGGCGAAGGTGGCGGGCGCGAAGCGCAGGGCGAAGGAGCGCCCGAAGGTGCCCGCCTGCATCGCGAACAGCTTCAGGTCGATCATCGGACCCACCACCAGGAACGCCAGCCGGGCGGTCAGCGAGAACTGGGACAGCGACGCCGCCACGAAGGCGTCCGCCTCGGAGCAGATGGACAGCAGCACGGCGAGCACCGAGAGGGCGAGGACCGCCACCACCGGATTGCCCGCCGCCGTCCGCAGCCACTCCGCGGGGGCCACGGCCTTCAGGGTCGCCGCGGCCATGGCGCCGAGGACGAGGAACCCGCCCGCGTGCATCACGTCGTGCCGTACGGAGCCCCAGAACGCGGCGCCCTTGCTCTGGCCCTCGTAGGAGGCGCGGGCCGGAATCTTCAGCCAGTCGGTGCGTCCGAGCCGCTGCCACAGCCAGCCCATCCCGCAGGCCACCAGCAGGCTGGCCCCGAACCGGGCCAGGACCATCCCGGGGTTGCGGGGGAAGGCCACGGCGGTGGCGGTCAGCACGATCGGGTTGATCGCGGGGGCGGACAGCAGAAAGGCCAGCGCCGCCGCGGGCGTCACCCCCCGGCGCACCAACGCCCCCGCGACCGGCACCGAGGCGCATTCACAGCCGGGGAGCACGGCCCCGGCCAGCCCGGCGGCCGGTACCGCGAGGGCGGGCCGCTTCGGCAGGGCGCGGGCGAAGAAAGTGGGCGGGACGAACACCGCGAGGGCCGCGGAGAGCAGAACGCCGAGGACGAGGAAGGGCAGGGCCTGGACGACCACCGCGAGGAACACGGTCATCCAGCTCTGCATCACGGGCGCGCCCAGCGCCCGCCGGATGGGGCCCTGCCCGACGACCAGCAGAAGCAGCAGCAGTATCAGGCCGTGGGAGGAGGTGAACTGCCAGCCCTGCACGGGCTCTTCGTCGGGGCGCCGGTCGACCGGGGCCGGGGGTGCTTTGACGGACGTCACGTGCGGGGTACCTCCGGGAGGGGCCTACGGCAGGAGAGGGGACGCGGTCCCCCTCCCCTGCTGTACGTCGTCCCGCGCGCCCCGTCTCACCCGGGGCCCGGAACTTTGCCGCTCAATGACCCTTGTCGTACGCCAGCGGGGGCTGGCCCTGTCCGCCGGTGCGGGTGTGCCGCCGGTGGAAGAGGGACGGCAGGCTGGGCGCGGTCAGGAATCCCTCGGCGCGGGCGCTGGCGATGCCGATACGGGGGATGTCGCTGCTCTTCTCGAACAGCAGGAAGCGCGGCTCCCACACGGGGCGGTACTTGGCGTTGGCGCGGTAGAGGGACTCGATCTGCCACCAGCGGGAGAAGAAGGTCAGCACGGAGCGCCAGAGCCGCAGGACGGGACCGGCGCCGAGGCGCGACCCCCGTTCGAAGACGGAGCGGAACATCGCGAAGTTGAGGGACACCCGCTTGATGCCGAGATCGGGCGCGCGCAGCAGCAGCTCGATCGCCATGAACTCCATCAGGCCGTTCTCACAGCCGCGGTCGCGCCGCATCAGGTCCAGGGACAGCCCGTGCTCGCCCCAGGGCACAAAGCTGAGCACGGCCCGGGGTTCGCCCGATTCGTCGCGGCACTCCAGCATCAGGCACTGCGCGTCGTCGGGGTCGCCGAGGCGGCCGAGGGCCATGGAGAAGCCGCGCTCGCTGCCGCCGTCGCGCCAGTGGTCGGCCTTCTCGATCAGGGCGGCCATGTCGGCCTCGGGGATGTCGCCGTGGCGGCGGATCTGCACGGTGTAACCGGCGCGCCGGACCCGGTTGTGCGCCTGCCGCACCACGCGCATCGCGCGTCCTTCGAGGCTGAAGTCGGCGACCTCCACAATGGCCTCGTCGCCCAGTTCGAGCGCGTCCAGGCCGTGCCGGGCGTAGACCGTTCCGGCTTCCTCGCTCGCTCCCATGACGGCGGGGGTCCAGGCGTGGCGCCGGGCCTCCGCCAGCCAGGCGTCGATGGCGCCGGGCCAGGCCTCGGGGTCGCCGATGGGATCGCCCGAGGCCAGGGTGACGCCGCCGATCACCCGGTAGGTGATGGCCGCCTTGCCGCTCGGGGACCAGATCACGGCCTTGTCGCGGCGCAGCGCGAAGTAGCCGAGGGAGTCGCGCTCGCCGTGCTTGGCGAGCAGGGCGCGCAGCCGCTGTTCGTCCGCGTCGCCGAGGAGTTCCCGGCCGCGGGGGGCGCGGAAGCAGGCGTAGAGGACGAGCAGGAAGGAGACCGCCATCAGGACGTTGATGGTGATGTCGACCCAGCGGGGTGCGTGTACGGCGTCGATGCGGTCGGCGAGCGGGCCGACGCTCACGCCGCGCAGCAGGGTGTACGCGATCTTGTCGGTCAGGTTGGCGCCGGACAGCTTGTTGGTGGCGTCCACCAGCAGCGTGCCGATACCGCCGCTGACCAGGATGCCGCCTGCGCCCACGATCAGGGCGAGCCGCGGGTTGGAGCGGTCGCCGACGGCCTGGAACTCCTTGCGGCCGATCAGCAGTGCGGCCACGAACAGGCCGGTGAGCAGGACGGAGATCCAGTTGAAGGCATGGCGGCGGTACTCGTCCTGGGTGAGGGCGAGGACATAGAGCGCGAACAGCGGTCCGGCCAGCAGCATGTTGAAGATCCACGCGGCCCGCTTGCGGCGCCTCATCACCATGGCGAGGAAGAGCGCGAGGGCCGCCGAGACCAGTCCGGCGGTGGCCAGATAGGGGGTGAAGAAGTGGCCCGCGTTATGGGCGTGGACCTCGTTGCGGAAGGGGAGCGAGAGGACCGCGACGGTGTTGAACAGGGCCTGGAGCCGCAGGTACCAGACCGTGGCGGCGGCCGCGCCGGGGCGCAGGCGCACAAGGAGCGGCACTCGCCCCTCGGACGCGCCCTGCGGGTCCCGGGCGCGCTGCTGGGGGATCACTGCATCTTGTTGAGCGGGCACCGCGATGACTCACCTTGACGAGAAGCCGGAGCGACCGGCGTGGACGGAAGCGGACACGGGGGCGGGGACAGTCTGCCCTTGGTTCTCCCGGGCACTTATACCGACCCTACATTCCGTAGTGACCCGATGGTGACCCGGCGAGGTAGGAGTCCGGCAAGGATCCGCGTTCCGTCCGGGCCGTCAGCGGGCACCGTCCTCCGCGCCCCGGGGCCGCCCCTCGGCGGCGTAGGCCGGGCCGGTGCGCGCCGACTCGGCGCGCTGGCGGAGGAAGGGGACCAGTCCCCGTTCCAGCAGGGCGTTCTCCCAGGTCTCGCGGGCCCGGCACACCTCGGGGTCACGGTCGGCCGCGGGGCCGCGGCGGAGCCCGGAGCGGCTTCGCGCGCTCGTCACCAGAATCCAGGCGAGGTCCCCGAGGGCCGCTCCCGCCGTCACGGCGGCCGCGATCACGCCGGCCATCACGAGCCCGTCGCCGATATGGGGACGGACGGCGAAGGCCCGCAGCCCGAAGCCGCACAGCAGGAACACACCGGTGGCCGCGGCACCGAGGCTCGGCACCAGCACGGCGAGCACGGGAAAGATGTCCTTCTGGGGGCGGCCCTCCCCTACCGGGGCGGCGTCCTGGTTCCGCGTACGGGTGTCGGTGTCGACCATCGGCTGCTCGTCCCGCGCGGGCCCCTCACGGTCGGCGGCGTCCCGCGCCGCGAGGTAGCGGGCGTACTCGGAGGCGGCTGCGCCGACAAGGCGGGGGCGCTCCCGGAGGGCCTGCTCACGGAGTTCGTCGCGGGAGGGGATCGCACCGGAGGAGCCGAGCACGGCTGCGATCTCGGGGGCGTCCAGGGCCCGGTCGACCATCCGCTCGAAGGTCGGACCCGCCACGGGTGAGGGCTCGTCGGACTCCTGCACGCGGATCCCCCGATCGGCGACGAAGGACCGGCCGACGGCGGCCGGACGGACGAGCCAAACCCTACAACATGTAGGAATTCCCTCAGGGCCGAAGCGCGACCGCGGCGCACTCCGGGCGCACGCCCCGGGCCGATCATCCGTTCAGCGTGCCTCGTCGGGGTCGGCATCGAGGCCGGTACAGGCCACCTTGCCGTCAACCTCAGCGCACGCCTCCACCCCTTCGAGTGAATGGACGGCCAGCATGGGACTGCTGGAGCCTCCGGTACCGTCCCCCGGATAGGCAGCGGAGAGCACATCCCGCCCCGAGCGTACGGAGATGACGCGGGCCTCCGTCGCCCGCGCCCGGACCTCGGCCCAGGCGGCGCCGCAGGACGGCGAGTACTGGAGCCGTACCGCGTAGGAGGTGTCCCGCACCGAACTCTTGGTCTGCGCGTCCCGGTCGCAGGCGGAGACATCGGGCAACTGCCCCTGACAGGAGGCGCCCCGGCAGCGGGGCGAGACGGCGGCCGGGCGGCCCGACGGCGTGCCCGAACGGTGGGCCGCGACCAGGGTGAGTGCGACCGCAGCCACCACGACGGCCAGGGCGAGCACCGACAGGCGCAGCCGCCGGGACCGGTCGGACGGCGGCGTGGTGCCGTCCGCGGGCTCCTGCCGGCCCTGACACCGCCCGGCCTCCCGCCACCGCACCAGGACGGGGCCCGGGTCGGCACCGGCGAGACGGGCGAGCGCCTCCACGGCCGAACGGGGCGGCCGCTGGGCGCCGTTGAGATAGCGGTGCCAGGCGGACTTGCTGTACGGAGTGCGCGCGGCGAGGGCCGCGAGACTGAGAGCGGTACGCTCCTTCAGACCGCGCAGCTCCGCCACGAACGCCTGCTCCGGCTCGGCCGGTTCGGCCGCCGGGGCCGCCGCCGAACGCCAGGGTCCCGCCGTCCGCGCCGAGTCGGGCTTCACGGTCTGGGTCCTTGGGGCTCTCGCATGATCCGTCCCTCAACGCCGATTCCGCAATGGGCGGTTCACCCGTGCTTGTCAGGATGTGTTCCCGGGGCACCGGTCCCGCCACACCTGGAAACCGGTATGAACAGCGCGAGTTGCCGGGCGCCGGGCATGCCGAGGGCCTGCCCGGTACGCACAGGTGACCGGGCAGGCACCCTTTCAGGGAAGGGGAGTCGGGCGTGTCAGCACCAGGGGACGACACCCCGGGTGCGGACGTAGTGGGCGGACACATAGCCCCTGCCGTGCGCGAGCCGGTACCACCGCCCGCTTCCGTGCACATACGAACCGTGCCGCTCGCAGACCAGCAGCAGGCGCCCCTGGGCGTGACGGCGGCCCACCACGCGGTAGCCGGTGCCGGGGCCGGAGCGGATGTTCAGCGGGACGGAGCGCGTGGCGACCCGCCCGACGACCCGGTGGGAGTGATGCCGGTACGCCGTGCCCGCGACATGGCGGCAGTGGCGGCGGTAGGTCGCACCCGTGACGTAGCCGATGCGGTGGCGGTACGTGGCGCCCGTGGCATAGCCGATGCGGCGGCGGTACGCGGTGTGCGTGCCGTAGCGGTGGTGCATGGTGCGTGGAACGTGGCGCAGTTGGCAGCCGTAGCGGTAGCGGCGGACGTGCCGGATGTGGCGGACGGAGCGGTGGCAGAGTGCGGAGGGGCGGGCGTGGGGACGGACCGGCATCTGCCGGGCGGCGACGGGGAGCGCGTGCGGGCGGTACGGGACCGTCGCGACGGCCGGCGCCGGGGCGGCCCGGTCGCCCTCCACGGCGACCGCGGCCGTGGGCACGAGCGAGAGCATCGCGACCGCGGCGAGCAGGCCGCCCTGAAGTGTCCGACGAATCATGGAAACCTCCGAGCTGACGTTTCCGATCACAAGGCGTGATCTCACGTCGCCCAGCGTTTCCGTATCGGGGGTCCCCCATTCCGTTTCCCCCGTTCCGGGGATGCCCGGAACGTCCCGTGGGACGCAGGGGGGCCGCCCCGCCCAGGTGGGAGCGGGCCGCCCGGCACCCTCACCGGGCGGCCCATGGACGGGCGGGGACCCGGGGTGTCCGGCCGTTCCCGTCGGGCGTGCGTCGCCGATGGGAACGGCCGGACGCGGACGCCGGGCGTACGTCGCCGATGGGAACGACTGGACGCGCTCGCCGGGCGTACGTCGTCGATGGGAACGACTGGACGCGCTCGCCGGGCGTACGTCGCCGATGGGAACGGCCGGACGCGGACGCCGGGCGTCGACCGCCGGACGGGAACGGCCGGGACGCAGACGCCGAGCGCCGACCGCCGACCGCCGGACGGGAACGGCCGGACGCAGACGCCGAGCGCCGAGTGCCGAGTGCCGAGTGCCGAGTGCCCAGCATCGAGCGCCGGACGGGAACGGCCGGAGGCGCCGTCAGACGGCGCCCGAGGCGAGCTTCCACTCGCGGTGGAGGGAGCCCAGCGGAATGGTGCGCTGGAGCACGGGCGTACCGAAGATCGACAGCTGAAGGCGCAGCGCACCGCTCAGATCGACACCGCCGTACACGGCCCATGCCCCGGTCGCGGCAGCCGTGGGGTGCCCGCCCGTGTCCACCGCCGCGCTGGCCGCCACCTGTGCCTCGCCCCGCAGATACGGCGCCAGGTCGGCGGTGACACCCACCGCGCCGTACAGCCCGACGGCCGCCTGCGCGCCCAGCGTCGCCCGGGCGTGCCCCGCGGCGGTGAGGGAGGCACTCACCGGGGTGCCCGTCATCGTCGACTCGTCGACCGGCGTCCAGCCCTTGCCCGGGGCGTAGGTGCCACCGGCCTTGAAGTCGCCCTTGAGGTCCTGTTCCACCGCGACGCTCACCTTGCCGTCACCGCTGACCTCGAAGTAGCACGTCAGATCGAGGTTGACGACGACGGGGACCGAACCGACCTGGAGGACGGGGTCGGCATGGAGCTTGGCGAAGGGCACCCGCACCGGCCCCCCGGCTGCCCCGGCATGGCCCTTCAACGACCAGCGCGAGGTCCAGTTGCCCGACACGCCGAGAAACGCCGAGGCCGGCCCGGAGTGTCCGGCTCCCGCCGCGGAGCCGGACGAACCGCCCCCGCCGTAGGAGAAGTCGACCTCGGGCGCGACCTGCACAAACCCGGCGACGGTGGCGTCCGCGTGCACCGGAGCGCCCGCGGGGGTGGGGACACCGGCGCGGAGGTCGACGCGCAGGCTGCCCAGCGGGAGCTTCGCACCCTCGGGTCCCGCGTGGAAACCGCCCGTCCTGGCCCAGGAGACCTTCACATCGGGCAGCAGCCGCTCGACGTCGAAGGACGAGGGGTCGACGGGGACCGTGCCCTTGGCCTTGTCGTCCCCGAGCACGGTGTCGAGGGTGGTGGGCGCGGTCTGCACCTCGGTGCCCCGGCCGGTCTCCCCCATCACCTGGGTGACCTTGGCGAGGAGGCCCTGCGGGGCGCCGGGCGCGGGGGCGCTGGCGATGACGTCACCGACGGCGATCCGCGCGGGCGCGGTGCTTCGGCCCGGCTCGGCGGTCCGGCCGGGAGCGCTCGACGTGGTGGCGGAAGGCGGTCCGGAGGGAGTGGCCGAAGGCGTTGCCGACGGGGTGGTCGAACCGGTGACCGTGGACGGTGCGGAGGGGGCGGGCGGCTGTCTGACCGTCTGTGAGATGACGGCCCGTCCGGTATGGCGGTCGTACGAACTCACCTTGAGGGCGGCGCGCCGGGCCCGAGTGCCGGTGTCACCCGGGCGGGCGAGCGCGGTGGATGCGGCGGCGGGTGCCGCCTTGACCGCGAGGGTGCCGTCGGCGTCGTCGGCCGCCGCGGCGGAGGCCTCCGCGCGGTCGGCGGGCGTCGCGCCCGAGGCGGTGGAAGGGCCGGACCCCGATGCACAGCCGGAGGCGAACAGCAGGGCGGACGCGGTGAGTACGGGCATGAGGGCACGCAGGTGCCCCTTGCGGATACGCAAGATTCTGTCCTGAGGTGGTGGGGGGTTGCAGCAAGAACCCGACGGTGGGTCATACCGACGGGTAACAAATCGTGAGCATGCCATGAAGATGTGAAGTCCCGCTTCACGATTGGCTGCTGAGCACCTGTGATGTGAGCCACGCGCCAGGGGGCGGGTGTGGCGTGGGAGCCGGGCTCGGCCGCGACGGGAGCGGAGGCTCGACCAGGGCGCGGGCTCGACCAGGGCGCGGGCTCGACCAGGGCGCGGGCTCGACCAGGACGCGGGGCCGGCCAGGGCCCTACCCGGCGGCCGGCTGCTCGGGCAGGCTGAAGACGTGGTCCGGGGTGACGATCCTGGTGATGGCCTCGCCGAGGAGGGAGCTGGGCTCCTGGCCGTCCTTGCGGACGTCACTGTTCAGCAGCACCACGAGGGTCGTTCGCGCGGGCGGCAGAAAAACGGCCAGGGATTCATAGCCCGGCAGTGAGCCGTTGTGGCCGATCCAGCCCTGCACCTCGAAGATGCCGAGCCCGTACCCGGCTCCGGCGACCGAGGTCGGGGAGCCGATGAGCCGCTGCTGCTGCAAGGCCGGGCTCACCAGGGCGGTGCCGTCGGGCAGGATGCCGGTGGCCACCGTGCGGGCCCAGCTCCGCAGGTCCCCCAGATCGGAGATCATCGCGCCCGCCGCCCAGGCCCAGGAGGGATTCCAGTCGGTCGCGGTCCCGGCCTTCCCGCTCGCGGTCTGCTCCGTGTACCCCTCGGCGTGCGGTCCCGGGAAGGCGGCTTCCGTCGGGAAGCTCGTATGGCCCAGGCGGGCCGGGTGGATGACGTTCTTCTGGATGAACTCTCCGAGCGGCTGGCCGCCCGCCTTCTCCACGACCAGGCCGAGCAGGATCAGATTGGTATTGCTGTAGTCGAACTGCCGTCCGGGCGGGAACAGCGGACGGTGCTTGAAGGCGTATCCGAGCAGGTCCCGCGGCGTGAACGAGTGGTGCGGGTCGGAGGTGAGCGCCTTGAGGAAGGCCGGGTCCTCGGAGTAGTTGAAGAGCCCGCTGCGCATCCCGGCCAGCTGGCGCAGGGTGATCCTGCTGCCGCCCGGCACGCCGTCGACGTACTTCGAGACCGGATCGTCCAGACCCGCCTTCCCCCGGTCGACCAGTCGGAGCAGGGCCGTCACGGTGAACGTCTTGGTCTCGCTCCCGATCCGCATCAGCAGGTCCGGCGTCATCGGACGGTGGCTGCTCCTGTCGGCGACCCCGAACGAACGTACGTAGCTGCCCTTTCCGGGCGTCCACAGCCCCACGGTCACCCCGGGCACATGCGCGACCCGCATGATCCCCTGAACGGCCGCATCGAGCCGCCGCTGCACATCGGGGCCGAGGGACGGCACATCCTCGGGTCGCGGCGAGACGGAACCGGGCAGACGGGGGACGCCGATGGTGACGGTCACCGCGGCGGGTTCCCCCTGTTCGGCCTCCCGCATGGCCCCCCATACGGCTCCGGCGGCAAGGGGCAGCCCAAGGGCCCCGAACGCGGCGACGATCGCCACGCCCTTACGCAACCGTCCACGCACACGTGCCATGAGCCGACTCCCACCGTGAGCGGGCCCGCGCCCCCGCGCGGAACGCGGGCCACGAAACCCGTCGTCAGCATAGGAGCGCCCGCGTCACCCTGCCTGTCGGCGTGTCACCGCTTCCGGGGACGGCCCGGAGGACGCGACACGCCCACCGGACCGTCCCGGCCGACACGACACGGGGCTCCGGGCCCGGGCCCGGAGGTCACGACACGCCGACACAACGACCACTTCACCCGTTCGCCGCGAGCACCCTCCGGATGCGCGCCCCGATCACCTCCGGCCCCCGTCACCCGGGGCGCCCTCCCGTCGACCCGCCCGGCCGTCCGCCGCGCGCGCCGCCCCCTCCGGACCCTCCGGCAACTCCACTCCCCCACAAGCGATTTCCCAGGTCCGGAGGGTCGTACGAGGCGTCACCTTCCACCTTCCCGGAGACAGTTGAGTCGGCCTCAGAGGCACTGCTCCGGGCCGCCCGACCGGCCCTTCGAGGACCCGGAACGAAGTGCGGCCGACGCGGTTTCCGGTCACGGTAATGACGAGGCGTCAGCGTCATCTCTACTCCAAACGGATTGTTCGTCATATTTTCAGCATGTCGGATATGACACACCAGAAGATGATCTGTACGTTCAATCTCGCATCGGCTCACAGCCGACGTCTCTCAGACAGGAGAAACAACATGGCAACGCGTTCCACTGTGGTGACCGCCGCGCTGGCGGCCGGCGCGGCCCTGGTGGCCACCGGTATCACCTACGCCAACGCCGCCTCCGAGCCGGCTCAGGCGGCTGCCGTCGCGGCCCCCGCCCCCGCCGCTGCTCCGGCGGCCGGTGCCCCGGCTGCCCCGGTCTACCCCCAGGGCAACAGCGGCAACGGCAACAACAACGGCAACAGCTACGGCGACAACTCGAAGGGCAACGAGGGTCGGGACCACGACAACGACAACGAGGACAACGACCACAAGGGCCACTACGAGGGTCGCGTCTACATCAACGAGCGGGAGTACTCCGCCCACGACAACGGCTGCATCACGGTCGTCAGCGGCCTCGGGGCGAACAGCCTCAACGTCCGCAACGACAGCAAGAAGGTCGTCGAGGTCTTCAGTGGTGCGACCTGCGACAACGGCTCTCCCATCGCCACGGTCGGCCCCCACAGCTCCAGCAACGGCCTCTTCCCCCGTCACATCAAGGGCGGCGTGAAGGTCAAGCACGGCGTGGTGGGCAGCTTCCGAGTCGTGCACCGTGACGGATACGGTCGCGGCGACAAGGGCGGCTACGACGACTGACAGGGTCACTCGCGTGACCACACAACGAGAACCCCGGCCCGCCGGAATCGGGCCGGGGTTCCGGTCTGTAAAGACGTGACCGGCGTGTCCGTGACCCACGCTAATCCTTTGCCGAGCCACCCGCGTGTCGATCACCGCAAAAGCGAGATGGTGAGCTATGGGCACACCGCACTGAGGCGCCCCACCGGTCCCCCGGGGGGCGCCGTCGTCGTCCCCCGGATGACCGGGCACAGAGCGGCCGGGGCCGCCTCGCGCGGCGCCTCCTTCCCCTCCGACAGGGTGGACGTCCCGGCCGAGCACCTGCACAGCCGACCGGGTGAAGCGGGCGACGCACCGCCCCGGCGACGAGAGCGCCGCCCCACTCCCCCGGCCCCGGCCCCGGCCCCGGCCCCGGCTCCGGCTCCCGGCCCCGGCTCTCGGCTCTGCGTCTGCGTCTGCGTCTGCGTCTGCGCCTGCCCCTGGCCCTGGCCTGCCGCCCTACCCCTGGGCCGTAGCACCGTAGGCAGGCCGTAGCACCGTAGGCAGGCCGTAGCGCCGTAGGCAGGCCGTAGCGCCGTAGGGCGGGTCCGGTCGGGGAGCCGACGTCGCTCGCTTCCCGCGGCCCGGTCGGCGTTCCCCCATCCGGGGCAGCGGTCGAGCGAGGCCCCGGTGACATGGGGCACTGCTTGACCAATCCCTTCCCGCACGTTGGCCACATGTTCATTCCTTGCCCCTGACGGCCCGAGGCGCGCCGGGCGGAGAGTGGTCCAGGGTCCGTGTCCCATGCGGACCGAGCGTCACTCCGAAGAGCGCTTCCTCCTCCTCAAGTAGGGGCATTCATGGCCGAGTTGACCCGTCGTAGACTTCTGGGCTCGGCCGCCGGCGCGCTGGGCGGCGCCGCGGCCTTCTCCCTCCTCCCCCCAAGCGTCCGCAAGGCCGTCGCCGCCGAACCGCCGAAGCGCAGCTCCCTGCGCGACATCGAGCATGTCGTCATGCTGATGCAGGAGAACCGGTCGTTCGACCACTACTTCGGCACCCTCTCGGGCGTCCGCGGCTTCGCCGACCCCCACGCCCTGAAGCTCGGCACCGGCCGCAGCGTCTTCTACCAGCCGGACGCCCAGAACCCGAAGGGCTATCTCCTGCCCTTCCACCTCGACACCCACTCCTCGAGCGCACAGGCCATCCCCTCCACCTCGCACGCCTGGTCCGTGCAGCACCAGGCGTGGAACGGCGGGAAGATGGACCAGTGGCTGCCCGCCCACCGCAAGGCCGACGGCGTCAACGGCCCCTATGTGATGGGGTACTACACGCGCGAGGACATCCCGTTCCAGTTCGCGCTGGCCGAGACCTTCACCATCTGCGACCACTACTTCTGCTCGGTGTTCGGCCCCACCTGGCCGAACCGCCTGATGTGGATGAGCGGCTCGATCGACCCGGGCGGCACCCGGGGCGGCCCGATCACCAGCAACGTCGCCCCCACGCCGTACCGCTGGACGACGTATGCCGAGCGGCTCCAGGCGGCCGGGGTCAGCTGGAAGGTGTACCAGCAGGACGACGACTACGGCTGCAACATGCTGGAGCAGTTCGCCGCGTTCAAGAACGCGCAGCCGGGCTCGGACCTGTACGAGCGGGGCGTGCGGCCCCAGCCGGAGGGCACCTTCGAGGACGACGCCCGCAACGACCGACTTCCGGCGGTGTCATGGATCATGCCGACCAGCTACCAGTCGGAGCACCCGGACTATCTCCCGGCGGCCGGAGCCGACTTCGTCGCCTCCAAGATCGAAGCGATCGCGTCCAATCCAAAGGTGTGGCGGAAGACCGCCTTCATCCTCAACTACGACGAGAACGACGGCCTGTTCGACCATGTGGCCCCGCCGACCCCGCCCGCGGGCACACAGGACGAGTTCATCCAGGGACTGCCCATCGGCGGCGGCTTCCGCGTTCCGGCGATCATCATCTCCCCATGGACGGTGGGTGGCTGGGTGGCCTCCGAGACCTTCGACCACACCTCCGCGCTCCAGTTCCTGGAGGGCTTCACCGGTGTGGAGGAGTCGAACATCAGCGACTGGCGGCGCTCGGCCTTCGGTGACCTGACGTCCGCCTTCCGCTTCACCGACGTCCGCCCCCGCGCTCCCCGGCTCCCCCAGGACACGGCGGAGCAACTGGAGAAGGCGAAGGAAGAAGTGGCGACCCTCCCGAAGCCGACCCTGCCCGGTGCCGACCAGACCTTTCCCCGCCAGGAGAGGGGCCACCGCCCGCACGTGTGACCCGCACGGCCCGCACCTCAGGCCCCGGCCATCGGGCCGGGGCCCTCCCCCGCCCGTACGCCTCGGCTCCCGCCCGTGCGCCTCGGCTTTCGCCCGTGCGCCTCGGCTTTCGCCCGTGCGTCTCGGCCGGGCTCCGCACTCAGTTCGAGGGGATGGGCACGTCCCGTACGGCCTGTCCGCTGACGTACCAGGCGGCGATCTGCGCACGGGAGCTGAAGCCGAGCTTGGTGAGGATGCGCTGGACATGCCCCTCGGCCGTGCGGGGGGCGATGACCAGGTGCGCCGCGATCTCCTTGTTGGTCAGGCCCTCGGACACCAGTCTGGCGATCTGCGCCTCTCTCGGCGTCAGTTGCGACTCGAGGCCGCTCGACTGCCGTTGCTCACCGGTCGAGGCCCCTGCTCCGAGGGCGTAGTCGACGGCTGCCTGTTCGGGGAGGTCGTAGCCGCGCTGGAAGGCGGTGTCGTAACGGTCGTCGCCCAGGGCCGCGCGGATCATGCCGATGTGCTGCTGGTGCACCGCCACCACCGGGTGGAAGTAGTCCGGGGAGGTGCCGACCGTCCGCCACATGGCGGCCGCCGCACCGCTGAGGGTCGCCGCCCTGACATGGCGGCCCTGCCGTTCGCTCACCCAGGCGAGGATCTCGAACGCGAAGGCCATCAGGAACTGGGCGCTCACCCGGCGGCGCAGGCTCAGAGCCTCGTGCGCCGCCGCTTCCGCGCGGGCCAGATCGTGGTCGAACTCGACGAAGGAGAGGGCCAGCAGCGCCCAGGAGCGCCAGATCACCTCTCCCCGCTCGGCGCTCATCGCGACCGCTTCTTCGAGGAGGGCCAGACCCTGTTCGCGCTGACCCTGCTGCCCTAGGACGAGGCCGTGTACGGACATCGCCAGGAGACTGCCGCTGAGTTCCCGCACCGAGCGGAACCCGGACATGGCGTCGGCGGTGAGCAGTGCCGCCTGCTCCATGTCTCCCGCGGAGACGGCCTTCATCCCCGCCACCAGCGTCACAAACGCGCTCTCCTTGGTGAGGCCGAGGCGCTCGGCCGACTCGGCGGCCTCGGCGAGTTGCGCGTCGGCGGCGTCGACGTCCCCTTGCAGCAGCGCGACCCAGGCGTTGCGGCGCAGCGCCGAGGTCCGCTCGGGCGAAGGCTCGGAGCTTGCCGCCAGCGCTTGGTCGAGCCAGTGGCGCGTCACACTGTTGAAGCCCTGGACGCCCAGGTAGGTCCCCAGCCGGTCCGCCAGGCTCAGCGCGAGGACGGCGTCGCCGGGCTGGGTGAGGCAGAAGCCGAGGGCCTCCCGCACATTGGCGTGTTCTCGGCGCAGCCGAAGAATCCAGGACTCCTGATCCGGTCCCATCCAGTCGGCCTGGAATTGCTCCACCATACGGGCGTACCAGTCGCGATGGCGGCGGTGGACGGCAGTATGCCCGCCGGATGCCACAAGGCGCGCCTGACCGTATTCCCTGATGGTCTCCAGCATCCGATAGCGCACCTGGCCATCACGCTCGTCGCGAATGAGAATGGATTTGTCGACGAGGGACAGGACGATGTTCCGTATCTTCTCCGCCGACACTCCCTCGTCGGCCCCGACATATTCGATTCCGTCCAGGTCGAAACTGCCGGCGAATGCCGATGCCCGGGCCCACAGTTGCTGCTCGGGCCCCGAGCAGAGGTCGTAGCTCCAGTCGATCAGCGCTTGCAGTGTGCGCTGCCGTGTGGGTGCGTTCCGGGGGCCGACGGTGAGCAGGCGATAGCGTTCGGACAGGCGTTCCTCGATCTGGCCGAGCGACAGTGCGCGTAGCCACACCGTGGCCAGTTCGATCGCCAGCGGGATCCCGTCGAGGGCGCGGCACAGGCGTGCGATGGCCGTGCAGTCCTGGCTGTGGAGGTCGAACCCGGGCAGAACGGCACCGGCACGGTCGACGAACAGCTTCACCGAGTCGTACTGCGTCAGCGCGTCCGGTGACGGCACCGCTTCCGGGTCGGGTACCGGCAGCGGAGGGACCACCAGGGTCGATTCGCCGTAGACGCCCAGCGACTGACGGCTCGTCGCAAGAATCCGCACCCGCGGACACGCGCGCACGACAGCATCGACGAACAGCGCGCAGTCGTCTATCAGATGCTCGCAGTTGTCGAGTACGAGCAACACCTCGTGGGAGCCGAGATAGTCGATGATGATGTCGATCGTCGTGGCCGAGGGCTGGTCGTGCAGTCCGAGCTGCGCCGCCACCGTATGCGCGAACAGAGCGGAATCACGCAATTCAGCCAGTCCGACAAAGCGCACACCGTCCCGGGAACTCCGTCGCACGGCGGTGGCCACATGCAGGGCGAGGCGCGTTTTACCCACCCCTCCGGGACCGGTGAGCGTCAATAGCCTTGAGGCTGCCAGCAGCCGTTTCGCATCGGCCACCTGCTGCCGTCGGCCGACGAAACTAGTGACGTCAACCGGAAGGGTCTCGGCACCCTCCAGGGCGCTGGGCCGAGCCACGGAAGTCATACTTCCGGAGATTAATCGACCTTCGAACGGTATAAAAAGCTACTAGAAAGTAGTCTCAGATAGTGACTTTGAGTCAGCCGACGTCACGGGAGGCGGGCCCAGTGTGTGGTTCCGCCCAGGTGGCGGTGGGTGCCGTGAGCGGCGGCCAGGGCTTCGACGATGGCCAGGCCGCGGCCGTGTTCGTCATGGGCGCAGGACGACGTCCAGGGCCCTCCCCCTGCCGAGGGGCCGCCGTCGGTGACGCCGACCCACACCCGAGGGCCCGTGCACTCGCGGCCCAGATGCAGGGCCAGCGGCGGCTGTCCGTGCTCCACCGCGTTCGTGACCAGCTCGGACACCACAAGCAGCACCGAATGGGCGGCGTCGTCGTGGATGCCCCAGGCGGTGAGCGCCGACTCGGCGATGCGCCGGGCACGGCGGACCGCTTCCGGTCGGTGAGCAAGGCGACGCGATGTGTGATCGACGAGGAGAGGATCGCTCTCGACCAGGGCCCCGGCGGTACGCACCGGCGTCCGTATCACCTGTGAGAGCTGCTGCGAAGTTTCCATCGCTCTTTCCAGACATTGCACGGCACAGCGGTTGTCGGCGGCCTTCAGTGGCCTTCAGTGGCCTTCAGCGGACCTCCGCGGGCTTCAGCGGTCTTCAGCGGTTGAACACTTCTCAGCTTGCGCAGCCCCTCACGCGCCCGAGAAGGCGGAAACTACGTGAACCGCTACGCAAGCACTACCTGCTCGGTCCACCGCACCGCCGGTGGGAGCACAGCGTCATCGGTGTGCCCCCACCGGCGGTGAGGCTCAGGCGCCGTGCCCGCCGAGGAAGTCGGTGATGAGCTTCTGCCACTCCTCGGGGCGCTCCACCATGGGCAGGTGGCCGGTGGCGATCTCCACGAGCTGGGCGCCGGGAATGCTGTCGGCGAGCTGGTGGTGCAGCCGGGTGGAGGTGAACCAGTCCTGGGTGGTGGAGATGACCAGGGTGGGTGCCTTGATGTGGGGCAGGTCGTCGCGGACGTCGGCCCGGGGGGCGAGGTCGGCGTGTTCGGGGGTGCCGTCGGCGACGCTGGCGGCGGTGAAGGCAAGGGCCTGCTGAAGCTGCTCGGCGGGCATCGCCTCCAGGGCGTCGGCACCCAGGGCCATCATGGTCAGGTACTGGGCCAGCAGCTCACGGTCGCCCGACTCGGCCAGCTTGCGCCAGACGGGCAGGGCGAGGGCGAGGCGGTTGTCCCGGTGGGGGAAGGTCGCGGTGAGTATGAGAGCGGTGACGCGCTCGGGGTGGCGGGCGGCGGCACGGATGGCGACGGGGCCGCCCAGGGAGTAGCCGGACAGGGCGAAGGTGTCCAGGCCCTCGGCGACGGCGGCGGCGACCAGCTGGTCGGCGAGATCGTCCAGCTCCAGCGGGGTGGTGGAGCGGGGGGTGTCACCGCTGCCGGGGTAGTCGACGCCGACGACGGTGTGGCGGGCCGCCAGGCCCTCAAGGATCGGGCCGTAGGTGCCGGCCACGCTGCTACCGGCACCGTGGGCGAGCGCGAGGCCGGGGCCGGACCCCAGGACGGTACGGGCGAAGGTCGCCTTGGGCAGGGCACGAGCGGACATGATGCGTTCTTCCATTCTTCGAGGAGATATCGGGTTGGTGGGGCCAACGGTTGACTGAACCAACGGGTCGACTGGGCCGACGAGTTGACTGGGACAGCGGGTTGGCGGGGTTCGGTTGGTGATGGGTGGGCCGCAGCCGGCCCGGGAAGTCCGGCTGCGGCCCGGGACCGCCCACCGTGGTGGACGGGGTCCTACCGGGGTCAGGGCAGCAGAACGGCCTTGCCCCGGTTACGGCGTGCCTCCAGATCGGCGTGGGCGTGGGCCGCGTCGGCGAGCGGGTAGGTCCGCCAGACGGGCAGGCTCAGCCTGCCGTCGGCGGCCAGCTGCACCAGTTGGGGCAGAGAGTCCCCGGCCTGGCTTGCGTTGCCGGAGCTGAAGCGGACGCCGTGCTGCGCGGCGGTCATGTCGGCGATGGTGATGACGTGTGCGGTGTCGCCGGTCAGGGTGACGGAGCCGGCCAGTACGCCCGCTCCGGAGGCGTCGAAGACGCGGTCGACGCCCTGCGGGGCCGCGGCCCTCACGCGCTGGAGCCAGCCGTCGCCGTAGCGGACCGCGGCCGCCCCGAGTGCGGTGAGGCGTTCGAGGTCGTGGTCCCCGGCCGTGGCCAGGACACTGACACCGCCGACGGCGCCACCGGCACCACACCCTCCGGCAGCAGACTCGGATGCCCGATCCGCCCCGTATGCATCAACTGCGCGAAAATCACACCCCCCTCCCGGTGCACCGCATCCGTCACCCCACGCCACGCCCGCACCTGCCCCGCCGAATGCAGCCCCGGCGTATCCGGATACCCCTGACCCACCACCGACGGCTGCACCCCCTCCGTCACAATCAGCCCCGCACCCGCACGCTGCGCGTAATACGCCGCCATCAACTCCGTCGGCTCCGCACCCACCCCGAACGCACGACTCCGCGTCATCGGCGCCATCACCAAACGATTCGCCAGACGCATACCGCCCAGCACAATCGGATCGAAAGCAGTGGTCATGATCTCTCCCTCTCTGGATGGAGTGACGTTCCGCGGCTCGGGCGCTCCGTCCGCAGCCCACACCTGAATACCTGTCCGAACAGGGAATCCCCCTGTCACCATTCCCGAGGCTCACGTAACGCACGTCACACCCGCTGAACAGCCATGTTCAAGCCCAGCCCCAATGAACCCCTGAGAGAACAGGCGAGAGGGCAGGGCTTAACCTGTCCAGGCAGGAAATCCAGGAAGAGCGGCATGCACCCGAGCCGCCCACGCGAGACCCCTCGGCCCCACTCCCGGCAATCGCACAGGTCGAACACCGGAAGCAGAGGCCCCACCACTCTCCCGGAGCACCACGGTCCCGGGCAGGGGAGAACTACGCGTATCACTACCTGCTCCGCACCCACCCGGGCCGCGCACGGCGACGGTCGAAGCGCAAGGAACCCGAAGGGGTGCCAGCTCAACGCCGCGAGGGCGGTCGAAGAACCCAACCGCCTGAGTGGGCTAGTCGTACCCAGCGCGAGCACGCCCCGCCGCACTGTCACGGTCGGCGGCCACTACCTGTCGGCGGGCCCGCCCTAAGAGGCCCTGGGGATTACTGGGCCAGAGAGTGCCCTGGAGCGGGGGGCACGGGGCGCGCGGCTCAATACAGCCACACACCGACGGCGATGATCGCAAGGCCCACGACCCCGAAGCACCCCGTCGTCGCAAGGAGCACCCGCCAAAGACCCTTTGCACGCGGCTGCTCGGTGCGCCGCCACGTGGTGAAGCCCGCGACCACACCCGCGCCGATGAGTGCAGCCCCAGCGACAACGACCAGCGCCGAGAGGAAGCCCTTCCAACCGGGGTCGTAGTTCGGGTTGTTGTGGGCAACTCCCGCGAGGATCACGTTGCCAAGCTCACCGTTCACAGATCACTCGCCCGCTTTCTCGGCGTCCTCGGCCAGGTTCTGGACATCCGACTCGATACCGGAGCCCGCCGCGTAGACCGCCGCGTTGAGGCCGGTGCTGAAGGAGTTCTTGTACGCGGAGTCGGTGAGTTCGCCCCTGTCGCTGAGGTTTTCACCGCCGAGGCTGCCGTGTTCCTCCATGTGGTGGAAGTGGGCGTCGTTGGCGGCGTTTCCGGTCGCTCCGGTCACTGCGTTCGTCGCCGCGTCCCACCCGATCGTCGCGCCGTCCTGATGATTCCACACGTCGGCCGTCAGGCCGCCACTGATGTTGCCGAGCGCCCCGTTGATCGCGCTCCCGACCCGGCCGTCGGCGCTGAGGACCTTGCCGACTGCGCCCGTCAGGTCGGCGCCCTGGGCCAGCGACGCGCCACCCGCCGTGAAAGCGGCCGTTCCCAGAGCTTCCTTGCCGCCAGTGGCGAAGTCCTCTCCTGCCGTGACCGGCTGGCCGTTGAGCGCCTGGTTGAGCATCATGCTGCCCGAGTCGGCGACGAAGTTCGTGGCGAAGCCCTCGAGCCCCTTCTTGGCGAAGTTTCCGAGAACCTTTGCCCCGGTTGTGAGCGTCTTCTCCACGAACGCGGCCGACTCCTCGGCGAGGCCGCAGAACCTCTCGATGAGCGCCGCCACCTTTTCCGCGGCCGAGGTGAAGAGCTTCACCAGGTCGATGATCCTGGCGACGCGCGAGGCCACGGCCGTGTTCGCGACGAGGTCGGAGAGGAAGCCGGTGAAGAAGGAGAGCGCCGCGCCGGCCACCTCCATCTCGGCGATCTCGACACAGATGTCGATGATCTCCTCGTTGATCTTGTCTATCTCGTCGGCGTACACCCGCAGCCCGTCGGCCACCTGGTGGAAGTTGTGCGCGACGTCCGTGATGACGTGCTTCTGCTCCCCCCAGTGCTTCTCGAAGGCATCGCGGGCCTCACCGTGCCAGCCCTGCTTGTCGACGCCCTGGATCTGGACGTCGATGGCATGCACGACGTCTGCCAGCTCGTCGCCCATGGTGTCCCAGGCACGAGCGACCGAGCGAAGCGTGTCGCCATTGCCGCCCGGGAGTTCCACCCCGCAGGCCTGGAGGATTTCAAGGACCTTGCCGTCGATCCAGCCGTTGATGTTCACGCCGGGCCCGCCGCCCGCTGGGTCGCCGCGCGGAGGTGGTCCACGGCGGTCTGGTCCGAGTCCTTGTAGTTGGTCGCGTTGAGCCGCAGCCGGTCGCCGTCGCTGGTGAGCACCCCGGGCAGCTGCCCGAGTGCCTTGAGGGTGCTGTCCAACAGCGTCTGGTACTTCTCGGCCGCACCGTCGCAGGCGCCGAGCAGGCCGAAGGCCTCTCCGATCTCGGACGCGATCGCCGCGAAGCCGTCGATCGGCGTCGCCAGGTCCTTCGCCTCCCTGTCGAACTTCCCGGCAAGGTCGGTCAGCCTGTCGGGGTCGACACCGAACTGGCTCATTCCGCTCCCCATGGTCGAATGCATGAACAGACCAGCAGTACCGGAGTCATTGATCCGCAGGGAAGGGCTCTTTAGGGGGTCATAACGCGATGTTGTCGCATCCTTTGGCCAGAACGGCCCCTTGCCCGCCGCGACGTCCGCTCGCCTACGACCCCACAGCCAGGACCGACGTCTCATGGACCGCCTGCCCGCCGACCACTCCCGGCCGGCACAAGGGCTGGACCGACCCGCGGATATCGCGAATACCTCATTGCCCATGCCGCTCGCCTCGGCATCGGCCTCGAAGTCGTCCGCCGCACTCCCGGCACCAAGGGCTTCAGCGTCCTGCCTCGCAGACGGGTGGTCGAGCGCAGCTACGAAAACACAGAGCGGGCCGCGACCGTCAGGTCGAGGCCCTCATCCGCGTATCGCCATGACGAGGGTCCGAGGGCGGATCCGACCACTGACGCTAGAGACGTGATCACAGTTCGAGCAGTCAGAGCAGTGCTCGGTTGGTCACGCCACCGTCCTGGAAAGCAGAAAACCCCTGATCAACAGGGGTCTCAGCTGGTGTCCGAGGGGGGACTTGAACCCCCACGCCCGATAAAGGGCACTAGCACCTCAAGCTAGCGCGTCTGCCATTCCGCCACCCGGACAAGGTGTCTGCCGCCTGGCCGGGGATCTTCCCCGCGGCGACATGGACAACAATACCAAGGTTTCGGAGTGCCCTTCACCTGCATATTCGGGGGGTGGGGCGGGCAGGCCGGAGGGGGCACCCTGCGTCATGGGACTGTGACCCGAGTGGGCCTCGCCTGCCTCCGCTCCCCGCCCGGAGGGCGGTCGTACTCAGGGGCAGCGGACGACCTGGCCCGCGTACGAGAGGTTTCCGCCGAAGCCGAAGAGGAGGACCCGGTCGCCCGTGGAGACCTCTCCGCGTTCCACGAGCTTGGACAGGGCGAGCGGGATGCTGGCCGCCGAGGTGTTGCCGGATTCGGTGACGTCCCGGGCGACGACCGCGTTGACCGCGCCGAGCTTCTCGGCGAGCGGCTCGATGATCCGCAGGTTCGCCTGGTGCAGGACGACCGCGGCGAGGTCCTCGGGGGCGGTCCCGGCCCGCTCGCAGGCCTTGCGGGCGATGGGCGGCAGCTGGGTGGTGGCCCACCGGTACACGCTCTGGCCCTCCTGCGCGAACCGCGGGGGCGTGCCCTCGATGCGTACCGCGTGGCCCATGCCGGGCACCGAACCCCACAGCACCGGCCCGATCCCGGTCTCCGCCCCGGCAGGGCAGGCCTCGACCACTGCGGCTCCCGCGCCGTCTCCGACGAGTACGCAGGTCGAGCGGTCGGTCCAGTCCGTCACCTCGGACATCTTGTCGGCACCGATCACCAGCGCCCGGGCGGCCGCGCCCGCGCGCACCGCGTGGTCGGCGGTGGCGAGGGCGTGCGGGAAGCCCGCGCAGACGACGTTGATGTCCATCGCGGCCGGCTGCGGGATGCCGAGCCGGGCCGCGACCCGGGCCGCCGTGTTCGGCGAGCGGTCGATGGCGGTGGAGGTGGCGACCAGGACCAGGTCGATGTCGCCGGGGGTCAGGCCCGCCGCCGCGAGCGCCTTCGCCGCGGCGTGCGCGGCCAGCTCGTCCACGGGTTCGTCGG
This sequence comes from Streptomyces sp. NPDC052040, assembly GCF_044548405.1. NCBI lineage: Bacteria > Bacillati > Actinomycetota > Actinomycetes > Kitasatosporales > Streptomycetaceae > Streptomyces > Streptomyces sp. NPDC052040. The sequence goes on along the minus strand of NZ_JBIUBV010000001.1, from coordinate 760,645 downwards.
GGCCCGCGATGTGGCGTGTGCGAATGCCCACCCGGGACGTGATCCACTCGTCGCTGGTGTCGACCATGGCCGCCAGGTCCTCGTTGGTGAGCACCTTTGCGGGCTGGTAGTGGCCGACGGCGGCGATGCGTGAGCCGTGCATGGGTGGTTTCCCCTCGGTGCCATGGGTAGCGGGACCCACCAGTCTGATCAGTGACTCACGGGTACGACGGCAGGTGAAGCGACAGGATTGGGGCGTCCGAGTTGTCGGCTTCCCGCAGACCGGATGCGCAGTCCCGCCGACCGGATGCGCAGTACCACCGACTGGGATGTGCGGCTTCCCGCAGCCCGGGGTGTCCGGCACGGTGTCCCTGCCCGGGAGCGCGGCGGGGCTCCGGAGCCCGGTGCGGCCGCCGCCTGCTCCCCCGCCCCGCGTGTGCCGGACAATGAGACCAACAGTCGGAGCAGACAGAACCGGGGCTGATCAGGACATGGGACGAGTCACGGAACGACGCAGGGTGATCCGCGTCAGGGACGGCGCGGTCTCCGCCCGCCCGGACACCCTGGTCGCGGAGGAGCCGCTGGAGATCCGGCTCAACGGCAAGCCCCTCGCGATCACCATGCGCACCCCGGGTGACGACTTCGCGCTGGCGGCGGGCTTCCTGGTCAGCGAGGGGGTGCTCGGCGCGGCGGCCGAGGTGCGGAACATCGTCTACTGCGCCGGGGCGACCGCCGACGGATCGAACACCTACAACGTGGTGGATGTGCAGACCGCCCCGGAGGTGCTCCTCCCCGACATCACGCTCGAACGCAACGTGTACACGACCTCGTCATGCGGACTGTGCGGCAAGGCGAGCCTGGACGCGGTGCGTACGACGGCCCGTTGGCCGATCGCCGACACCCCTGCGGTCCGGGTGGATCCGGAGCTGCTCGCGAGCCTTCCCGACCGGCTGCGCGCCGCCCAGCGGGTCTTCGAGCGGACCGGCGGACTGCATGCGGCGGCCCTGTTCACCGAGGACGGGGAACTGGTCGACATCCGGGAGGACGTGGGGCGGCACAACGCCGTCGACAAGCTGGTCGGGCGCGCCCTTCAGAACGGTGACCTGCCGCTGTCCCGCACGCTGCTCCTGGTCTCGGGCCGGGCCTCCTTCGAACTGGCGCAGAAGGCCGTGATGGCGGGCATCCCGGTGCTGGCGGCGGTCTCGGCGCCCTCGTCTCTCGCGGTCGACCTGGCGGCGGAGACCGGGCTGACCCTGGTGGGGTTCCTGCGGGGCAGCTCCATGAACATCTACGCGGGCGAGGAGCGTGTCGTGCTGGGGGACCCGGCGACACAGCAGGGCTGAAACCGGGCGGGCTACGGCGGCTTTACGGGAGCCCGCGACTCGGCTGATACGGGGTCCGCGGCCCGGCTCTACGGGACCGGACCGCGGCCCGGCTCTACGGGGACCGCGGCCCAGCCCACGGAGCCGCACCCCAACGCCCCGTTCCCCCTACGAGGGCCACACCCCGCCGCCTCATTTCCGGTTCCCCCTCCGGCCACGCATCGAGGCGCGCAAGCCTTCTCCTCAGCCGTCGACACCCGCGATCCGGGTCAACAGGTCGACAAAGTGGTCCCGTTCGGCCGCCGAGAGAGGGGCCAGCAGGGCGTCGTTGGCCTCGCGGGCCGCCTTCTTGCAGCGTTTCAGCAGCCGTTGGCCGTCCGCGGTGAGCGCCACGGCGTTCTTGCGCCGGTCCCCGGGGTCCGGTGCGCGCACCACGAGTCCGGCGGACTGGAGGTCGTTGACCCCTTGGAGGAGGCGGCTGCGGCGCACGCGGTGATCGAGTCGCGGCGGAATCTCGGCAAGGTGGTGCTGCGCCCCTGATCCCGGCCCGAGTGCCCCTGTGCGGGACGGGCAACGCGGGTCCTGCACGCTCCTTGTGAGGGCGCTGAGCCCCCAAGTACCGTCTGCGACACGCACGTTGGACAGGTAGTGCCGCTGTGTCCAGACGCATGAGTCCAGTGAGTCCAGACGCTCGAAGGGCGGACCGCACCATGGCGTCATGTCTCCGTGCCCGACTCGGACCGATCCTGATCGCCGTCCTCACCAGCGCCGCACTGCTTGCGCTGCCGGGTCCGGCGGATGCGCAACCGGCGCGAGGAAAGGGCCAGTTCGAGCAGCAGGTGCTCTTCAATGCCTCCCAGGATCCCGGCTACGCCTGCTTCCGCATCCCGGCGGTCGTCCGCACGGTGCAGGGCACCCTGCTGGCCTTCGCCGAGGGCCGGGTGCTGAACTGCGGGGATGCGACCGACATCGACATCGTGGTCAAGCGGTCCACCGACGGCGGGCGCACCTGGGGCCCGTTGCAGGTCGTCAACGAGGGCGGCGGGGACACCCATGGGAACCCGGCTCCGCTCGTGGACCGCAGGACCGGCCGCATCCTGATCGCCGAGACGTACAACACGGGCCGTACGGACAACACGAGTTGCCCGGTGCCCTGCGACCGCACCCCGCACCTCCAGTACAGCGACGACGACGGGCTGAGCTGGTCGGCGCCGCGGGACCTGAGCCCGCAGATCCTGCCCGCCGACTGGAACTCCTGGTACGCGACCGGGCCGGTGCACGGCATCCAGCTGACCCGCGGACGGCACGCGGGCCGGCTGGTGTTCGGCGTCAACGCCGAGACCTGGAACGGCAACCGGGTCACCGCCAACCATGCCGCGCTCATCACCAGCGACGACGGCGGCGGCCGCTGGCGCGTCGGCGCCACCGACTCCTGGCCGATCGCGGACGACGGCACCTTCCGTCAGAAGCCGTCCGAACTCGCCCTCGCCGAGCGGGCGGACGGCTCGGTCCTGGTCAGCGGGCGCGAGCAGGACGGCACCGACCTCGGTCACCGTACCCAGACCGTGAGCCGGGACGGCGGCGACAGCTTCGTCTCCCCCTTCCGCGATCTGCCGGACCTGTACGCACCGCAGGTCCAGGGTTCGATGCTGCGCCTCGGCGACCGCCTCCTGCTGGCCTGCCCCGGCGACCCGGACCGTCGGCGGACCATGATGATCCGCTCCTCCTACGACGGCGGGCGCACCTGGGACAGCGTGGACCGCGGCACGGTCGTCACCACGGACTGGTCGGGCTACTCGGACCTGGTCCGCGCCGACGCGGACACCGTGGGGCTCCTCTACGAGGGCGGCGCGGTCGACGCGCGGGACGAGATCCGGTTCGCCCGCTTCACCGAGGACTGGCTGCAACCGCGCCGCGGCCCCGACCCGACGACCCCCGACCGGGCCCCGGGCGCCCGGCCCGCCGCGGTCCTGGGCGGGGCGCGGCAGACGGACGGGGTGTTCGGCGGGGCCCTGGAGTTCGACGGCGCCGACGACGCCGTACGCCTGCCGTACCAGTCGCAACTGCCGCTCGGCACAAAGGACTTCACCGCCTCTCTGTGGTTCCGGTACACCGCGGCGACCGGGGAGCAGCCCCTGCTCTGGATGGGCGGCATCGGCACCTCGCAGCCCCAGGTGTGGCTGCGCGGGGAGCCCGCGTCGAACCGGGTCCAGGGCCTCATCACGGTCCGCGACGGCGCCGCGGCCCCGCGGTCCGCGTATGTGCGCACCACCGGCGCGTACAACGACGGGCAGTGGCACCATCTCGCGCTGCGCCGGGGCGGCGGGCGGCTCACCCTGTTCCTCGACGGCACCGTGCTGGACACGGCGGACGTGCCCGGCTCGGTGAGCCGCAATTCGCCCTTCGGTGTGCACATCGGCCAGCGGATGGACAGCAGGGCCTTCTTCACCGGCGCGATCGACGACGTACGGGTCTACGGCCGGGCGCTCGGCGACGACGAGGTCGCCGCGCTGCGCACCGGCGCCCCGGTCTCCCCGCGGGACACGGTGCTGTGGCTGCCCATGGACCGCGTCCGCGGAGGCCGATAGCGTTCTTGGCGTGCCCGACGACGTCACCGCACGGCGGCGGGCCGGGGCCGGGCTCGGCCTGGTCCTGGCCCTGGTCTGCACGGCCATGCTGCTCAGGGTCCTCCCGCCCCAGGAGCGGGAGGACCCGGGCGGCTGCGGTCCGCTGACCACCCGGTCCTGGACGGCCGACAGCGCGCTGGACGCCGAGTTCACCCGGTACGGCGACGACGACACCCGGGCCGACGACTGGACCGGCGGCGACGGCACCCATTCGGTGCGGCTGCCGGACGGGCGGGTGCTGTGGCTGTTCTCGGACACCTATCTCGGCCGGGTGTACGGCCCGCCCAATCTGTACGGCGAGCCGCACGCCTGGCGGGACACCTCGGCCCCGCTGGTGCGCAACTCGGCGGTGGTGATGTCCCCCGCGGGACGGCTGGAGAGCACCCTGCCCACGCCGCTGTTCCCCGATCCGGCGCCCGGCCGGTGGCGCTGGCCGGTGGCGGCACGGGTCGAGCCCCGCTCCCCCGGCTCGTCCGAGCAGGTGGTGCGCGTACTGCTGTGGACCCGGGCGGCGGGCGCGTACCCCTGGATCTACGGGGTCCCCGTCGCCACCGAGGTCGCCACGCTCTCCCTGCCGGATCTGCGCGTGGAGGGTGTGGTGCGGATCCTCGACCAGGAGCAGGTGGCCGACCCGTCCCGGCGGGTGCTGTTCGGCACGACGACGGCGGCCGACGGGAGGTGGACCTATGTCTTCGGCGGCGACGACGCCCGGGCCGTGGCGCGGCCCGCCTCCCAGGCCTTCGTGGCCCGGGTGGAGCGGGGGCGGCTCGCCGAGGCCTCGGCCTGGCAGTACTGGGACGGCTCGGCCTGGACGTCCCGGCCGCGCCCGGGGGCGGTGCTGGGCGACGGGCGCGCCACCGGTGTGAGCAGCGCGTTCACGGTGGTCCGTGACCGGGGGACGTATGTCCTGCTCACCATGGCCGCCGGGAGCCGGGGGCTGACCACGGTCACCTCCTACTGGGCGTGCGCGCCGACCGGTCCCTGGCACGGTCCGGGGCCCGGGCTGCGCGCGCCGCTGCCCGCGGGCGAGGTCGCCGCGTACAACCCTCAGGCGCATCCGGAACTGGGGGGTGACGGCGGGCTGGTGCTCAGCTATGACGTCAACTGGCTGGATGCAACGGGGCTCGCGGCGCAGGCGAACCTCAGCCGGGATGTGTCGCTGTACCGACCGCGGTTTCTGGTGCTGCGGCTGTCCCGGGGCTGACCTCGGGCCGCTCGGGGTCGCGGGCACGGCGTCTGGCGATGACCGCACAGACCATCAGCTGCATCTGGTGGAAGAGCATCAGCGGAAGCACGGCCAGGGAGGCATGGGCGCCGAACAGCACCCCGGCCATGGGCAGCCCGGAGGCGAGGGACTTCTTGGACCCGGCGAACTGGATCGCGATCCGGTCCTCCCTGCCGAAACCGAGCGCCCGGCCGCCGTACCAGGTCAGGGCGAGCATCACGGCGAGCAGGGCCGCCTCGACCACGAGCAGGGCGCCCAGCCGGGCCGGGCTCACCTGGTGCCATATGCCCTGCACCATGCCCTCGCTGAAGGCGGTGTAGACGACCAGCAGGATCGAGCCGCGGTCGACGAGCCCGAGCACCCTCTTGTGCCGGGTGATGAAACCGCCGATCCAGCGCCGCAGCACCTGCCCGGCGAGGAACGGCACCAGCAGCTGGAGCACGATCTTCAGCAGCGAGTCCGCGGAGAAGCCGCCGCCGCTGTTGCCCAGCAGGGCCGCCGCGAGCAGCGGGGTGAGCACGATGCCCACGAGGGAGGAGAAGGAGCCCGCGCAGATCGCCGCGGGCACATTGCCGCGGGCGAGGGAGGTGAAGGCGATCGAGGACTGGATGGTGGAGGGGACCAGGGTGAGGAAGAGCAGGCCGGTGTAGAGGCCCGGGGTCAGCAGTACGGGGACCAGTCCGCGGGCGGCGAGGCCGAGCAGTGGGAAGACCAGGAAGGTGCAGGCCAGCACGGTGACATGGAGCCGCCAGTGCTTCAGTCCGGCCAGCGCCTCATGGGTGGAGAGCCGGGCCCCGTAGAGGAAGAAGAGCAGGGCGATGGCGGCGGTGGCGGCGCCGGACACGGCATGCGCGGCGGTGCCCCGTGCCGGGACGAGGGCCGCGAGTCCCACGGTCCCGAGCAGCAGGAGGATGTACGGGTCGACGGGCATCCGGCGCGGCCATCGCAGGCGTTTCACAGTGCTCCACTGCCTCGCTGTACGTCAGGGGTCGGACACGGGTGTGCCCCGTCCATCGTGCCCCGGACCCAGGCGATCGGGAATCCCGTACACCGCTCTGACTGCCATCGCGTTCCGCGATAACCTCGAGGTGTGTACGACCCCGCCCAGCTGCGTACCTTCCTGGCGGTGGCCCAGACGCTGAGCTTCACCCAGGCCGCCCGGCGGCTCGGGCTGCGCCAGTCGACGGTGAGCCAGCATGTGCGGCGCCTGGAGGATGCGACCGGGCGGCCGCTGTTCGCCCGGGACACGCACTCCGTGCAGCTGACCGAGGACGGGGAGGCGATGCTCGGCTTCGCGCGGCGGATCGCCGAGGTGCACGAGCAGGCGACGGCGTTCTTCACCGGCACCCGGCTGCGGGGCAGGCTGCGGTTCGGCGCCTCGGAGGACTTCGTCCTGACCCGGCTGCCGGAAATCCTGGAGCGCTTCCGGTACGACCATCCGGAAGTGGACCTGGAGCTGACGGTCGAGCTGTCGGGCACGCTGCACGAGCAGCTTGCGGCGGGGCGGCTGGATCTGGTGCTGGCCAAGCGGCGGCCGCCGGATCCGCGGGGCCAGCTGGTGTGGCACGACAGGCTGGTGTGGATCGGCGCGGAGCGGCTGCGGCTGGATCCGGAGCGGCCGGTGCCGCTGATCGTCTATCCGCCGCCTGGCATCACCCGCGCGCGGGCCCTGGAGGCACTGGAGAAGCAGGGGCGCGCCTGGCGCATCGCGTGCACCAGCGGCAGCCTCAACGGCCTGATCGCGGCCGCCCGGGCCGGGCTCGGGGTGATGGCCCATGCCCGCGGACTGGTCCCGCCGGGCCTGGTACGGGTTCCGGAGCGGGCCGGGCTGCCGGAGCTGGGGGAGATCGACTTCGTCCTCGTCGAGGGTGAGCGGCCGGGCGCGGCGCGGCACACCGCGCGAGCGCTGGCGGCGGCGATCCTGGCGGGCGGGGACCGGCTGCACCGGCGGTAGGGGACGCGGATCCGCATCCGGGAGGGGACGCGGATCCACACCCCGAGGCCGGGGCACCGGGGCCGGATCGACGGCAGTCGTGGACGAGGCCGGAGCGGCCGCCGGACCACGACCCCGGAACCCGCGACCCGGTACAGGGATCGAAACTACTGGCGAGTAGGGTGTGCGGGTCCGGTCATCGCGTCGCGGGGCGGTAATCGCGTCGTACAGATTCCGTGGAGATTGCCGGGCCCGGGCCTGAAACGCCGCCGGACATTACGTCCCTCCCCTCCGCGTATGCGGGAATTCGCCCGGGCTGACCTGTGCGTTTTGCGACATGCCCGCCGGTTTTCGACCCCCTCCCGCCCTCACGCTCTGTGGGGTAGCTTTCACGGCGCTGTGCGGAGCGCCTCTAGGAGCGGGATTGCGCGAGTTCACCAGTCCTCGGGCGGCGTCGACGCCGCCCGCGGGCGGCCTGGCCGACGTCGTCTTCGACCATGCCCAGGAGGACCCGCTCCGTATCGCCCTCGGCCGCAAGGACGAGGAGGGGCACTGGCGCGAGGTGACCGCCGCCGAGTTCCGCGACGAGGTCCTGGCGCTGGCCAAGGGGCTGCTCGCCGACGGCGTCCGGTTCGGCGACCGGGTCGCGATCATGTGCCGTACCCGTTACGAGTGGACCCTGTTCGACTTCGCGCTGTGGTCCATCGGCGCCGAGGTGGTGCCCATCTACCCCACCTCGTCTGCGGAGCAGGTGTTCTGGATGCTGCACGACGCGCAGGTGTCGGCCGCGATGGTGGAGCACGAGGACCATGCGATGACCATCGCGACGGTGATCGACCGGCTGCCGCGGCTGCACCGGCTGTGGCAGCTGGACGGGGGTGCGCTCCAGGAGCTGTACGACGCGGGCGCGCACCTGGAGGACGAGGTGGTGCACCGGCACCGGCAGGCGGTCACCCCCGCGGCCACGGCGACCGTCATCTACACGTCCGGCACCACCGGCCGCCCCAAGGGCTGTGTGATCTCGCACGGGAACTTCATGTTCGAGGCCGACACGGTCATCGAACGCTGGGAGCCGGTCTTCCGCTCCCGCCGCGGCGACGAGGCGGCGACGCTGCTGTTCCTGCCGCTGGCGCATGTCTTCGGCCGGATGGTGCAGGTCGCGGCCCTGCGCGGCCGGGTCAAGCTCGGCCACCAGCCGCAGCTGAACGCAGCGGCCCTGCTGCCCGATCTGGCCTCGTTCCGGCCGACCTTCTTCCTGGCCGTGCCGTACATCTTCGAGAAGGTATTCAACGCGGCCCGCCGCAAGGCCGAGAAGGAGGGCCGCTCGGGGCCGTTCGAGAAGGCGGTCGAGGTCGCGGTGAAGTACTCGGACGCGATCGAGGCGAAGGCGTGGGGTGTCGGCCCGGGGCCCTCGGCGGCCCTGCGGGTGCAGCACCAGTTCTTCGACAAGGTCGTCTACGCCAGGATCCGTGCCGCGATGGGCGGCCGGGTGCGGCACGCGATGTCCGGCGGCTCGGCGATGGACCGCCGGCTCGGGCTGTTCTTCGCGGGCGCCGGGGTGCAGATCTACGAGGGCTACGGACTCACCGAGACCACGGCCGCCGCGACCGCGAACCCGCCCGGGCGCACCCGCTACGGCACGGTGGGCCAGGCCATTCCCGGCACCACGGTGCACATCGCGGAGGACGGGGAGGTCTGGCTGCACGGCGGCCATGTCTTCCAGGGGTACCTCAACAACCAGAAGGCCACGGACGAGACCCTGCACGACGGCTGGCTCGCCACCGGCGACCTGGGCCTGCTGGACGAGGACGGCTTCCTCACCATCACCGGGCGCAAGAAGGAGATCCTGGTGACCTCCGGCGGCAAGAGCGTCTCGCCGGGGCCGCTGGAGGAGCGGGTGCGGGACCATCCGCTGATCGCGCAGTGCATCGTGGTGGGCAATGACCGCCCGTATGTGGCCGCGCTCATCACCCTCGACTCCGAGGCCGTGGAGCACTGGCTCCAGATGCACGAGAAGCCGCGGCTCACCGCGGCACAGCTGGTGCGCGACCCCGATCTGGAGACCGAGGTGCGGCGGGCGGTGGTCGCCGCGAACACGCTGGTCTCCCAGGCCGAGTCGATCCGGACCTTCCGCATCCTGGCGCACCAGTTCACCGAGGAGCACGGGCTGCTCACCCCCTCGCTGAAGCTGAAGCGCCGGGCGATCGAGAAGGCGTACGGGAACGAGGTGGAGGCGTTGTACGGGGGCTGAGCGGGCCGCGGTGCCCGTACGGGGCCGTTTTCGGTCATTCCCGGGTCCGCGGCCGGGAATCGGGGGCGAAATCGCCGGTCAGGAATGCGGCGGGGCCGTTGATCGTTGACGATGGGAGTACCACCCGACGACTTGAAGGATCAAGAGCTCGTGAGCAGCAAGGTCCCCCAGATCATCCTCAACAACGGCGTCGAGATGCCCCAGCTGGGCTTCGGCGTGTGGCAGGTGCCGGACGACGAGGCGGAGAGCGCCGTCGCCACCGCCCTGGAGGCCGGGTACCGCAGCATCGACACAGCGGCGATCTACGGCAACGAGGAGGGCGTCGGCAAGGCGGTCGCCGCCTCCGGCATCCCGCGCCAGGACCTCTTCGTCACCACCAAGCTCTGGAACGGCGACCAGGGGTACGACTCCACCCTGCGCGCCTTCGACACCTCGCTGGAGAAGCTCGGCCTGGACTATGTGGATCTGTACCTCATCCACTGGCCGCTGCCGTCCCGGGGCACGTTCATCGAGACGTACAAGGCCTTCGAGACGCTCTACGCGGACGGCCGCGCCAAGGCGATCGGTGTCTCCAACTTCCTGCCGGAGCACCTGCGGGAGCTGATCGACGCGACCTCGGTGGTCCCCGCGGTCAACCAGATCGAGCTGCACCCGCACCTCCAGCAGCACGCGGCCCGTGACATCCACGCGGAGCACGGCATCGCGACCGAGGCCTGGTCGCCGCTCGGCCAGGGCAAGGGGCTGCTGGAGGTCCCGGCGATCGTGGCCATCGCGCAGAAGCACAACCGGACCCCGGCCCAGGTCGTGCTGCGCTGGCACCTCCAGCTCGGCACCATCGTGATCCCGAAGTCGGTGACGCCGTCCCGTATCCGGGAGAACATCGAGGTCTTCGACTTCTCCCTGGACACCGAGGACATGGCGGCGATCAGCGCGCTGAACGAGGACCGGCGCATCGGCCCGGACCCGGCGGCCTTCGACGTCGGCTGACGGGGTGGGCGCGGCCTGACGGGTCGGGCGCGGCCCGGCGCCTCCCGTCGGGCCGCCTTCACCCTCAGAGGGGCCGTACGGCCGTGTAGACGGTGTGGGCCTTCAGCACGAACACATCCGCCCTGCGGTGGACGCTCGCCGGGTCCTCGGGGTCCAGGAGACGGTCGAGGGCGGCGAGGTCGGTTGCGTCGAGGCCGTCACCCACGGCCTCGCGCAGCCGGTTCAGGGAGGCGACGACATACTCCCGGGCCCGCTCGTCGACCGGTGCGGGCAGGTCGAGGAGGAAGCTCCGGGTGCCGGTGTGCTTCAGACCGGCGGCGGTCAGCAGGGCGGGCCAGTCCTCGGCCTCGGCGACGGTCCCGGGCAGGTCGTCCCGCATCCGGGTGAACCACTCCGCCTCGACCGCGTCGATCCGCGTCTGGAGGCCCGGACGGCCGATGCCGATGTCCCGGGGCAGGAAACGGCCGGGCAGACCGCCCTCCAGCAGCGCCAGGGTGCCGCCGGGCGCCAGCCGCTCGGCGTACGCGGCGAGGGCGGCCTTCTGGTCACCCAGGTGGTGGAGGCTGTTGCCGGCCCACAGCAGATCGGCCGGGCGGTCCAACGCGTCCAGGGAGTCCGGGAGTTCACCGGTGATCGTGTCGAAGCGGCCGGTGAGGCCGAGGCGGTCGGCCCGGGCGCGGGCCCGCTCCAGCAGGGGACCGGAACCGTCCGCCGCGACGACCCGCGCGCCGGGGAAGGCCTCGGCGAAGAGCACGGCGACCACACCGGGCCCACTGCCGGTGTCGACGATCAGCCCGGGCTCCGGCGACTGCTCCGCGAGCCACGCCGTCACACTTGTGTAGAGAGGGGCGAACAGCTCCGCCTGCGACTCCAGCAGCGGACCCATCACGGCCCAGTCGATATCGGTGTCGTGGTGGTGGCCGTGTCCGCCCTGCCCGTGTCCGCCGTGGTGGCCGTGGTGCTCGTGCGCCATGTCGGTCGCCCTTTCTGCTCGGTGCCGCCAGCCTGCGCCGGTGCACCGCGACGGGGCCACTTCCCTTGCTGGAGCAGCAAATTTGTCCGTACGGCTCCGAACGACTCTGCACGACGCCGTACGACGCCGTACGACACGGCACACCGGTATCCACGGCACCGAGAGCACCTCGAGGCTTCACGCACCGGCTCCCGGGTAGGCGGCCCGGTCAGCTCGCTCCGTGGCCGGGGGCCAACTCCTCGATGTGGCGGGCCAGTTCGAAGTCCAGTTCAGTGATGGCGCCGCCCGCGCAGTGGGTGTGCACCGTGAGGGAGACGGTCCGGTAGCCGAGGGTGCAGTCGGAGTGGTGGTCGAGTTCCTCCTGCACCTGGGCGATGTGCACGACCATCGCGGTCGCCGCGATGTGCGAGCCGAGCCGGTAGGAGCGGGCGATCCGGTCGCCGTCCAGCGACCAGCCGGGCAGCTCCGCGAGCCGGTCCTCGATCTCCTTCTGCGACAGCGGTTCCACAGGCATGATCCGGCTCCTTCCGTACGACGCGGGATGCGCCCCACCCTGTCCCATCCCCTCCGTGGGGCGCGCTACTCGTGTCCCGCCCCGCGAACCGTCAGCCGCGGGCGCACTCCGCCGCCAGGTCGTCCGCGGCCACCGCGATCTCGGCCCGGCCCTCCAGGTGTTCCAGCCAGTCGGCCGGCAGCCCGTGGTCGCCGTGGCGGGCTCCGAGGAGGTTGCCGCAGAGGGCGCCGGTGGAGTCGCTGTCCCCGGAGTGGTTGACGGACAGCAGCAGGGCGCGCCGGACATCGGGCTCGGCCAGGGCGCAGTACACCGCGATGGCCAAGGCCTCCTCACCGATCCAGCCCTCGCCGAGCGACCGCACCCGTTCCGCGCTGGGCGGGCCCCCGGCGGCCAGGTCGAGGGCGGCCCGCAGCGCGGCCGTGGTCTCCTCGTGCCCGGAATGCCGGGCGAGCAGCCGCAGCGCGCGCAGCACCGCGCCCTCCAGGGACTCGCCCTCCACCAGGTGGGCGACGATCGCGGCGAAGGCGCCCGCGGAGTAGTAACCGGTGGGGTGGCCATGGGTGGTCTGGGCGCTGTGGGCCGCCATGGCGAAGGCGGTGTCCGCGGTGACGCGGGTGAGGCCGAAGGGCGCCGAGCGCATGACCGCCCCGCAGCCCTTGGAGTCGGGGTTCACCGGGCCGGGGCGGCCGAGCGGAGCCGCCGGGTCGGGGACGAAGTCCTGGGCGAGGCCGGACAGGCAGGCGTTGCCGGGGGCGCGGCGCGCGTACAGCCAGGGCCGGGCGGCGAGACCGGTGGCGCCCTCTGGCGGGCCGGGCAGGCGCTGGGTGTCGAACCAGTGGCCGTACGCCTCCCGCACCAGCTGCGACCAGCCGCCGCCGATGCCCCGGTCCCGTTCACGTGCGTACGCGCGGCGGAGCCCCTCCGCGGTGAACAGGGTCATCTGGGTGTCGTCGGTGACCCTGCCGACGACACCCTCACTGTCCGGTACGAGACCGGTGACGCCCTGCTCCCCGTACCGGGCCCGGATGCCGTCCAGGGAGAGGAACTCGACGGGATGTCCGAGGGCGTCGCCCAGGGCGCCCCCGAGGAGGGATCCGCGCACCCGGGCCCGATGGACCGCGGTGGCCTCCCAGGACAGGTCAATCCGGTCGTACATGCACCACTCCTCGACTACGGTCCTCCGTATGACCATTGTCGCGACCGGTACCGCCGTCTCCCCACCGGCCCCTTCCGGCCCGGGCGTCGGTCCGCTGCTGCGGGGCTGGCGGGAGCGGAGGCGGGTCAGCCAGCTGGAGCTGGCACTGCGGGCGGGGTCCTCGGCACGGCACATCAGCTTTGTGGAGACGGGGCGGTCGCGGCCCAGCGAGGAGATGGTGCTGCGGCTCGCCGAGCACCTCGATGTGCCGGTGCGGGAGCGCAACGCGCTGCTGCTGGCCGCCGGTTACGCCCCGCACTATCCGGAGACCCCGCTGGACGACCCGTCGATGGGCGCGCTGCGCGCGGGCGTCGAGCAGCTGATCCGGGGCTATGAGCCCTATCCGGCGCTGGTGGTGGACGCGCGGTACGACGTGGTGGCGGCGAACCGGGGCATCGCCATGCTCCTGGAGGGCGTCCCGGAACGGCTGCTCGCCCCGCCCCTGAACGCGATGCGCCTCACGCTGCACCCGGAGGGTCTGGCGCCCCGCATCCTCAACCTCCGTGAGTGGCGCGGCCACTTGCTGGCACAGATGGAGCGTCAGATCGCACTGCAACGCTCGGCGGTCCTGCGGGAGCTGTACGAGGAGGTGGCGGCCTATCCGGTTCCGGACCGGGGCGGGGCGCCCGACCCCGAACCGGCCGACCCCGAACCGGCCGAGCCCGTACCGTACTTCGCGCTGCCGATGCGGATCGAGCACGAGGGCCGCGCGCTGTCCTTCATCTCGTCCATCTCCACCTTCAACACGCCCATGGACGTGACAGTGGCCGAACTGGCGATCGAGACATTTCTGCCCGCCGATCCGGCGACGGTCAAGTACCTCCAGGCCATGGGGGTTTGACGGAAGATCCGCTTCCCCCGGACCCAGTGAGAGAGAGGGCCCGGCGTGCCACACTGCTGAGGTGACTCGGCGTGCAGGGGAGGCATGGCGTGAGTGAGCGACGGGCTGCCCCCACCGTGGGGCAAGTGGTGCTCGGACGGCGGCTCCAGGAGTTGCGGGAGGCCGCCGGGCTCAGGCGCGAGGAGGCGGCGCGGGTGCTGCGGGTCGCCCCGGCGACCGTACGGCGCATGGAGACCGCCGACGTCGCACTGAAGATCCCGTATGTGCAGGTGCTGCTCGGCCGGTACGGCGCCTCCGACGAGGAGATCGCCGCCTTCGTCCGGCTCGCCGAGGAGGCCAATCAGCCGGGCTGGTGGCAGCGGTACCACGATGTGCTGCCGGACTGGTTCTCCCTGCACGTCAGCCTGGAGGGGGCGGCACACCTCATCCGGTCCTACGAACCCCACTTCGTGCCCGGGCTGCTCCAGACCGAGGACTACGCCCGCGCCGTACTGGAGGCGGGGACCGTCGGGCAGGTCCGCCCCCAGGACATCGAGCGGCACGTGGCGCTGCGGCTGGCCCGGCAGGAGCTGCTCGAACGGCAGAACGCGCCGCGGCTGTGGGTGATCATGGACGAGACCGTGCTGCGGCGGCCGGTGAGCAGCCGCTCCGGGGTGATGCGGGAGCAGCTCGACCGGCTCCTTCGGGCCAGCGAGAACCCGGTGATCACCTTGCAGGTGGCCGAATTCGACTCCGGGCCGCATCCGGGGACGTACACACCGTTCGTGCTGTTCCGCTTCCGGGAGCAGGAGTTGCCGGACATGGTCTACAGCGAGTATCTGACCGGCGCCCTCTACCTCGACTCACGGGCCGAGGTGGCCATGCATCTGGAGGTCCTGGACCATATGTCCGCGAAGGCGGCCTCGGTCCAGCGGACCAGGGGGATCCTGCGCGAGTACCGCGACTCCTACTGAACCGCACACCGCCTGGCGGCCGGGCAGACGGCCGGGCCGTGGTGCCGTGCCTGCCGTGGGCGGGTACGGCAGGCACGGCACCCGGAATCCCGTGCGGTCAAGCGAGCTTGGCGTCCAAGGTGATGGTCGTACCGGTCAGGGCCTGGCTGACCGGGCAGTTCTTCTTGGCGTCCTCGGCGGCGGCGACGAACGCATCGTTGTCGATACCGGGGACGTCGCCCTCGACGGTGAGGTGGATACCGGTGATGCCCTCACCGGGCTGGAAGGTGACGTCGGCCTTGGTCTCCAGCTTGGCGGGCGGGGTCCCGGCGCCGGCCAGGGCGTGCGACAGCGCCATGGAGAAGCAGCTGGAGTGGGCGGCGGCGATCAGCTCCTCGGGGCTGGTTTTGCCGTTCGCGTCCTGGGCGCGCGAGGCCCAGGTGACCGGCTGCTGCCCGATGCCGGAGGAGTCGAAGGAGACGACCCCGCTGCCCTCGAGCAGGTTGCCGTCCCAGACGGTGTGTGCGGTACGCGTGGTTGCCACGATGCGTCCTTTCGCAGGCCGTGCGCCTTCTCGTCATGGCGGTCCCGGTCCCGGGTGCCGGGCCCTATCCGATCACACTCCGGCCCACCGGCGCTCAGGCGGCGCGCTCGCCCTCCTCCGCGCGCCCGCTCAAGGGCACTTGGGGGCCGTCGCACTCGCGCAGCCAGCGGCGGAAGACCTGGTGGAGCCGTTCGGCGCCGACGAGTTCGGCACCGTCCCCGGCCGGTTCGGACAGCGTCACCGGCCACAGCAGGAAGGGCCGGCCCTGGGCGCCGCCGAGCCCGCCGTGCGAGCCGATCTGCTCCTCGAAGGCCAGTACTTCGCCGGTGTCCGGGTCGTACGCGGAGTTGACCATGATGTCGGCGGTGTGCGGGAACCCATGGGTACGGCGTACGGCGTCGGCGGCGCCGGGGCCGAAGGCGGCCAGCGGACCGGTCCCGTCGGTGAGCCGGCCGACCGGGACCTCCGCGCCGTGCGCCCCCACCACCACCCCGCCGCACTCCTCGCTGCGGACCAGGACGAAGCCGACGCCGGGATGCTCGGCGAGCGTCCGCAGCAGCGCCGGGTGGCGCCGGTCGATCTCCTCCTTGCTCATCCGGTGCGGCACGTCCGGGAAGGAGACCAGGCCGAGGTTGCCGGAGGCCAGCACGACCGGTTCGGAGCGGCGGCCCCCGGCCGGGTGCCCCCCGCCGTTCTCCACTTCCGGCCTGCGCAGCGCGGCTCGTACCGCTGTGCGCGCCTCGGCTCCGCTGTGGGTGCGTTCCACGCGGCGCGGCACGGGCAGGGCGCAGCTCGCCCGCACCAGGTTGTCCAGGCTGAGCCCGAAGCGGCTACGGAAGGTCTCGCCGGGGCTCTGGCCGTGGTCGGACAGCACGACGATCCGGTACGGGCGCGGGGCGTGCTCGGCGACCTGGGCCAGCAGCGCCAGCGAGCGGTCCAGTCTGCGCAGCACGTCCTCGGCGTCGCGGCTGTGCGGGCCGGAGTGGTGGGCCACTTCGTCATAGGCCACCAGGTCCGCGTAGACCGCGTTGCGTCCGGCGAGCATGTCGCCGATCACCGCGGCCACCACCACGTCCCGTTCGACGACCGTGGCGAAGGCGCGGACAAGGGGGTAGAGCCCGCCGCGGCCGACCCGGGGCCGCCGCCGGGCGAGCCGGGCCCGGGTGGACTGGCCGATCTCCCGGCCGACGTCGGCGACGAAGGACATGGCGGTGCGCACGGCGTTGGCGGGATCGCTGAAGTAGGCGAAGTACCCGGCCCGGGAGCGGTTCTCCCGGCCGCGCCGCGCGGCGACGGACAGCACCAGGGCCAGCTGGTCGGCGCCCCCGCTGAAGAGGTTGCCGCGGCTCGCTCCGTCGACGGTGAGGAGGCCGCCGTCGCCGGTCCGCTCGATGGCGCGGCGCTGGAGTTCGGCCGCGCCGGTCGGCCGGTTGCAGACCATCACCTCGCGGCTCTCCTTCTCGTACCAGCGGAAGGCGGGTACGTCGTGGTTGGAGCCGTGCAGGATGCCGAGCTGGCTGGCGCCGGTCTGGCTGGACCAGTCGGTGCGCCAGGCGGTGAGCCGGTGGGTGGGGGCGTCCCCGCCGGACGGCGCGAGCCAGGAGGCGACCGTGGGCATCAGCCCCCGGTCGACGGCGGCCCGCAGCACCTCGTGTCCGACGCCGTCGAGCTGTACGAAGACGGCTCCGGGGGTGGCGGTCCCGGCCTGCCCGCGGGGGCCTCCGTGCCGCCGGTCGGCGAGCCGGTAGAGCCGTCTTCGGTACGCGTCGTCGTCCCGCACGGCCAGGGCGGCGCCGGTGGCCGAGGCGACGGCCGACATCGCGGCGGCGACCACCACGGCGGTCTCGGGCGCGACGGCACCGCGTCCGGAGGGGTTGAGGCGCAGGGCGAGCAGCAGCAGGGAGCCGTTGAGGAAGAAGACGAGCAGCCCGAGCACCAGGGCGGGCACGAGCAGCAGCAGCCGGACGAGCAGGGGCCACACCAGGGACGACAGCAGGCCGAAGACACCGGCTCCGGCGGCGGCCGTGACCGCGATCCGGGTGGCGCTGTCACCGCCCGCGGACTGGAGCCGGAAGTCCGGCAGCAGTGCGGCCAGCACCAGCATGGTGGCGGTGGAGGCGGCCCATACGGTGATGCTCCGCCCCGCTCCGCTGATCAGTCTTCGCCACCGCCCGCGACCCACACCGCACCTCGTCTTCCGCCCCCGCCGTCCGCAACCCCCGGGGCTGCCCCCACCCTGTCACAACGCTTGGGGGTGCCTCGCGGGGCCGGGAGCGCCCGCCGGGGCGCGGCACCGGGGCGGGCGGTGGGTCAGCGGCCGTCGTAGCCCGCCGTGGGCATCGAGAGACGGCGGTGCACTCGGGCCTTCATCTGGGCGTCGTACGACGGTTCCGCGTGGCCGACCGTCTCGACGCGGACACCGCGCCGCGCGCACTCGGCGGTGAACTCCTCCACGGAGGACAGGGCCCGTTCCAGGACCCGGCGGCTCGGCGCCACGAACAGGTCGACCAGGCCCGCGTCCACGTCCGACCACAGCGCGCAGTGGTCGGGGCGGAGCCCTCCGGAGAGCAGCTCGCGCGTCACCACGTAGCCGCGCTCCGCCGCCCAGCGGGCGCACATGGCGTGCTGGCCGCGGGAGTCGACGAGGAAGGGGTCCGCGTCCAGCTCCTCCAGCGGTGTCAGGCTGGCGATCGCCGTGACCCGGATCGTGGCCGGGCGGTCGCGTGCGTCGCGTGGGCCGGAGGTGCCGTGCGCATCTCCCATGGGGGTTCCCCCTCACCTCAGGGTTTCGCCGCAGACCCTACCGCTGCCCGTAGGCTCGGGGGGAGTCGCGCGAAGGGGGCATGGGAGTGCCGGTGGAGATCACCTGGTGGGGACACGCCACCTGCACGGTCGAGGACTCGGGTGTGCGGGTGCTGACCGATCCCCTGTTCGCCCGGCGGCTGGCGCATCTGCGGCGGCGGCGCGGTGCCCCGCCGCCGCCCGGGGCCGCGGTCGCGGATCTGGCGCTGGTGTCGCATCTGCACGCCGACCATCTCCATGTGCCGTCGCTTGCGCGGCTGGCGCCGGGCACCCGGCTGCTGGTGCCGCGCGGGGCCCTCGGGCAGGTGCCGGGGCTGCGGCGGCTCGGCGGGCTGCGGGTCACGGAAGTGGCGCCCGGGGACCGGGTGCAGGTCGGTGACCTGGTGGTACGGGTGGTGTCCGCGCGGCACGACGGGCGGCGGCTGCCGGTGGGACCGCACCGCTCTCCCGCGCTGGGGTTTGTCGTGGAGGGCGAGGCGCGGACCTATTTCGCCGGGGACACCGGGCTGTTCGCGGCGATGGCCGAGGAGGTCGGGCCGGTCGATGTGGCACTGCTGCCGGTCGGCGGCTGGGGTCCCTTCCTCGGGGAGGGGCATCTGGACGCGGGGCGCGCGGCGCAGGCGCTGGCGGCGCTCGGGGCGCGCAGTGCTGTTCCGGTGCACTACGGCACGTACTGGCCGATGGGAATGGATGCCGTGCGCCCCCATGAATTCCATGCGCCGGGCCATGAGTTCGTGCGCCTGGCCGGGCGGTCGGCACCGGAGGCCGTGGTGCATCTGCTCGCGCACGGTGAGAGCGTCCGCTGCAAGGCCGCCCGGTGAGCGCCGTCCGCCACCGGGGTCCCGGGCTCCCCGGCCGCCGGTGCGCCGTCCCGCTCCCGGAAGGCGGCCGGTGATGTTCCTCGCCGTCACCAGTGGTGCCGTCCCCACCGACTCCACCCAGCAGGCCGTGGGGTATCCGTCGCTGTTCCTGCTGGTGCTCATCGGTGCCCTGGTCCCGGTCGTCCCGACCGGGGCCCTGGTCAGCTCGGCGGCGGTGGTGGCCTTCCACCAGACCGCGCCCTCCTCGCTCGCACTGGTCTTCGTGGTGTCCTCGCTCGCCGCCTTCCTCGGGGACATCGCGCTCTACTGGCTGGGGCGGCGCGGCATGCGGTCGAAGAACGGCTCCCGCTGGCTGGAGGCGATCCGACGGCGGGCCCCGGAGGAGCGGCTGACGCAGGCGCAGGAGAAGCTGGGCGACCACGGCATCGCGGTACTCACCCTCTCCCGGCTGGTCCCGGCGGGCCGCATACCGGTGATGCTCGCCTGCCTGCTGGCCGGGATGCCGCTGAGGGACTTCGCCCGCGGCGACGCCCCGGCCTGCCTCGCCTGGGCCGTGACCTACCAGGTGATCGGCATCCTGGGCGGCTCCCTGTTCCCCGAGCCCTGGGAGGGCGTGGTGGCGGCGGTCGCGCTGACCCTGGTGCTCAGTGCGGGGCCCGGGCTCTGGCGCCGGGTGCGCCGCGCCACCGCCTCCTGAACGCCGGGGTCACTCCAGCACCCGGGACGCCCCGACCGGCAGGTCCCACAGATCGTGCCGGGCCAGCCCCGCCCGCTCCCACGCGGCCCGTACCCGGGTCAACGGTTCGAGGACCGGTTCCGCCGACAGGACGAAGGCGCCCCAGTGCATGGGGGCCATCCGGCGCGCACCCGCGTCGGCCGCCGCCCGCACCGCCTCCTCCGGGTCGCAGTGCACATCGCTGAGCCACCACCGCGGGTCGTAGGCGCCGATGGGCATGAGCGCCAGGTCAATGCCCGGGTAGCGACGGCCGATCCGCTCGAACCAGTGGCCGTAGCCCGTGTCCCCCGCGAAATAGACGCGCCGTCCGTCGGGCGCCGTCAGGATCCAGCCGCCCCACAGGGAACGGCAGGTGTCGGTGAGGGTGCGCTTGGACCAGTGGTGGGCGGGGACGAAGTCGAAGCGCACCCCGTCCAGTCGGGCTCCCTCCCACCAGTCCAGTTCGGTGACGCAGCTGAATCCGCGCCTGCGGAACCATGGCGCGAGCCCCGCCGGGACGAACACCGGTGTGCCGGCCGGGAGGCGGCGCAGGGTGGGGGCGTCCAGATGGTCGTAGTGGTTGTGGCTGATCACCACGGCGTCGATGTGCGGCAGGGTGTTCCAGGGGATGCCCACGGGGGTGATCCGGGCCGGTGTCCCGAGAATGCGCCGGGACCAGACGGGGTCGGTGAGCACGGTCAGCCCGCCGATGCGCACCACCCAACTGGCGTGCCCCGCCCAGGAGACGGCGACCGTGTCCGTGTCGGCCGGGGGCAGCGGCCCCGGCGCGTACGGGATCAGCGGGACGTCCCGCAGACCCTCGGGTCCCGGCCGCACCGCGCCCTCGCGGGCGAAGCGGGCCAGGCCCCGCAGACCGGGCAGGGGCGCGGTGAGCCGGTCGGCGAAGGAGCGCGGCCAGATCCGGCGCTCGCCCAGCGGCCGGGGTTCGGCGAGCGGCCGGAGCGGGGCGGCGGGACCGGGGTCCGGGCTCAGCACGGAGGCGGCCACCAGCTCCCCCGCCTCCCGGTAGGCCGCTTCGGGGTCGAAGACCGGCTCGGACTGCTGCGTCATCGAGGAGGCTCCCATCGCTGAGCGACGTCGCGTAGATCGTCGAAGACCGATCGCAGGTGGTTCAACGCCCGGTGGAGATGCGGTAGTTCCAGTGGCTCGGCGGACCGCAGGGACTGCGTCCGCTCCTCGGTGTTCGTCCCGAGGAGGGGGCCGGTGGACAGCCGGACGCGGAGCGCCGCCAGGTCGTCCCCGAAGCGGTGGGCGCCCGGCACGGGCATACCGAGCCGGTCGGTCAGGAAGTCCTCCAGTTCCTGGGCGTCACCGACGCCGTAGGCACCCAGCGCGGAGCGCAGCGGGGCAAGGTCGGCGTAGAGGTGGCGCCCGGCCCGGGGCGGCCGGGAGAGCGCGCCCGCGGACACCACGGTCCGGTGCACGGCGTCGGCGACCCGGGTGTGCAGCGCCACGGCGGCGGCGAGGCGGCGGGTGACCTCGGGCGGCTCGTCCAGGGCGTACGCGGCCGCGGCGGCGACCGGGTCCGCGATCCGGGCGCCGAGGGCGGTGAGGACGTCCAGGACGCGGGCGCGCAGGGCGGTGCCCTCGGCGGTGGCCGGGAAGCGGGCGAGGGCTGCGGGCCAGCCGGTGGGCAGGAAGGGTCCGGCCAGGTCGGTGATCACGGTGACCCGCTCGGGGAGCATCTCGGCGGGGCTGAGCAGCACGGTGTCGTGCGGCCGGTGCACGGTGTCGCGCCAGGTCTCGTCGCTGACCAGGTGGAGCCCCGCCCCGGCCGCGGCCTCCACCGTCTCGTGCACCAGTTCGGGGGGCGCCACCGTGCCGGTGGGGTCGTCGGCCACGGCCAGCGCCAGCAGCCGTGGATCGCCGCCTTCGGCACGGATCCTGCGGACGGTCTCCAGCAGGGCGTACGGGTCGGGGACCCCGCCGCACTCGGCGGGTGTCGGCACCGGATACACCGACCGTCCGAGCACCCTGGCCTCCGGAACCCACCAGGCGGCGCAGGGTCGCGGGACGAGCACGTCACCGCCGAGCGCCGCGGTGACGGCGAGGAGCAGCGAGGGGGCGCCGGGTGCGGCGGCGACCGTGCCGGGCCGGGCGGGCAGTCCGCGGCGGGTGAAGTAGCCGCAGGCGGCCTCGGGCAGTGTGGCCGCACCGCCGCCGGGGCGGGCGCCGTCCTGGGTCGCGGCCTCGGCGAGGGCGGTGGACAGTCCGGGCAGCAGGGGCAGTCCGTGGCCGGGCAGGGACGGGCCGAAGCGGACCGGACCGTGTCCTTCCGGATCCGTCCGCCGCATAGGTTCCTCCGCGGTGCTGGTGCTGTCCCAGGGCTCTGAGTACCCAGGCTCCGGGCCGGTCATGGGCGCTCGGCCGGGTTCACCGGATCACGGGTTCGGCCGGACGCGGCCGCCGCGCGGCCAGAGCCGGTGCAGTGCTCCGGCGAGCGCGCCCGCGATCAGCAGGCAGCCCAGGACGAGCGCGGGCACGGATTCGGTGAGCGAGCCGCCGAGGCCCGCGTTCACTCCCCCGTGCGGGGTGCGGGCCGGTGTCCGGCCGCCCTTGCCGCCCTGCCCTCGCTGGTTCTGCCGGCCTTGCTGGTCCTGCCGACCTTGCTGGTCCTGCCGCCCGTGCTGTTGCTTGCGCCCGGACCCGCCGGTGCGGTTCTGGTCCTGTCCCTGCCGGATTCCGTGTCCGCCGCCCGCCGTCCGGGCCTGGCCCTGGCGGCCGCCGGAGGTCCGGGCACCCTGGCCCTGCTGCTGCTCCCACGCCTGGCCGGAATCCTGGGTCCGGCCCTGTCCCTCGTACCCGGCGGCCGTTCCCGGGCGCCTGCCCTGACCCTGGCCCAAGCTCTGATTCTGGCTCTGGCCCCAGCTCTGTACCCGCCCCTGCTGCCCGGCGCCGTAGGAGCGGCCGTCGTCGAGTCGCTGTGCCGGGCCGTCGTACCGGCCGGAACCCTCCTGCTGCCGGTACGCGCCATCGGGGCTCTGGTCCCCGCCGGTCCCCTGCCCCGAGCCGTCGTACCCCTCCTGACCCGGCTGCCGACCCGCGCCCTCGGAGCGCTGCTCCTCGCCGGGCCCCCATCCGTCCTGGTCCCCGCCGTACTGCGAGCCGTCCTGCTCCCCGTCGTCGTACTGCGACGCCCCGCCCGCGTCCCGCTGCCGCCCGTAGAGCGGGGCCTCGTCCACGCCCTGCCGTACGGCCTCCCCGTCCTGCTGTCCGGTTCCCCGGCTCCCGCCCCCGGACCGCTCCGGGTCCTCCCCCTGCGGTCCCGTCCCGGTGTCGCCCTGCTGCCCCGGCCAGGCGTACGGCCGGGTGCCGCTCCGTATCCGGCCCCCGCCCTCCTCCTCGGCGCCGGTGCCGTCGCCGGTGTCCGGGACCCCGCTCCGCCACGCTCCGCCCCCGGCGGACGCCGGTCGGCAGCTCCCCTGCACGCCCCGCTGCCCGGTGCGTGCCGTGGCGCGGTACCCGACGCCCGTGCCGCCCCCGGCCGAGCCGGAAGCACTGTCGTAGCCGTCGTCCGTGCTTCCGTAGCCGTCGGCCGCGTCGCAGGTCAGGGGGATCGCAGTGGGCCGGGCGGGGGCGGCGGGTGCGCCCAGGGCGACGGCGGACGGAGCGAGCGCGCCCAGGGCCGCACCGGCCAGGGCGGTGACGGACAGGACGCGGGCACTAGGGCGCATACGGGAGCTCCTTCGGGGGTGGGCGGGCACGGTGTCCGTGCCCTCGCACCCCCATCACAGCCCGCCCGGACCCGGCCCGCGCGCGGCCGTGCCCCATTTGCGCGACCGGGACCTCCGCGCGGGTGACCCCCGCCCGCCCGCGGGCCCTTGGACGGCCGCGGGCGGATTCCCGGCGCGGCCGCAGGGGCGCGGCCGGGGTGGAGAGCCGCCCGGCCATAGTGGCGCCGCCCGGGTGGAGAGCCGCCCGGCCGCAGGGGCGCGGCCGCCCACCGGGGCCCGCGGCCGCGCCCGTTACGCCGCGTCCTGCATGACCTGGTCCCGCAGCCGGTTGCAGCAGCGGCTGATCAGGCGGGAGACGTGCATCTGGGAGATGCCGAGCCGTTCGGCGATGCTGCTCTGGGTCATGTCGTCGAAGAACCGCATGTAGAGGATGGCGCGTTCGCGCTCGGGAAGGGCCTGGAGACGGGGCTTGACGGCCTCGCGGTCCACGACGGTGTCCAGGGCCGCATCAGGCGCGCCGAGGGAGTCGCCGAGGGCGTGGCCGTCCTCGCTGCCGGACACCTCGGCGTCCAGGGACAGCGCCGTGAAGCTCTCCAGGGCCTCCATGCCCTCCCGGACGTCGTCCTCGGTCATCCCGGCGTGCTCGGCGATCTCGGTGACGGTGGGCGCCCGGCCCGGAATGGTTCCCGACAGGTCCTGGCAGGCGAGGCGGACCCGGTTGCGCAGTTCCTGGACCCGGCGCGGCACATGCAGCGTCCACATGTGGTCGCGGAAGTGCCGCTTGATCTCCCCGGTGACGGTGGGGACGGCGTAGCTCTCGAAGGCGTGGCCGCGTTCCGGGTCGTAGCGGTCGACGGCCTTCACCAGGCCGAGCGCGGCGACCTGGCGCAGGTCCTCCAGGTTCTCGCCGCGGCTGCGGAACCGCAGCGCGAGCCGGTCGGCCATGGGCAGCCAGGCCTCGACGATCTCGTCGCGGAGCGCCTCGCGCTCAGGGCCGTCGGGGAGCGTGGCGAGCCTGCGGAAGGCGTCCGCGGTCTCGGGGGCGTCGTCGTGGGGATGGTGCTTCACGCTCGCACGAAGGGGCATGGTGGGTCGCAACTCCCTAGCTGATGCCTTGGGTGGACGGTCGGCGTGGGAGGGCACCGGGGCCGGACGGGCACACCCGTGGCGGCAGTCCACCGCTCCCACGGACGTGCCTCCTGTCCGAAGCACTGGGACTGCGCCTGCCCCTGCGCCTTCGCGGCAAACACCCCAGGAGGACGGCGTCACCCGAATGGCCCGTAGGAGTCGCCCGGGACGGCGACCGGGTGCCGGTTTTCCGTGTCGACCGCGACCCACCGGGTACGCGACTGCAACCCCGAACATTGGAGGGAGCCATGCAGCGTGGCAGCGACCGGCTGAGCGTGTACCGCGACGACGAGATGAAGCACGAACTGCAAGGACTGCTGCGGTCCGGTCACCCGACACGGACCGAGGAATGGCACGACCCCGAGCCGAGTGCCGACGACGACCCGGCGGTCTGGGCCGGTGCGTCCGCCCCGGGCGGCTCGGTGGCCGATGTGCGCTTCGAGTTCGCGCGCATCCTGGGCCGTACGGCCTTCCCGGGACACCGGGACGACCTGGTCGAGGCCCTGCGGCGCAAGCACGCCCCGGACACGCTCGTCGACACCGTGGCGCGGCTTCCGCGCTCGGCGCGCTATGCGAACGCCCAGGAACTGGCCCGGGCCGTGGTGGAGCCGTGAGGAGCACCGTGCCGATGCCATGAGGCCGAACCGCCTCTGCGGTACGCCGATCGGGCCGGGGCCGCGGCTCAGCGCGGCACCCGGCGCCCTCGGCCCGCGGAGGCTGCTGTGCAAGGACGGAGAACACAATGCGTATAGCGTTCCTTACCGCGCCCGAGGGCGTGGAGCAGGTCGAACTCACCGAGCCCTGGCAGGCGGTGTCCGCCGCCGGTCACGATCCGGTCCTGGTGTCGACGAAGCCGGGCCATGTCCAGGCGTTCCACCACCTGGACAAGGCGGACACGTTCCCGGTGGACGCGGTCGTCGGGCAGGTGAACGCCGAGTCCTTCGACGGGCTCGTCCTGCCGGGCGGCGTGGCCAATCCGGACCTCTTGCGGATGGACGAGGGGGCCGTGTCCTTCATCCGGTCCTTCTTCCAGCAGGGCCGTCCGGTGGCAGCGATCTGCCATGGACCGTGGACCCTCATCGAGGCGGACGTCGTGCGGGGCCGCACCCTCACCTCGTGGCCGAGTCTCCAGACGGACATCCGCAACGCCGGGGGCACCTGGGTGGACGAGCAGGTGCGGATCGACCGCGGTCGGAACACCCTCGTCACCAGCCGGAAGCCGGACGATCTGAAGGCGTTCGACGAGGCGATACTGAGCGAGTTCGGCGCCTAGCGGAGCGGGGCGCCGACCGAGCCGGGGCTCCGTAGGACGGCCCGGGAGACGGGCCGCAGGGGCCGCGGAACACCGAGGACGAGGGGTCCGGCCGCGACTCGGGGCCGGGCCCCGCGGCCTCACCGGGCCGGTTCGGCCCCCTTGCAGGGGCCGAGCTCGGCCGGGCCGCGTTCGCGTGCGCCGTTGCGGGTCCGGCTCGCCACGACCGGGCGGCGGGGATGGCGGCGCAGATACTCGCCCTCCAGCTGCGCCATACGGGCGTTGTGCGCCCGCAGTGCGTCGTTCGAGCCGTGCAGCAGAGTGTCGTGACGGGTGCGGTGGATCGTCTGGAGTTCCTTCATCAGCTGCTGGTCGGTCAGCCGGCCCGGGTCGACTCCG
This sequence comes from Streptomyces sp. NPDC052040, assembly GCF_044548405.1. NCBI lineage: Bacteria > Bacillati > Actinomycetota > Actinomycetes > Kitasatosporales > Streptomycetaceae > Streptomyces > Streptomyces sp. NPDC052040. The sequence continues at coordinate 734,510 of NZ_JBIUBV010000001.1, read as the reverse complement.
GTCATGGTGGTACCCCGCTCGTCGTGTTCCTCGCTACGGTCACGGGTACCCGCCCGGAAAGGCACTACCCCGAGCGGTATCCGGGAGGGAGCCATGGATCTCGCATTCCTCCATCCACTGTACGAACATCCCGGGCCCTGGGCCTCCGTATACGTCGACACCTCCCGGTACGCCGAGTCCGCTCCCCAGGAGCTGTCCAAGACCGGCGAGGCCCTCGCCCGGTGGCTGGCCGGACAGGGCGCGGACGAACCCACCTGCCGGGCCGTGCGGGACGCGGTCGAGGACCTGCGCCACTCCCCCGAGCCCTGCGGCCGGGCACTGTTCGCCCGGGCGGGCACGGTGGTTCTCGACCCGCCGCTGGCCACCGCCCCCGGGGGCTCCTCGGCCCACTGGACACCGCTGCCGCACACGGCGCCGCTGCTGGAGCTGGCCGCCCAGGAGCCGGTGTGCGTGGTGGCCTACATCGAACGCAGGGGCGCGGAATTCGAACTGCGCGGGGCGGTCGGCAGCCGGGAGCCCGGACGTGCGGGCGGGCAGCAGTGGCCCCCGCATCGCACGGGCACCGGTGAGCGGCCGGTGCGGCACTTCCGGCTGCGGGTGGAGAACACCTGGGAGCACAACGCGGCGGAGATCGCGGACGCGCTCGCCGTCTGCCAGGAGGAGACCCGGGCCGACCTGGTGATCCTGGCCGGTGAGGGGTGGGAGCGGCGGACCGTGCGGGAGCGGCTGCCGGGGCGGCTGCGCACCAGGGTGATCGAGGCTCCGCACGGGGTGGGCGGGCGGCTTCAGGACCAGGACGTGGAGCAGATCCGGAGCGAGCACGTACGCCGTCGGGCGGACGAGGAGCTGGAGCGGTTCCGGTCGGCCCGGGTGCCGGACGAGGAGGGCGAGGACCGTGCGGTCGAGGGGGTGCCCGCGGTGGTCGACGCCGCACGCGCACACCGGATCGACGAACTCCTGCTCAGACCCGACGGTCCGGACACCCGCCGTGAGGTGTGGGTGGGCGAGGACCCCGACCAGCTGGCGATGCGCCGCAAGGACATCGGCGCGCGGGGTGAGCGGCACGCCTGGCCGGCCCGCGCCGACGACGCCCTGGTCCGCTCCGTGGTGGAGACGCGCGCCGAGGCCGTGTCCCTGATGGCGGCGGCACCGGACGCGGCCCCGGCGGGCGGCGTGGGGGCACTGCTGCGCCGGGAGGAGTGACAGCCCCCTGCGGGCTCAGCGCGTCCGCTCCACCCGGCGCTCGTCCCAGACCGGTTCCGGGGTCTCGCGGAGGCGGCCGTCGCTGCCGAAGACCAGATAGCGGTCGAAGGAGCGGGCGAACCAGCGGTCGTGGGTGACCGCGAGGACCGTGCCCTCGTATCCCTCCAGGCCCTTCTGGAGGGCCTCGGCGGACTCCAGGTCCAGGTTGTCCGTCGGCTCGTCCAGCAGCAGGGCCGTCGACCCCGCCAGCTCGAGGAGCAGGATCTGGAAGCGGGCCTGCTGTCCGCCGGACAGCCGGTCGAAGGTCTGCTCGGCCTGCGCGGTCAGCTCGTAGCGGCGCAGCCGGGACATGGCCGCGCCCCGGTCCTGGGCGTGCTCCCGCCACAGGATGTCGAGCAGGGTGCGGCCCTCCAGCTCGGGGTGGGCATGGGTCTGGGCGAAGTGCCCGGGCACCACGCGCGCGCCGAGCCGCCACTGCCCCGTGTGGGCCACCTCGCCGCCCGCGAGCAGCCGCAGGAAGTGCGACTTGCCGGAGCCGTTGGAACCGAGGACCGCGACCCGTTCGCCGTAGAAGACCTCCAGGTCGAAGGGTTTCATCAGGCCCGTCAGTTCGAGTTCCTGGCAGGTGAAGGCCCGCACGCCGGTCCGGCCGCCCTTGAGGCGCATCCGGATGTCCTGCTCCCGCGGCGGCTCCGGCGGCGGCCCGGCCTCCTCGAACTTCCGCAGCCGGGTCTGGGCGGCCTGGTAGCGGGAGGCCATCTCATGGCTGACGCTGGCCGCCTGACGCAGTGTCAGTACGAGCTTCTTGAGCTGGGCGTGCTTCTCGTCCCAGCGTTTGCGCAACTCCTCGAAGCGGGCGAAGCGTTCGCGCCGGGCCTGGTCGTAGGTGGCGAAACCGCCGCCGTGCACCCAGGCGTCGGCACCGGCGGGACCCGGTTCCAGGGACACGATCCGCTGGGCGGAGCGGGCCAGCAGCTCCCGGTCGTGGGAGACGAACAGCACGGTCTTGCGGGTCTCCGCGAGCCGCTCCTCCAGCCACCGCTTCCCGGGTACGTCCAGGTAGTTGTCGGGCTCGTCGAGGAGCAGCACCTCGTCGGTGCCGCGCAGCAGCGCCTCAAGGACCAGCCGCTTCTGCTCACCGCCGGAGAGGGTGCGCACCTGGCGCCACTGGGCCTTCTCGTAGGGGACGCCCAGTGCCGCGGTGGTGCACATGTCCCACAGTGTCTCCGCCTCGTAGCCGCGCACCTCGGCCCAGTCGGCGAGGGCCTGCGCATACCCGAGCTGGGCGGCCTCGTCGTCCACCGTCAGGACGGCATGCTCGGCGGCGTCCACCGCGCGGGCGGCCTCGCGGATGCGGGGCGGCGCGACCTGGACCAGGAGGTCCCGCACCGTGGTCTCGTCCCGTACGGACCCCACGAACTGGCGCATCACGCCGAGGCCGCCGCTGGTGGTCACGGTCCCGCCGTGCGGTTTCAGCTCCCCGGAGAGCATCCGCAACAGGGTGGTCTTCCCGGCCCCGTTGGGCCCGACGAGCGCGACGACGGCGCCTTCGCCGACCCGGAAGGACACATCGCCGAGCAGCGTCCTCCCGTCCGGGAGGTAGTACTCGAGGTGTGCGGCTTCCAGATGACCCATGCCGCGCATTCTGGGCGGCCGCACCGGAACCGGGCAAGCCGATTACCGTCCGGGCCGCCTCCGGCCCGGCGCTTCGCCGGTCCCGGGAGACCCCTGCACGGTTCGGCCGTCTCGGGGTATGCGCGAGCCATGAGTCCTGATGTCGACCTCACCACCCCGCTGCCGGGCCCGCACCCCTTCCGCGACCGGCTCCTCTCCCTGGACAGCCGGCTGTTCGAGGCCGTGGCCGCCCGGCACTGGCCCGGGGCCGACCCGCTGCTTCCCCGTCTGAGCCGCGCCGCCAACCATGGAGTGCTGTGGTTCGGCGCGGCCGCGGCCCTCGCCGCCACCCGGAGCCCCCGGGCCCGCCGGGCCGCGGTGCGCGGTGTCGCCTCCCTCGCCCTCGCCTCCGCCACCATCAACACCCTCGGCAAGCGCTCGGTGCGCCGCCCCCGGCCCGCCCTGGACCCGGTCCCGGCCGTCCGGCGGCTGAAGCGCCAGCCGATCACCACCTCCTTCCCGTCGGGCCATGCCGCCTCGGCTGCCGCCTTCGCCGCGGGTGTCGCCCTGGAGTCGCGCGGTCTGGGCGCGGCGGTGGCACCGGCCGCGGCCGCGGTCGCCCTCTCCCGGGTCTACACCGGTGTCCACTTCCCGAGCGATGTCCTGGCGGGCGCGGCCCTGGGCGTGGGCGCGGCCTACGCCGTCCGGGGCCTGGTGCCGACGCGCGAGACGGAGTCGCCGCCCGGCCGTCCGCGGCCGGATGTGCCCGCGCTGCCGGACGGGGAGGGCCTGGTGGTCGTGGTGAACAAGGGTTCGGGCACCCCGGAGCGGGCCCGCGCCCTCCAGGACGTCCTGCCGGCCGCGGAGATGGTGGAGTGCGAGCCCGCCGATGTGCGCACCGGGCTGGAGAAGGCCGCCACCCGGGCCCGCGTGCTCGGGGTGTGCGGCGGCGACGGCACGGTGAACACGGCCGCCGAGATCGCCCTGCGCCACGGTCTGCCGCTCGCGGTCATCCCCGGCGGCACGCTCAACCACTTCGCGCTCGACCTCGGTATCGAGGGGGTCGGCGAGGTGGTGGAGGCCCTTCGGCGGGGCGACGCGGTCCGTGTGGACGTGGGCCGGTTCACCTCCGGGGAGACCCGGGGCCACTTCCTCAACACCTTCAGCGTGGGCGTCTATCCCGAACTGGTGCGCCTGCGGGAGCACTGGTCCCCGCGGATCGGCGGCTGGCCGGCGGGTGTGCTCGCGGCCCTGCGGGTGCTGCGCGGCGACGCCCGTCCCGTGCGCATCGGGGTGGGCGGACGCCCGCGCCCGCTGTGGATGCTCTTCGCCGGGAACGGCACCTACCATCGCAGGGGCCTCGCCCCGGGCCGCCGCCACGACCTGGCGGACGGGATGCTCGACGTCCGGGTGGTGCGCGGCGGCAGCCATCCCGCGCCCCGGCTGCTCGCGGCCGCGTTCGCGGGCCCGCTCTCCCGCTCGCCCGTCCATTCGGCGCTCCGGGTGCGGCGACTGCGCCTGGACGGCGTGGCGCCGGGCACCCTGCTCGCCTACGACGGCGAAGTCATCGAGGCGGAGGGCCCGGTGACCCTGGAGAAGCTCCCCGAGGCGCTCACCGTCTACCGCCCGCTCCCCGTCCACTGACGGCGTCCCGCACCCCCCGCACACGCGGTGCCCCCGGTACACGACCGTCCGCATGGCAAGACACGGGTCTCACCATTCGGCATGAGCGCCTACGGTGATGCGTACCGAGGACAAGGAGCCGGGCATGCCGAAGGAGACCGCCGTCTACACGCACGGCCACCACGAATCCGTGCTGCGCTCGCACACCTGGCGGACCGCGGCCAACTCCGCCGCATACCTGCTCGACTCCCTCGAACCGCACATGCGGATCCTGGACATCGGCTGCGGGCCGGGCACCATCACCGCGGACCTGGCGGAGCTGGTCCCCGGCGGCCAGGTCACCGGCGTCGACATGGCGCCGGGGATCCTGGACCGGGCCCGGGCCACGGCCGCGGCCCGCGGGCTCGGCAACACCGATTTCGCGGTCGCGGACGTGCATGCGCTGGACTACCCGGACGACACCTTCTGCGTGGTCCATGCGCATCAGGTGCTCCAGCATGTGGGCGACCCGGTGCAGGCGCTGCGCGAGATGCACCGGGTCACCCGGCCGGGAGGGTTCATCGCCGTACGCGACGCCGACTACGCCGCGATGACCTGGCATCCGGCCGCCGAGGGCCTGGACCACTGGCTGGACCTCTACCGGCGGGTCGCCCGCGCCAACGGGGGCGAGCCCGACGCCGGGCGGCGGCTGCGCTCCTGGGCCCTGCGGGCCGGTCTCCACGACATCAGGGCGACATCCGGCACCTGGACCTTCGCCTCGCCCGAGGAGCGGGCCTGGTGGAGCGGGCTGTGGGCGGACCGCACCGTGGCTTCCGCCTACGCCGAACGGGTGATGGCAGGCGGCCATGCGTCGACGGCGGAACTGGCGGCCGTATCCCGGGCCTGGCGGGAGTGGGGGCAGCAGGAGGACGGCTGGTTCGCCGTGCTGCACGGAGAAATCCTGTGCCGAAAAGGCGTATAATTCCAAGTTTTCGGGAAACTCGGTGTGAAGGAGGTCACACCATGGTTCCCATTCTGCTGGTTCTTCTGCTGGCCCTGATTCTGTTCGGCGTCGGATTCGCGGTCAAAATCCTTTGGTGGATCGCGCTCGCGGTGCTTGTGATCTGGCTTCTGGGGTTCCTGGTGCGCGGTACGACCGCAGCCGGAGGAAGGAGCCGGTGGTATCGCTGGTGACGGCCCGGAGAAGCGTCTCCGCCCGCCGTCCGTACGCCCGCTGACACCAAGCGGTCAGTCCCGCGGAAGCAGTGTTCCCAGCGGCCCGAGGTCCAGATTGAGGTCCTCGGGCCGCAGTCCGTAGCGGTTCCTGAGTTCGGCCATGCGGTCCTCCAGCAGCATCAGGGTGAGCCCGATGCGCTCCTCCTGCTCCTCGCTCAGCTCACCGGTGTCGAAGCGGCGCACCGCCTGACGCTCCATGAGCTGGCGGAGCAGTTCCACGACGGTCAGGACCAGCTTGACCAGGTCCCGCTCCACCGTGTCGGGCTCCAGATCCAGTCGCTTCCGCTGGGTCTCCTGGCTGCTCACTCTTCCTCCGCCCACGGTGCGGACACCTGTTCGCCGACCGAGCTGATCAGCGCGTTGAGGTCGATACGGACGAGGTCGACGTCCGCGATGCGCAGGGTGAGGTCGCCGGTGATGACGACCCCTCCGGCCAGCAGCCGGTCCAGGAGGTCGACCAGGGCGACCTGCCGGTTCTCGAGCACGGTCACGAGTGGGACCGCCCCTCGACAGCACTGAAGGAGTACGCGGCCCAGGGCCCCGTCAGTTCGACACGGACACCGGGAATGCCGCTCTTCTCCCGCTCGACCCTTTCCACGAACGACTCGGAATCCGAACGGGGCACCAGATAGGCCGCGTTGAGTACATTGCGGGCGGACACCCCGGAGAGCGCGGGATTCTGCGGGGCATGGAGGAGGGAATCCTCGGCGCAGCCGGAAAGGGTGTCGTGCAACTGTCCGGCGAACCTGTCGACGGTGGCCCGCATTTCCTCCTGGGCGTGGTGGCGCAGACGCCGCTGCCGCAGATAGTCACGGCCCGAGGCCGCCTTCCCGGCCGCGGCGGACTCCGTCGCGCGGTCCTTCTGTTCCGTCCGTTCCGCCTCCGCGTAGACCTTGACGCCCCATTCCACCCGCCCTTCGAGCCGGTCGAGCGCCCGGTGGAAGTCCTGCTCGCGTTCCTCCAGCATCGCGCGTACGCCGCTGTCGTCCCGGAAGACGGTGGCGAGCCGCAGGGGCAGCGGGGTGGTGACGGAGGTGAGCGCGTCGATGACGCCCTGATGGGCGCGGGCGGTGGCAGTGAGCCAGTCCAGGTCCTCCAGGCGGGCCCGGAGAGGCTCCTCGGCGAAGTCCTCCTCGGGGACCGTGCCGACGATGGCGATCAGGCCGCCGTGCGGAAGCTGCCGGGGCGGCACCCCGGCGACGCCGGCGGGGCCGTCCTCGGCCGTCGCCTCGAAGGGACGGCAGACGGCGTACACGTACCGCAGTCCGGTCATGACCCCTCCTTCTCGGCGGGCGCGGCCTCCAGCTCGGCCAGCCGGGCCCGCAGTTCTTCGTTCTCACGGGTGAGTTCCCGGTCCCGCGCCCGGGAGGACAGCGCGGGGTCGTGCTCCCACCAGTCGATGCCCATCTCCTTGGCGCGGTCGACGGAGGCGACGACCAGCCGGAGCTTGATGGTGAGCAGCTCGATGTCCAGCAGGTTGATCCGGATGTCACCCGCGATCACCACGCCCTTGTCGAGGACGCGTTCGAGAATGTCGGCCAGATTGGCGCCGCCTTGGGCGTACGGATCGGGCAGTCGTGCGGGAGTGGTCATGAACGACCGCCCTCCTCTTCCTCCGGTTCCCCGGCCTCGGTCTCCTCCAGGGCCTCCGGGTCCTCGTCGTCGTAGTCCTCGAACTCCTGGTCCTCGAAGTCCTCGGGCGGCGGCGCGTCCTCGAACTCCTCGAACTCCTCGTCCTCGAAGTCCTCCGTGTACCCGTCCTCGTCTACGTACTCCTCCGCGCCCTCGGCTTCGTACGCATCCTCAGCTTCGTACGCGTCCTCGTACTCCTCCTCGGCGTACGCCGGGGGGCTGCTCCGGACGACATGGCGGCCGAGGGCCAGGGCGGCGCGGGCGAAGGCGGGGCTCTCGCCGTCGGCGACGGCGCCGAGCCGGAGGCTGACGCGGCCCAGCCCCCGGCCCATCACCGCGAACAGGGGCTGGGCCCGCGTCACCAGATACGCCCATGCCTCCGCCTTGAGTCTCTCGACGGACGGATCGTGGGCGGATGCCGGGACGCGGGCCGCCAGGGGCCGGCTCGACCTGCCGCTCCTGCGGCCGAGGGCATAGGCGATGCCCAGGGCGAGGCCGAATTCCACTCGGTTCATGGCGCCGTACCGCCGCCGCGTTCCATGGCGATCTGGAGCCGGTCCAGGAGCTGATCCTCCAGGCGGTCGAACTCCTGCTCGTCGATCTCGCCCGCGTCCAGCCGCTCTTCCAGCCGGGCCAGTTCGGCCCGTACGGCGGAGGGGTCGTAGTACTGGCGCTCGGCCTCGGTGAGCACCTGTCTCACGGCCCAGAAGCTACCGCGCACAGGCGCGAACGGCAGCAGCAGCACCTCCGAGATCAGCCCCATCGCTCACTCCGGGTCCGCCGCGGCGGCCGCGGGTTCGGCCGGTCCCGGCTCCACGAAGCTGTACGGCGGGAGCGGGCCGTTGACCCGCACATCGAGGTGCGGGTGGGCCTTGCGGACCTCCTCGACGGCGTCCAGGAAGGAGGCGGAGGCGTCGCGGTCCACCAGGAAGGACACATTGGCCAGCCATCCGGTGGAGTCGGGGCCCACGCTCACCGCTTCGGCGAGCGGCTCCAGCGAGTCCCGTACCGCGGAGGCGTCCTGGCCCTCCCGGCCCTGGACCGCGCCGGCCACCATCTCGCCGAGCCGCAGCCGGTCCTCGTGACTTCCGCCGCCCGCCGCGCGGTTGGCCTCCGCCAGGGCGCGGATGTCCGGGTTCTCGGCCATCACCCGGTGCAGCACGGCATCCTGGTCGTGGCTGGCCTTGACGTTGTACTCGATCTTCCCGCCCAGTGCGTCCAGCCGCTCCAGATAGTGGTCGACGCGCTCGGTGAGGACACCCGCGACGGCCTCGTCGTCCGCCGCGACACTGCCGAACCGCATGGGCAGCACGGATCCTCCCGCGGCCGCCTCGCTCAACACGCTCTGGTGGGCGAGCAGATCCCGGCGCTTGGGGCGCAGTCCCTCGGGCGCGTCGCTGACGATGGCCGCCAGTTCGCCCCGGGTGACGACGCGCACCGGGCGGGCCGGGTCGCCGACCCCGCCGATGCCGTCCGGCAGCGAGGGGTGGGAGGCCGCGGCGATGCCGTAGACGTAGGTGGTCACTCCTGCTCCTCCTTCTTCTCCCGCGCGGAGGTGGACTTACGGGTGCGCGAGCGCGGCTGGCCCTCTTCCCGGGCCTGGCGGAAGGCGTCGGATATGGTCTCCGCGGCGCCGGAGAGGGCGCCCTTGGACTTGCCGCGCGCACCGGACTCGGTGATCTCGCCGACCAGGTCGGGCAGTCCGGGGCTCTTGTGCGGGCCGGACTCCAGGTCGAGGCGGTTGCAGGCCTCGGCGAAGCGCAGATAGGTGTCGACGCTGGCGACGACGACTCGTACGTCGATCTTGAGGATCTCGATGCCGACGAGGGAGACGCGGACGAACGCGTCGATGACGAGCCCTCGGTCGAGCACGAGTTCAAGAACGTCGTACAGGCCGCTGCTGCCGCCTCCTCCGCTCTGCTGTGCCGGGACAACGCTCATGGCGAACGGACCTCCTTGCGGTCATGGGTACGGGTGCGGGTGCACTGACAAGTCGGGGCGGCCAGGTGTCCGGCCGCGGATTCTGTGGCGGGATGTCAGGAGCGGCTGTCGGCGCGGCCGCGTTCGTAGCGGCGGACACGGCGGTAGCCGGTCAGTTCGCCGTCCGCGTCGAGTTCCACCTCATAGCTCGCGAGCAGGCTCATGGTGTCGGGGACCCTGGCCAGTTCCAGGACCTCGATCAGCAGAGACCAGCCGTTCTCGGTGCGTTCGAAGGACGAGACGGACTCGGCGGTCAGGCCGGTCAGCTCGGTGAACTGGGCTCGCGCCTGGCGCAGCACCTCCATGGTGCTCGGCCTGCCTCCTGCCCGGTTGTCGTCGTCTGAAGAATCCTGCTTCTTCGGTGTACGGGATGTATTGGTCATGGCCACCTCTCCCCCTCGTTTGGCCGCAAAGGCGTTGGCCAAACCTGTGGCTGCGAGGGAGCGGCGATCCGCTGGTCAGGGAGCCACCGCGTGCTCCACCAGCAGCCGGGCCGCGGTGGCGATGGACTCCGCGTCGATGCCCGCGGCATGCAGTTGTTCGGCGGGCGCTGCGGAGCCGGGCATCGTACGGACCGCGAGGCGCACCAGACGCGGTACGGGCCGCCCGTCGGTGAAGGCGTCCAGCACCGCGTCACCGAGACCGCCCTCCTCCCGGTGGTCCTCCACGGTCAGCAGGCAGCCGGTGCGTTCGGCGGCCTCGCGCAGTGTCTCGCGGTCGACGGGCTTGACCGAGTACAGGTCGACGACCCGGACCCGGATGCCCTCTCCGGCGAGGGCGTCGGCGGCCTTCAGGGCCTCATGGACGGTGATCCCGGCGGCCACCAGGGTGAGCCGGTCCTCGGCGCTGGCGCGCAGCACCTTGCTGCCGCCGACCGGGAACTCCTCGGTGGGGCCGTAGAGGACCGGTGTCTTGCCGCGGGAGGTGCGCAGATAGCGGATGCCCTCGCGGCCCGCCATGGCGGCGACCAGCTTGGCCGTCTGGTTGGCGTCGCACGGGTAGAGCACGGTGGAGTCGTACAACGTGCGGAACATCGCCAGGTCCTCCAGGCCCATCTGCGAGGGGCCGTCCTCGCCGATGGCGCAACCGGCGTGCGAGCCCACGACATTGAGTCCTGAGCCGCTGATGGCGGCCATCCGGAGGAAGTCCTGGGCGCGGGTGAGGAACGCGGCGAAGGTCGAGGCGTACGGCACCCAGCCCCGTGCGGCCATGCCGACGGCGGCACCGATCATCAGCTGTTCGGCGATGTAGCACTCGAAGTAACGGTCGGGGTGGTCCTTGGCAAAGTACTCGGTGCGGGTGGAGTCGCCGACCTCGCCGTCCAGGGCGACGACGTCGCCGCGGGCGCTGCCGAGCGCGGCGAGGGCCTCTCCGTAGGCATCCCGGGTGGCGACCTGCTCGCCGAGGTCGTAGCGCGGGAGTTCCAGATGGCCGCCCTGCACGGCGTGCAGCACCCGGGCGGCGGGCGGCGGCTGGACCTCGATGTGCAGATGGCGCACGCCCCCGAGTTCCTCGATGGCCTCCTCGGCGTCCGGCAGCGGCTTGCCGTGGTGGCCCTCGCGGTCCTCCACGGCGGCCACGCCCTTGCCCTTCAGGGTGCGGGCGAGGATCGCGGTGGGCTGCCCGGTGGTGGACTCGGCCTCGGTGAAGGCGCGGTCGACGGCCTCTACATCGTGTCCGTCGACCTCGACGGTGTGCCAGTCGAAGGCCCGGAAGCGGCGTGCGTAGGCGTCGAGGTCGTGGCCGTGGCGGGTCGGTCCGCGCTGGCCCAGGCGGTTCACGTCGACGATCAGGATCAGGTTGTCGAGGTGCTCGTGCCCGGCGTGCTCGGCGGCCTCCCACACGGATCCCTCGGCCAGTTCGCTGTCCCCGCACAGCACCCAGACCCGGTAGCCGGTGCGGTCGAGCCGCTGTTCGGCCAGGGCCATGCCGACGCCCACGGGCAGCCCCTGGCCGAGGGAGCCGGTGGCCGTCTCGACCCAGGGCAGCCGCCGGGGTGTGGGGTGCCCTTCGAGGCGGCTGTCGAGCTTGCGGAAGGTGAGCAGTTCGGTCTCGTTGAGGGCCCCGGCGGCCCGGTAGGCCGCGTAGAGCAGGGGCGAGGCGTGGCCCTTGGAGAGGATGAACCGGTCGTTGCCGGGGTGGGCGGGGCGGTCGAAGTCGTAGCGGAGGTGCTTGGCCAGCAGGACCGCCATCAGGTCCGCGGCGGACATGGAGGACGTGGGGTGCCCGGACTCGGCCGCCGCGGCGGCGCGGACGCTGTCGACGCGCAGTTGCTGGGCGAGTTCGGTGAGCTGACGGGTGTTCACTGTTCATCCTCCGTACCGGATGTGTCGGGGGTTCCGGGCACTCGGGCCAGTTCGGGTGCGGTCGTGTCGAGGGGTACGTTCCAGGCGCGGACCAGGCCCAACTGGACTTCCTGGCGCGGCAGTACGGCGTCCAGGAGCCAGTCGGCGGCCACCCGGACCCGGTTGGCGGGCAGGGCGGCCAGGTGGTAGCCGCGGGTGATGGCACCGGCGAGGGGGCCGGACAGGGGGACGCCGAGCGGGTTGGCGGCGGCCTGGACGCCACCGAGGTCCACGACGAAGCCGAGGTCGCGGTGGCGGTAGGGGCGTTTGCTTCCGATGCCCAGCGAGGCCGCGACATTGACGGCGGCGGCCCGGCCCTGGCGCCAGGCGTGCTGGGCGGTCATCGGGGTGTAGTGGCCGGGGCGGTCGAGGTCGGGCACGGCGGCGGCGTCACCACAGGCGAACACCTCGGGACGGCCCGGGACCTGAAGGCAGGGGTCGACCAGCAGCCGTCCGCGCTCCAGGGGGTGGCCGAGGCTCTCCACGAGCGGGTCGGGCCGTACGCCCACGCACCAGACCAGGGTGCGGGAGCCGATGAACTCCCCGTCCGTCAGCCGGACTCCCTCATGCGTCGCCTCCCGCACCGAGACGCCCATCCGCACCTCGACCCCGCGTCGGCCGAGGACGTGACCGGCGGTGCGGGAGAGCCGCTCGTCCAGCTCGGGCAGCACCCGGGGCGCGATGTCCAGGAGCATCCAGCGCGGGCGCATGCCCCGGCGCAGCGGCCGTCCGCGCACCAGCGCATCGGTGAACAACTGCCCCTGCGCGGCCACTTCGGTCCCGGTGTAGCCCGCGCCGACCACCACGAAGGTGCAGCGGGCGGCACGGTCGGCGGGGTCGTCGGACGCGGCGGCCAGCTCCACCTGGCGGGTCACATGGTCGCGCAGATAGAGCGCCTCGGGCAGCCCGCGGAAGCCATGGGCGTTCTCGGCGACTCCGGGAACGGGCAGCAGCTTGTTGACGCTGCCGACGGTGAGCACCAGCCGGTCGTAGCCGAGGGTGCTGCCCTGCCCTTCGGGGCCGGTGCAGTGGACGGTGCGCGCGTCGAGGTCGATGCCGTCGGCCTGCCCGAGCACCATGCGGACCCGGGGCAGGGTGCCGGGGAGCGAGACGGTGACGCGCCGGGGCTCCAGGAGGCCCGTGGCGACCTGGGGCAGCAGGGGCAGATACAGAAAGTAGTCCGTCGGGTTCAGCAGGGTGACCTCGGCGCGGTCCCGGGTCAGCCGGGCGAGGGTGCGGGCCGTCCGGTAGCCGGCGAATCCGGCTCCGACGACGAGAATGCGAGGTCGACTCACGTTTCTCCTCCGACGAGGTCGCGTGCATGTCGTCTGCCCGCCGGGCCCACGCCTGCCGCCCGCGGAGACCTTCCACGTTTCCCGGGCGGACGCGACCAAACCCGACACTCCAGGTGTTTCGGGTGAGGCGTCGGCCCTCCCCCGGTTCCGCCGGACCTCTGGTACCCGCTGCCCGGTCTCCTGCCGGGCCTCTCACTGCTCTCCGCGTTCCGCGCCCAGGAGCGGCGGCGGGCGCCTCTCCTGGGCCGGGGGCGGCAGCGGCCGCGGACGGGGTGCGACGCGTCGGTGGCGAGGCACCGTCGGCCTCGCACGGCTCGTCGTCTACCGGACCCGGTGGCGGGGTCCGTCGGTGTCCGTCTGCGGTACGGCCGGATCCGGGAGGCCCGGCACATGGGTGCCCGCGTCCGGCGTGGCGGGCGGCATCGGCGGGTACGGCATGCCGAGTCCGCTCGGCGGCCCGGCGGGCGGCGTACCGCCGAGGACCCGCCCGGGGGCGTGGGCCCCGGCCGCATGGTGGTGGTGACCGCCGCCGGAGCGCGCCGCACCCCGCAGCAGATAGGCGGCCGCGCCCAGCACCGCCGCCATGATCAGGGCGGCGGCCCAGCCGGGCAGACCGAGGGCCAGGACCAGGCCCACGGCGAGCGCGAGTGCGGCTCCCGCGTAGAGACCGACGGCGCCGGACGCGGCGTACAGCGCGGCCGTACGGCGCTGCTTGCGGGTCTGCTCGCGCAGTTCGTCGCGCACGGCCTCCCGTGCCACCTGTGCCAGTTCGTCGACCAGATCCTTGTCCAGATGTTCCAGATCCATGGGCTTCATGTCCGCCGGGTACCCGGACGCGGACGCGGATAACGCGGTGTGCCCGGGCTTGCACACCCCCGTTCCGGGGAAGCGGGGCGTGGATCGGGCGGAAACGATCTCCCCGCCCGGGGGTCCCCAACTAGGCTCGTGCGCATGGAGATTCTGGGAGCCTCGCTACGGGTCTGCGTCGACGATCTGGAGACCGCGGTCCACTTCTACGAACGCCTGGCGGGCGTGCCAGCCTCCCGTTTCGAACGCGGCGGGGTACAGGTGGCCGCCGTCGGCTGCTTCCTGCTGATGAGCGGCCCGGAAGCGGAACTTGAGCTGCTGCGCAAGGTGGCGGCGACGATCGCGGTCGAGGACGTCGACGAGGCCCACCGGGTGCTGTCCGGTCTGGGTGCCCATGTCATCGCGGGTCCCGTCGCGACGCCGGTGGGGCGCAATCTGCTCGCGGTGCATCCGGACGGGGCGGTGTACGAGTACGTGGACCGTCGGGCGCCCGCGTAGCGGCTCATGGCGCCGGGCGGCGCCCGCGCCTACCAGAGGTACAGCGCGACGGCGAGGAAGACGGCGCCCACGCCGAAGAGGAGGCTCAGCGCGGTCACTTTGTAGTGCAGTGTGTCCAGCCGTGCCGTCTCCGGGCGCCCGGGCAGATGGACGACACGCACCCGGGAGCCCTCCGCGGGCTTTCGCCCGGAGCCGCTCAGTCTGCTGCGGAACTCCCGGCGGCTGCCGTGTTCGTCGTCGTACGCCACGACGGGCGCGTAGGTGGCATGGCCGTCGTTGTGGCCGGTGACCTCATGGCGCAGCACCACCCCGTCGGCACGCACACCGGACCGCCGCATCCGCCACAGGACCCAGCTCTCGCGCAGACCACCGCCGACGGCCAGCAGGCCGCCCGCGACGAGGATCGTCTCCCCGAGGCCGCTCATGTCCCGATGCCGCTCATGTCGGAGCCCCTCGGATCGTGGTGAAGTTCGCCTGTCGTCGGCTCATCATGCACGAGCGGGGGCGGTGGACCCCTGGCCGGGGGCCGCCGGGATGGTGGGCTCCCGGGCCCGTGAACGGGCCCGGGAGGGACGGTCTACCGGGAGGTGCCGGGGTAGGCGGCGGTCGCGCGGATCTCGACGAGGAGTCCCGGGCTGGCGAGGCCGCTGACCCCGATGATCGTCCAGCCCGGGTAGGGCGCCTTGACGAGACGCTGCTTGACCTCGATGAAGCCGGTCAAGTGCTCACGGATGTCGACGTGGTAGCTGGTGACGTCGACGAGGGCGGAGGGGTCGAGGTTCTCCAGCCGCAGGATCTCCTCGATCTTCCGGATGGCGATCTCGGTCTGCTCTTCGATGGTGTCCGGGATGGTTCCGTCGGCGCGGCGCCCGATGGTTCCGGCGATGAACAGGAGGCCGTGGGCGCGGACCGCGGCGGAATAGCCGAAGCTCGCGAAGGCGCTGGTGGTCTCTCCGAAGACTGCGTTGCCCTCGGGGACTTCGACGGGCTCGACGGCGTGGACGGTCATTGCGGTGCTTCCTTTTCCTTGTTGACAGTTGACAGGGGTGTTGGCGGGGACGTTGGCAGGGGCCGCGGAGTCCGGGGAGTCAGTTGCCCCAGCGGGACGCACGGCAGGCGTGCTCCATCCGGGTCCGGCCGTAGGTCTGGCGTTCGCGGAGGAATTCGCCGGGGATCGTGTAGCGGGCGCCGTTCTTCGGGTCTTTGGCGGCCTGCGCGACGATCGCGTCGATGAGTGAGCGGGCCATGTCCAGCCGGGGATAGGCGGCGTGCACGGCGTCGGCCTGCTCGTCGGTGACGGAGCCGACGTGGTCGGTGCCCACCGCGTCGCCGAAGTCGACGGCGACACCCGCTCGGACGAGTGAGCACAGCGTGCCGCGGCGTTCCGCGATGCCCGGGGAGGTGTGCAGGGCGATGGCCTGCCAGACCTGGTCGGCGTCGGCCTCGGACACTCCGCGCTCGACCAGGAACGAGGCGGCCCGGTCGGCGCCTTCGACCTCGAACCGCTGGCGGTGCGGGCCGTCCGGCGCCACGCCGATGTCGTGCATCGCGCACGCGGCGAACAACAGGTCGTCGTGGTAGTCGCGGCCGGCGGCCAGGCCGAGGCGGCCGGCGACCACCCGGGCGAACAGATAGCTGCGGATGCTGTGGTTGAAGACGGACGGTGTCTCCAACGGTCGGACGAGGTTGACGACGGCCTCGGCAAGCGGTGTGCCGGGCAGTGCGATCGGGTCGGCGGTCGTCTCGTGGGCAGTTCCGGTCATGTCCTCAGCCTGGCCGCGACCCCCCTGACCTGGCGAGAGGCAAAATTTCCTTACTTCGCTAGGATCTTGCCATGACAGTGCATCGAGTCGCAGTCCTGGCGCTGGACGGGGTCACCCCGCTCGACCTGGCGATCCCGGCGCAGATCTTCACCCACCGGCCGGAAACTCCCTACGAGATGACCCTGTGCGCGCTGGACGCGAAGGTGGCCACCACCGCGGGGTTCGCTCTGCTCGCCGACGGGGACCTGGAACAGGTGCGGAACGCCGACACCGTGATCGTGCCGGGATCCGAACCGATCCGCCCGTTGCCGGACGCCGTGCTCGGCGTCCTGGCCGAGGCACACGAGCGGGGCAGACGTGTGGTGTCGATCTGCACGGGCGCGTTCGCGCTGGCCGCGGCAGGCGTCCTGGACGGGCTGCACGCCACGACCCACTGGAAGCACATCGACGAGTTCGAACGGGACTTCCCGGCCGTCACGGTCGACCGCGACGTGCTCTACGTCGACGAGGGCGACGTGCTCACCTCGGCCGGGGTGTGCTGCGGCATCGACCTGTGCCTGCATATCGTGCGCCGCGACCTGGGCGCGGAGGTCGCCAACCAGATCGCCCGCGGCCTGGTCGCCGCCCCGCACCGGGACGGCGGCCAGGCGCAGTACGTGCCCGCTCCCGTCGCGGTGACCGGTGAGGCGTCGCTGTCCGGTACCCGTGAATGGGCCCTGCACCGGCTCGGCGAGCCGCTCACCCTGCGGGTGCTCGCCCGGCACGCGGGCCTCTCGCAGCGCACCTTCATGCGCCGGTTCACCGAGGAGACGGGCACGACCCCGTTGCAGTGGATGCTCAACGCCCGGCTCGGCAGGGCGCGGGAACTGCTGGAGACCACGGACCGCTCGATGGAGCAGGTGGCACGGGACTGCGGCCTGGGCACGGCAGCCAACCTGCGGCTGCACTTCCGCCGCACACTGAACACCACCCCCACGGCCTACCGCCGCACCTTCACCCGCTCGCCGTCGCCCGGTCCGGCCGTGCCGGGCGGACCGAGCGATCCGGGCGGGCCGGGCGGACTGGGCGGACTGGGCGGACTGGGCGGGCCAGGTGGACCGAGCGGACCGGCCGGTTCACTCGGCTCCGGCGCTTCCGTGCTCCCGGCGAGGCGATGAGTCCCGCCTTGTCGTCTGCGTCCTCGCTCCTGGGACTTTCGTCGGGGTCAGGCCGGGCGGCCCGGCCCCGACGAGAGGTCCTGGGCGCGCACCATCTCCGCGGTGATGGCCCAGCGTTCGTGGTCGCGCCAGGCTCCGTCGATGCGGATCATGTCGGGTGAGTAGCCCTCCAGGCGGAAACCGCAGCGCCGGGCGAGGGCGATCGACGCCGTGTTGCCGGGCTGCGCGTTGATCTCCAGCCGGTGCAGCCCCATCGGCCCGAAGGCGTACCGCACCACCAGGGAGAGGGCCTCCGTCATCAGACCTCGCCCGGCGGCATGGGCGAAGGCGCCGTAGCCGAGGGCTCCGGACAGGAACCCGCCTTCGACGATGTTGTTGATGTTGATGAATCCGGCCAGGGCCGCGCTGCCCTTCTCGCACACCAGGAAACCGGCCTTGGCGGGGTCCCCGATCACCCGCGCCGCGTACACCGCGTAGGCCTCCGCGGTGTCCGGCGGGAAGAGCCACGGATGGTGCAGGCTCTTGCTCTCCCGCGCCGCGGCGGTGAACTCGGCCGCGTCCGCGAGGGTGTAGGAACGGATCCCGACACGGGAGCCTTCGGCGAGATATCCAGAGGTCACTGCCACCTCGCCACCTTATGGGACCGGCCGCCCGTCCCCCGCGCCGCAGCCCGCGAGGTGCCTAAGCCAGCGCCGGTTCCTCCAGTGTCAGGGTCCCCGCGTCCGCGTCCAGCTCGGCCCGCACGCCCAGGGGGACGGTCGGCGCCCCGTCCCCGTGCCCGAAGCCGAACTCCTCCACCACCGGCACCCCGAGCCCGCAGAGCCGGTCGACGAGGACCCGCCGCAGCAGCTCGTACGAGCCGCAGTCCTTGAAGGAGCCGAGCGCGATCCCGGCGATCCCGTCCAGCCGTCCGGAGCGGAGCAACTGGGTGAGGAGCCGATCCAGGCGGTACGCCTCCTCACCGATGTCCTCGATCATCAGCAGTCCGCCCCGGGCACCGGATCGGGCGTGCGGGGTGTCCAGCCCGGCGGCGAGCAGACTGAGGCAGCCGCCGAGGGTGACGCCCCGGGCCCGCCCGGGTACGAGCGCCGTCCCGGCGCCGACGGCCCGGATGGCCATGACGGACTCCGGCTCCAGGAGCGTCGCCCGCAGATGCTCCTGCGCCCGGGAGTTCTTCAGGAAGTCCAGGGCCGACACCATCGGGCCGTGCAGCGTGACCAGGCCCAGGCGGACCGCGAACGCCTCGTGCAGCGCGGTGATGTCGCTGTATCCGACCAGCACCTTGGGCCCGGCGGCCCGCAGCGCGTCCCAGTCCAGCAGGTCCATCATGCGCTGCGCACCGTACCCGCCCCGGGCGCACAGGACCGCGGTGACGTCCGGGTCGCACCAGGCGGCCTGGAAGTCGGCGGCCCGGTCGGCGTCCGTGCCCGCGAGGTAGGGGAAGTCGGGATGCCGGTCGAGGACATGCGGGGCCACGGCCGGGTCCAGCCCCCAGCCGCGCAACAGGTCGAGTCCGGCGGCCAGCCGTTCCTCGACCACGGGCCCGCTGGGCGCGACAACCGCCACCCGGGCGCCGGGTGCGAGTCTCGGTGGCCGTACCAGAGGGATCACGTGGTCAGCTCCAGGGTGGGTATTCCGGGCGGGTTGAGGCCGAAGACCTGCGCATACAGGGAGAGCTCGGCCTCCAGCGCACGCACCATGGTGTCAGCCCGGCGGAAGCCGTGCCCCTCGCCCTCGAAGGCGATATAGGCGTGGCGCACCCCTCGGCCCTTCAGCCGGGCGAGGAACCGCTCGCACTGCGCGGGCGCGCAGATGGGGTCGTCCAGTCCCTGGAGCAGCAGGAAGGGGGTCCTGATCCGGTCGGCGTGCTCGATCGGGGACCGCTCGGCGTACCGGTCGGGCACCTCGTCGTAGGAGCCCACCAGGGAGTCCAGATACCGCGACTCGAAGTCATGGGTCTCCCCCGAGCCGAAGCTCTTCAGGTCCAGGACGGGGTAGAGGATCGTGCCGCAGGCGTAGACGTCCGTCGCCGTCAGGGACACGGCGGTGGTCCAGCCGCCCGCGCTGCCGCCCCGCACGGCGAGCCGCCCGGGGTCGGCGGTCCCCTCCTCGACGAGGGCCGCGGCGACGGCGGCGCAGTCCTCGACGTCGACGACGCCCCACTGTCCGCGCAGCCGGTTGCGGTAGGCGCGCCCGTAGCCGGTCGAGCCGCCGTAGTTCACCTCGACGACGCCGATTCCGCGCGAGGTGAAGTAGGCGATCTCCAGGTCGAGGACGAGCGGGGCCCGGCCGGTGGGGCCGCCGTGCGCCCAGACGACATACGGCGGCCGCTCGTCGTCGGGCCCGGTATGGCCGGGGTGGTGCGGCGGGTACACCTGGGCGTGGATCTCGCGGCCGTCCGGACCGGTGAAGGTGCGGATCTGCGGCCGGGGGTAGTACCCGGGGTCCACCACGTCCTCGTGGGCGGCGCCGATGACCCGGGCCCGGCCGGTGCGGGCGTCCAGCTCGACCACCTCGTAGGCGCTGTGCGGGCTCGCGCCGACGGCGACGACGCGGCTGCCGTGCGCGGCGAGTGTGGCGGCGAACTCGGTCCAGGGTCCGGCCGCGTCGACGAGCTCGCCCCGCTCCGGGTCGAGGATGCCGAGCCTGTTCGCGCCCCTGCCGTGCAGCACGGCGATCAGTCCGCTCTCCAGGGGCGCGAACCAGCGCTGGCCGATCTTCCACAGCGGCCCGGCGAACTCCTCCTCGCGGGGGCACAGCGGCTCGCCGTCCCGGTACAGATTCCACCAGCCGCCGCGGTCACCGGCGTGGAGCAGGGAGCCGTCGGGCGCCCACTCGGCCTGCGGGACCGACTCCTCGGGGCCTCCGGCGACGGTGTGCGGGTCCCGGAAGGTCCCGTCTGCGGCCACCTCGGCGACGATCAGCTCGGTGCCGTCCCAGGGCATGCGGGGGTGGTCCCAGGCGATCCACGCGGCACGCCGTCCGTCCGGGGAGAGGCGGGGCGCGGTGACGAAGCGGTGCCGTTCCTCCGTCAGTTCCCTCACCGCGCCCCGGTCCTGGGCGGCGGAGCCGTCCAGGGGGACGGCGACCGCCACCCGGCGCACGTCGCTGGGTCCCTCGCCGGTGAACTCCTCCAGGACACACCAGACTTCCCCGCGGCCGGGGTGCAGCAGGGGGTCGATCCAGCGCAGTCCGCCGCCCACCGGTGAGAGGGGGGTGAGCGGGCGGGGGCCGTCCCCGGGCGCCGACGGCTCGTACGCGTACAGCCGCTGGTCGGCGAAGTCGACGAAGACCAGCAGCGGGCCCTCGGGGCGGGCCACTCCGGCCCAGGCCCGGCCGCCGTACTCCAGGACCCGGCTGCGCACATTCCACGGCGCGGGCAGCACCGATTCCTCCGTGCCGTCCGCGGTGCGCCGCACCAGGGTGCGGCGGCCGCCTTCCAGGGGGCGCGGCTCGGTCCACCACGCCTCCTCGCCCACGAAGTCCACCGACTCCGGCTGCCCGTCGTGCACGGCGGCGAGCCGCGCGTCGATGGGCGAGGGCCATTCCCCGTAGGACAGGGTCTGCTCCATCTTCCTCATTCCCCCTCAGGCCGACCGCAGGAAGCGGTCGAGAACTCTGACCCCGAAGTGCAGGGCCGTGACCGGTACGCGTTCGTCGACGCCGTGGAAGAGGGCCTGGTAGTCGAAGCCCTCCGGCAGTCTCAGCGGAGAGAAGCCGTATCCGGTGATCCCCAGGCGCGAGAACTGCTTGGCGTCCGTGCCGCCCCACAGGCAGTACGGCACCACATGCCCCTCGGGCGCGAACTCCTGCACGGCGGCGCGCATCCGGGCGTACGTCGGCGAGTCCACCGGCGCCTGGAGGGCGACCTCGCGGTGCTGGAACTCCCAGTCCACATCGGGTCCGGTCAGTGCGTCGAGGGTGGCGCGGAACTCGTCCTCGCCGCCCGGCACACAGCGGCCGTCGACCTGGGCGACGGCCTCCCCCGGGATCACATTGACCTTGTAACCGGCGTGCAGCATCGTCGGGTTGGCGCTGTTGCGCAGGGTCGGCCGGACCAGAGCGGCGGCCGGTCCGAGGCGGTCCAGGAGGTCGTCCACGGCGGCGGGGTCGTCGAGGGCCGCAGGGTCGGTGTCGAGGCCGTGGACGGCCGCCAGTTCGACGAGTGCCGCCCGTATGGTCGGGGTGAGCCGCAGCGGCCACTCGTGGTCGCCGATGCGGGCCACGGCGGCGGCGAGCCGGGTGACGGCGTTGCTGCGGTTGGGCCGGGAGCCGTGCCCCGCGCGGCCGCGGGCGATGAGCCTGAGCCAGGCGGTGCCGCGCTCGCCCGCCCCGATGGGGTAGAACTGCCGCCCGGCTCCGTCGTGGAAGGTGAACGCCCCGGACTCCCCGATGCCCTCGGTGCATCCGTCGAAGAGGTCCGCGTGCCGGTCCGCCAGGAAGCCCGCGCCGTCCTGGGCGCTGGCCTCCTCGTCCGCGGTGAACGCGACGACGACATCGCGCCGGGGCCGTACTCCCTCGCGGGCCCAGGCCCGGACGACCGCGAGGATCATCGCGTCCGTGTTCTTCATGTCGACGGCGCCGCGCCCCCAGACGACGCCGTCGCGCACCTCCCCGGAGAACGGGTGGACGCTCCAGTCGGCGGCCTCGGCGGGCACCACGTCGAGATGGCCGTGCACCAGCAGGGCGTCAGCGGCCGGGTCGGTGCCCTCGATCCGGGCGACGACATTCGTCCGGCCCTCGGTGCGCTCAAGGAGCACGGGCTCCAGGCCTGCTTCGGCCAGCCGGGCGGCCGCGTACTCGGCGGCGGGCCGCTCCCGGCACTCGCCGTCGCCGCGGTTGGTGGTGTCGATGCGGATGAGGTCCGAGGTGAAGCGCACGACCTCGTCGAGCGCCTGCGCGTCAGCCATACTGCTCCTCCACCGCCGCCGAGACGATCGTGGTGACCGCCTTGAAGGTCCGGATGGCCTCGTACATGGTGGCGCTCGTGTACGCCGCCTTCCGCTCGCCGATGCGGTCCACTCCCGGGACGACGGTGGCGGCCATCGAGAGGTGTTCGGCGTCGAATTCGAGCGCCACGGTGTGCGGTCCGCCGACGACCGGATCGTGGCGCACCGCGAGCCGGGCCGCCTCCTTGGCGGCGGCGCGGATGTCGGCGGCGGTTCTGGCGGGGGTGCGGCACACGGCCGCGTACCGGGAGACATGGTCCTTGACGGCGACCTTGAGCGCCTCCGGCGCGTATCCGAGCGCGTCCTCGCAGGCCACGTCGTCTCCGGTGACCAGGACGACGGGCACTCCGTATTCGGCGACGACATGTGCGTTCAACAGGCCCTCGCTGGCGCGGACGTCGTCCAGCCAGACTCCGGTGATGGAGTTGGGGACATAGGTGTGCGCGAGCACGCCCTCCATACCGGCACCCGCGTGATAGCCGATGAACGCGATCCCGTCGACGTCCCCGTGCTGCACGCCCTCCACCATGGAGAGGGACTTGTGGCGGCCGGTGAGCATCTGCGCCCGCTCGTCGAGCTGCTCCAGCAGCAGATTGCGCATGGTCCAGTGCGCCTCGTTGATCAGCACCTCGTCCGCGCCGCCGTCGAGGAAGCCGAGCACGGCGGCGTTCACGTCCGAGGTGAACATCGCCCGGCACCGCTCCCATTGCGGCGTCCCGGGCAGCACATCGGCCGGCCAGGTCACACCGGTGGCGCCCTCCATGTCGGCGCTGATGAGGATCTTCATGGCACGAAACCGTACGCGCTCGTGACGATGCGTGACCAGCCCTGTGGACAAGTGTCCCCGGCCCGGTTGCCCGCCGGGAGCGGAGGCCGGGCCGGGGACGCTCGGGGGCGGTCGGCCGCCCTGGGTGTCAGGCGCCGCAGGAGCGGAGGAAGGCGCGGGTGCGGGTGGCGATGGGCAGGGGGCGGTCCGGCGGGCAGGGGTACATGTCCTGCTCGACGATGGCGAAGAGGTCGACGCCGAGGCGCTGGGCTGCGGCGAGGACCGGCTCCAGGTCGGGGACGCCCGCGGGGGGTTCGCACATCACACCGCGCTGCACCGCGGGTCCGAAGGGCACCCCGTCGCGTACGACGTCGGCGAGGATCTCCGGGTCGACCTGCTTGAGGTGCAGATAGCCGATGCGTTCGCCGTAGGTCTCGATGAGCTTGACGCTGTCGCCGCCGCAGTAGGCGTAGTGGCCGGTGTCCAGGCAGAGGCCGACCAGGTCGCGGTCGGTGGAGTCGAGGAAGCGCCCCACGTGCTCCTCGGTGTCGATATGGGTGTCGGCGTGCGGGTGTACGACGATGTCGAGGCCGTAGGTGTCCCTGACCCGGCGGCCGAGGCGCTCCATGCCGCGGGCGAGGTGGGTCCACTGTTCGGCGGTGAGTTCGGACGGTTCGATGATCTCGGCGGTCTTGTCGTCGCGCCAGAAGGACGGGATGACCACCAGGTGCCGCGCGCCCATCGCCCGGGTGAGTGCGGCGACCTGGGCGACGTGCTCCCAGGTGGAGTCCCAGACGGCGGGTCCCCGGTGCAGTGCGGTGAAGACGGTGCCCGCCGACACCTTCAGGTTCCGCCTGGCGGTCTCGTCGGTGAGCTCGGCCGGGTCGGTGGGGAGGTAGCCGTAGGGGCCGAGTTCGATCCAGGAGTAGCCGGCGTCGGCGACCTCGTCGAGGAAGCGTTCCCAGGGCACCTGCTGCGGGTCGTCGGGGAACCAGACGCCCCAGGAGTCCGGGGCCGAGCCGACCCGGATGCGGTCCAGGGCAGGGGTCATGTCAGGAGTTCCCTTCGGGAGTCGCGGCCGCGGGTGCCGGGAGGTCCGCCGCCTCGGGGAGTCCCCCGACGTCGACGCCGCCGACCTGCGCCAGTTCGTGCTTGAGCGCGGCGAGTTCGGCGCCGCCCGCCATGTGGTTGGTCAGCTCCTCCAGGCCGACCCGGCTGCGGTCGGCGCTGAGTTCCATGGTGCCCAGGCGCAGCACACCGAAGTGGTCGCCGACCATGTAGGCGTGGTGCGGGTTGTGGGTGATGAAGATGACGCCGAGACCGCGTTCACGGGCGGCGGCGATGTACTTGAGGACGACACCCGACTGCTTGACGCCGAGCGCGGCGGTGGGCTCGTCCAGGATGAGGACGCGGGCACCGAAGTGGACGGCGCGGGCGATGGCCACGCACTGGCGCTGGCCGCCGGAGAGGGTGCCGATGGGCTGTTCCAGGTCGTCGAGGACGATGCCCATGTTCCGCAGTTCCTCGTCCGCGGTCTGCTTCATCCGGGCGATGTCCAGGCGGCGGACCGGCCAGGGTCCCCGGGTCAGCTCGGAGCCCAGGAAGAAGTTCCGCCACACCGGCATCAGGGGGACGGTGGCGAGGTCCTGGTAGACGGTGGCGATGCCGCGGTCCAGGGCCTCACGGGGCGTGGAGAAGCGCACCGGCTCGCCGTCGACGAGGAATTCGCCCTCGGTGTGCCGGTGCAGTCCCGAGATGATCTTGATCAGGGTGGACTTGCCCGCGCCGTTGTCCCCGAGGACGCAGGTGACCCTGCCGGGGTGGACGGCGAGGTCGACGCCGTGCAGGGCGCGGATGTTGCCGTAGGACTTGCCCGCGCCGCGCAGTTCGACGAGGGGTGTCCCGTCGGCGGGGGCGGGTGTCGTGCGGTCGTTGCCGGGGTCGGCCTGGGTCATGGGGATCACCTCCGGGTCGCGGACTGGCGGACCCACAGATTGATGAGGGTGGCACCGAGGAGCATCACGCCGAGGAACGCCTTGAACCAGTCGGGGTTCCAGCCCGCGTAGACGATGCCCTGGCTGACCATTCCGAACATGAACGCGCCGAAGACCGGGCCGATCGCGGAGCCGTAGCCGCCGGTGAGCAGGCAGCCGCCGATGACCGCGGCGGCGATGTAGATCAGCTCCTGGCCGACGCCCTCCCCGGACTGCACGGTGTTGAAGGCGAACAGCTGGTGCATGCCCACGAACCAGGCGCCGAAGCCGACCAGCATGAAAAGGGTGATCTTGGTGAACCGGACGGGCACGCCGACCGCCCGGGCGCTGTCCTGGTTGCCGCCGACCGCGAAGATCCAGTTGCCGTACTTGGTGCGCAGCAGCACCCAGGTGGCCAGGGCGGCGAAGCCGAGCCACCACAGCACGGTGACCTTGAACTGGACCCCGCCGACGGTGAAGGAGGAGGCGAACAGCGCCTTGGCCTGTCCGAAGCCCTGCATGTCGCTGATGTCATCGGTGGCCACATTGCCGGTGATCAGCTTGGTGACCGCGAGGTTCACGCCCTGGAGGCCGAGGAAGGTGCCCAGAGTGATCAGGAAGCTCGGCAGTCCGGTGCGCATCACCAGCCAGCCGTTGAACGCCCCGATCCCGAGGGACACCACCAGGGCGACGATCACACCCACCCATGCGTTCATGGTCAGTTGGTAGCTGACCATGCTCGCGGTCAGCGCGGAGGTGATCACCGCCACGCCGGACGAGAGGTCGAACTCGCCGCCGATCATCAGCAGCGCCACCGGCAGCGCCATGATCCCGATGGTGGACGACTGATAGAGGACCGTGGCCATCGCGCTGCCGGTGCGGAACGTGGGCGCCGCGGCACAGAAGAAGACGAACACCGCCACGGCGCCGAGGAGGACGCCGACCTCGGGCCGGGCGAGCATCCGGAGCACCAGGGGCCGTCGCGCGGTCCGGCCGTCGCGCTCCCCGGGGCCGGAGGACGGCGGCGCGGCCGGCGCCCCGGTGGCCTGCCGGCTCATGGTCATCACCTCGTGCCCTGGGCGGCGAAGGCGGCGACGCCGTCGACATTGGACTTGTCGACGAAGGCGGGGCCGGTCAGCACCGGCTGCTCGCCGCCGCCGCTGTAGTTGCCGTTGTTCTTCTCCAGCCACAGCGAGTCGACCGCCAGATAGCCCTGGAGATAGGGCTGCTGGTCTACGGCGAACTGGATGTCGCCCTTCTGGATGGAGCGGGCGAGGTCCTTGTTGAGGTCGAAGGTGGCGACCTTCGCCTTGCTGCCCGCGTCGTCCACGGACTGCACGGCGGTCAGGGCGTAGGGCGCGCCGAGGGTGACCACATGGTCCAGGGAGCTGTCCTGCTTGAGTTTCGCGGTGATGGTGGACTTCACGGACGGCATGTCGGTGCCGTTGACGTAGAGGATCTGGGTCGTGCCGCGGAAGGTCTTCCTGACCCCGTCGCAGCGCTGGGTGAGTCCGATGTTGCCCTGCTCCTGGATCACACAGACCGCGTTCTTGGCGCCGACCTCGTTCAGCTTCTTGCCGAACGCCTCTCCCGCGACGCTCTCGTCCTGCCCGAAGAACTCCAGCAGGCCCAGCTTCTTCCAGTCGCTGACACCGGAGTTGAGGCCGACCACCGGGATGCCGGCCCTGGTCGCCTTGGCGACCACGTCCTTCATGGCGTCCGGTTTGGCGAGGGTGATCGCGATGCCGTCGACCTTCTGGTCCACGGCGTTCTGCACCAGGTTGGCCTGGTTGCCCGCGTTGGGGTCGCTGGAGTAGACGAGTTTGATGTTGTCCTTGGCCGCGGCCGCCTCGGCGCCCTTGCGGACGATGTCCCAGAAGGTGTCGCCCGGTGCCTGATGGGTCACCAGGGCGACCGTCATCCGGGGGGTGGTGGCCTTGCCTGCGGCGATCCCGGAGGCCTTCTCCTCGGCCTTCTTCCCGCCCGTACTGCTGGAGCAGCCTGCGACAAGGAGGGCGGACGCCGCCGCCACCGCGACGAGGGGGGCGATGCTGCGGGAGCGGCGGGGGTGGAACGTGCGGTCCATCTTTCCTGCACCTCACTGTGCGGCCGGGGAAGGGGAAAGGGAGAGGGACGGCGCCGGGCGGGAGCCCCACGCGGGGCCCGGGCACGGTGTCCGGGTCGTGTCGCCGGGGAAACCGGCTGTTTCGCTGGGACGGGATACAAGTCCCTCCCGCACCCCACTGTCAATACTTTGTTAAGACATCATTTCAGAAGCAGGTCCGAATGTAAGTACAAAGTACGGCGAGTACGGGCGGAAGTGCGGCGGAAACGGCGCACGTGCCCCGCGCCCGTCCCTTGTTCCGATCCGGTCACGGCGGGACGCGCCCGGGGCCGATCCCTACCCACTTCCGACCGGGGTGCAGCGTGCCGGGCCCCGACTCCTCGGGAGAGCCTCCGGGCAGCCCCGCGGATCAGCCGAGGTCCACCCAGGCGCGCCGGTGCGCGGACCGGGTCATGGCGTCCAGGGCGAGGGCGCTGTGCACGGCGTCGTCCAGGGTGGGGCCGTACGGTGTCCCCTCCGCGACCGAGCGCAGGAAGTGATACGCCTCGATGACCTTCAGGTCGTCATAGCCCATGGCGTTGGCGGCCCCGGGCTGGAAGGCGGCGTATTCGCCGTGGCCCGGGCCGACGTGGAGGGTGCTCACGGGCTGGTCCTGATAGAGCGTGCCCCGGCTCACGCCGAGTTCGCCCATGCGCCGGAAGTCCCAGAAGACCGCGCCCTCGGTGCCGTGCACCTCGAAGCCGTAGGCGTTCTGCTCGCCCACGGCGACCCGGCTCGCCTCCAGCACGCCCCGGGCCCCGGACGCGAAGCGCAGCAGGCAGTTGACGTAGTCCTCGTTCTCCACCGGCCCGGGCGCGCCGCCCCTCGCGCGCGCATGGCCCGCGGTGGCCGCGGCGGGGCGGGCCCGTTCGGGGATGAAGACGGCGGTGTCGGCGGCCAGTGACGCGATCTCGCCCAGCAGGAAGCGGGCCAGGTCCACCCCGTGCGAGGCGAGGTCGCCGAGGACCCCGCTGCCGCCCCGGGTCCGCTCGTAGCGCCAGGTCAGGGCGGACTCGGGGTGGGCGGCGTAGTCACTGAGGAGCCGGATGCGGACATGGGTGACGGTGCCGATCCCGCCGGAGGCGATCAGCTCGCGGGCGGCGGCGACGGCCGGTGCGTTGCGGTAGTTGAAGCCGACGGCGGCCTGGACCCCGGCCCCGGCGACGGCCTCGGCGACCGCCCGGGCGTCCTCGACGGTCAGCCCCACCGGCTTCTCGATCCAGAGGTGCTTGCCCGCCCGGGCCATGGCCGTGCCGATCTCCCGGTGCAGGAAGTTCGGCGCGGCGACGCTCACCGCCCCGACGCGGGGGTCGGCGGCGATCTGCCGCCAGTCACGGACCGCGGTGGCGAAGCCGTACTGCCCGGCGGCCTCCTCGGCCCGGCCCGGCACCTCGTCCGCGACGGCGATCAGTTCGGGCCGCAGCGGCAGCCCGGGGAAGTGGTGCGGCAGGCGCAGATACGCCTGGGTGTGCACCCGTCCCATCCAGCCGAACCCCACGACGGCGACGCCCAGCGCCTGTGCCATGACTGCCTCCTTTTGGACCGGTCCAGAAGCCTTCCGGCCTCACCCTGCGGGCCCTGAATGGGGTTGTCAATCCTTTGACAGGGGCCCGGGCCGTATGGAACGGTCCAGGCCATGAGACCGCCCACGATCCGCGATGTGGCCGAGCGGGCCGGAGTGTCGAAATCCCTGGTCTCCCTGGTGCTGCGCGGCTCCGACCAGGTGCGCCCCGAGAAGCGGCGGGCCGTGCTGGCAGCCGTCGAGGAGCTGGGCTACCGGCCCAACGCCGCCGCCCGCAGCCTCAGCGAACGGCGCACCCGCACCGTGGGCGTCCTCCTGAACGACCTGCGCAACCCCTGGTTCGTGGAGCTGCTCGACGGTCTCAACGGGCGCCTGCACGACGCCGGGCTGCGCATGCTGATGGCCGACGGGCGGCTCAACCGGCGCCTCGGCGAGGACCTCACCCGCGCCTTCACCGACCTCGGGGTCGACGGGCTGGTCGCGGTCGGCACCCTGCCGTCCTCCGAGGCGCTTGTGACGGCCGCGGTGCGCATCCCCACGGTGGTCGCGGGAGCCCGCGAGCCGCAACTGCCCGCGGTGGACATCGTGGCGGGCGACGACACCCATGGCGCCCGGCTCGCCACCGAACACCTGGTCGGCCTCGGTCACCGCCGTATCGCGCACATCGCCGGGCAGGGGGTGGTCGGAGAGCTGCGCCGACAGGGCTTCGAAGCGGTCATGCGCGAGCACGGCCTCACGGACACGGCGGTCGTGGAGCAGGGGGACCTCACCGAGGAGGGCGGCTACCGGGCGGCGGTCCGCCTGCTCACGGCCCGCGAACGCCCCACCGCCCTCTTCGCCTTCAACGACATGGCCTGCGTCGGCGCCCTCTCGGCGGCCGGGCAGCTCGGCCTGCGGGTCCCCCGCGACCTCTCCGTGGTCGGCTACGACAACACCTCGGTCTCCCGGCTGCGGCACCTGTGGCTCACCACCGTGGACAACGGCAGCCACGACGTGGGCCGCCGCGCCGCCCAGTGCCTGCTGGACCGCCTCGCCGAGCCCGCCAGAACCGCCGAACTGGTCCTCACCACACCCGCGCTGGAGGTACGGGGGACGACGGCCGCCCCGGAGCGCTGACGCGCCCCGCCGGGAGGACGGGACGCATCGGCGGAGGGCGGGATGCCTCGGGGGCCCCGCCCGCGCTCCCTCAGTCCTCGTGCCCCAGTTGCAGATCGCGCTCGGTGCGGCCGCCCCCGGCGACCTGCAACACGGTGGCCACCGGCGGGTAACCCGCGGCGATCACGGTGTACTCACCGGACGACAGATCGACGAACCGGAACGTTCCGTCGGCGCCCGTGGTCAGGGTGTCGACGACATTGCCCGCCGCGTCCAGCAGGGTGACCCGGGCGTCCTCGACGGCCCGTCCGCCGCTCGCCCGCACGGTGCCGCGCAGCACCGCACCGCCCGCGAGTTCGACGTCCTGCCGGGTCTCCCGGGAGGCCTGGACGGTCACGGGCAGCGCGGCCGGGCGGAAGGCGGGCGCACTGGCGGCCAGGGTGTACTCCCCCGCCACCAGCTCCGTGATGACATAGCTCCCCTCGCGTCCGCTGCGGGTGCTCGCGACGACCTCCCCGTGCACATTGGTGAGGGTGACGGAGGCGTCGCGCACCGGTGTGCCGTCCGCCGTCAGGACGCTGCCCGCCAGCCGGCCCGCGCCGCCGAGCACCACGTCCAGCTCCACGGGGCGCTCCCCCACGGTCACCGAGACCGCCTGGGGCTGGTGGCCGCCGGCCGCGGCGATCAGGACGTAGGACCCGGATCCCGGCGTGGACAGCGCGTACCGCCCGTCCTCGCCGCTCGCGCCGCGCCCGATCTGCTGTCCCGCGACATCGATGAGAGTGAGCGCGGCCCGCGGCACCACGGTGCCGTCGGGGTGCTGGACCGTGCCGCAGACGGGCACTCCCGCGGCGTACGGCGAACGCGCCTGCGGGACCTGGGAGGCGGGCGGGCTCTCGACGGGGGCGTTGTGGGACACCAGCGGTTTCTCCTTGAGGAAGAAGGCGATGAACAGGCCGAGGGCAAGCACCGGCACGAGGTAGAGGAAGATCCTCGGCATGGCGTCGGCGTACGCCTCGATGTACGGGTCGCGCAGGGCGGGCGGCAGCGCGTGGACCAGCTGCGGGGTGATGGACTCCGGGTCGGGCAGCCGGCTCCCGGCGTTCGGCGGGAGGCGCTGCTCCAGCGCGTCGGTGAGCCGGTTCGCGAACAGGGTGCCGAAGACGGCGGCGCCGACACTGCCGCCGATCTGCCGGAAGTAGTTGTTGGCGCTGGTGGCGGTGCCCAGGTCGGAGGGGCGTACCGAGTTCTGCACGGCGAGGACCAGCACCGGCATCACCATGCCGATGCCCGCCCCGAGGACCAGCATCCAGATGCTGTACTCCAGCCGGGGCGTGTCGGTGCCGAGCCGGGAGAGCAGCCACATGCCGAGGGCGGACACCGCGCTGCCGAGTGCCGGGAACAGCTTGTACCGGCCGGTGTGGCTGACCAGTTGGCCGCAGATGACGGAGGCGCCGACGATCCCGGCCATCATCGGCAGCATCAGCAGTCCGGACTCGGTGGCGCTCGCCCCGTCGACCATCTGGAGGAAGGTGGGCAGATAGCTGGCGGCGCCGAACAGTGCCACGCCGACCACCAGGCCCACCAGGGCGGTGACGTTGAAGACGGAGTCCCGGAACAGCCGGAGCGGGATGAGGGGTTCGGCGGCGAGGCGCTCGGCGGCCAGGAAGAGGGCCACCGCGACGACCGATCCGGCGCCGAGTCCGAGGATGACGCGTGAGCCCCAGGCGTACTCGGTGCCGCCCCAACTGGTGAGCAGCACCAGGCAGGTGGACGCGGCGGCCAGCAGCAGGGTGCCGGGCAGGTCGAGCCTGCCCTTGGTGGTGGGCCTGGGGAGTTTCAGCACCACGGTGACCACGACCAGGGTGATCAGGCCGAAGGGCACATTGATGTAGAAGCACCAGCGCCAGGAGAGATGGTCCGTGAAGTAGCCGCCGAGCAGGGGCCCGGCGACCGAGGCGAGGCCGAAGGAGGCGCCGATCAGGCCCATGTACCGGCCGCGTTCACGGGGCGGCACGATGTCCGCGATGATCGCCTGCACCCCGATCATCAGCCCGCCCGCCCCGATGCCCTGCACGGCGCGGAAGGCGATCAGCTGGTCCATGCTCTGCGCCCGGCCCGCGAGCGCGGAGCCGAGGACGAAGGCGGCGATCGCGAACTGGAACACGCCCTTGCGGCCGAACAGGTCGCCGCATTTGCCGTAGACCGGCAGCCCCACGGTGGAGGTCAGCAGATAGGCGGTGATCGCCCAGGACATCCGGTCCAGGCCGTGCAGTTCACCGACGACCTTGGGGAGTGCGGTGGCCACGATCATCTGGTCGAGGGCGGCGAGCAGCAGCGCCAGCATCAGCCCGACGAAGACGAGGCGCACCTGACGGGGGCCGAGGGCCGCGGAGGGTTCGGCGGCGGCCGGCTGCCGGGGCGCGTCCAGGGCCACGGGCGGCACGAGCCGCTCGCTGTCCACGTCCATCACCGTCGTCCCGCCCACTGCCGCTCCCCTCGTCGCCGCTGCGCTGCCCATTTCTCGCATCGGGCGACAACCGGTTCAAGCGCGGCGAGTTGGCGCGGAGGGTAGCGTTCCGGAGGTATCCGCCGGTGGGAGCCCTACGGCGTACAGCGGTGCCCTGCGGAAAACCACCCGAAACGGTGAGCGTGCGATTCATCCGCAGGACTGACGGTGTGCGCTCCGGAGCTCGGAACGGGGGCTTCGCGCCCCGGAGCGTACAAGGCGTACCGGGTGTGCACGGGGGGCACCGGGGCGCCCGGGCGGGGTCACGTCCCCGAGGTCACTTCTCCACCTCGGCGGCCAGCTTCGCCAGCTCCGCGTCGTAGATACGGGCGAGGCCCTTGGGGGCGAAGGTCTTCTCGAAGAAGCCGCCGATGCCTCCGGCGCCCTTCCAGGTGGTGGTCACGACGACCCGGGAACGGCCCTCGCCCGCCGGGGTGACCCGCCAGGTGGTCACCATCGAGGAGTTGCGGTCCTTCTCGACCAGTTCCCCGTCGGTCGGCTCGGTGACCTCGAGCAGGCAGTCACGGACGCGCTTGCTGGTGGCCTGGAGCTTCCAGTGCACCACGGT
This sequence comes from Streptomyces sp. NPDC052040, assembly GCF_044548405.1. Taxonomy (NCBI): domain Bacteria; kingdom Bacillati; phylum Actinomycetota; class Actinomycetes; order Kitasatosporales; family Streptomycetaceae; genus Streptomyces; species Streptomyces sp. NPDC052040. Next base: position 701,892 of record NZ_JBIUBV010000001.1, on the reverse strand, counting down.
GCCCGCGCCGTCGCCGCCCTCGCGGACCTCGTACTCGCTGAACTGCTCGGGCAGCAGCCGCGCACGGGTGCCGCTGTAGTCGGCGAGGGCGTCGAACACCGCCTCCGCGTCCGCCGCGACGATCCGCTCCGTCGTGGCCTCGACCTGCGCCATGACCATCCTCTTCCTGTACGTGTGATGGGGCGTCCGCCATCCCATCACACCCCGGGGAGCACGGTGGACGGGGCCGCCGTCACCGGGCTCTCGTGCAGGACCGTCCGGCCGCGCCGGGCCTGGCGGGCCGCGAGGCACTCCTCGAAGAAGCCGAGGGCGCGCAGATGGTAGGCGCGGGCGGCCCAGCCCAGGCTGATGTTGTGTCCCGCGTCCGGCTGGTGTCCGATCCGGAGCACGGGGGCCGCGGACAGCAGGGCGGTGATCTCCGCGATGTCCCGCTCCCCGTGCAGCCACCATGCCTCGTGCTCGGCGAAGGTCATCCGCACCGGGATCCGGACGCGGGGCGCGACCTCTTCGAACAGTCCCGGCCAGCGGGACGCCTCCTCGGCCTCGCGGGTCGGCATGGGGGCGACCAGCGCACCGAGCGAGCGGAAGGTGTCCGGCGGATACAGCCGCAGCGGACCCCAGTTGCGGCCCCAGGAGGAGCGGCCGAGGACCTGGGGCAGTTCGTCCGGCTCGATGTCGTAGCGGTGGCCGCAGCCCGATACGTCGAGGGCGAGCAGCCGGGGGTGGTGCGCGGCGGTGACCAGAGCGAGTTTGCCGCCGTAGGAGTGGGCCAGCAGGAAGAACCCGGCTCCCGTGGGGTGCTGCCGGGCGAAGTCCTCCATGACCGTGTCCAGCACCTCGGCCTGCTCGGCCAGGGTCTGTCCGGCGGGCAGCTGTCCGGCGGAGAGGCCGTAGCCGGGCCGGTCGAGGGCGAGCACGGTGAAGCCGAGGCGCGCACCGAGCGTCAGCAGGGACAGGTCGGGGTGCGCCTGTCCGTCGAAGTAGCCGGCCGTCATGCCGCCGCCGTGCACGGCGACCACGGTGGCCCGGGGCCGTCCGTCCGGCGGCTCGGCGAGCAGACAGGACAGGGTGACGCCGGCGGCGTCCAGGGTGAGGGGGCGCACGCCCGTGGACGGGGGCTGCGGCGGTTGCGGCGGTGTCGACGTTTCCACCCGTCCGTTATGACGCAGACAGCGGCGGGAGGGACGCGGGACGCGCCGACTCGGCGGCCGTGCGCTCCCCGAGCGGGGCGCCCCGGGGGGAAAGCCGCAGGTCAGGGCCGATATCCCATGAACTCGAACTCCCAATCGAATCGACCTCGCGATCATGGGAACATGTGTTCTATTCTGTGGCCAGTGCTACCGAGGAGGTGCCCATGCGCTGGGACCATCTGGCGGGAAACGACGCCACGGCCCGTGACACCACCCTGTTCGACGCGGACACGGTGACCACCCGCACCGTCGACACCCCGGAGTTCCGCGGCATCACCTTCCACGAGGTCCGGGCCCGGTCGATCGTGAACCGGGTGCCGGGCGCCTCCCGGATGCCGTTCGAATGGACCGTCAACCCCTACCGCGGGTGCAGCCACGCCTGCGTCTACTGCTTCGCCCGCAAGACGCACAGCTATCTGGACCTCGACACCGGCCTCGGCTTCGACAGCCAGATCGTGGTGAAGGTCAACGCCCCCGAGCTGCTGCGGGCCCAGCTCGGCTCCCGGCGCTGGCACGGGGAGCACATCGCCATGGGCACCAATGTCGACTGCTACCAGCGGGCCGAGGGCCGCTACCGGCTGATGCCGGGCATCATCTCGGCCCTGCGCGACCACGCCAACCCGTTCTCCATCCTCACCAAGGGCACACTGATCCTGCGCGACCTCGAACTGCTCCGGCAGGCGGCGGAGGTCACCGACGTCGGGATCTCCGTCTCGGTGGGATTCGTCGACCCTGAGCTGTGGCGCACCGTCGAGCCGGGCACACCCGCCCCCGAGCGCCGTCTGGACGTGGTGCGCACCCTGGGCGAGCACGGCATCGGCTGCGGTGTGCTGATGGCCCCCGTCATCCCCTTCCTCGGCGACCAGCCGGACCAACTGCGCGCCACCGTACGGGGGATCGCCGCGGCCGGGGCCACCTCGGTGACCCCGCTGGTGCTGCATCTGCGCCCCGGCGCCCGCGAGTGGTTCATGGCCTGGCTGGAGCAGCGGCACCCCTGGCTCGTACGCCGTTACGAGCGGCTGTATGCGGACGGCGCGTACGCCCCGAAGTGGTACCAGCGCCGGATCACCCGTCAGGTGCACGAACTGGCACGGGAGTACGGCATCGGGCCCGCGGCCGCCGGGATGCCGCGCAGGCTCCGGCGCCCCGAGCCCCCGGCCGCCGCACCCGCACCCGCACCCGCACCCGCACCCGCCGTGACCGGCCCGACCCAGCTCTCCCTGCTCTGATTCCGGCCGCGCAGCCGCACATCGAAGCATCCGGGCATCCCGGCACCCCGGCATCCCGGCATCCGGGCATCCGGGCATCCGGGCATCCGAGGGCTTCCGGCGACCCGATCGGCTCAAGCACCGCCCGACCACACCCTTCCCGGCCGCCCCTTCCTGGACGATGCGGCGAGGACCCGACAGCCGTGGTCCACCCCCTCCGTCCTGGGAGGACTGACATGAGAAAAGGCGCAGCCGCGCTGTGCGGCGCTGCCGTGATGGTGGCCGGGATGCTCACCGCGGTCCCGGCCGGTGCGAGCCCTCCGGGCACCGCCGCGGACACCGCGCAAGTGGCCGGACCCGCCTGGAAGAACTGCGCCACCGCCACGCATCCGACGCTCCAGTGCGCGTCCGTGACGGTGCCGCTCGACTACGCCGACCCGCGCGGACGGCAGATCACGGTGGCGCTGTCACGCGTCCCGCACACCGCGGCGATCTCTCAGGGACCGCTGCTGGTCAACCCGGGCGGGCCCGGCGGCAGCGGTCTGAAGCTCGCCGGGTTCGTGGCGTCCGCGCTGCCCAAGGCGGTGGCCGCGCAGTACGACGTCATCGGCTTCGACCCGCGGGGCGTGGGCAAGAGCGAACCGGCCCTGAACTGCCGCCCGGGCCACTTCACCCCGGTGCGCCCGGACTCGGTGCCCGCGACACACGCCCTGGAGCGGGCCAACCTGGACCGCGCCACGGCGTTCGCCCGGTCCTGTGCCCTGAAGTACGCGAGCGTGCTGCCGTACATCAACACGATCAACGCCGCGCGGGACCTGGACATGATCCGCCGGGCGTTGGGCGCCGAGCAGGTCAGCTACTTCGGTTACTCCTACGGCACCTATCTGGGCGCCGTCTACGCGAAGCTGTTCCCGCAGCGGGTGCGCCGTCTGGTGCTGGACTCCATCGTGGACCCCACGGGCGTCTGGTACGACGACAACATCAACCAGGACTACGCCTTCAACGACCGCCACCGCGCCTTCCTCGCCTGGGTCGCCCGGCACGACAGCGCCTACCGGCTCGGCACCGACCCCGCCGCGGTGGAGGCCAAGTGGTACGCGATGCGGGCTGCCCTGGCCAGGAATCCCGCGCAGAACACGGTGGGTGCCTCCGAACTGGAGGACACCTATATGCCGGGCGGCTACTACAACGGCTACTGGCCGCGCCTGGCCACCGCGTTCGCGGCCTACAGCAACGACGGGAATCCCGCACCGCTGGTCGACGCCTACCGCACCCTGGGCGCGGTCCCCGCCTCGGGCGAGAACGGCTACAGCATCTACGCGGCGGTGCAGTGCCGTGACGTCTCCTGGCCGCGCGGCTGGGCGCGGTGGCGCCGGGACACCTGGGCGGTGTACGCGAAGGCGCCCTTCATGGCCTGGAACAACGCCTGGTACAACGCGCCGTGCGCCTTCTGGCCCACGACCGGACTGCGGCCGGTGGACGTGGCCAACGACGCCCTCCCGCCGACGCTCCTCTTCCAGGCGACCGACGACGCCGCCACCCCCTACCAGGGCGGTGTGACGGTCCATCATCTGCTGCGCGGTTCCCGTCTGGTGGTGGAGCAGGGCGGCGGCAACCACGGCATCTCACTGAGCGGCAACGCCTGCCTCGACACGTACCTCGCGGCCTACCTCACCGACGGCACCCTGCCGCACGGCGACGGCGGCATCGACGCGGTGTGCCCGAAACTCCCCGACCCCGAACCGGCGACCACCAAGGCGGCCCGGGCCCCCGGACACGGCTCCACCCTGCACGGCCTGCTCGGCTTCCGGGGCTGAACGGCCCACGCGGCCCGTCGGGGGCGTTGCCACACCCATGGTCCACCCTGGCCCCATGAGTGAGCCGCCCAGGATTCCCGCCCCCGAATCCCGCACGGAGGTCGAGGCGTTCGCGGTACTCCCGGAATAACCCGTGGACCGGCGGCCCGAGTCCACCTACGGTTCCGCCATGGACAGCCGACCGCTCATCCGCGCCATGTCGTCCGCCGACTGCCGACGGGTCAGTGAGATCCGTATCGGCGGCTGGCGGACGGCGTACCGGAAGCTGATCCCCCGGTCGTATCTCGACAGACTCGACGTGGACGCCGACGCCGAGTCGCGCCGCGCCCGGCTGGCGGAGGGTGATGGCCGGGTGGTGAATCTGGTCGCGGAGTTGGACGGCGAGACGGTGGGCTGGGCCGCGTACGGACCCTACCGGGACGGCGAAACCGACGCCGAGGACGGGGAGTTGTACGCCCTCTATGTGGACTCCGGTCTACTGGGCGGCGGGATCGGCCGGGCGCTGCTCGCGGAGGCGGTCCGTGGGTGCGCCGGGGACGGGCGTCCGCGCATGCGGCTCTGGGTGCTCAAGGAGAACACCCGCGCGCGGCACTTCTACGAGAGGGCCGGATTCCGCGCCGACGGCGCCGAGGAGGCGTACGAGATGGATGGTGCGGCCGTGCCCGAGGTGCGGTACACGGTCGCGCTGCCGCTGTCCGGCTGAGGGTGCGTCAGCGTGGGGTGGGGATGCGGGCGAGGGCGCGTACCGCGGCCTCGGCGAGGGCGGGGTGGGCGAGTGCCTCGTTGAGGACGGCTCCGGCCCGGGCGTCCCCCAGTTCGCCGAGTCCCTCCACGCAGGCGAGCGCCACCTTCCGGTAGGGATCGTGGGGGCCCAGTCTGCGCCGGAGGGTGGTGATCAGCGCGGGCACGGACTCGGGGGCGCGCAGTGCGACGAGCAGGCGTACGGGGTGGAGCGCGTAGGCGACCCGGAGTTCATTGGTGGCGAGGGCGGCGGCCGCGCGGGCGGTGCGGGGGTCGCGGAGCCGGGCCAGGGCGTACGCGGCCGAGGCGCAGCGCGGCGGATCGCGGTGGTTGAGCAGCAGGACCAGCGTCTCGAACGCCCTGCGGTCCCCCGCGACGCCCAGCCGGAAGGCCGCCAGCTCTCGGGCCCACAGCGGCTGTGCGGGCTCGGTCAGCACGGCGGCCAGCTCATCGGGGCCGTCCACGGCCACGAGCCGCCCGTACAGCGGCGAGTTCCCCGCCTCGGTCCGTAAACGCTCCGTGAGTGATCGCAACGCTTCGTCCATGAGCCGAGACTATGGCGGCCGGGGGAACCTCGGGACCCACATCACAAACTCGGGGAGTGGCACGCCCGTTACCCACGGGTTAAGCTCAGTCGAGCGAGGTGACCCCTCGCGGCGTGCGGTGGTCTGGTGACGCGGCCACCGCAAGAAGGCAGCCCCCGCGCCGTTCAAGGCCGGGCGGACGGCCGCCGGTTCGGCACATCGCGTATCTCCGCACGACCCGGCTCCGGGACAGGGCCGGCCGGACCACCGCTCCCGGACGTGTCTGTCCGCGGCCGCCCCGGGCGTGTGCGCCCTTCGGCGTGACGGACATCCGCGTTCTCCGCACGGTGTGCGCCCCCGGCGCATCCAGCCGCGCCCTCCCGCAGTCGTCACCTCTTCTCCTGGAGTCCCGCGATGGCCACTCCCCGCTCCGACATTCCGCTGTCCCCGCTCAGGACCATTGCCGTGGTCGGTCTCGGCACCATGGGCACCGGCATCGCCGAAGTGCTGACCCGGAACGGCCGCCGGGTCACCGGCATCGACATCAGCGAGGCCGCCGCCACGCGCGCCGTCACCACCCTTCGGGCCGCCACCGCCCGCGCCGTGCGCCGCGGACGCCTGACCGGGCGGGAGCGCGAGGCAGCCCTCGCCCGGTTCCGCACCTCCACCGAGCTGGGCGCGGCCGCGGACGCCGACCTGGTCATCGAGGTGGCCCCGGAGTCGTACGAGATCAAGCAGCAGATCTTCCGCGCTCTCGACGGGATCGTGCGCCCGGACGCCATTCTCGCCACCGGCACCAACGCCCTCTCCGTCACCCGGCTCGCAGCCGACTCCGCCCGCCCCGAGCGGGTGCTCGGACTGCACTTCTTCAACCCGGCCCCGGCCATGAAGCTGGTCGAGGTCGTCTCCTCCGTGCTGACCGCGCCCGCCGCCGTCGCCGCGGTCACCCGCCTCGCCCTCGACCTGGGCAAGGAGCCCGTCGCGGTGGGCGACAGGCCCGGTTTCGTCGCCGACGGACTGCTGTTCGGCTATCTCAACCAGGCGGCCGCGATGTACGAGTCGGGATACGCCTCCCGCGAGGACATCGACGCCGCGATGCGACTGGGCTGCGGTCTGCCCATGGGCCCGCTCGCCCTGCTCGACCTGATCGGCGTCGACACCGCGCGCACCGTGCTCGAAGCCATGTACGCGGCCTCCCACGACCGTCTGCACGCACCCGCGCCGGTCCTCAAGCAGCTGAGCGAGGCGGGCCTGACCGGCCGCAAGTCCGGGCGCGGCTTCTACACCTACGAGGCGCCCGGCAGCCCCGCCGCGGTGCGGGACACGCTCACGCCCGAGGGGACCGCCGCGCAGGCCCCGGCCCACCCGGTCCGCCCGGTCGGGGTCGCCGGGTCCGGAACCATGGCGTGCGGCATCGCCGAGGTCTTCGCCCGGGCCGGGCACGAGGTGGTCCTCGCCGCCCGCACCGAGGAGAAGGCGGCGGCCGCGAAGGCCAGGATCGGCGCCTCACTGGCGCGCTCGGCCGACCGGGGCCGGACGACCGCAGAGGCGGCCGGGCGGGCCCTGGACCGGATCCGCCCTACGGGCAGCTACGACGACCTCGCCGACGTCGGCCTGGCCCTGGAGGCGATCGCCGAGGACCTGGACGCCAAGCGGCAGCTGTTCACCACGCTCGACAAGGTGTGCGGGCCCGGGGCGGTGCTCGCGACCACCACCTCCTCGCTGCCCGTCATCGTCTGCGCCCGCGCCACCTCGCGCCCGCAGAACGTGATCGGCATGCACTTCTTCAACCCGGCCCCGGCCATGAAGCTGGTCGAGGTGGTCCGCACCGTGCTGACCTCCGACGAGGCACACCGCACGGTCCGCGAGCTGTGCGCCGCGATCGGGAAGCACCCGGTGGACTGCGGCGACCGCGCCGGGTTCATCGTGAACGCGCTGCTGTTCCCGTATCTCAACAACGCGGTGAAGATGGTGCAGGAGCACTACGCGTCCCCCGACGACATCGACGCGGCGATGCGGCTGGGCGGCGGCTACCCGATGGGGCCGTTCGAACTGCTCGACGTGGTCGGTCTGGATGTCTCGCTCGCCATCGAGAGGGCCCTGCACCACGAGTTCCGCGACCCCGGTCTGGCCCCCGCGCCGCTGCTGGAGCATCTGGTGGCCGCAGGCTGTCTGGGCCGCAAGACCGGCCGGGGATTCCGCGAGTATGCCAAGCGCTGACCGGTCCGGCGACCGGTTCCCGGGCGGCGCCGGGTGGGGCGGACTGCTCGGTCCGCCGGACGACCCCCCGCCCGGGCAGGGCGGGGGAATCCCGGGACATGCGCACCATCCTTCACACATGCAGTACGTTCAGGTCATGTCCCAGCCCGCCAAGTCCGCACGTACACCAGCTACGCCCGACGCACCGGAGAGTGCCGCAGGCACCCGCTCGGCCGCCCAGCGGCTCAGGATGCGCCGAGAACTGGCGGCCGCTGCGATGGAACTTTTCGCCACCAAGGGGTACGAAGCCACCACCGTCGACGAGATCGCGGCGGCGGCCGGGGTCGCCCGGCGCACCTTCTTCCGCCACTTCCGCTCCAAGGAAGAGGCGATCTTCCCCGACCACGACGACACCCTGGTCCGGGCCGAGGCGGTGCTCAACGCCGCGCCCGCGCACGAGCACCCGCTGGACACCGTCTGCCGCGGCATCAAAGAAGTCATGAAGATGTACGCGGCCCGGCCGGAGATCTCCGTGCAGCGCTACAAGCTGACCCGGGAGGTGCCGACCCTGCGGGAGGCGGAGATCGCCTCGGTGGCCCGCTACGAGCGGCTGTTCACCCGCTATCTGCTGGGCCACTTCGACGAGCACGCACACGACGACGCGGCGAACGACGACCCGCTGCTCGCGGAGGTCGCCGCCTCGGCGGTCGTCACCGCCCACAACCATGTCCTGCGGCGCTGGCTGCGGGCCGGCGGCCAGGGCGACCTGGAGGCCCAGCTCGACCACGCCTTCGCGATCGTACGCAGAACCTTCGGCACCGGGATCGGCGCCGGCCGCTCGACCGCGCCCCGGACCGCCCCGGCCGCCGTGACCGCCCAGGGCGAGGTGCTGGTCGCGGTGGCCCGGACCGACGCGCCGCTCGACGAGGTCATGCGGACCATCGAGCAGGCCCTCAAGGAACACTCCTAGCGCCCCTCCCCTCGGCTCCGGCGGGCCGGGCGCGGCACCCACTGCCGCTCCCGGCCCTTTCCCTTTGCGGCCCTCACATGTGGCCCTCGCAGCCACTTCGGCCTCACAGCCGCCCCCGCCGACTCCCGGCCCCCCCCACTCCGCGCGTCCGCCCGATCGCCCGCCCCCGCCCGATCGCCCGCGTCCCCTCCCCGCGCCCGCGCGCCTCTACGCGTACTCACCGGTAGCCACGATCGATCATCGCTCATTTGTTACGTAAAGATTTCATTTGAGGCCCCCGATCTGGCACCCAGTGCCTTGCGGAGTGACACACAGTGCCATACGTTGGTCATGTCCGGGCGGCCGGCGTGCAGAGCACCTTCGTACGTCGGCTGTCCCCGCAAGCCTCACCCGGGCACCCCCGGGAAACCCCAGGCGAGCGCGCCCGGACGCCTGCGTCACAGGCACCCTCCCGCGCCACCCGGCGCTGCCGCAGCACCCCTCCGCCGAACCGACGGCACCCCGCACCCAGCACCCAGCAGGAGCACCACCGACGTATCCCAGCGTCTCGCCCAAGACACCCAAGACGCTCTTCCGCCGGAGGCGATACCGTGAAGGACATCCTGGACGCGATCCAGTCGGGGACCGCCACATCCGCCGACTTCGCCGCTCTCCCGCTGCCCGAGTCGTACCGCGCGGTCACCGTCCACAAGGACGAGACGGAGATGTTCGCGGGGCTCGACACCCGTGACAGGGACCCCCGCAAGTCCCTGCACATCGACGATGTCCCCCTGCCCGAACTCGGCCCGGGCGAGGCCCTGGTGGCCGTCATGGCCTCCTCGGTCAACTACAACTCGGTGTGGACCTCGATCTTCGAGCCGCTGGCGACCTTCGGTTTCCTGGAGCGCTACGGCCGCACCAACGAACTGGCCAAGCGGCACGACCTGCCATACCACGTCATCGGCTCGGACCTCGCGGGCGTGGTCCTGCGCACCGGCCCGGGCGTCAACGTCTGGAAGCCGGGCGACGAGGTCGTCGCGCACTGCCTGTCGGTCGAACTGGAGTCCTCCGACGGTCACAACGACACCATGCTCGACCCGGAGCAGCGGATCTGGGGCTTCGAGACCAACTTCGGCGGCCTCGCGGAGATCGCGCTGGTGAAGTCCAACCAGCTGATGCCCAAGCCCGGCCACCTCAGCTGGGAGGAGGCCGCCTCCCCCGGCCTGGTCAACTCCACCGCCTACCGGCAGTTGGTCTCCCGCAACGGCGCCCAGCTGAAGCAGGGCGACAACGTGCTGATCTGGGGTGCGAGCGGCGGACTCGGCAGTTACGCCACCCAGTTCGCGCTGGCGGGCGGCGCCACCCCGATCTGTGTCGTCTCCTCCCCCGCCAAGGCGGAGATCTGCCGCTCGATGGGCGCGGAGGCGGTCATCGACCGCAATGCCGAGGGCTACCGGTTCTGGAAGGACGAGCACCACCAGGACCCCGGGGAGTGGAAGCGCTTCGGCAAGCGCATCCGCGAACTGACCGGCGGCGAGGATGTCGACATCGTCTTCGAGCACCCCGGCCGGGAGACCTTCGGCGCCTCCGTCTACGTCACCCGCAAGGGCGGCACGATCGTCACCTGCGCCTCGACGTCGGGCTACCGGCACGAGTACGACAACCGCTATCTATGGATGTCACTGAAGCGGATCATCGGCTCCCACTTCGCCAACTACCGCGAGGCCTGGGAGGCCAACCGGCTCGTCGCCAAGGGACGGATCCACCCGACGCTGTCACGGGTGTACCCCCTCCAGGAGACCGGCCAGGCAGCGCATGACGTGCACCGCAATCTGCACCAGGGCAAGGTCGGCGTGCTGTGCCTGGCCCCCCGTGAGGGGCTCGGCGTGCGCGACGAGGAGATGCGCGCCCGGCACCTCGATGCCATCAACCGCTTCCGGAACGTGTGAGAGGCCCCCATGAGCGAGCGTCAGAAGGACCGGCCGTGGCTGATGCGCACCTACGCCGGGCACTCCACCGCGGAGGCGTCCAACGAGCTGTACCGGCGCAATCTCGACAAGGGCCAGACCGGCCTGTCGGTCGCGTTCGACCTGCCGACGCAGACCGGCTACGACTCCGACCACGTCCTCGCCCGCGGCGAGGTCGGCCGGGTCGGGGTGCCGGTCGCGCACCTCGGTGACATGCGCAAGCTGTTCCAGGACATACCCCTGGAGCAGATGAACACCTCGATGACCATCAACGCCACCGCCATGTGGCTGCTGGCGCTCTACCAGGTCGTCGCCGAGGAGCAGGGCGCGGACCTCACCCGGCTCCAGGGCACGACCCAGAACGACATCGTCAAGGAGTACCTTTCGCGGGGGACGCATGTCTTCCCGCCGGGGCCCTCGCTGCGGCTGACCACGGACCTGATCGCGTACACGGTCCTCCACCTGCCGAAGTGGAACCCGATCAACATCTGTAGTTACCACCTCCAGGAGGCGGGCGCCACGCCGGTGCAGGAGATCGCGTACGCGATGTCCACGGCGATCGCCGTCCTGGACGCGGTGCGCGACAGCGGGCAGGTCCCGCAGGAGCGGATGGGCGAGGTCGTCGGCCGGATCTCCTTCTTCGTGAACGCGGGCGTCCGCTTCATCGAGGAGATGTGCAAGATGCGCGCCTTCGGCCGGATCTGGGACACGGTCACCCGTGAGCGGTACGGCATCGAGAACCCCAAGCACCGCCGTTTCCGCTACGGCGTCCAGGTCAACTCCCTGGGCCTGACGGAGGCGCAGCCGGAGAACAACGTCCAGCGGATCGTGCTGGAGATGCTGGCGGTGACCCTGTCGAAGGACGCCCGCGCGCGGGCCGTGCAGCTCCCGGCCTGGAACGAGGCGCTGGGCCTGCCCCGGCCCTGGGACCAGCAGTGGTCGCTGCGCATCCAGCAGGTGCTGGCGCACGAGAGCGACCTGCTGGAGTACGACGACATCTTCGAGGGCTCGAAGGTCGTCGAGGCCACGGTGGACGCGCTGGTCGAGGAGTCGCTCGCGGAGATCGAGCGGATCCAACAGATGGGCGGCGCGCTGGCCGCCGTCGAGTCGGGCTATCTCAAGTCCCGGCTGGTGGCCTCCCATGCCGAGCGCCGGGCCCGGATCGAGTCCGGCCAGGAGAAGATCGTCGGCGTCAATGTCTACGAGACCACCGAGCCGAACCCGCTGACGGCCGATCTGGACACCGCGATCCAGACGGTCGACCCGCGGGTCGAGGCCCGTGTCGTCGCCGCGCTCCAGCGGTGGCGCGACACCCGTTACCAGCCGCCCTTCAACCATCCGCGCCCCTGCAAGGCGCTGGACCGGCTGAAGGAGGCCGCCAAGGGCACCGAGAACCTCATGGAGGCCACACTCGAGTGCGCCCGCGCCGGTGTCACCACGGGCGAGTGGGCCGGGGCGCTGCGCGAGGTGTTCGGCGAGTTCCGCGCGCCGACCGGGGTGTCGTCGGCGCCGGTCGCGGTGACCGCCGAGGAGGGCACCGCGATGGCCCGGGTGCGCGACAAGGTGCACCTGACGGCCCGTGACCTCGGGGTGGGCAAGCTGCGCTTCCTGGTCGGCAAGCCGGGCCTGGACGGGCACTCCAACGGTGCCGAGCAGATCGCCGTGCGGGCCAGGGACGCCGGGTTCGAAGTGGTCTACCAGGGCATCCGGCTGACCCCGGAGCAGATCGTGGAGGCGGCCCTCGCGGAGGACGTGCACGCGGTGGGGCTGTCGATCCTCTCCGGCTCGCACGCGCAGCTGGTGCCGGATGTGCTGGAGCGGCTGAAGGAGGCGGGCGCGGCGGACATTCCGGTGGTCGCGGGCGGAATCATCCCGAACGCCGACGCCGAGCAGCTCAGGGCGGCCGGAGTGGCGGCGGTCTTCACTCCCAAGGACTTCGACATCACGGGGATCATCGGCCGTATCGTCGACGAGATCCGTACCGCGAACAAGCTCGACCCCCTGGAGGTCCTCGCATGACCGACCGCCCGTCGCCCGCCGCCACCCCTTCGGCGAGCGGAACCGCCGCGCCCCTCTCCCCGGTGAACCGGCTGCGTCCGCGGCGCTCGTGCCTCGCGGTCCCCGGGAGCAACCCCCGCTTCCTGGAGAAGGCCCAGGGCCTGCCCGCCGACCAGGTCTTCCTGGACCTGGAGGACGCGTGCGCCCCGCTGGCGAAGCCCGAGGCGCGGCACACCGTCGTCAAGTTCCTCAACGAGGGCGACTGGACGGGCAAGACGCGGGTGGTCCGGGTGAACGACTGGACGACCGAGTGGACGTACCGCGATGTGGTGACGGTGGTCGAGGGCGCGGGCCCCCACCTCGACTGCATCATGCTGCCGAAGGTGCAGAGCGCCGAGCAGATCGTCGCCCTCGACCTGCTGCTGACGCAGATCGAGAAGACGATGGGCTTCGAGGTGGGCCGGATCGGCATCGAGGCGCAGATCGAGAACGCGCGGGGCCTGAACAACGTCAACGCGATCGCTGAGGCGTCGCCGCGGCTCGAGACCATCATCTTCGGCCCGGCCGACTTCATGGCCTCCATCAATATGAAGTCCCTGGTCGTGGGCGAGCAGCCGCCCGGCTACCCGGCGGACGCCTACCACTACATCCTGATGAGGATTCTGATAGCCGCCCGCGCCAACGACCTCCAGGCGATCGACGGCCCCTATCTCCAGATCCGCAACGTGGACGGCTTCCGCGAGGTGGCCGGCCGGGCCGCCGCGCTCGGCTTCGACGGCAAGTGGGTGCTCCACCCGGGCCAGGTCGAGGCCGCCAACGAGGTCTTCTCCCCCGCCCAGGAGGACTACGACCACGCGGAGCTGATCCTGGACGCGTACGCGTACTGCACGTCCGAGGCCGGCGGCAAGAAGGGTTCCGCGATGCTCGGCGACGAGATGATCGACGAGGCCAGCCGCAAGATGGCGCTGGTCGTCGCGGGCAAGGGCCGGGCCGCCGGTATGCGGCGCACCAGCACGTTCGAGATCCCGGAGGCGTAAGAGCCATGCAGTTCGGCAGGACCTACGAGGAGTTCGAGGTCGGGGCGGTGTACAAGCACTGGCCGGGCAAGACGGTCACGGAGTACGACGACCATCTGTTCTGCCTCCTGACCATGAACCACCACCCGCTCCACCTGGACGCGCACTACGCCGAGAGCACCACGGACTTCGGCAGGAACGTGGTGGTGGGCAACTACGTCTACTCGCTGCTCCTCGGGATGTCCGTGCCGGACGTCTCCGGAAAGGCGATCGCCAACCTGGAGGTCGAGTCGCTGCGCCATGTGGCGCCGACGTTCCACGGCGACACGGTCTACGGCGAGACCACCGTGCTCGACAAGTGGCCCTCGAAGTCGAAGGACGACCGCGGCATCGTCCAGGTCGAGACCCGGGGCTACAAGCAGGACGGCACGCTGGTGTGCGTGTTCCGCCGCAAGGTGATGGTGCCGACCGCGACGTACATCAAGGAGCGCGGCGGCGAGCAGCCCGGACGCCCCGAGCCCGAGCCGCAGGAGACGCGATGAGCCGCCTCGCCCGGACACACGGTCTGACGGACGTGCAGGAGGAGATCCTGTCCACCGTCCGCGACTTCGTGGACAAGGAGATCATCCCGGTCGCGACCGAGCTGGAGCACCGCGACGAGTACCCGCAGGGCATCGTCGACGGCCTGAAGGAGCTGGGCCTGTTCGGTCTGATGATTCCCGAGGAGTACGGGGGCCTCGGCGAGTCGCTGCTGACCTACGCCCTGTGTGTGGAGGAGATCGCCCGCGGCTGGATGTCGGTCTCCGGCATCATCAATACGCACTTCATCGTGGCGTACATGCTGAAGCAGCACGGCACCCAGGAGCAGAAGGACCACTTCCTGCCGAGGATGGCGCTCGGCGAGGTCCGCGGCGCCTTCTCGATGTCGGAGCCCGCGCTCGGCTCCGATGTGTCGGCGATCACGTCCAGGGCGGTCAGGGACGGCGAGGACTATGTGCTGTCCGGCCAGAAGATGTGGCTGACCAACGGCGGCACGTCCTCACTCGTGGCCGTACTGGTCCGGAGTGACGAAGGACACCCGGAGGGCACCGCGCCGCACAAGTCGATGACGACCTTCCTGATCGAGAAGGAGCCCGGCTTCGGCGAGGTCCGCCCGGGCCTCACCATTCCGGGGAAGATCGACAAGATGGGCTACAAGGGCGTCGACACGACGGAGCTCGTCATGGACGGTCTGCGCCTGCCGGCCGACCGGGTCCTCGGCGGGGTCACCGGCCGGGGTTTCTACCAGATGATGGACGGGGTCGAGGTCGGCCGGGTGAATGTCGCCGCCCGTGGCTGCGGTGTCGCCCAGCGTGCCTTTGAGCTGGGTGTGGCCTATGCGCAGCAGCGGCACACCTTCGGCAAGCCGATCGCCCAGCATCAGGCGATTCAGTTCAAACTGGCGGAAATGGCCACCAAGGTCGAGGCCGCCCATGCCATGATGGTGAACGCGGCACGCACCAAGGACTCCGGTCGGCGCAATGACCTCGAAGCGGGCATGGCGAAGTATCTCGCCTCCGAGTACTGCAAGGAGGTCGTGGAGGATGCCTTCCGGATCCACGGCGGATACGGCTTCTCCAAGGAGTACGAGATCGAGCGCCTCTATCGCGAGGCCCCGATGCTGCTGATCGGTGAAGGTACCGCCGAAATCCAGAAAATGATCATCGGGCGCCGCCTGCTCGAAGAGTATCGAGTCCAAGGTTAGTTGTCCGAATTCGCGGCGTTTTCTCCGCGAAGAAGATCACACCCCGTCAACACTGTTCGGCCGCCGACTCGGCTTCCTGGCTTGCCGAGTTGCGGGCCGCGCCCGGTACGATCGCCGGAAAGCCGCCGTCCCCCGTCGAAGCGCGGCATCATTCGCTACGAAGGTCATCCATGCCCCACAGCAAAACCTCTGCACACCGAGACAGCCTGGTCGGCACACGCCTCGCACGCGGAGCATCGCCGTGGCTCCTCCCGACCGTTGCCACCGCAGCCCTCAGCCTGGCCCGGGCCCGCCGCTCCGGCGCCGCCAAGGCCGTGGCCGTCCCCGCCACCGCTCTCGCGGCCGGAATGCTGTGGTTCTTCCGCGACCCGGAGCGCGAGATCACCCGGGGCCGGGTCATCTCGCCCGCCGACGGCGTGGTGCAGAGCATCATGCCCTGGAAGGACGGCCGCACCCGCGTCGCGATCTTCATGAGCCCGCTCAACGTCCATGTGAACCGCGCTCCGCTCTCCGGCACGGTTTCCTCGGTCGAGCATGTCCCCGGCGGCTTTGTTCCTGCGTTCAACAAAGAGAGCGAGAACAACGAGCGCGTAGTCTGGCATTTCGACACCGAACTCGGCGACATCGAAATGATCCAGATCGCCGGCGCGGTGGCCCGTCGCATCGTCCCCTACATCCCCCGGGGCACGAAGGTCGAGCAGGGCGACCGTATCGGTCTGATCCGCTTCGGCTCGCGTGTCGACCTCTATCTGCCGGAGGGCGTGGAGGTCGCGGTCGAGGTCGGCCAGAAGACCGTGGCTGGGGTGACTCGTCTTGACCGTGATTGATCCGGATACCAAGGCCGGCTGGGTGCCGGAGGCCGACGACATGGGCGACGAGGAGGAGATGCCTCTCTCGCTTCGCCTGTCGATAGCGGACACCCTCACGCTCGGCAACGCCACGTGCGGCTTCATGGCGGTGTACTTCACCACCACCGGCATTCTGATCCCGCACCTCACGGGCAACGACGAGTCGACGGGCATGGCCCGGCACAGCGCCGCCACCGCCGTGATCCTGATGCTCTGCGCGGCCGTCTTCGACCTGTTCGACGGCCTGGTCGCCCGTAAGCTCCGCTCGTCGCCGATGGGTGCCGAGCTGGACAACCTCTCGGACCTGATCAGCTTCGGCCTGGCCCCGGCGTACTTCGTCCTGGTCTACGGCATGGTGGCCGACGACGCGCACCAGCGGGTGGCCGCGGTCGGGGCGATCGTGGTGCTGCTCGCGGTGGTGCTCAGGCTTGCCCGGTTCTCCTGCGTGACGGTGAAGGACGGCACGTTCCAGGGCATGCCCTCGCCGTTCGGCGCGCTGACGGTGGTCTCCATCGTCCTGCTGGAGCTGCCCTTCTTCGCCACCCTGCTGGCCATCCTCGGCACCGCCTGGCTGATGGTGAGCCGGGTGGAGTACCCGAAGCCCCGCGGCCGCCTCGCGGGCGCGATGCTGTCCTGGATCGTCCTGTCGATGGGTCTCCTGGCGGCCTGGGCCTTCGACGCCCCGAGCGGTCAGCTGCTCCTCCAGACGGGCTGTGCGCTCCAGCTGGTCATGGGTGCGGTGATCCCCCTGTTCGCTACGGCCCGCCGGGTGAACAACTTCCGCGACAACCGGCGCGAGGCGCGCGCCGCGCAGCTGCCGTAGCGGTCGTAGCAGCCGTAGCCACGGATTCCAGTGAAGGGCCCCGAACCGGACGGTTCGGGGCCCTTCGGGTTGTACGCCGACGCCCTCGACGTCCGCCCGGCCCGGCCGCTCACTTCATGCTCAGGCCACTCATACTCAGGCCATTCGCTTCATGCTCAGGTCAGGAAGTCGCGGGCGATCCGTTCCGCCACCCGCTCCAGGATGGGTCCCGCGTCGGCGATGCACCGGGCGAGGTCCGGTTCGGCGTCGGTCAGCGGGTAGGCCCGGCGGATCCCGGCACGCCCCAGCTCCTGCGGCGGCAGCGCCAGCCGCCCGCACACCGCGACGACCTCCTTGCCCGCCGCCCGGGCCGCCGCCGCCACCCCGGCCGGGGCCTTCCCGTGCAGGGTCTGCCGGTCCAGCGAGCCCTCCCCGGTGATCACCAGCGAGGCCCGCTCCAGGGCCGGCGCGAAGCCCAGGACATCGAGCATGACCTCGATACCGGGCCGGAAGCGGGCCCCGAGGACCAGCGCGCCGAACCCGACACCGCCCGCCGCGCCCGCACCGGGCGACACCGCGTACCGCGCCGCCCGTGGACCGATCGCCCCCTCCAGCACCTTCGCGCAGTGCGCGAGCGCGGTGTCCAGGGCCGTCACCTCGTCCGGCGAGGCGCCCTTCTGCGGGCCGTAGACCGCGGCCGCGCCCTTCGGGCCGGTCAGCGGATTGTCGACATCGCTGGCGAGCACCAGATCCACCGAGGACAGCCGGGGGTCCAGGCCCGTGAGGTCGGCGGAGGCCAGCCGGGCCAGTCCCCCGCCACCCGGCGGCACCGGCGCACCCTCCGCGTCCAGGAAGCGCGCCCCGAGCGCGGACAGCATGCCCGCGCCCCCGTCCGTCGTCGCGCTCCCGCCGACCCCGAACACGATCGTCCGCGCCCCGGCGTCCAGCGCGGCCCGCAACAGCTCCCCGGTGCCGTAGGTGGACGCGGTCAGCGGTGCCTGGACCCCGTCGGGGAGCAGCTGCAAGCCGCTCGCCTGCGCCATCTCCACCACCGCGGTGCCGTCGCGCAGCGCGAACGCCGCCGTCACCTCCTCGCCGAGGGGGCCCGCGACCCGCGCCTGGTGGCGCCCGAACCCGGCGGCGAGGGCCGCGTCCACGGTCCCGTCGCCCCCGTCGGCCACCGGCAAGGCCTCGACCTCCAGCCCCGGCACGGCTCTGCACAGGCCCGCGGCCACCCGCTCCGCGACCTGCACGGCCGTCAGCGACCCCTTGAACTTGTCGGCGGCGACGAGCACCCGCCGGACCGATCGCCCCTCCGGCGCCGTCCGGGTGCCGTCCATCGCAGCGTCTGCCACCTGCACTCCCCTAGCTCATCAGGCCTTGCGCACGTCAAGGCAGTCGCGCCGCTGCGACCCTAACCGGCGCGCGCCGCCCCCGTCATGCCCCTGTCCGGCTTCCGGGACACCGCGCAGCGGCCGTGGAATGGGGTAGACCGGAGCCATGACCCTCCTGGGCACCTCACTCGCCGACCGCGTCCACGGCGGCTGGCTGGGCCGGATCGCGGGCAACATGCTGGGCAAGCCCGTCGAGCGGGGCGAGGTGTGGACCCGCGGACGCATCGACGGCTATCTGCGGGCGGCCGACGCCCTGCCGCTCACCGACTACCTCCCCGGGCCGGTCACCGGGGCCGACCGCGACGCGCTGCGCCCCGAGTGGCGCCAGTGCGTACGCGGCCGCGTCCACGGCAGCTGCCGCGACGACGACATCGACTACGCGATCCTCGGGCTGGACCTGCTGGAGACGCACGGCTTCGGCTTCAGCACCGAACAGGTGGGCGACCTGTGGCTGCGGCGGCTGCCGTATCTCCAGACGTTCACCGCCGAACGGGTCGCGTACCGCAATCTCGCGAACGGTCTCCGGCCGCCGCTCACGGCCACCTGCGACAACCCCTGCCAGGAGTGGATCGGCGCGCTGATCCGCGCCGACATCCACGGCTGGACCCACCCCGGCGCCCCGGACCGGGCCCGCCGGGACGCGGTCCTGTCGCACACCGGCAACGGGGTGTACGGCGCGATGTTCGCGGCCGCGCTGATCTCCTCGGCGTTCACCGCGCCCACGGTCCGCCGCGCCCTGGACGCCGCGCTGGCGCCGGTTCCCGCGAGCAGCCGCCTCGCGCGCACCGTGCGCCGGGTGATCTCGCTGTGCGACGCGGGGCTGAGCTGGGAGGACACGCTCGACACGGTGATGGCGGAGACGGCCGGGCTCGGCTGGATCCACACCGTCCCGAACGCCGCGGTGCTCACCGCCGGGCTGCTGTTCGGCGGCGGGGACTTCACCCGGACCATCGCGCTGACCGTCCGCGGCGGCCTGGACACCGACTCCAACGGGGCCACCGCGGGCTCGTTCGCGGGTGTCCTGGCGGGCGCCCGGGCGATCCCCGCACAGCGGAAGGACCCCCTCCAGGACACGGTCCGCAGCGCCGTCTTCGGCTTCGACGGGATCCGTATCAGCGAACTCGCGGACCGCACGCTGCGGCTGGCGGAGTCCGGGGACCCCGGAGCCGGACCACTGCCGGGGACGGCCGCGCCCGCTGGTTACCCTTCCTGAATGACCACTCCGGACTACGCCGCATACATCGCGGGCCTGCCGCGCGTCCTCGCCGGTGCCGCCGTCCTCTTCCGCGACACCGCGGGGCGGGTGCTGCTCGTCGAACCCAACTACCGTGACGGCTGGACCCTTCCGGGCGGCACGGTCGAGTCGGACGACGGCGAGACCCCGCGCCAGGGCGCGCGCCGGGAGACCCTGGAGGAGATCGGCCTCGACGTGGAGCCCGGGCGGCTGCTCGCCGTGGACTGGGTGCACGGGACGGCCCGGCCGCCGCTGGTGGCGTATCTCTACGACGGCGGGGTCCTCGGCGAGGACGACCTCAAGGCGATCCGCCTCCAGGAGGAGGAGCTGCTGTCCTGGTGCCTGGTCCCGCGCGAGGAGATCACCGACCGCCTGCCGGGCGCCTTCGGCCGCCGGGTCCTGGCCGCCCTCGACGTCCTCACCGACGGCGCCGCGACAGCGGAACTGGAGGACGGCCACCGGGTGGGCTGACCCGCGTCACCGCGAAATCCGTTGGCCGGGACACGACCGACGGTCCTACCCTCGATGACATGAACAAGCCCCTCGTCGCGCTGCTGAGCGGCGCCGGGATCTCCACCGACTCCGGGATTCCCGACTACCGGGGCCCCAACGGGCTGTGGCGGAAGGATCCCGAGGCCGAGAAGCTCGTGACGTACGCGTACTACATGGGGGACCCGGAGATCCGGCGGCGTTCCTGGCAGCTGCGGCGCAGGAACCGGGCTCTCGCGGCCGAGCCGAACGCCGCGCACCGGGCCGTGGCCGAGCTGGAGCGGTCCGGGGTGCCGGTCCGGGTGATCACGCAGAACGTGGACGGGCTCCACCAGCTGGCCGGGATGCCCGCCCGCAAGGTGCTGGAACTGCACGGCACGGTGCGCAGCGTCGTCTGCACCGCATGCCATGCCCGCGGCCCCATGGAGGACGCGCTCGCCCGGGTCGAGGCCGGGGAGGACGACCCGCCGTGCCTGGAGTGCGGCGGGATCCTGAAGTCGGCGACGGTGATGTTCGGCGAACAGCTCGACCCGGTCGTCCTGGGCGAGGCGGTCGCCATCACCAAGGCCTGTCAGATCTTCATCGCCGTCGGCACCAGCCTCCAGGTCCAGCCCGCCGCCGCCCTCGCGGGCATCGCCACCGACCACGGCGCCCGGCTCGTCATCGTCAACGCGGAACCCACGCCGTATGACGGACTCGCCGACGAGGTCGTACGGGAACCGATCGGTACGGCGCTGCCCGCGTTGCTGGGCGCGCTGGCCGCGTAGGCGCGGAGCGCGCTCCCGGGTGGCGCGCGCCGAGGCGGGCCGGTTCAGAAGAGGGCCGTGCCGCTCTCGAAGTCCAGGAGGCGCTTTTTGCGGTCCAGGCCGCCGCCGTAGCCCGTGAGGCTGCCGGTGGCGCCGACGACACGGTGGCAGGGCACGATGATGCCGATGGGGTTCTTGCCGTTGGCGAGCCCGACCGCGCGGGAGGCGCCCGGGCTGCCGAGGACGTCGGCCAGTTCACCGTACGAGCGGGTCTCGCCGTAGGGGATCCCGCGCAGCCGGTCCCAGACGCTGCGCTGGAACGGGGTTCCGTTCAGCCGGAGTTCGAGGGTGAACTCCTTCAACTCGCCCGCGAAGTAGGCCCCGAGTTGTTCGGTGGCCTCGCCGAAGGGTGTCGTGTCGCGGTCGCCGAAGGTCTCCTCTGGCGGGCGGTGGCGCTGGGCGACCATGTACAGGCCGCACAGTACGCCGTCGTCGGCGACCAGGGTGAGCGGGCCGTAGGGGCTGTCGATGACCGTGTGCTGCTTCATGGAAGGTCCTTACACCGGGAGGAAGTTGATCGGGTGGCTGTCGGTCGCCCACAGGTACTGGACCGCGTACGCCCGCCAGGGCCGCCAGGCCGCCGCGCGGGCGGTGAGTGCGGCCGGGGTGGACGGCAGACCCAGTTCCTGTGCGGCGCGCCGGATGCCGAGGTCGGTCGGCAGGAAGGCGTCGGGGTCGCCGAGCGCGCGCATCGCGATCACCTCGACCGTCCAGGGGCCGAAGCCGGGCAGCGAGAGCAGCCGGGCCCGGCTTTCTTCCCAGTCGCTCTCGACACCCAAGTGGAGTGATCCGTCGGCGAGTTGGCGCACCAGGGTGGTAAAGGTGGTGCGGCGGGTGCGGGGCATCGCGAGAGACTCGGGGTCCAGCGCGGCGAGTGCCCCGGGTGCCGGGAAGAGATGGGTGAGGCCGCCCTCGGGATCCTCGACCGGTTCGCCGTGCGCGGTGACCAGGCGGGCGGCGTGGGTGCGGGCGGCGGCCGTGGAGACCTGCTGGCCCAGCACGGCCCGTACGGCGAACTCGGCCTCGTCGACGGTGCGCGGCACCCGGCGGCCGGGGGCCTTGTCGACCAACGGGGTGAGCAGCGGGTCCGTGCGCAGCAGATCGTCGATCGCCACCGGGTCGGCGTCCAGGTCGAGCAGACGGCGGCAGCGGCTGATCGCGACCGGGAGGTCCCGCAGGTCGCTGAGGGTGAGCCGGCAGGCGATGTGCTCGGGGCGCGGGGTCAATGCCACGATTCCGTGCCCGTACGGCAGCCGGAGGGTGCGGCGGTAGGCGCCGTCGCGCCACTCCTCCACTCCGGGGACGGCGGTCGCGGCGAGATGGCCGAAGAGATTGTCGGGGTTGAGCGGGGCCCGGAAGGGCAGCCGCAGGCTCAGGGTGCCGGGGGCGATCACCGTGTGCTTGGGGAGACGGCCGCGCAGCTCGCTCGGGGAGAGCGCGAAGACCTCGCGGACGGTGTCGTTGAACGTACGGATCGAGGAGAATCCCGCCGCGAACGCGATCTCCCCCATCGGCAGCGAGGTCGTCTCGATGAGCAGCCGGGCGGTCTGGGCGCGCTGGGCCCGGGCGAGCGCGAGGGGCCCCGCGCCCAGCTCGGCGAGGAGCTGCCGTTCGATCTGGCGGGTGCTGTAGCCGAGGCGTCCGGCGAGCCCGGGGACCCCCTCCCGGTCCACGACACCGTCGGCGATCAGCCGCATGGCGCGGGCGACCAGGTCGGCGCGTTCGTTCCAGGCGGGCGAGCCGGGGCTGGTGTCGGGGCGGCACCGCTTGCAGGCCCGGAATCCGGCCTGCTGGCAGGCGGCGGCGCTCGGGTAGAACGTCATGTTCTCCGGCTTCGGCGGCACCACCGGGCAGCTGGGGCGGCAGTAGATCCGGGTGGTCAGAACGGCTGTGAAGAACCAGCCGTCGAAGCGCGCGTCCTTGGACTGGACGGCGCGTACGCAGCGCTCCCTGTCGGTGTGCATCCCGTTCCGCATGCCTCCAGCATCCGCCATCGGCGGGGCCCGGGCTGGCGGGAATCCGACATGGAGGTGGGCCGACCTGCTCCTGTTCCGATCACCCCCGCTTACCGCGCAGGGAGGACACGCGCTCGCGCCGTCGACCCGGCCCGAGCGAGAACGCTCACGGCCGCCTCCACTCAAGCGCTCACGGCCGCCTCCGCCCACATGCTCACGGCCGCCTTCTCCCGGACGAAGGCCCGGGGATTACACGGAAGCAAGGGCCTTCCTTTTCCAGGAAGGCCCTTGATGAAAGGGGGAAGGGGAAAGCCGACGTCAGGGCCGGAATGCGTCCTTGGTCTTCTCCTTGGCCTCGCGGGCGTCGCCCTTGCTCTTTTCCGCCTGCCCCTCGACGGCCATGCGGTCGTTGCCGAGGGCGTCGCCCAGGGTCTCCTTGAGCTTGCCCTTGGCCTGCTCGGTCTTCGCCTTGGCCTTCTCGCCGGCAGTCATGGAACACGCCTCCTCGTAGTGTCTGAGCCGCTGTCGCGGTGACGTCCTGGTGCCCCGGCCTTCCCTCCATAAACAGGGCTCTGCGCACGGTGCCCGTTCGGCGGAATCCTCGGCTCGGAAAGTGCGCGAAGTTCCATGCATGAAGGCGCAACGGCGGGACATACGGAGCGCCAGGAGGTTGATAAAAATGGTTCCCCTGCTTCTTGTTCTGCTTCTCGCGCTCATTCTCTTCGGTGCCGGTTTCGCCGTGAAGATCCTTTGGTGGGTGGCGGTCGCCGTCCTCGTACTGTGGCTGCTCGGCTTCGTGATGCGCTCCACCAGCCCCGGTGGCGGCCGTGGCCGCTGGTACCGATGGTGATCTGACACCCGCTCCCCCACAGGAAGGGCCCGGCCGACGGCGGCCGGGCCCTTCCTGTGCTGCTCCGGTGGGGCGGGGGCCCGGCTCAGGACTCCTGCGTCAGCGGGACGTAGGCGTCCGGACGGCGGGTGGCGAGGAAGGGGAAGAGCTCCAGCCAGTCACGGCGGGCGTCCAGGTCGAGGTCGGCCACGAGGACGGCGGGTTCGTCGCGGGGCGCCTGGGCGAGGACCCGGCCGTAGGGGTCGACGATGAACGAACTGCCGTAGAAGGTGAGGCCGTTCTCGGCGCCGATGCGGTTGGGTACGACCATGAAGGTGGCGTTGGCGATGGCGTTGCCCGTGATGACCTTCTGCCAGATCGGCTGGGTGTCGAAGCCGGGGTGGCCGGGCTCGGAGCCGATGGCGGTCGGGTAGACGAGGACGTCGGCGCCCGCCAGGGAGTAGGCGCGGGCGAGTTCCGGGAACCACTGGTCCCAGCAGGTCGGCAGTCCGAGGCTCGCCCCGTCGACGTCGACCAGGGGGAAGGCGTCGTCACCGGCCGGGCCCTGGCGGAACCAGTGGTCCTCGTAGTAGCCCTCGGAGACCGGGATGTGGGTCTTGCGGGTCCGCTGGGCGAGGGTGCCGTCGGGGGCGACGAGGATGGCGGTGTTGTAGCCCAGGCCGTCGTCCTCGCCGGTGGGCGCGGGCGCCTTCTCGTAGAGGGAGGCGTGGACGTAGAGCCCGTACTCGCGCGCGGCCTCGGCGGCGAAGGTGAAGGTCGGGCCGGTCAGCAGCTCCTCGGGTTCCGCCGGTGCCGGGTGGTCGGCCTTGCGGACGACCGCGAAGTACGGCGACAGGGTCAGCTCCTGGAGGCACACCACCCGCGCCTCCTCGGCCGCCGCGAGCCGGATGCCTTCCCGCAGGGCGGCGCGGTGCTCCTCGGGGTCGCGGTGCCACCGCTGCTGGACGGCTGCGATCCGCAGCGGTGCGCGGTCGGCGGGACGGGTCCGTGTCGGGGACGCGGGCGGGTTGTACGCGGTGATCAGACGCATGTCGCTGTCCAGACGCTGTGCGGGAGGGTGGCGGCACCTGCTGCGCCGCCCCCGCCGGAACGTTCCGGCAGGGACGCACGCTAGCGGACGCCGGAACGTTCCGGCAAGGTCCCCGGATCCTGACTAGACTTCCGCACCGTGAACGCTCGCACCGTGACCCTTCTCGATGTCGCCCGCGCCGCCGGGGTGTCCAAGAGCACCGCCTCCGACGCCCTCCAGGGGTCCGGCCGGGTCGCCGAAACCACCCGTGACCGGGTCCGGGAGGTCGCCGACCGGCTCGGCTACCGTCCCAACAGCGCCGCTCGCCGACTGCGTCGGGCCAGCACGGGGGCGGTCGGGCTGTACCTGCCGCAGACCGCCACGCGGCTCGACTACTACATGAACCTCGCCTTCGGGGCCGTCGACCGCGCACAGGAGGAGGGGCTCGACGTCATGCTGCTGACGCCCGCCACCGGAGCCCATGGGCGGCTCGCCTCACGGGTCGACGGGCTCCTCGTCATCGACCCGGAGACGGATGACCCGGCGGTGCCCGCCCTGCTGGAATCCGGTGTTCCGGTCGTCACCGGGGAGCGCTATCTGGGGCGGACGCCGGTCCCCGTGGGCTCGGTCGTCTGCGACAACGCCGCCTCGCTGACCGCCCTGCTCGACCATGTCGGGGCCCGCGGCGCCCGCCACCCCGCCCTGCTCGCCCCCGTGGACACCTCCGCGTGGGCCGCCGCGCTGCATGCCACCGCCGGTGACTGGTCCCGCGCCCACTCGGTGCCGGTCGGCATCCGTACGGTGTCCTTCGCGGCCACCGCGCGGGAGGCCGAGCAGGCCACCTCGGCCCTGCTCGCCGAGCGGCCGGAGACGGACGCCGTGATCTGCGCCCCGGACGGCGCGGCCCTGGGGGTGGTGCACGCGGCCGCCGCGGTGGGACGCACGGTGGGGCGGGATCTGCTGGTCGCGTCCTGTGTCGACGGGGCCGCCGCTCGCGGCGGCCACCCGGCCGTCACCGCGATCGACCTGCGCCCCAAGGCGTACGGGCGGGCCTGCGTGGAACTCCTCTGCGACATCCTCGCCGGGCGCACCGCCACGGACACGACCCGGCGGCACGACTGGGGGCTGGAGGTGCGGGCCTCGACGGTCGGCTGAGGGGGCCGCCCATACGGGCGGAGCATTTTTGCGGGCGGGGCCTCTTGGCGGGCAGGGCCTTTTCGCGGGCGGCGCCTCTTGGCGGGCGACGCCTCTTCGCGGGCAGGGCCTTTTCGCCAGCGGCGCGCCTCTTCGCGAGCGGCGTCTCTTCGCGGGCGGCGTCTCTTCGCGGGCAAGCCCTCGCGTGGTCGGGCTCCCCGCGGCCGGGCCCGGTCGCGGGTGTGCCCTTCGCAGTCGAGCGCCTCACGGGTGAGCCCCCGCACGGGCGCCTCACGCACGGGCGCCTCACGGGTGAGCCCCTCACGCACGGGCGCCTCACGCACGGGCGCCTCACGGGTGAGCCCCTCACGCACGGGCGCCTCACGCACGGGCGCCTCCCACGTGCTCCCCCCCGGCGGGCACTCCCGCGGGCGGGCGCCCCGTCGGGGCGGACATTTCGCGGTCGGAGCCCGACTCCCCCGCCCCGCCTCGTCTCAGTCGAGTCGGTCGAGGTGCCCGGCGAACGCCGCGTAGGCGTGGTCGTCGTAGAGGACGAATCTGATCTCCTCCACGGCCGTCTCCGCGGCGCGGACCGTCTCCAGGGCGATGCGGGCCGCGTCCTCCATGGGCCAGCGGTAGACGCCGGTGGAGACCGCCGGGAAGGCGACGGTGCGGGCGCCGAGTTGGTCGGCGACCCTCAGGGATTCGCGGTAGCAGGACGCCAGCAGATGTCCGCGGTCCTCGGTGGCGGACCAGACCGGGCCGACCGTGTGGATCACCCAGTGGGCGTCCAGTTCGCCCGCCGTGGTGGCGACCGCCCGGCCCGTGGGCAGGCCGCCGCCGTAGGAGGAGACGCGCAGGTCGCGGCAGGCCGCCAGGACCGCGGGGCCGCCGCGCCGGTGGATCGCGCCGTCCACCCCTCCCCCGCCGAGCAGGGAGGAGTTGGCCGCGTTGACGATCGCGTCGGTGCTCTGCCGGGTGATGTCCCCCTGGACGAGGGTGATGCGGGTGGTCATGTCTGCCGGAGCCTCCTCCAGACGGCCTTCGCCGCGTTGTGGCCGGACATGCCGTGCACACCGGGGCCCGGCGGGGTGGCCGACGAGCAGATGAAGACGGCCGGATGCGGGGTCCGGTACGGAAACAGGGTGGGCTTCGGGCGCAGCAGGAGCTGGAGTCCGGAGACCGCTCCGGAAGCGATGTCGCCGCCGACGTAGTTGGCGTTGCGGGCGGCCAGTTGCGGCGGCCCGGCGACGGCGCGGGCCAGGACACGGTCGCGGAACCCCGGTGCGAAGCGCTCCAGTTGGCGTTCCATCGCGTCGGTGAGGTCGCCCTGCCAGCCGTTGGGCACATGGCCGTACGCCCAGAAGACCTGCTTGCCCTCGGGCGCCCGGGTGGGGTCGGCGACGCCGGGCTGCACGGTGATCAGGAAGGGGCGCTCGGGTGCCCGGCCCCGGCGGGCGGCCGCGCGCAGGGCGGTGTCGATCTCCCCCCTGTTCGCGCCGATCTGCACGGTGCCCGCGACGCGTGCTTCCTCCGCGGTCCACGGCACGGGCCCGTCCAGCGCGTAGTCGATCTTGAAGACACCGGCGCCGTAGCGATAGTGGTCGTAGTACCGGCCGAGGCCCGCGATCCGGGCCAGGGCGGTGGGCGAGGTGTCGAAGACGTAGGCGCGCGCCGGGGGGAGGTCGTCCAGGCGCTTGACCGGGTAGTCCGTGTGGACGGTCCCGCCGAGGTCCTTCAGATACGCGGCGAGCGCGTCCGAGATGGACTGGGAGCCGCCGCGGGCCACCGGCCAGCCGCGGGCGTGCGCGGCGAGCGCGAAGACCAGGCCGACCGCGCCGGTGCCGAGGCCGGAGAGGGGGGCGATCACATGGGCGACCAGCCCGGCGAACAGGGTTCTGGCCCGCTCGTCGCGGAAACGGCGCATCAGCCAGGTCGACGGGGGGAGGCCGACCAGGCCGAAGCGGGCCAGGGTGACGGGGTCCCGCGGCAGCGTGGTGAGCGGCAGGGACATGAAGTCGCGGGCCAGGGTGTCCCAGCGGTGCAGGAAGGGCTCGACCAGCCTGCGGTACGTCCCGGCGTCACGCGGTCCGAAGGAGGCCGCCGTCTCGGCGACGGAGCGGGACAGCACCGCGGCCGTACCGTCCGGGAAGGGGTGTGCCATCGGCAGGTCGGCGTGCAGCCATTCGAGGCCGTAGCGCTCCAGGGGCAGGGCGCGGAAGGCGGGCGAGTTGATACCGAGGGGGTGCGCGGCGGAGCACGGGTCGTGCCGGAAGCCGGGCAGCGTCAGCTCCTCGGTGCGGGCACCGCCCCCGATGGTGTCGTTGGCCTCGAAGACGGCCACGGAGAAGCCCCGGCGGGCCAGCTCCACGGCAGCCGTCAGCCCGTTGGGCCCGGCCCCCACCACGACCGCATCGAGCATCGACGGCACCTTCGGACTCCTTCGTCAGCCGACGGCCTGTGGCCATCAGGATATGCCGGGGGTCCGACGGCGCCGCCGCGCGGGCTGCTTCGGGCCGCGGTGGAGGGCACGCGCGGGCGGCCTCGGTCCGAGGCCGAGAGCGACCTCGGGCGGAGGGCGGCCGCGGGCCGAGAACGGTCCCAGCCCGAGTAGCGGCCTCAGGCCGAGAACGGTCCCAGGGGCCGAGTGCGGTCTCGCGCGGAGAGCGGCCCCAGGCCGAGAGCGGCCCCAGGCCGAGAGCGGCCCCAGGCCGAGAGCGGCCCCAGGCCGAGGACGGCCCCAGGCCGAGGACGGCCCCAGGCCGAGAGCGATCCCAGTCCGGGAGCGGCCCCAGGCCGAGGGCGGCCTCAGGCCGCTCCGGAGAGCAGCTCCACCACCCTGCGGGCCGTGGCCTCGTCGCGGGCCGCGGTGAAGGGCAGGGTGTTGCCTCCGGTGATGCGGAACGGCTCGCCCGCCACCGTGCGGTGGGTGCCGCCCGCCTCCTCGACCAGGAGCAGTCCGGCGGCGTGGTCCCAGGCCGCTTCCCAGCAGAACGCCGTGGCGTCCAGCAGGCCCTGGGCGATGGACAGATACTCCAGCCCGGCCGAGCCGCAGGCCCGCGGGCGGACGCCCGCCGTCTGGAGGCCGAGGAGTGCGTGCTTCTGCTCGTCCGTCGTGTAGAAGGGGTGGGAGGTGGCCACTTCCAGGTCGCGGTCCGGGGCGGGCGAGCCGGACCGCAGGCGCCTGCCGTCGAGGAACGCGCCCCCGCCGCGGACCGCCGTGGCGAGCTGGTCGCGGGCCGGGGCGTAGGTCCACGACGCGCGCACCACCCCGTTCAGGGCGAGCGCGACCAGGGTGCAGAAGCCGGGGTCGCCGTGCACGAACTGGCGGGTGCCGTCGACGGGGTCGACGATCCACACGGGGGCCTCGCCGCGCACCGCGTCATAGGTCGCCGGATTGGCGTGCACCGCCTCCTCGCCGACCACGACCGAGCCGGGCAGCAGCTTGGGGAGCACCTCGGTCAGATACTCCTCGGCCTTGCGGTCGGCATCGGTGACCAGGTCGTGGGGGCCGCTCTTCTCGTCGACCTCGTGCTCGGCCAGGCGGCGGAAGCGCGGCATGATCTCGGCGGCGGCCGCCGTGCGGAGGGCTTCCTCCACGTCGGACGTACGGTGGGCAAGAAACTCGTCGATGGTTTCGATGTCTCCGATCATCATGTGTCCATGAGAGCACGCGGCACTGACAATCCCCGCCGCTCCGGTGGACATGCGGTGGAATCGGCATGAATTCGGGGTTCCGGGTGCTCGGCGCCGGTGCTCGGGCGCCGGTGCTCAGCGTCCGACCGCGTAGCCCTGCATCCCGCGCGGGTTCGCCGCCGCCGACAGGACGCCGGTCTCCGGGTCGCGTGCGACGGCGCACAGCCGCCCCTCGGACCAGGGGGCGCCGACCGTGACGTCATGGCCGCGCCGTCGCAGTCCCTCGACCGCCGCCGGATCGGTGCGGGACTCGACCGTGACACTGCCGGGCCGCATACCGCGCGGGTGGAAGGAGCCGGGGAAGCTGTCGTTGTGCCAGTTCGGGGCGTCGATGGCGCCCTGGAGGTCGAGGCCGCCGCGGACCGGCGGGCGCAGCGCGAGGGCGAGGAGGAAGTGCAGCTGCCACTGGTCCTGCTGGTCGCCGCCGGGCGTGCCGAAGGCCAGCAGCGGCGCACCGTCGCGCAGTGCCATCGAGGGGCTGAGGGTGGTCCGCGGGCGGCGGCCGGGCGTCAGGGAGTTGGGCAGGCCCTCGTCCAGCCAGGTCATCTGGAGCCGGGTGCCGAGCGGAAAGCCCAGCTCGGGCACGACCGGGTTCGACTGGAGCCAGCCGCCGCTGGGGGTGGCCGCCACCATGTTGCCCCAGCGGTCGACGACATCGAGGTGGCAGGTGTCGCCACGGGTCAGCCCCTCGGCGGTGACCTCCGGTTCGCCGGGCGCCCGGGGTCCACCGTGCCGCGCGGCCGTCGGCTCGCCGATGCCCATCGCGTCGAAGGCGGGGTTGTCGGAGGCCAGCAGGTGCGCCTGTCCGCTCAGTCGCGGGGGGCGGCCCGCGGGTGCGCCGGGGCGCAGCTCGTACGAGGCCGCCTCGCCGATCAGGACGCGCCGCCCGGCGTTGTAGGTGTCCGACAGCAGGTCGTCCAGGGGGACCCGGGCGGCGTCGCCGTACCAGGCCTCGCGGTCCGCCATGGCGAGCTTGCAGCCCTCGATCAGCAGATGGAGGTACTCGGCGCTGCCCTCCTCGGGCAGGTCGGACGGGAGCAGGGCGAGCTGCTGGAGCAGGGCGGGGCCCTGGCTCCAGGGGCCGGGCTTGCAGACCGTCCAGCCGTTCCAGGTGTACGTCGCGGGCGACTCGTAGGTGGCGGACCAGGAGGCGAGGTCGTCGGCCGTGAGGGTGCCGGTGCGGCGCTCGCCGGTCACGTCCAGGGTGGGCCGCCGCGCCTGCCGCACCAGGGCCTCGGCGATGAATCCGGAGCGCCACACCTCACGGGCGGCCTCGATCTGCGCGACCCGGTCACCGGCGCCGGACACCTCGGCCAGCAGCCTCTTCCAGGTGGCGGCCAGTGCGGGGTTGCGCAGCAGCGTCCCGGGCCGGGGCGCCCGTCCGCCGGGCAGATAGACATCGGCTGAGGAGGTCCACTCGCTCTCGAACAGCCGCCGTACGCGCTCGACGGTCTCGCCGACCTGCTCCACCGGCGGGTGCCCGTGCTCCGCGTAGCCGATGGCGTGGCGGAGGACGTCGGCGAGGGACTTGGTGCCGTGGTCGCGGAGCAGCAGCATCCAGGCGTCGAACGCGCCGGGGACGGCTGCGGCGAGCGGGCCGGTGCCGGGGACGAGGGTCAGCCCCAGGTCCCGGTAGTGGGCGACGGTGGCCCCGGCGGGCGCCACACCCTGCCCGCACAGCACCCGCACCTCGCCGCCCGCCGGGGCGAGGAGGATGGGGACCTCCCCGGCCGGTCCGTTCAGATGCGGCTCCACTACATGCAGCACGAAGGCCCCGGCCACGGCCGCGTCGAACGCCGTACCCCCGTCCTCCAGAACCGCCATCGCCGACTGCGAGGCCAGCCAGTGGGTGGAGGACACCATGCCGAAGGTGCCCTGAAGGGTGGGACGGCTCGTGAAACGCATATCTGACCTCGGTGTGGGTGCAAGCCGGTGGCGGGTCACGGTCCTGTCAGCGTAGAGGCGGCCGGGCGGGTCCTGCCGGGGAATCCGGGGCTTGGCCCGGCCTGGGGCGTCTCGTTTGGATCATGCCGGGCTCGCCCGATCCAAACGAAAGACCCTGGCCGGGGAGGCGGAATGCCGGGGCCGTCAGGACGTGTTGATCAACGTTGTCGATCAACAAGGAGGCCCTGTGTTCACGATCCTTCGGCCCCGCGCGCTGCGGTCCGGCGACCTCGTGGCCGTCACCGCGCCCTCGGGACGGCTTGAGCCCGGTGAGGAGCCGCTGCTCGCCCGTGGTGTGGCGATTCTGGAGCGGATGGGTTTCCGCGTGCGGGTCAGCCCGATGGTCGACCCGGCGCGGAAGCGCTGGTGGGCGTCGGGCACTCCGGCGGAGCAGGCCGCCGAGCTCAATGCTCTGCTCCGGGACCCGGACGTACGGGCCATCGTCGCGCACACCGGTGGACAGGCGGCCATCGGCTATCTCGACTTGATCGATCTGGATGCGATCCGGGCCGACCCGAAGCCCATCGTCGGCTACAGCGACATATCGCTGCTGCACATGGCCCTGCACGCCAGGACCGGTCTCGTCGGCTTCCACGCCGACATCGCCACCCACGGTTTCGGCGGCGACTGGTACACGCTGGGCGACGCGGCGCGACGCTCCGAGCTCGTCGACCTCTACACCCGTGTGCTCACCAGGGCCGAGGCACCGGGCGTGCTGCCGCCGATGGGGGCCTGGGAAAGCTGGCGGCCGGGACGGGCGCAGGGGCCGCTGGTCGGAGGCCTGCTGAACCGCATGGTCCAACTCCAGTCGACACCGTTCGCCCTGGCCGCCGAACGGTTCGACGGCGCCGTGCTGTTCTGGGAGGAGTTGCAGCGGCCGGTCTCGCGGATCTGGTGCGACCTGCACACCCTGCGGCTGTCCGGCGTGCTGGACCGGATCGCGGGCATGGTGGTCGGCATCCCGACCGAGGTCACGCCCTACGAGGACGGCGGCACGGACCGGGTCGGCCTGCGCGATGTGGTGCTCGATGTCCTGGATCGGCGTGACATTCCGGTCCTCGCCCAGGTCGACTTCGGCCACACCTCGCCGAACCTGCCGCTGCCGCTCGGCGTCCGTGCGGCCGTGGACGCGGACAACCGGACCCTGACCCTGCTCGAACCGGCGGTCGCGGAAGCCTGAGGCGGGTCGGGCGTCGGCGCGCGTGTCCGGCGGGGGCGCCGATGGCCGAAAGCGCTGTTGATCACCGGTGCGGACCAGGAGGAAGCTGAAGACTCGGACGAAACGGCACGGACCGACCATGGGGGCACGCACATGAAGATCCTGATCTCCGGAGCGAGTGTCGCGGGCCCGGCACTGGCCCGCTTGCTGCACCGTGACGGGCACCAGGTGACCGTGGTGGAGCGCGCTCCGTCCTTGCGCCGGAGCGGCTGGGCCATCGACTTCCGGGGCGCGGTCTTCGAGGTGCTGGAGGAGCTGGGCATCCTGGCGGAGGTGCGGGCGCACGCGACCGGGATGACCGGCACCGACCTGCTGGACGCCGAGGGCAACCGGGTCGGCGAACTGCCCGCCGAGGTCTTCTCCGGCGAGCTGGAGGTGCCCAAGCGCGAGCTGACCCGCATCCTGCACGCGCACACCGCGAACACGGTGCGTTATGTCTTCGGCGATTCGATCAACCGCATCGACCAGGACGACAACGGGGTACGGGTCGGCTTCGAGCTGGCCGAACCGGACACCTACGACCTCGTCGTCGGCGCCGACGGCATCTACTCGGTGGTGCGCCGTCTGGTCTTCGGACCGCACGCCGAGGCGGTTCACCATCTCGGCCGGTCCGGTGCCGGGTTCAGCACCGCGAACCATCTCCAGCTGGACCACCGGGGAGCCCTGTGGCAGATCCCCGGCCGGCGCATGTCCTACATGTACAGCGCGGCGGATCCCGCCCGGATGTCCGCCAACGTCTTCTTCACCACCGACTCCCCGGCACTGGACCTGCTCGGGCGGGACGAGCAGGAGCAGGCCGTCCGGGAGCGGATGGCGGACGTCGGCTGGCTCATGCCCCGGCTGCTGGAGGACATGGCCGCCGCCTCCGACTTCTACTTCTTCTCCACCGCCCAGGTGCGGATCGACCGCTGGTCCGCGGGCCGGGTGGTGCTGCTGGGCGACGCGGGCTACTGCGCCTCCCCCTCCTCCGGCCTCGGCACCTCGCAGGCGCTGATCGGCGCGAGCACCCTGGCCCGGCACCTCGCGCAGTCCGGCACCGACCACACCAAGGCCTTCGAGGGCTATGAGCGGGAGATGCGCCCGTACGTGACGGAGAACCAGGAGATCGGCGTGGAAGGAGCGAAGCGCCTCGCGGGCTGAGGGGGTCGGAGGGCTGCGGCGGGAAACATCCGGCCGCAGCCGCGACCGCCCGCCGCCCCGTACCATACTTTTGTTATTAAATGTCGCATAAGCGGTATATAAGGGGTTAGGGATGCGTGTCATCCCCGAGTCACATCGACCGGGAGAGTGAGGCGGACGAGATGCGGGACAGCCAGTACGGCGGCCCGGACCCCGAGTCGGCCCGGAACCCGCGCGTGGAGCCGGGCGGGGTCCCGCCGGGTGAGACTCCGCCCGGCGAGGGCAGCACCTCGGGTGTCACCCATGACGTGGTCTACGACCGGACGCGCGGCTGGGCCAAGGGCCCGGTGATCGCGATCATGTTTCTCTCCCTGCTGGTGGCGGGGTTCTTCCTGGCGTACGCGGTGTCGTTGATGCTCCGCTAGCCCGGCGGCAAGCGGGGTTCGGCCTTCCGCCTCACAGGGAGTCATGTGAGACTGGCGTCCCGACCGCAGTGCGGATCCCTCCGCACCGTCCCCCCACGAGAAGTGCGCCGTGCTTTCGCTGCCTCTGCCGCTCGCTCTGACCGCGCGTCTGCTGCCGGTCGCCGTGCTCGCCTCGGCCGGCTGGGCCATGTCCTCCGGCCCGCTCGCCGCGGCCCCTGCCACCGGCCAGAAGTCCGCGCAGGACAGCCCTGCCCCGCAGGACACCGCGGGCGGCTCTCCCGGGTCTCCGTCGCCCGCGGCCTCGGAGGCCGCCGTCAAGGCCTACGCCGCCGCGCCCGCGCCGTGCACCGCCCTGGCCAAGGACACGATCACCTCGCTGGTGCCCGGCGCCAAGCCGGACGGCAAGGAGATCCCCTCCACGGACTCCGCCCTGCGCCGCACCTGCTCCTGGAACGCGCTCAAGGGCTACGACTACCGCTGGCTCGACGTGACCTTCGAGATCATGGACTCCGCGGCCTCGGCGCAGAAGACGTACACCCAGCGCACCTCGGAGAAGAGCGGCGGCGGCCCGGTCCCCGGTCTCGGCGACGGCGGGTACTCGGTGGTCAACCTGACCACGGACGACAAGCAGCAGACCCGGGAGGGCGTGGTGCTCATCCGCTCCTCCAACGCGCTGGTGTCCGTCACCTACAACGGCAGCGACTTCGAGACCAAGAAGGCGCCCGGCACCGATGAGATCAACAAGGGCGCCATCAAGGCCGCGCGGGACGCGGTGACCGCGCTGGAGAACGGCAAGAAGCAGGGCTGACCGTGCCGACCGTCCTCCGCGCGGCCGGGGCGCGTCAGTTGGCGGACTCCGCCCGGCGCCCGGGCAGCATCAGCGCCAG
This sequence comes from Streptomyces sp. NPDC052040, assembly GCF_044548405.1. Classification (NCBI taxonomy): domain Bacteria; kingdom Bacillati; phylum Actinomycetota; class Actinomycetes; order Kitasatosporales; family Streptomycetaceae; genus Streptomyces; species Streptomyces sp. NPDC052040. The sequence continues at coordinate 666,728 of NZ_JBIUBV010000001.1, read as the reverse complement.
ATAGACCACCAGGGAGGTGGCCAGGCCCACCGCCCAGCCGTAGTCCGCGAGGGGTTTGAGGGCCGGGATGGGGCGGCCGTCGACCAGGGGGTGGAAGTCGGCGCCGCCGACCGCCAGCACACCGCCGATCACAAAGGCCAGCACGGCCCGCCAGTTCCAGCCGCCGTCGTACCAGTAGCGGCCGCCGCCCGCGCGGTAGAGGTCGGTGAGGTCCAGGCGGGCGCGGCGCAGGATCCAGTAGTCGGCGATGAGGATCCCGGCCACCGTCCCGAGCAGCCCGCCGACGAGACCGAGCCAGGTGAAGATGTAGCCCTGCGGGTCGGAGTAGAGCTTCCACGGGAAGATCAGCACCCCGAGTACACAGGTGATGAGGGCGCCGGTGCGGAAACTGATCCTGCGCGGCGCGACATTGGAGAAGTCGAACGCCGGGGAGACCAGATTGGCCGCGATGTTCACGGACAGCGTCGCCACCAGCACCGTCACCAGCGCGTAGAGCAGTCCGGCCACACTGTCCGTCCTGGCGGCGAGTTGCACCGGGTCCCAGACGGGCTTGCCGTAGACGGCCTGGGAGCCGGAGGTCACCAGGACCGACAGAAACGCGAACAGGGTCATCGTGGTCGGCAGGCCGAGGGCCTGGCCCCAGGTCTGGGCCTTCTGGCTCCTGCCGTAGCGGGTGAAGTCGGGGATGTTGAGGGAGAGGGTCGACCAGAAGCCGATCATGCCCATGAGGGAGGGCCAGAACAGCTTCCAGAAGGAGCCGCCCCAGCCGAGTCTGGAGGGCTGGTTCAGGAGCGGGCCGAGACCCCCGGCCTTGTCGGCCATCCACCACAGCATCACGAACGCGCCGACCAGCACGAAGGGGGCCGCCCAGTTCTCGAAGCGGCGGATGGTCTCCATGCCCCGGTGGATGATGGCGACCTGGATCGCCCAGAAGACCGCGAAGGACAGCCACATCGTCCAGGCGTAGCCGCCGATCTCGGAGGCGTTCGCCCAGCGACCTCCGATCAGCTTCCCGGCGAGGAAGAAGATGGCCTCGCCGCCGATCCAGGTCTGGATGCCGAACCAGCCGCAGGCCACCAACGCCCGTACGACCGCAGGCAGGTTGGCGCCCCGCACCCCGAAGGAGGACCGGGCGAAGACCGGGAAGGGGATGCCGTACCGGGGGCCCGCGTGCCCGGTCAGCAGCATCGGGACCAGCACGATCACATTGGCCAGGGCGATGGTGAACACCGCCTGCTTCCAGTCCATGCCCACGGCGATCAGACCGGAGGCCAGCGTCCAGGAGGCCGTGTTGTGGGCCATGCCCACCCACAGCGCCGAGAAGTTGTACGTGGTCCAGGTGCGCTTGTCGACGGGGACCGGCAGCAGGTCCTCGTTGGCGTAGGGGCCGCTCGGCGGCGGGGAGCCGGGGGCGAACTCCACGCGGCCGTCGGGGCGGGTGACTTGGGCGGACATCGGTATGGCCGGGGGGACGGTGTCGGTCATGGGCAGGCCCATCGTGAGGTGAGGTGGGAAACGCCGTGCGGTGGCGCCGATGGGGGGTTGGGGTGCGCCCGGAGGACGAGGCCGCGGGAGCGCCCCGGTCCCCTTCCCGGGGGAGCGGGAAGGGGACGGAGAGGGACGGGGGAACCCTGGGGATCCTCCCCGGAGGGAGCGGCTAGCCGTTGACCGCCGGGATGATCCGGGAACCGTAGGCGTCGATCACGGCCTCCTGCGCGTCGTGCATGTCGTAGAGGGCGAACTGGTCGACGCCGAGGTCCCGCAGTGCGGCGAGTTTCTCGATGTGCCGTTCGGCCGGGCCGATCAGGCAGAACCGGTCCACGATCTCGTCGGGCACGAAGCGGGTGTCGGGGTTGCCGCTGCGCCCGTGGTGGGCGTAGTCGTAGCCCTCGCGGGCCTTGATGTAGTCGGTGAGCACCTCGGGTACGGAGGCGGAGTGCTCGCCGTACTTGGCGACGAGGTCGGCGACATGGTTGCCCACCATCCCGCCGAACCAGCGGCACTGCTCCCGCGCATGGGCAAGCGCCTCGGGCGAGTCGTCCTCGGTGACATAGGCGGGGGCGGCGACGCAGATCGTCACCTCGCCGGGGTCCCGGCCGGCCGCCACCGCCGCGTCCTTCACCGCCTTGACCATGTACTCGGTGAGATAGAGGTCGGCGAGCTGGAGAATGAAGCCGTCGGCCTCCTCACCGGTCATCTTCAGCGCCTTCGGGCCGTACGCGGCCATCCACACTGGCAGTTGGGCGCCGGGCCCGACCCAGGGGAACTTGACGACGGTGCCGCCGCCGAGGTCGGCCTCGTCGCCGCGGCCGAGGGCGCGGATGACCTTCATGGCCTCGCTGATCCGGGCCAGGGTGTTGGGCTTGCGGCCCGCCACCCGCATCGCCGAGTCGCCGCGGCCGATGCCGCAGACTGTGCGGTTGCCGAACATGTCGTTGAGGGTGGCGAAGGTGGAGGCCGTGACCTCCCAGGTGCGGGTGCCCGGGTTGGTCACCATCGGGCCGACGGTCAGCTTCTGGGTGTTCGCCAGGATCTGGCTGTAGATCACAAAGGGTTCCTGCCACAGCACGGCCGAGTCGAAGGTCCAGCCGTAGCGGAAGCCGTTGCGTTCGGCCCGCTTCATCAGGCTGACGACCCGGGAGGCCGGCGGGTCGGTCTGGAGGACGAGTCCGAAGTCCATGAGCGCCACTCCTAGTTGAGGTACTGACAGGTGGAGCGGGGGGTGTAGACGCCGTGGCCCGCGCGCCCGGTGAACTCCCGCTCGGTGATGACGGGTTCGCCGCGCGAGAGGACGGTCTCGACCCGGCCGGTGGTGCGCCTGCCCTCGTACGCCGAGTAGTCGACGTTCATGTGGTGCGTCGAGGCCGACATCACCTGCTCGGCGTGCGGGTCGTAGATCACGACGTCGGCGTCCGCACCGGGCGCGATGGTGCCCTTCTTCGGATAGAGGCCGAACATCCGGGCCGGGGTGGCGCAGGCGATCTCGATCCAGCGGCGGCGCGAGATGTGTCCGTCGACGACGGCCTGGTGCAGCAGGTCCATCCGGTTCTCGACGCCCGGGAGGCCGTTGGGGATCTTGGAGAAGTCGCCCCGGCCCAGCTCCTTCTGGCCCGTGAAGCAGAACGGGCAGTGGTCGGTGGAGACCACCTGGAGGTCGTTGGTGCGCAGGCCCCGCCACAGGGCCGCCTGGTGCTCCCGGGGCCGCAGGGGCGTGGAGCACACGTACTTGGCGCCCTCGAAGTCCGGCTCGGCCAGGTTGTCGGTGGACAGGAACAGATACTGCGGGCAGGTCTCGCCGAAGACGTTCAGTCCCTCGTCGCGGGCCCGGACCAGTTCGGCGACCGCCTCCTGCGCGGAGACATGCACGACATACAGGGGTGCCCCGGCGACCTGGGCGAGCCGGATGGCGCGGTGGGTGGCCTCGGCCTCCAGCAGGGCCTTGCGGACCTCGCCGTGGTAGCGGGGGTCGGTTTCGCCGCGGGCGAGCGCCTGCTCGACCAGCACATCGATGGCGATGCCGTTCTCGGCGTGCATCATGATCAGTCCGCCGTTCTCGGCGGAGCGCTGCATGGCGCGCAGGATCTGGCCGTCGTCGCTGTAGAAGACGCCGGGATAGGCCATGAACTGCTTGAAGGAGGTGACGCCCTCCTCGACCAGCAGGTCCATCTCCTTCAGCGTCTCCTGGTTCACATCGGAGACGATCATGTGGAAGCCGTAGTCGATGGCGCAGTTGCCCTCGGCCTTGGCGTGCCAGGCGTCCAGGCCCTCGCGCAGGGTGCGGCCCACGCCCTGCACCGCGAAGTCGACGATGGTGGTGGTGCCGCCCCAGGCGGCGGCGCGGGTGCCGGTCTCGAAGGTGTCGGAGGCAAAGGTGCCGCCGAAGGGCAGCTCCATATGGGTGTGGGCGTCGACGCCGCCCGGGATGACGTACTTGCCGGTCGCGTCGATGGTCCGCTCGGCCGTGAAGGCCTCGGCGGCCGGGGTACCGGACGCGGCGAGGGCGGCGATGCGGCCGTCCTCGATCAGGACGTCGGCGTGGATCTCGTCGGACGCGGTGACGACGAGGCCACCGCGGATGACGGTACGGCTGCTCATGCTGCCTCTGCTCCCTTGGCTGGCGTGGTCAACTCTGGTGTCGTGGCCTCCGTGCGGGGCGGACTGCGCCGCCGCCGGTCCGGTCCCCGCGGGGCCGGACCGGCGGATCCCGGGCCGGTCAGGGAGCGGTCAGCGGCCCGTAGGCGCCCGGTGCCCGGTCCCGGTAGAACTGCCAGCGGTCGCGGACCTCCCGCAGCTTGGCCAGGTCCAGGTCGCGCACCACCAGTTCCGTCTCCTTGTCGCTCGCCACCTCCCCGACGAACTGCGCCTCCGGGTCCACGAAGTACGAGGTCCCGTAGAAGTCGTTGTCGCCCAGTTCCTCGACGCCCACCCGGTTGATCGCCCCCACGAAGTACTCGTTGGCGGCGGCCGCGGCAGGCTGTTCCAGCTGCCACAGATAGCCGGACAGTCCGCGGGAGGTGGCCGAGGGGTTGAACACGATCTCCGCGCCCGCGAGGCCCAGGGCGCGCCAGCCCTCCGGGAAGTGGCGGTCGTAGCAGATGTAGACGCCGATCCTGCCGACCGCGGTGTCGAAGACGGGCCAGCCGGAGTTGCCCGGGCGGAAGTAGAACTTCTCCCAGAACCCCTTCACCTGCGGGATATGGGTCTTGCGGTACTTGCCGAGGTAGGAGCCGTCCGCGTCGATCACTGCGGCGGTGTTGTAGAGCACGCCGGGCTGCTCCTCCTCGTACATGGGCAGGACGAGGACGATGCCCAGTTCCCTGGCCAGCGCCTGGAAGCGCTCGACCACGGGGCCGTCCGGGATCCGCTCGGCGTACTCGTAGAAGGCCGGGTCCTGGACCTGGCAGAAGTACGGCCCGTAGAACAGCTCCTGGAAGCACAGGACCTGAGCACCCTGCGCGGCCGCGTCGCGGGCCGCCTGCTCGTGGGCCTGGATCATCGACTCCTTGTCGCCGGTCCAGGCGGTCTGGAAGACGGCGGCGCGGATCACTCTGCTCATCGGGACCTCCGGTCGCTCGGTGTGCGCCGAGCCTAGGGAGGCGGCGGCCCGGGTTTGAGGTGCACCGTGTCACGTCCCCGGGCGCACCGCGTTCCACCGTGTCACCCCGTCCGGTGCACGACGGTTCCCCGCGCGTTCCCATGGTGTCTCACCCGTGTTGGGCGTCGTGCGCGAGCAGCGCGATGTGCACGGAGGCGGCCTGCTCGAAGTCGTCGAGGTCGACCCCGAGACAGGCTTCTATGGCCTCCAGACGGCGGTAGAGGGCGGGCCTGCTGACATGGTGCAGCTGTGCGGTGCGGGACTTGTTGCGGCCGGTGGCGAGATAGGTCCGCAGCACGGGCAGCAGTTCGTGCCCGGCCTCGCGACCGCACAGCAGCCCGTCCAACTCCCGTTCGGCGAAGGACTGCACATGCGGATCGTCGCGCAACAGCCGTACGAGGCCGCGCAGATGGACGTCCCGCAGCCGTACGACGGCCGGGAGGTCCTGGGCGGCGGAGTGGTCCGCGACGGCGTCGGCGACATGCCGGGCCTCCCGCAGTCCGGCGGGCACCTCCTCCCAGGCGGTGCGGCCGTCCGCGGCAGCGACGACCGGCCCGGGGCTCTCCGGGCCGCCGCGCAGCCGGGCGGCGAGGTGTCCGGTGAGTGCCTCGGCGTCCTGGTCCCGGGCGAGGCTGAGCAGTACGGCGGTGGCGCCGTCGGCGAGTTCCGCGACGAGTCCGGGCAGCCCCAGCAGCCTCAGTACCCGGTCGAGGGCGGCCGGTTCGCCGTCGCGCACGACAAGGGGCACGAAGACGCGGTGGTTGACGGGGAGTCCGGCGGCGCGGGCCCGGGGCAGCAGCCGTCGGGCCGGTACGGCGCCGGAGACGAGGTCGGTCAGCAGGCTCTGCGCGGACTGCTCCTCCCAGGAGTGCGCCGGGCCGTCGAGCATGCGGTGCAGGACGAGGGCCTCGGCGGCGCGCTCGGCGAGCAGGCGCCCGATGGGGCCCTCGCCGCGGTAGCCGCACAGCACGATCCTGCCCCAGTGCTCCCCCCGGCCGCCCAGTTCGGCGCGGACCCAGCCGTCGCCCTCGCTGCCGCCTGCCTGCCGGGCGATGCGCTCCCAGTCGCGCAGCACATCGTCGACGGCGGGCCGCTCCCCCGCGGTGGCGAGCACCCGGTGGGCGAGGTTGGCGAGGACCACCGGGCAGCCCGCGTGCACGGCGATCTCGTCGAGCAGCCGTTGCAGCGGGGCGCCCGCGGTGATGAGTCCCGTGAGGGCCGTACGGACGGCCTCCGACAGGCTCACCGCGGCGAACTTCTGCCGCACCAGGCGGGACTGGACCTCCTCGGTGAGTTCGGCGAACGGGAAGGGCCGGTGCAGGACCACCAGGGGCAGTCCGCAGCGCTCGGCGGCCCGGCGCATCACGTCCGGGGGCGTGGGGAAGGCGCGGCCGAGCCCGAGGACGACGGCCGCGGCCTCCGCGCGGTGCAGGGAGCGGATGTACTCGGCCTGCTTCCCGGTGTCACCGGCGAGCAGCACTCCGGTGGTGAGGACCATCTCGCCGCCGCTGAGCATCACTCCGACGTCGGGTGCCTCGGCGACGTGCACCCAGCGCACGGGCCGGTCGAGGTGGACCGCACCGGCCACCACCTCGGGCTCTCCGGCGAGCACCCGGTCCAGGGTGAGGACCTGGCGTACCGACAGGGCGGGTTCCGGGGCGGTGGTCATGGCGGTGTTCCCTTGGCTCTGGCGGTCGACGAAGGCTCCTCAGGCCGACGCGGTCGGGGCGGCGGGCGGCCGGGCGGTCACCGCACGCTCCGCAGGGCCTGCTCCAGGATCGAGGCGCCCTCCTCGGCCTCCGCGACGGTGAGGGTGAGCGGCGGGGCGATGCGCAGCACGCTGGTGTTGTGCCCGCCGCCCTTGCCGATCAGCAGTCCGCCCTCGCGGGCGGCCTCCAGCACGGCGGCGGCCGCGTCGGGGTCGGCCTCGTCGGTGCCGGGGCGGACCAGTTCGATCCCGGTCATCAGTCCGCGTCCGCGGACCTCCCGGACGGCAGGGAGCTGGGCGGCGACGGCCCGCAGCCGCTCGATGAGCAGCCCGCCGACCCGCCGGGCGTTGCCCTGGAGGTCGTGCTCCAGCAGATAGGTCAGATTGGCGAGGCCCGCGGCCATGGTGATCTGGGTGCCGCCGAAGGTCGAAATGGAGTTGGCGTCCAGGCAGTTCATGATGTCGGCGCGGGCGACGACACCGCCGATGGACATGCCGTTGCCGATGCCCTTGGCGAAGGTGAGGATGTCGGGCGGGCCGCTCCGTCCATGTGCCTGCCAGCCCCAGAAGTGGTCGCCGGTGCGGCCCCAGCCGGTCTGCACCTCGTCGGAGATCCACAGGATGCCGTGGTCCCCGAGCACCTCGCGGAAGGCCGCGTAGAGCCCGTCGGGCGGGGAGGTGAACCCGCCTACGCCCTGGATGGGTTCGGCGATCAGCGCCGCGGGCGGGCGGCCCTGGCCGAGCAGGTCCCTGAGGTCCGCGACGCAGGCCGCGATGAAGTCGGCGTCGCCGAGGTGGGCGAAGGGGCCCCGGGTGCGGACGCCGCCGTGGACGTACTGGGTGACGAGGGGGGACAGCGAGGTCGGGGACCAGCTGCGGTTGCCGGTGATGCCGACCGAGCTGAAGGACCGGCCGTGGTAGCTGTTGCGCATGGCCAGGATGCCGTTGCTGCGCCGGTGGGTGGTCGCGAGCAGCAGGGCGGTGTCGTTGGCCTCGGTGCCGGAGGTGGTGAAGAAGACACGGGCGTCCGGGATGCCGCTCAACTGCGCGATGCGCTCGGCGAGTTCGACCATCGGGCGGTTGAGGTAGAGGGTCGAGGAGTGGATGATCCGCCCGGCCTGCTCGCTCACCGCCTTGGTGACCTCGGGCAGGGCGTGCGCGGTCATGGTGGTGAGGATGCCGCCGAAGAAGTCGAGGTACTTCCTGCCGTCCGCGTCCCAGACGTGGCGGCCCTCGCCGTGGGTGATCTCCAGCGGGTCCTTGTAGTACAGCGCGAGCCAGTCGGGCAGGGCGGCCCGGTGGCGGGCGTACAGGTCGGTCACGGCTTCACCAGTCCTTCGTACGCGTCGGGGCGGCGGTCGCGGTAGAACGCCCACTGCTGCCGCACTTCTTCGATGAGGTCGAAGTCGAGGTCCCGGACGAGCAGTTCCTCCCCCTTGTCGCCCGCGGTCTCTCCCACGAACTGCCCGCGGGGGTCGACGAAGTAGCTCGTGCCGTAGAAGTCGTTGTCGCCGTACTCCTCGCGGCCCACCCGGTTGATCGCGGCGACGAAGTACTCGTTGGCGACGGCCGCTGCGGGCTGCTCCAGCTGCCAGAGGTAGGCGGACAGACCGCGTGAGGTGGCGGACGGGTTGTATACCAACTGGGCTCCGTTGAGCCCCAGTTGACGCCAGCCCTCGGGGAAGTGGCGGTCGTAGCAGATGTAGACGCCGACCTTGCCGACCGCGGTGTCGAAGACGGGCCAGCCGAGGTTGCCCGGCCTGAAGTAGTACTTCTCCCAGAAGCCGTTGACCTGGGGGATGTGGTGCTTGCGGTACTTGCCCAGATAGCCGCCGTCGGCGTCGATCACGGCGGCGGTGTTGAAGTAGAGGCCGGACTGCTCGATCTCGAAGACGGGGACGACGATCACCATGCCGGTCTCGCGGGCCAGTTCCCGCATCCGGGTGACCGTGGGGCCGTCGGGGACGGGCTCGGCCCAGCGGTAGTGCTCGGGGTCCTGGACCTGGCAGAAGTAGGGGGCGTTGAAGACCTCCTGGAAGCCGATGATCCGCGCGCCCTGCCGGGCCGCCTCCCGGGCGTGCGCCACATGCTTGTCGATCATGGATGCGGTGTCGCCGGTCCAGGTCGCCTGGACCAGTGCGGCGCGTACGACATGGGCCATGGCGGCGCTCCTTTGCCTCAAGTCCCCGGTGCGGACGTCAGCGAGCCTCTACGCCCGTAGAACAGGAGGTAGAGGCACGAACGTAAGCCTCCGGGGCGGCCTTGCCAAGACCATCGTCGTGAACCCGCTGAGTCGATCACGTTTCGCACTCCCCCGGGTGAAGCGGTCGGATTGTCGACGGATTCTCGGGCGTGACGGTGCGCATTCCCGGGTGCCGGGGTGCGCGGCGGTGAGCGTCCTCGGGTGCCGGGGTACGCGGCGGTGAGCGTCCTCGGGTGCCGGGGTACGCGGCGGGTGAGCGTCCCTCGGGCGTCGGGGGTGCGCGGGGTGCGCCCGGAGCGCCCGGGCGGGGGGTGTGCGCGAGGCGTACGCGTGCCCGCGTTCCTGGACGTGCCGCCGCAGGGGGTTCGTGCCATCGTGGGGTACGAGCGCCGCGCGCGCCCTTTGAAAGGTGTAGCCGGGCCCCGCCCGGACACCCGGCACCGGCACGTCGATCAACGCGCGTGTCCCGGGCCCCGCCGGGACGCCGGAACGGATGGCCATGACCAGCGGCTTCGACGGTTCGCAGGGCTACGGCTCGGACCCCTTCCAAGAGTTCTTCCGGCGTATCTTCGGCGGTGGCCAGCGTCCCGGTCCGCGCCAGATCGACCTGGGGCGGCTGCTGAGCGAGCCCGCCCGGGAACTGGTCGCCGGGGCCGCCCGCTACGCCGTCGAGCACGGCGCCCGCGACCTGGACACCCAGCATCTGCTGCGGGCCGCCCTGTCCGCCGAACCGACCAGGAGCCTGCTGAGCCGCGCCGGGGCCGACCCGGACTCGCTGGCCTCCGCGATCGACGAGCGCTCCGGCCCGGCCCAGACGTCCGAGGACGCCCCCTCCCCCGCCTCGCTCTCGCTGACCCCCGCCGTCAAACGCGCCCTGCTGGACGCGCACGACCTGGCCCGGTCCAGCGGCGCCGGGTACATCGGGCCCGAACACGTGCTCACCGCCCTCGCCGCGAACCCCGACTCCGCGGCCGGGCACATCCTGCACTCGGCGCACTACGCGCCGCCCTCCCCGCCGCCCGAGGCGGCCGACAAGGCCCCGGCGCGCCCGGAGCGGCCGCGCCCCGCCTCCACACCGACCCTGGACAAGTACGGCCGCGATCTGACCGATCTTGCGCGCCAGGGCCGTGTCGACCCGGTGATCGGGCGGGACGAGGAGATCGAGCAGACCATCGAGGTGCTCTCCCGCCGGGGCAAGAACAACCCCGTGCTCATCGGTGACGCGGGCGTCGGCAAGACCGCCATCGTCGAGGGCCTCGCCGAGCGCATCGCCGACGGGGACGTGCCGGACGTCCTGCTCGGCCGCCGGGTGTTCGCCCTGGACCTGGCCGGTGTGGTGGCCGGCACCCGCTACCGCGGGGACTTCGAGGAGCGGCTCACCACCATCGTGGGCGAGATCCGCGCGCACTCCGGCGAACTGATCGTCTTCATCGACGAGCTGCACACGGTCGTCGGGGCGGGGGGCGGCACGGAGGGCGGCGGGTCCATGGACGCGGGCAACATCCTCAAGCCCGCCCTGGCCCGCGGGGAGCTGCACATCGTGGGCGCCACGACGCTGGAGGAGTACCGCAGGATCGAGAAGGACGCGGCGCTGGCCCGCCGGTTCCAGCCGATCCTGGTGCCTGAGCCGTCCGTGGCCGACGCGATCGAGATCCTGCGGGGGCTCCGCGACCGCTACGAGGCCCACCACCAGGTCCGCTACACCGACGAGGCACTGGTGGCTGCCGTGGAGCTGTCCGACCGCTATCTCACCGACCGCCATCTGCCGGACAAGGCGATCGACCTGATCGACCAGGCCGGGGCGCGGGTGCGGCTGCGGGCGCGCACCAAGGGCGCCGATGTGCGGACCATGGAGCGCGAGGTGGAGCAGCTCACCCGGGACAAGGACCAGGCGGTGGCCGACGAACAGTACGAGCACGCCACCCAGTTGCGCGACCGCATCACCAAGCTGAAGGAGCGGATCGGGGCGGCGTCCGGGGAGAGCGAGGCGGACGAGGGGCAGTTGGAGGTCACCGCCGAATCGATCGCGGAAGTGGTGTCCCGGCTGACCGGCATTCCCGTCAGCCGCCTCACCGAGGAGGAGAAGCAGCGGCTGCTCGGTCTGGAGAGTCATCTGCACGAGCGGGTCGTCGGGCAGGACGAGGCGGTGAGCGCGGTCGCCGACGCGGTGATGCGCTCGCGCGCCGGGCTGTCCAGTCCGGAACGGCCGATCGGCAGTTTCCTCTTCCTCGGCCCGACCGGTGTCGGCAAGACGGAGCTGGCCCGGGCCCTGGCGGAGGTGCTGTTCGGCAGCGAGGAACGCATGGTCCGCCTGGACATGAGCGAGTACCAGGAGCGCCACACCGTCAGCCGTCTGGTGGGCGCGCCGCCCGGCTATGTCGGCCACGAGGAGGCGGGCCAGCTCACCGAGGTGGTACGGCGCCATCCGTACTCGCTGCTGCTGCTCGACGAGGTGGAGAAGGCGCACCCGGACGTCTTCAACATCCTGCTCCAGGTCCTCGACGACGGGCGGCTTACCGACTCCCAGGGTCGCACGGTGGACTTCACCAACACCGTGATCGTGATGACGAGCAATCTCGGCTCGGAGGCGATCACCCGCCGCGGCGCGGGCATCGGCTTCGGGCCGGGCGGGGCCGACGCGGACGAGGAGGCGCGCCGGGAGCAGATCCTGCGTCCGCTGCGCGAGCACTTCCGGCCCGAGTTCCTCAACCGCATCGACGAGGTGGTGATCTTCCGTCAGCTGACGCCCGAGCAACTGCGCCGAATCACCGATCTGATGCTGGACAAGACGCGGCAGCGGCTCCAGGCGCAGGACATCGGGGTCGACTTCACCGAGCGGGCCGTGGACTGGCTGGCGCAGCACGGCTTCCAGCCGGAGTACGGGGCACGGCCGTTGCGCCGGACCATCCAGCGGGAGGTCGACAACCGGCTGTCCCGGCTGCTGCTGGACGGCCGGATCGGGCGGGGCGGCCGGGTCCTGGTGGACGCCGAGGACGGGCAGCTGGACTTCCGGCCGGAGTCGGACGCGGCGCCGGGGATGCCGCCCTCGGCCGAGGGGTTCGGTGGGGGCCCGGCCGCGCGGTCAGACGGGGACGACGCCGGGCCGCCTGCGGTGCAGGGCGGCGAGACGGCCCGCCCCGAGGGGGACGGGACCGCCCGCTCCGAGTGAGACCGGCCGGCCGCTACGGGCCGCGATGCACCACCGTCCCCGTCACGGGGCCGGGTTCACACCGTCCCGCTACGGGGCCGGGTTCACCACCATCGCGGATCCGCCGCCGCGGCGTACCTTCTCGGCGGCGGCCAGCCACTTGCCGCCGGGCAGGCGCTGCACTCCGGTGGCGGCGCCGATCTCCGGGTTGAGGGTGAAGGAGTGCCCGATCGCCTCCAGCCGGGTCCGCAACGCGCTTTTGTAGAGGGCGGGTTCGAGTTCGGTGGCCGCCGCGTTGCGCTGGCTGGCGCGTGGTGCGGCGATCGCGTCGACGAGCGGCAGATGCCTGTCGAGGAACTCGGTGAGGGTCTGGAGCACGGTGGTGATGATGGTCGCGCCGCCGGGCGAGCCGAGCGCGACCACCGGGCGGCCCTGCTTGTCGAGCACGATGGTCGGCGAGATGGACGAGCGGGGCCGCTTGCCCGGGCCGGGCAGGTTCGGGTCGGGGACGCCCGGGCTGGCGGGGGTGAAGGAGAAGTCCGTCAGCTCGTTGTTCAGCAGGAAGCCGCGGCCGGGGACGGTGATGGCGCTGCCGCCGGTCTGCTCGATGGTGAGCGTGTAGGAGACGACGTTGCCCCACTTGTCGGCGACGGTGAGGTGCGTGGTGTTCTCGCCCTCGTAGGTCGTCGGGGCGGCCTTTCCGCCGGTACCGCAGGCCTTCGGGTGGCGCGGGTCGCCGGGCGCGAGCGGGCTGGTGAGGACCGCGTTGTCCTTGATCAGGCAGGCCCGGGAGTCGGCGAACTTCTGGGAGAGCAGCTGTCGGGTGGGCACGTTCTCGAAGGAGGGGTCGCCGACCCAGCGTCCGCGGTCGGCGAAGGCGATGCGGCTGGCCTCGATGTAGTGGTGCAGATACTGCACCTCGCTCGCCTTGGAGAGGTTGGTCTTCTCCAGGATGTTGAGCGCCTCCCCGACCGTGGTGCCGCCGGAGGAGGAGGGGGCGATGGAGTAGACGTCCAGACCGCGGTAGGAGGTCCGGGTGGGCGCCTGGAGCTTGGCGTGGTAGGCGGCGAGGTCCTTCTCGGAGAGTTTGCCGGGGCGGGCCTTCCAGCCGGAGGCCGGGTCCACGGGCGGCTTCTCCACGGCGGAGACGATGTCGTCGCCCAGGTCGCCGTGGTAGATCGCGCCGATGCCCTTGCGGCCCAGCTCCGCGTAGGTGCGGGCGAGGTCCGGGTTCTTGAAGGTGGAGCCGACCGCGGGGAGCGCGCCGCCCGGCAGGAAGAGCTTGGCGGTGGCCGGGAAGTAGCGGAAGCGGGTCTCGTTGGACGCCGTCTGGGAGCGGAAGGTGTCATCGACGGTGAAACCGTTGCGCGCTATGCGCTCGGCCGGTTTCAGGACCGTGGAGAGCCGCTCGCTGCCCCACTGGTCCAGGGCCTTCTGCCAGGTGGCGGGGGTGCCGGGGGTGCCGACGCTCAGGCCGCTGCTGACCGCGTCGGCGAAGGACAGCGGCTTGCCGTGCTCCACGAAGAGGTCGGAGTCCGCGGTGAGCGGGGCGGTCTCGCGGCCGTCGATGGTGTGTACGGTGCGGGTGCGGGCGTCGTAGTAGACGAAGTAGCCGCCTCCGCCCACGCCCGCGGAGTAGGGCTCGGTGACGCCGAGCGCGGCGGCCGTGGCGACGGCCGCGTCCACCGCGTTGCCGCCCTTTTTCAGGACCTCGATCCCGGCGGCCGAGGCGTCCGCGTCGACACTGGCCACGGCCCCGCCGTAGCCCACGGCCACGGGGACCTTGTCCGGCGCCGCGGTGGAGTGCGCCGACGGGGAGGGCGGTGCCGCCGCTCCCACCGAGACCACGGCGGCCGAGACCGCCATTACCGCGAGTTTCCGTCCGACAGGGCGACGCATTCGTACCTCCAGTCGACTTCCTCCCACGCAGCGTAACCGTATTGCCATGGTCTCGTCAGTCCCATCGAACACCGGATCGAACACCGTTCCGGGCGGCTCCGCACGGGTACCCCGGGTTTGTCGATCCGTCAACAATCGTTACTCCCACGTAACTTACCGATGGGTTACCCCTGGTAAAGGTGCGAGGTTACCGTCTGGTCACTTTGCACCGGCGTATCAGGAGTGACCCATGGGAAACCACCGCAAGGCCCTGCGTACGACCGCCGTGGGGGCGCTCTCGGCGACGCTGGTCGCCGGGGGCGTGCTCGGGACCGCCCCGGCCACGCAGGCCGCGTCGAACGGCATCCGCTTCGTCGACATCGCCGGGGACGGCGGAACGGTGCTCAAGGGGAACGTCGTCACCCCCGCGGGCGCCGACGGCACGCACCGGTATCCGCTGATCGTGCTCCCCACGAGCTGGGGTCTGCCGCAGATCGAGTATCTGGCCCAGGCGCAGAAACTCGCGGACTCCGGCTATGTCGTGGTCACTTACAACGTGCGGGGATTCTGGCAGTCCGGCGGCGAGATAGAAGTGGCGGGGCCGCCGGATGTGGCCGACGCCTCCCGGGTCATCGACTGGGCGCTCGCCCACACCCCTTCGGACGCCCGGCACATCGGCATGGCGGGCGTCTCCTACGGCGCCGGCATCAGCCTGATCACGGCCGCGCACGACCGGCGCGTCAAGGCGGTCGCCGCGCTGAGCGGCTGGGCCGACCTGATCGACTCGATCTACTCCGGGCGCACCCAGCATGTCCAGGCCGCCGCCCTGCTGAACGGCGCCGGAGCCCTCACCGGCCGCCCCGGGCCCGAACTCAAGCAGGTGTTCAAGGACTTCTTCGCCTCCAACCTGGCGAAGGAGCCGGACATGCTGGCCTGGGGCAGAAAACGCTCCGCGGACACCTATGTCGGCCAGTTGAACAAGAACGGACCGGCACTGATGCTCGCCAACGCCTGGGGCGACACGGTCTTCCCGCCCAACCAGTACGCGGACTTCTACCAGAAGCTGACGGTCCCGAAGCGGCTGGAGCTGCGCCCCGGCGACCACGCCACGGCCGAGATGAGCGGGCTGTTCGGGCTTCCCAACGACGTGTGGACCGACACCGGGCGCTGGTTCGACCACTACCTCAAGGGCGAGGACAACGGCATCGACCGGGAGCAGCCGGTGCAGCTGAAGTCCCGTTCCACGGGCGGCTACGAGGGTTACCCCGACTGGAAGTCGGTGGGCAGGACACAGAAGAAGATCGACCTCGCGGGCACCACCACGATCCACGCCAATGTGGACTCCGGAGCGGACGGCGGGGTGGTCTTCCTGTCCAGCGTCCTCGACCAGTTGGTCCGGGTGCCGCCGATCGCGTCCATGCCGCTGCTGCCGCGCCGTTACGCGGCCGTCTGGCAGTCGCAGAGGTACGCCGAGGCCCAGCACATCCGCGGCACGGCCAAGCTGCACACCACGCTGACCCCCACCGAGGAGAGCGGCACCCTCGTCGCCTATCTGTACGACGTGGGCCCGCTCGGCCTCGGCAAGCTGGTCAGCAACGCGCCGTACACCTGGCACGGGCTGACGCCCGGCAAGCCGTTCGGCGTCGACCTGGAGCTGTTCTCCACGGCCTACGACGTCCCGGCCGGGCACCGGCTCGCGGTGGTCGTCGACACGGTCGACCCGCTCTATATCGAGCACAACCCGTCCGGCGCGCAGCTGACCTTCTCCTCACCCGCGGGGGACCCGTCCTACCTGTCCGTTCCACTGCGCGAGAACTGATCATCGGCTGCCACCGACCGGGCGCGCCCCGGTAGAACCGGTGCTGCCCTTCCCTGCGGTCCCGGCGGACGCGGGACATGCGGTCCGCGTCCACCGGGACCGCGGGGACGAACGGCCCATCCTAGTCGAGGTTCCGGGAGACGGTCCGCCGGGCCGTGCGGAGCGTCCCCCGGGTCAGGCCTCCGCCACCTCGGCGTAGACCTGGGTCAGTTCGGGGGCGCCGGTCGACGCCCAGGTCTGGCCGACTCCGACGACGTCGATCCGGCGTCCGGAGGCCAGCCGCACCACCGGCTGGCCGCCCGGCCAGACCACCCAGGCGGCATCCGGGACCGTGCGGACAATCACCGTGCCCAGATACAGACCCGCGTCGTTCCCGAGCCAGGGCAGGGTCTCCTCGTCGTCGCGCCAGCGCGGCAGGATCTGGTCGAGTGCCTCCAACGACGCCGCCGAATCGTCCAGTTCGACACCTGCCTGCTCGGCCTGGGAGCGCAGCAGCCCGCACTCGGAAAGGAGTTCGGCGACGCTGTCCGGGTCGGGATCACCGCTCGTGACCACCCCGACGCCGGATGCGAGGCCATGTTTCTTGCGCCGGTTGCCCAAGAAAGGGATGTTCATGGGCCCAGACTGGCACCGCGCCACTGCTCGCACTACAGGGCGCGCGGACTTCGGCCCACGCGCCCCGCGCCTGGCCCCTAGAGCGACAGGTCGACCACGACCGGCGCGTGGTCCGAGGCGCCCTTGCCCTTGCGTTCCTCCCGGTCCACATGGGCGTCCTTGACGGCCTTCGCGAACGGCTCGTTCCCGTACACCAGGTCGATGCGCATTCCGCGGTTCTTGGGGAAGCCGAGCTGGCGGTAGTCCCAGTAGGTGAAGGGACGGTCGTACTTCAGCGGGCGCGGGACCACGTCCGTGAGGCCCGTCTCGCGCAGGGACGCCAGCGCGGCACGCTCGGCGGGGGTGACATGGGTCAGGCCCTCGAAGGCGGCGATGTCGAAGACGTCGTCGTCCGTGGGCGCCACGTTGTAGTCGCCGAGCACCGCGAAGGGGCGGCTGCCGCCCGCGTCGCCCGCCACGGCCGCCTTGAGGGCCTCGAACCACTGGAGCTTGTACGCGTAGTGCGGGTGCTCCACCTCGCGGCCGTTCGGCACATACACCGACCAGACGCGGACCGGGCCGCAGGTCGCGGAGATGGCGCGGGGCTCCTGGACCCCGTCGTAGCCCGGATCGCCGGGCAGGCCCTTGACCACGTCCTCGATGCCGACGCGGGAGAGCACCGCCACCCCGTTCCACCGGCCGGTGGCGTGGACCGCCGCCTCGTATCCCAGCTCGCGCAGCTGGTCGTGGGGGAACTGCTCCTCGGCGACCTTGGCCTCCTGGAGGCACAGCACATCCGTGCCGCTGCTCTCCAGCCAGGCGAGGAGCCTCGGCAGGCGGGCGGTGATCGAGTTCACGTTCCAGGTGGCGATGCGCATGCCCCACAACCTACCGGGCGGGTACGACAGCCGGGGGCACGGCCGCTCCCGGGGCCGGATCCGGCTCCGGGAGAGGGCGGGAAGGCGCAGGTCAGACGGGTCGCAGGCGCCGCTGGGGCACCCCTGGGGCCGCCCTGAGGCCGCCCCGGGCCGTCAGACGTCCGCGGAGGCGCCCGGGGTCAGCCGCAGGTGCTCGGCGCCGCCCAGCGCGCCGATCTGGGAGTCGTAGATCGGGCGGGCGAGGTCGGTGAGGAGGGCGTCGTGGATGTCGTAGGCGCGCTGCGGCTTGACCTCGCGGACGTAGTCGATCACTTCGGAGATCTTGCTCCAGGGAGCCATCACGGGCAGCATCAGGGTCTCCACCGGGTGGTCGGGGACCGTCAGGGCGTCGCCCGGGTGGAAGACCTTTCCGCCGTCGATCAGAAACCCGACATTCCTGATCCGCGGAATGTCCGGGTGGATCACCGCGTGGAGTTCTCCGTGCACCTGCACGTCGAAGCCCGCCGCGGTGAAGGTGTCGCCGTGGCCGACGGTGTGCACCCGGCCCGGGAAGGCCGCCGAGATCTGCTCCGCGACCGGGGCGAGGGTCCAGATCTCCGCGTCCGGACGGGCCTCCATCCCGGCCCGCAGCCGCTCCTCGTTGAAGTGGTCGAGGTGTTCGTGCGTGACCAGGATGACGTCGGCACCGGCCGCCGCGTCCTCCTCGCTGAAGGTGCCGGGGTCGATGACGAGCGTGCGCCCGTCCTTCTCGAGCCGGATGCAGGCGTGCGACTTCTTGGTGAGCTTCATGGTCACCATCCTGCCCCCGCCCGGGCGCCGGGGGACGCCCCTGGCGTGGTGCTCCCGCCACCTGGCTGACGACCGCCCGCTCCCGGGGGGCCGCTGGGGGCGCCGCCTTCGCCCCGCTCCCGGAGGAGCCGCGTCCCCCTACCGAGAGGCCCCTCACTCCTGGGGAGTCGTCTCCTCCCGGATCACCTGCTGGGCCACCGCGAACGCGCTGTTCGCGGCGGGCACACCGCAGTAGACCGCCGTCTGGAGCAGCACTTCCTTGATCTCGATCGGAGTCAGCCCGTTGCGCAGGGCCGCCCGGGTGTGGAAGGCGAGTTCCTCCAGGTGGCCGCCCGCGACCAGGGCGGTGAGCGTCACACAGCTGCGGCTGCGCCGGTCCAGGCCGGGCCGGTCCCAGATCTCACCCCACGCGTACCGCGTGACGAACTCCTGGAAGTCCCCGGAGAAGTCGTCCGCCGAGGCGAGCGCCCGGTCCACATGTGCGTCGCCGAGCACCTCGCGGCGGACCTTCAGCCCCACCTCGTACGGGTCGGTGCGGCTCTCCGGCTCGGGCGCGGCGGCGGCCGGGGCGATCTCGGCCACGGGCGTTCCCGGCACGGGCGCGGAGAGCACCGGCTTGACCGGGGGTGCGGCGATCGCCGCGAGCTGGCCGGTCGACGGGTCGACGGCGGACTGCCAGGCGGTCGAGAAGTGGTGGACGAGCAGATCGGTGACCGCCGCGGGCTGCTCGACGGGCACCAGGTGGGAGGCGCCGGGGACGACCGCGAGCCGGGCGTCCGGGATCCCGGCGACCAGGGTGCGGGCCTCCGCCGGTCCGGTGACCTGGTCCTCCGAGCCCACCAGGACCAGGGTGGGCACGCCGATGCGCCCCAGCTCGGCCCGGGCGTCGAAGGCGGCGAGCGCCTCGCAGGCCGCGATGTAGCAGCCGGGGTCGGTGGTGCGCACCATCTGCACGGCCCACTCGGTGATCGCGGGCTGGGCGGCCGCGAACCCTCCGGTGAACCAGCGTTCGGGGGAGGTGCGGGCGATGGGGTCCAGACCGTTCGACCGGACGATCACACCGCGCTGGCGGAACTCGTCGGCCGTGCCGAAGCGGGGCGACGCGGCGATCAGGACCAGCGAGGAGAGCCGCTCGGGGTGGCGCAGCGCCAGCTCGATACCGACGGCGCCGCCCAGGGCACAGCCCGCATAGCCGAAGCGCTGCACTCCGAGCCCGTCGAGCGTGGCCAGCAGCCGGGTGGTGAGGTCGGCGACGGAGACCGCGGGGTGCGCGGGGGCACCGCCGTGACCCGGCAGGTCGTAACGGAAGACCCGCCGCTGCCGGGTGAGCTCGGGAATCTGGCGGTCCCACATGTGCCATGTGGTACCCAGTGAGGGACCCAGGATCAGGACCGGCGCGTCTTCTGGCCCGTCAAAGCGGTATTGCAGGGTGTTCGGCGGTGTCTCACTCACGTCCCAGACCCTCTCACGTCTCACGGACGCCCCTCTCACGCGGGGGCGTGGGCAACCGGTCTGACCAGGTTGAAGGCCTCACGGGCGGCATATCCGCCGTCGTGGCCACCTCCCAGGCCCGGGCCCTGACCGGCGAGGTTCTGACAGTAGTTCTCTCTTCCCTGACGACAGTTGGCGCACACCCCACAGCCCCATGAGCCGTTCGCCCCATCCGGTCCCCGCGTGGGGTCCCCCTGCTCGGCAACACGCCGCAGATCCCCGACACCAACCCGGTGGAGTACTTCAACAAGCTGTCCCAGCAGTTCCCCTAGGGCATCTACGGCATGGACATCGCCGGCATCGAGCTGGTCTTCGTCTACGACCCGGACCTGGTGGCCGAGGTCTGCGACGAGACGCGGTTCTTCAAGCAGATCGACAAGACACCGCTGCACCACGTCCGGGACTTCGCCGGGGCGGGCCTGTTCACCGCCCACCAGTACGAACAGGAGTGGGGCATGGCACACCGTGTCCCGCTGCCGGCGTTCAGCCAGCGGGCCATGAAGGCGTACTTCGGGCAGATGCTGGAGATCGCCCAGAACCTGGCGGGCAAGTGGGAGCGCAGGGAGGGGCAGTCGGTCAACATCACCGACGACTACACCCGCCTGACGCTGGACACCATCGCCCTGTCGGGATTCGGCTACCGGTTCCAGTCCTTCGACAAGGAGGAGCTGCACCCCCTCCTCAACGCGCTGCTGGAAGCACTGATCGAGTCGCTGCGGCGCTCCCAGGAGCTGCCGATGATGACCAAGCTCCGCAAGGCGGACGACCGTAAGTACCGCGACAACATCCGGCTGATGCAGAACCTGGTCGAGCGCGTGATCAAGGAGCGCCGCGAGGGGAAGGGGACCGGCGAGGAGGACCTGCTGGGTCTGATGCTGGAGGCCACCGACCCCCTGCCGCGCGCCGTCGTCGTGGACGACGAGGTTCGCCGGATCCTGAAGAGCGTCGGCGTCCATGAGGAGTTCGCCACTCTCGCCAGGCCGGCGCCCGGCTTGCGGCTGCTGGACGCCCGGCGCCGCGTGATCGCCGAGTTCCCACGGTCCCTGCACGGCCACCACGGCTTCCCGCAGACCAGCATGTTCGACCAGCCAGAGCTGGAACGGCTGCTGCGCGACGCCCTGGCCCGTCGCCCCGAGTGCGAGCTGCGAGGCGGGGTGGAGGTCGTGTCCGTCAGTCGGGCCACCGACCGAGCTGCTCCGGTCCGGGTCACTTTCCGCCGCGACGGCAGCGATGAGGACGAGCACGTGTGGGCCGACGCCGTCCTCGGCTGCGACGGTGCGGGCAGCATCACCCGCGACGCCATCGGCGCCGTGTGGGAAGACCGGCATTTCGAGGAGAGCTGGCGGGTCATCGACGTGCGCACGAGCCTCCCGGTGCGCACCTGGGAAGGCGCCGAGCAGATTTGCTGCCCCACCCGCCCGGCCACCTTGATGCGAATCGGCGAAGACCGCTACCGCTGGGAGTTCCGATTGGCCGAGGGTGAGACCTTGGAAGGCCCGAACGAGCTGGACCAGCTGCACGAGCTGGTCGCCCCCTGGGTCGACCTGCCGTCCGCTGCCCATGCGGGCGAGGGCGACGACTTCGAGGTGATCCGGCAGGCGCGGTACGCCTTCCGGGCCCGCCTCGCCGACCGGTGGCGCCGTGGGCGCGTCTTCCTGCTGGGCGACGCGGCCCACCTCACCCCGCCCTTCATCGGGCAGGGCCTGTGCGCGGGCCTGCGCGACGCCCGTAACCTCACCTGGAAGTCGTCCGCGTCCTTCAGCAGGGCGCGGACGACCGGCTGCTGGACACATACCAGCAGGAGCGCGAGCCGCACGCCCGCCACGTGATCCGTGTCGCGGTCGCCGTCGGCTGGGCCGCCCGGCACCGGGGCGCCGAAGGGATCCAGGAACCCACCGACTACCAGGCCCTGCACCCCTGGTCCGTCACGGACCTGGAAGGATTCTGGGCCGCGGTGTGGGAGTACTTCGGCATCGACGCCACCACTCCGTACGAGCGGGTGCTGGCCGAGGAAGCCATGCCCGGCGCACGCTGGTTCCCGGGCGCCACCCTCAACTACGCCCACCACGCACTGCGCAACCTGCACCCGGACGCTCCCGCGATCACCGCGCTGGACGAGACCGGTGCCTGCTACGAGATCACGGGCCGGCAACTGCGCGCCCCGGTCGCCTCCGTCGCGGCCAGGCCACAATCTCCGTGAACCACGCGGGCCTTGGCTGGCCCGAAACCCAGACCTCGGGGCTGACGATTCCCTGGCAGGACGCGGCCGGCCGCACCCAGCACCTCACCCTTACCCCGGTGCCCTTCGACCACCCGTTGTGGATCGTCTTCTCCTCCAGCACCACCGGCCTGCCCAGAGGCATTGTCCACGGACACGGCGGCGTCCTGCTCGAACACCTCAAGACCCTCGCCCTGCACTGCGACCTGGGCGTCGGGGGAACTGGTCGTCACCCGCCCCATGCCGTCGATGCCGCTCTACTTCTGGGAGACACACGAAGCGACGGGCCGGGAAACGTCGAGGCTTCCCGGCCCGCAGACGGTATCGCGGTGTCAGCCGCTCTCACCCAGCCGAGCCGCTCACCGCTGCTCCACCCCGGCCAGCCTCCTGTACGCCACCGCGGCGGCCCACACCACGACGAACAGACCGACGATCAGGTAGCCGACGTTGTCCAGGTCAAGGCCGGCGATCCAGTCGGTCAGGGCGTCGCGCATGTCGGGCTTCTCGTGCAGCACGCCCACGAGTTCGATGGTGCCGATCAGGAAGGCCACGGCGATGGACAGGCCGGTGATGGTGAGGTTGCAGAAGAGCTTGCGGACCGGATTCGAGAATGCCCCCTGGTAGACGAAGTTCATGCTGAGACGCGCCCCCTGGTCTTCCTCCGCGAGTACGTGGGAACCGCCGTCACCAGGAGGACTTGGTGACACCGGGCAGGAAACCCGCGTGCGCCTGTTCCCTCACGCGGACACGGGAGAGCCCGAACCTGCGCAGATGCCCCCGGGGGCGGCCGTCGACGCTGTCACGGTTACGGACGCGGGTGGCGCTGGCGTCGCGGGGCTGCCTGCGCAGTTCGGCGATCGCGGCACTGCGCTCGGCTTCCGTCGAGGAAGGACGTCGAATGATCTCTTTGAGTTCGGCCCGCCGGGCGGCGTACCGCTCCACGACGGCCTTGCGCTTCTCGTTCTTCGCGATCTTGCTTTGCTTGGCCATCAGACCTTTCCTCCCCGGGCACGGATGCGCGCGACCGCCGCTTCCACGCCGATGGTGTCGACGATCTTGATTCCCCGGGTGCTCAGCGTCAGCCGCACATGTCGGGACTCACTGGGAAGCCAGTACCGCTTGCGCTGGATGTTGGGGTTGAAGCGGCGGGAGGTGCGCCGGTGCGAGTGGGAAATGTGGTTGCCGAAGCCCGGCTGGACGCCGGTCAGTTGGCAGTGGGCGGACATGGGGTGACCTGCCTCTCCCCGGGACGGGGTGACTATCGATAATGGAAACCGTTCCCATATAGTAGCGCTCATGGCTCGCAACGAACTCCGCCCGGTCATCAAGCTCCGCTCCACCGCGGGGACCGGCTACACCTACGTGACCCGGAAGAACCGCCGGAACGACCCGGACCGCATGGTCCTGCGCAAGTACGACCCGGTCGTCGGCCGGCACGTCGACTTCCGTGAAGAACGCTGATCCGCCCACCCATCCCTCCAGGGAGCCCGCCATGAAGCCCGGCATCCACCCCGCCTACGGCCCTGTCGTCTTCCGCGACAAGACCGCCGACTTCGCCTTCCTGACCCGCTCGACGCTCTCCAGTGACAAGCGCATCGAGTGGGAGGACGGCAACACCTATCCCGTCGTGGACGTCGAGATCTCGTCGGCGAGCCACCCCTTCTACACCGGTACCGCCCGGGTCCTCGACACCGCGGGCCGCGTCGAGCGCTTCGAACGCCGCTACGGCCGATCCGGGGGCCGGTGATGCGCGAGGAAGGCCGACTGCCGGTCGTCATCGTCGCCGGCCTGCACGCGGACGCCCGGCGGCACGTGGTCGACCGACTTCTCCGAGCGGTGCCGGGCAGCGTCGCCCTTCACCACGACCTCGCCACCGCGGGCGAGGGGACGGTACGACGGCTCCTGCGCGACGCGTCCGGCGTGCTCGCGTCGGGCCAGACGCCGCTGGTCAACGACTGCGCCTGCTGCGCACTGCGCGAGGACCTCGTTCCGGAGCTGGAGCGGCTGGCCCACCACGGTCTGACACGGCTGGCGATCGTCGAGTTGTGGGACTCGGTCGAGCCCAAGGCCATGGCCGAGGTCGTGGCGGCACACAGCGGCGACGACCTGACGCTCACCAACGTGATCACCGCGGTGGACCCGGCACTGGTCCTGCCGTACCTCTCCAACGGGGACGACCTGGCCGAGGCGGGACTCGCGGCGGCGGCGACGGACCAGCGCACCGTCGGCGACACCTGGGCCCGCCAGCTGGAGTACGCGCCGGTCCTCGCTCTCGTGGACAGCGAGGACGCGGACGAACACGACCACGCCCTGCTGGCCCAGCTGCACCCCACCGCCCGCCACGTCGACGCGCTCTCAGGTGAACTCGCGCATCTGGCCTTCGCCGGCTTCGATGTGGAGGCGGCGGCCACGGCTCAGCACCCGGCCTGTGCACTCCTGCCCCAGGAGGCCGACGACGCAGGCGTCACGACGCTGGTCTGGCACCGCACCCGCCCCTTCCACCCCGAGCGCCTCTACCAGGCGCTGGAGGACCTCTGCTGCGCCGCCGCCCGCAGCAGGGGCCGCTTCTGGCTCGCCGACCGCCCCGGCACCCTGCTCTCCTGGGACGCGGCCGGCGGCGCCCTGTGCGTCGAGAGCGCGGGCCCGTGGCTCGCCTCCCTGCCCGACGCCGCATGGGAGCTGGTCCCCCCGGTACGGCGAGCGGCCGCCGCACTGGACTGGCATCCCGAACACGGCGACCGCTGCCAGCACCTCGTCTTCACCTCACCCGGACTCGACCGCTCCGGCATCGAGCAGTTCCTCGACTCCTGTCTGCTCACCGACGCCGAATACGCGGCCGGACCCGAGGGATGGCAGCGCCTGCCGGCGGCCTTCGACTCCCTGCTCGACGCCGCGTGACCCACCGCCCCCTCCACCCGTCGCCCGTCACACCCCCACCCGAGGAATCCGCATGACCCGACGCGTCAACACCCGCAAGCCCGTGAAGCCCCGCACCAATCCCCTCCTCGCGGCCGGCATCACCTACATCGACTACAAGGACACCGACCTGCTGCGCAGGTTCATCTCCGACCGGGGAAAGATCCGCAGCCGGCGCGTCACCCACGTCACCGCTCAACAGCAGCGCCAACTCGCCGCAGCCATCAAGAACGCCCGCGAAATGGCCCTCCTCCCGTACTCCAGCAAGTGACAGGACGCTGTGGAGGTCAGTGGACACCGCCGGACCGGCCCGCCTACGGGGCCTGTCTGGCAGGCTGATCACCATGGGAGCGCTCAAGACAGTGAGGTCACCTGAGTTCACACAGATCACCCGGCCCCACGAGCTGGCCTCCGGCCTGAGGCAGGAACTGGTCGACTGCTGGGTGACGGTGAGTCGCCGCAACGGCTCACCCGGTGTCCTGCGACGCGGCCGCTTCCGTCTCGCAGCAGGCGCAGTCCGTTGAGGCCGACGACAACGGTCGAGCCCTCGTGGCCCGCGACACCGAGGGGCAGCAGCAGGTGGCCGGCCAGGTCCCAGATGACGAGGCCGGCGATGAACAGCCCCTGCTGTGCGACGAACCGCTGCTCTCCCTCGGCCTCAACCACCAGCGGGCCGTCACCGAACTGATCGACGCCCGGCGCCGCCCCACGACACGGCGGTTGTCTTCGTGCCCCACGAGATCAACCCGGTGCTCGACCTGGTGGACCGGGTGCTCTACCTGACGCCGGGAGGTCACCGGGTCGGTACGCCGGAGGAAGTCCTGATTTCCGAGTCGCTGTCCCGGCTGTACGGCACCCAGGTCGACGTCGTCAGGTGGTCGAGACGGCAGCGTCCAGGGGGCGGTTCAGCCCGAGGCTGTCGGCCCACCCCTCGGCCCCGATCACGGTCTCCTCGTAGCGGGCGGCGGCAATCGTGTCGTGCGCCTCCAGCCAGCGGTCTGCCTCCCTCAGCTCCAGGTACGCGCCGGCCGAATGCCAGCTCACGACCGCGTCGGGGCTGCTGCACAGCCACAGGTGACCGAGGCCGCGCACCACGCCGTGCATCACGGCGTCGAGCGCGTCGGCCAGCCGCCCGGGATGCAGAGGACGGCGGGCCCGCCAGAGCACCGACTCCACGCCGTGCCTGGCCACCCGCGGCGACCGCGGCGCGAGGACCGGCTCCAGCCGCGCCTGCCATGCGTGGGCCGTGCTGGACGGCAGGGCCTCGGCGAGCGATGCCGGCGTCGGCGCGTCTCCGCCGGGTGACGTGACAACCAGTGCCTTCCCGTTCAGGTGGCCGATGAGGGCGGCGGCGCCGGACGCCTTGCGGTCGTCTCCGGTCGGCATGGCCCGCACCACCACCGCGTCCGCCGATTCCACCTGGCGGCCCACGGTCTCGGCGGTGGTCAGCGGCTCGCCGAGGTCGCGCCCGTTCCACAGGCGTACGGACCGGTGTACACAGCCGAGGTCGGCCATGAACGTGGCCGGGTCTACGCCGACCACGACGGGAGCCGGGTCGTAGAAGTCCGTCAGAGGGCCGCTCGCAACCCGCGCGCGCCACAACTCCGCCAGGAAGGGGATGACTTCGACGGTGGCGGGGAGGGCCAGTACGACATGTGTCCGCCCCGGGCCCGCCGCCCGCCGCAGCCCCAGGAGGTCCTGGCGCAGGACCACCACCGGGTCCCCCGTCACACCTTGCGGACTCTATTCCCGCGCGCTCGTGCCCGTGCCGGACAGGAAGCGGCATTCCCGCTTGCAGCCACACGGCGACCGTCTCCGCGTCCGTCCGGGTGGCGATCGGGCCGAGCCGCACCACCGCACCGGTGGGCCGCCGGTCCGCTGCGCACGGCTGTACGGCCGCGTACAGCCCCCGGTCGGCACGGCACTGCGGGAACCGGTCCAGGCATCCGGTGGAGACCATGACGCCGTGCGAGCAGGCGCGGACGGCCCAGCGCAACGCATCCATCACGTGTTCGTCGCCGCTGTCCTGGCAGGAGGTGCAGACGACCAGGGTGAAGGGAGTGCTCCCGGGGTCACGTGCGGTGGGGCTCACGTGTGCGTTCCTTCCGTTCGTCCCGTACGTGCCGCGGTCACCGGGAGCTGCCAGTGGCGCGCCGCGGCCTGCGCCGCCCACATGCGGGCGTAGCGCCCGTCGGAGGCCGCGAGCAGGTCGGTGTGATTGCCGCGCTGGGTGATGCGGCCGTCCTCGACGACGAGGATCTGGTCGGCGCCGACGACGGTGGACAGGCGGTGGGCCACGACGATCACCGTCTTGCCGTCCACCAGCCGGTCGATGGCCTCCTGGACCACCGTCTCCGAGGTGCTGTCGAGGGCGGCGGTCGGCTCGTCGAGCAGCACGATCGGGGCGTCCTTGAGGAAGGCCCGGGCGATGGAGATGCGCTGGCGTTCGCCGCCGGAGAGGGCTGAGCCGATCTCGCCGACGCGGGTGGCGTAGCCGTCAGGCAATGTCGCGACGAAGTCGTGGATGCCGGCGGCGCGTGCCGCCTCCTGGATCTCCGCGTCGGTGACGTCCGGGCGGGCGAGGGCGATGTTGGCGCGGATCGTGTCGTCGAAGAGGTACACGTCCTGGAAGACGACGGCGATGTGTGTGAGGACCTCGTCGGGGTCGAGACGGCTCAGGTCGACGCCGCCGATGCGGACCCTGCCGCGCTGCGGGTCGGCGTAGCGGCCGATGAGCCGGGTCACCGTCGTCTTGCCTGAGCCGGAGGGGCCGACCAGCGCCGTCAGGCTGCGTTCGGGGACGGTGAAGTCGACGTCGTTCAGGGTGGGTTCGTTCCGGCCGTCGTACGTGAAGCTGACGTGTTCGAAGCGGATGTCGTGGGAGGTCGGCGGTTGTCCACCCGCGGGGACCGGCAGCGGTCGTACCGAGAGGACGTCGTCGATGCGGGCCAGGGCCGCCTCGGACAGTTCGAAGAGCTTGGTCATGACGGCGGCCAGGCTCAGGGGTTCGGCGAAGCGGGCGGCGGCCACCGTGATGGCGAGGAGCGTGGCGGGAGTGAGCCGGGCGTCGAGAACGAGAGCGGCGCCGAGTGACACCAGCGCCACGAGTGCGAGTTGCACGATGAGCTGGGCACCGGCCACGGGCAGGGCGGCGGAGCGGTTGGTGGCGGCCTGGGTGTGCCGCTGGCGGGTCAGGACGGGCAGCAGGCGTGGTGAGTCGGCGCCCGCCTGGCCGGTGGCCTTGAGGACCGGCAGCCCCTGGACATGCTCCACGATCCTCGCCGCCGTCTCCCCTTCCGCCTCGTCGACCTCGCGGAAGCCGGAGCCGGAGCGGCGCTGGATCTGCCGTACGAGCGGCAGCGCCGCGCACGTGCCGGCGAGGAGGACCAGGCCGAGGCGCCAGTCCAGCACCAGGACGACGAGGCCGAGTACGGCGGGCACGGTGACCAGTTGCACGAACAGGGCGGCCAGAGAGGAGACGGCAGTGGCGGCAGTGGCGGCGTTGCCGCCGACGACCTGGGTCAGATCCCCGGCCGCGCGGCGGTTCAGCTCCTGCTGGGGCATGGCGCGCAGGGCGGCGCCCAGGCGGAGGCGCGTGGAGCCGGTGACCAGGTGCCAGTAGTCGTACGTGAACGTCATCTCCCGCATCCGCAGGGCGCCTTCTGCGGCCACGAGTGCGGCCAGCAGAGCCACCCAGCCCCAGGCGCGGCCGGTGCGCACATCGTCGCGGGTCAGCTCCGCGAGCAGCGGGACGAAGCAGGCGTAGGCGGCGGCCTGGAGGACGGTCGCCGCGAGGGAGACGCGGAGTGTGGCGCGGAACTGCGGGGCGTACGGGCCTGCGGTAGTGAGCATAAGGTGCAGGATGCGCTTCACGAAGTGACCTCCTGGGTGCGGTGGCCGGTCATGCCCCAGGTGGCGGCCTGCTGGTGGCTTGCCCAGAGGCGGGCGTAGCGGCCGCCGGCGGCGACGAGGTCGGCGTGGCCGCCGCGTTCGGCGATACGACCGTGGTCGAGGACGGCGATCTGGTCCGCGTCCGTGATGGTGGACAGACGGTGGGCGATGACGAGAACGGTGCGGCCCCGGGTGAGGCGGGCGATTGCCTGCTGGATGACGCCTTCGGTCTCGGGGTCGGTGAACGCGGTGGCTTCGTCGAGGATGACGATCGGGGCGTCGGAGATGATGGCGCGGGCGATGGTGATGCGTTGGCGCTGTCCGCCGGAGAGGCGGGTGCCGCGTTCGCCGACCTGGGTGTCGTAGCCGTCGGGCAGGTCGCGGACGATGAAGTCGTGGGCGGCGGCGGCCTCGGCCGCTGCCCGAACCTCGGCGTCCGTGGCGTGCGGGCGGGCGAGCCGGATGTTCTCGGCGACGGTGCCGGTGACGAGGAACGGCTCCTGGAAGACGAGCGCGATCTGCCGCAGCAGGACGTCGCTCGCGATGTCGCGGACGTCCACGCCACCGACGCGCACCGCGCCCGAGGCGACGTCGTGGAAGCGTGGGATCAGGCGTGCCAGCGTGGACTTGCCGGAGCCCGAGGCGCCGACCAGGGCGCACACCGTGCCCTCGGGGACCGTCAGGTCGATGCCGTCCAGGGCGGGGCTGCTCGAGCGGCCCGGGTAGTGGAAGGTGACGTTCTCGAAGACGATCGACGCGCCTTCCGGTTCACGCGGTTCGTCGGGCTCGGGGAGGGGCGGTGCGTCCAGGAGATCCTGTACGCGGACGGCACCGGCCGTGGCGTCGTTGATGTGGTTCGTCAGGTGCATCAGGGGTGAGACGGCCTCGATGGGCAGGGTCCCTATGAGCAGGGCGAGCAGGAGGTCGGTGAGGGAGATCCATCCGGCTTCGAGCATCGGGACGCCCGTGGCGGCGACGATGAGCAGGGTGGGCAGCGGCACGATGAACAGCCGGTGCAGCAGGCCGGAGGAGCGAGTGGTGGCCATCCAGGCGGCGACCGCGTCCGTGAACTCCTCCACGGCGGTGGCGAACCGGCCGAAGGACGCGCGCCCGTCGTCGAAGGTGCGCACGACCGGCATGCCCTGGACGAACTCGACGACAGCGGCGTTCACGTTCTCGTTGGCACTGTTGTAGCGCTCGCGCTGAGTCCCGTAGTCGCGGGCCATCAGTGACAAGCAGACGAAGGCGACGGGAACGATCAGCAGGACGGCGAGCAGCAACCGCCACTGGACGACGCCCAGAGCCAGCAGGGCCGCGATCGGCTGGGCGACGCCCGAGCCGAGGAACGGCACTGCGTCGGCGACCACGTTGTGCAGGGACTTGACGTCGTCCTGGACGATCTTCTTGATGCGTCCGGCGCCGAGCCGCTGCACCTCGCCCAGCGGGATGCGCGCCAGGCTGTCGGCGAGGCGGCGGCGCAGTACGACCTCGAGTTCGTAGCTGGCCTCGTGCGCGAGGTGTTCGGCGAGCCAGCGGGCGCCGAAGCCGCCCACAAGTCCGGCTAGCGCCCCGAGGGCCCAGCGGGTGACGACGGCACCGGAGGGGTGGTCGGCGAGGAGTTCCCCGACGGCGTAGGCCACGCAGACGAGGCCCACGACGTTGAGGACTCCGCTCACCAGGCCGAGTGCCGCCGCCTGTTGCAGGCGCCGCCGTACCCGCGCGGAGGCCGTGGTGAGGCTCATGACGGTGCTGAGGCCGCTCATGCGCTCACCTGCCGGGCCAGTGCCGCCTTGTCGACCTTGCCCAGTGCTGTGCGGGGGAAGGACTTCAACGCCCTTACCTCGTCCGGGAGTTTGTAGGCGGCCAAGCCGCGTGCCGTGAGGTGAGCGGTGACGTCGGTGCGTGTGGGCGGGGTGCCGCGGGAGATCAGGCAGGCGCAGGAGCGCTCCCCCAGATGCTCGTCGGGCAGGCCGACCAGGGCCGTGTCGTGGACGGCCGGGTGGGCGAGCAGGTGATTCTCGACCTCCTCGACGGGGACCTTCTCTCCGCCGCGGTTGATGACGTCCTTGATGCGGCCTTCCACGACGAGGTGTCCGGTGGGAAGGCGCCGTACCAGGTCGCCGCTGCGGTAGAAGCCGTCCGCCGTGAACGCCCGGGCGTTGTGGTCGTCGGCCCGGTAGTAGCCGCGCAGGGTGTACGGGCCCCGGACCAGCAGCTCGCCGACCTCGCCATGCGGTACGTCGCGGTCGCCGGTGTCCACGATGCGTATCTCGTCGTCCGTGCACAGTGGTCGGCCCTGGGAGTCGATGACCAGGTCCTCGGGGTCGTCGAGGCGCGTGTAGCAGAGCAGCCCCTCGGCCATTCCGAACACCTGCTGGAGGCGGCAGCCCAGTTCGGGGGCGACACGCCGGGCGGTCTCGGCCTTGAGGCGGGAGCCGCCGACCTGGAGCAGTTCCAGGCTGCTCAGATCGTCCTCCGCCCACTCGGCCGCCTCCAGCCACAGCAGGACGAGCGAGGGGACGAGCGCGGTGACGGTGACGCGTTCGCGGGCGATCAGCGGGAAGGCGGTGTCCGGGCCCGGGGTGGGGCACATCACCACCGTGCCGCCCGCGTGGAGGGTGCCCAGGATTCCCGGGCAGGCGAGCGGGAAGTTGTGGGCCACGGGGAGCGCGGCGAGGTAGCGGGAGTCTGCAGTCAGACCGGTCACTTCGGCGCTGGCGGAGACGTTGCAGAGGTAGTCGTCGTGGGTGCGGGGGATCAGCTTGGGTGCGCCTGTGGTGCCGCCGGACAGGAGCAGCACGGCTACGTAGGAGGGGTCGGGTTCCGGCAGCGGTCGGGGCGTGGCGGGTATGGACGCCAGGCTGGTGAACTCCTCCGCGTCCCCGACGACCAGGATGTGTCGCAGACTTGGCGCCTTCTCCCTTACTGAGCGGGCGAGCCGGCGATGGTCGAAGCCGAGGTGGGTGTCGGGGATGACGTACGCCACCGCCTCCGAGAGGGCGAGCAGGTGGGCGATCTCGGCCTCGCGATGGGCGGGCAGCGCCATGACGGGTACCGCGCCGAGCCGGAACAGAGCGAAGGACAGCTCCAGGAACTCGGCGGTGTTCGGCAGGTGGACGAGGACTCGGTCGCCCGGCGTGAGCCCGAGCCCGTGCAGCCCGGCTGCCAGCCGGTCGGCACGCAGGTCGAGTTCGCGGTACGTCCAGCGGCGCTGTCCGTCCACGACGGCGACCGCTTCCGGTGTGGCCTCGGCCCGGTCCCGGAGCAGGGAGCCCAGGGTGCGGCCCCGCCAGTAGCCGCGTTCCCGGTAGCAGTCGGCGAACTCCTGCGGCCAGGGAGTGAATCCCTCCTGCATGGCTCAGCCCTCCTTCGGGACCACGTAGGGGGCGACGCTACGGAGCTTCTCGCAGGTCTCCTCGTACTCGCGGGCCGGTCGGGACGCCCCGACGACGCCCGCGCCGGCGCGCAGCCAGGCCCGGCCGCCCTGCTGGTAGACGGCACGCAGCACGAGTGCCGCGTCCAGCGAACCGTCGGCTCCGGCCCGCAGGACCGCGCCCGCGTACAGTCCGCGCGGTTCGTCCTCCAGTTCGCGGATCAGACGGTAGGCGGCCGACTTGGGGATGCCGGAGGCGGTGACCGGCGGGAAGACCGCGCCGAGAGCGTCCCAGGCGGTGCGGCCCTGGGCCAGTTCGGTGGTGACGCGGGAGGCGAGGTGCTGGACGCTGCCGCGCGGCTTGACGCTGAGGAAATCCGTCACGTGGGTGGCACCCGGCACGCCCACCGACGACAACTCCTCCACCGCCAACTTCACGGAAGTGGCGTGCTCGTACACCTCCTTCGGATCGCGGTGCAGGTCCGTGCGCAGGGCGGCGTCCGTGTCCGGGTCACCGGTCAGCGCGCGGGTTCCGGCCAGCGGCTGGGTGGTGGCGGTGCCGTCGCCCGGTGCCTCGATCACCGTCTCCGGGCTGAAGCCGGCGGCCTGGATGCCGCCGAGGTCGAGGAGGAAGGAGCGAGCGGGGTTGTTGGCCGTGCGGCCCGCGACGTACGTGGCTGTCATGTCGACGGGGAAGGGCACGGGGACGGTGCGCGAGAGGACGGCCTTGTCGAGCCTGCCGCGGCCGATCTCGGTGACGGTGTGGGCGACACGGACCTGGTAGGTGCGCGGGAGGTTGTGGACGTCGACCGGCTTCGGGGCGCATGCGGGCTTCGGGGCCCGGGCCACCAGCGTACGGAGGCGGTCCGGGAAGTCCGGGTCGAGGGTACGGACGCTCAGTTCCGTCTTGGTCACCGTCACCTCGGTGCTGGGGACGATGAGGTGGGCCAGGGGCAGGTCCGTACGGACGCCGCTCGCCAGCTCGAAGGACAGCCAGCCGTAGGCGTGCCAGTCGGCCGCCGGTGCCTCGTGCAGAGCGGAGTGCAGGGGTTCCCAGGGCGTTCCGGACCAGGCGAAGGTCCTCTCGCCGACACGTATGTTCCCTGCGTCGAGGCGTACTTCGTGGATCGGGTTGCCGGCGATGTACCACCGGTGGTCCTGCTCGTAGACGACGTGGTCGGTGAGCAGGCCGGAGTCGGCGAGCTGAGCTACGACGGCCAACGGTGCGAACGCGCCCTCGATACGGGTGTGCTGATAGTGCTGATGCATGCTGGTCTCCTGGTCTCCTGGTCAGCGGCGGTGCGGCGCGCGCAGCGGGGCGGCGACGAGGTCGGCGACATGGGCGACGTTCGGCTCTTCGATGCAGCTGAAGTGGTTGCCCTCGATCCCGGTGACGGGCAGGTCGCCGATGCATACGTCCCGCCAGAAGGCGAGGGTGGTGTCGTCCATGCCGGGTGCGAAGCCGGAGGCGCCCCGCGGCAGCAGGAAGCGGATGTCGCCGGCATACGGCTCGGGGGTGAAGCGGGCGGACAGGAAGCTCTGCCGGAAGACGCGGAACATCCCGGCGACCATCTCCGGCGGTACCGTCTCCCCGCCGGCCTCCGTGGCGGCGCGGGCGTACTCGGCGAACCTCTCCTCCCTCGTGCACGAGGACAAGCGCCGGAAGAACTCCCCGGCGGGACCTTCGACCTCGGCCAGTGAGCCGAGCGGGACCTTGCCGCCGTTGCGTTCGATGACCTGCATGAACCCGCGGACGACGGTGTCCGCCTCGATGTCGCCGAACCCGGTCTGGGCGAGGGAGATGTGCAGGTTGGGCACGAAGAGGATCTCGATCATCAGGTCGTCCTCGACGTCCACGACGGCCGGGTGGCTGCTGATGAGCACCAGGTCCTCCACCGTCACCCCGCGCTCCTCAAGACGGCGGGCGACCTCGGTGGCGTACAGGCCGCCCAGGCAGTAGCCGATGAGCTGGAGCCGGTCGTGGCCCTCGGTGAGCAGGCGCTCGGCGTAGTCGTCGGCGGCGCGCTCGATGACGGTGGCCGGGTCCTGGGCGAGGTAGCGCTCGCTGTCGTCGATGACGACGCCGAGGACCGGGCCGAGGTCCTGCTCGACCAGGCGGGCGGCGAGCGGTCGGTAGCAGTCCATCGTGCCGAGCCCGGCGTGGAACATCACCCGCAGCGGGCCGTCGCCGGTGCTGCTGAAGGACATCAGGGCCGCGTTGCTGCCGGTCGCGGCGCGGCGCATGGTGGTCTCGGCCGGTGAGTCCGCGCGGTCGCGCAGGAAGGCAGCCAGTTCAGCGATGGTCGGATGGTTGAGGAGCTGCCGCAACAGCGTGTCGAAGGGGATACCGGACGCCTCGGGGACCTCCTCGCGCAGTCGTCCGGCCATCCGCGCCGTGATCAGAGAGTCGGCGCCGTGGTCGTAGAAGCTGTCGGTGCGGCCCACACGTCCGCTGGGCAGTGCCTCGGACCACAGGGCCGTGAGCCGGGACTCCAGCGCGTCCGCCGGTGTCTCGTCGGCGGGCCGGGGTGCGGTGTCGGTGGCTGTGGGCCGCCAGCCGGCAAGCGCGCGGCGGTCGACCTTGCCGTTGCCGGTCAGCGGGAGCGCGTCGACGATTTGCAGGTGCGAGGGGATCATGTGGGCGGGCAGCCGGTCGCGCAGGAACGCCGTGAGGTCTTCCTCGGTGACCTGCGCCCGGTCCGTCTTGAGGCGAGCCGCGAAGAGGTGGACGTGCTGCGGGGCCAGTGCGTGCCCGTCGTCCGGCAGGCACAGCACCTGCTCGGCGCCCGCCTCGCGCAGCAGCGCGAGCCACTGGTCGCGGTCGAGATAGGAGCTGCCGCCGAGGGCACGGTCGTCCGCGGGCTCGGTCATCATGAACGCCTGGGAGGCCAGGATCCACGGGTGCTCGCGCGTGGGTTCGGTGAGGATCAACCAGCCGCCCGGCGCGACGAGTTCGGTGAGGCGGGTCAGGGAGGCGCGAATGTCGCGGGCGTTCTCCAGCACGCCGGCGGCCAGTACGACGTCGTACGCGTTGGGGGCCAGGCCCTGGGCGCGGTGGTCGGCATCCACGTCGAAGACGCCGAAGCGCAGCTGCGGGCGCTCGCGGTCGCCGAAGCGGCGGCGGGCCTCGGGCAGGAAGAAGCCCGTCACGTCCGTGAAGAGGTACGTGCCGTCCCGGTCTGCCAGGGCGGCCAGGGCGTCCTCGGTGGTGCCGCCGGTGCCTGCGCCCACTTCGAGGACTCGCAGCGGGCGGGCGGCGGTCACCTCCTCCAGCACCGATGCGACGGCACGGTTGAGGTAGCGGGCTGTGGCGTTCCGGCGGTAGAGGGCGTGCGCGGTGGTGAAGTCCCCGTGCGGGAAGAGGAGTTCGACGGGGTCCTGGCGGCCGGTCATCAGGTCGGGCAGGCGGTCGGCGTGGTTCTTGACGTACGTCAGGAAGTCGCGGGAGGCGACCTCGTCGCTCCAGGTCTGCTGGGCCCGCTGCCACAGGCGGCCGGTGGTCGGTGCGTCGGCCTCGCTGATGCCGTGGTCGTCGAGCACTGCGAGCCAGCGGCGTACCAGCCAGTGGTGGCGCGGGGCGATGCCGGCCTCCGTGAGAGCCTGCTGCGACGGCTTGCCGTCCTCCGCCGGGAACAGGCCCAGCTCACCGAGCGCGCAGGCCATCGATGACAGGACGGCGGCGTCGAAAGAGTCGACGTGCGCGGCCACCCGGTCGCCGTCCAGGCCGGGGACCGCGGCGTCGGCAGCCTCGCTCACCGCGGGCTTCAGGGATACGGCACCGGGGACCGCCGGATCCGTGGGCGCTGGGACGACCGCGCCGAGGAGCGCGCGATCCTCGCCCGTACCGTCCACGACGACTGCCGCTGAGGCCACGGCCGGGTGCTCCAGCAGCGCCGCCTCGATCTCACCCAGCTCGATGCGGTGCCCGCGCACCTTCACCTGGGTGTCCTCGCGGCCGAGGAACTCGATCTCGCCCCCGGGCAGGTAGCGGCCCAGGTCGCCGGTGCGGTAGAGGCGCTGTCCGTCTCGCGTGACGAAGCAGCGGTTGGTGGTCTCCGGGTCGCCCAGGTATCCCTGGGCGAGACCGTGGCCGCTGATGTACAGCTCCCCCGCGACCCACACCGGGCAGTCGCACAGGTCGGCGTCCAGCACCCGGAAGCCCTGGTTGGCGAGCGGCAGGCCGTACGGGATGCTGCGGTGGCTGTCGTAACGTCCCC
Organism: Streptomyces sp. NPDC052040; assembly: GCF_044548405.1. Classification (NCBI taxonomy): domain Bacteria; kingdom Bacillati; phylum Actinomycetota; class Actinomycetes; order Kitasatosporales; family Streptomycetaceae; genus Streptomyces; species Streptomyces sp. NPDC052040. The sequence goes on along the minus strand of NZ_JBIUBV010000001.1, from coordinate 630,510 downwards.
CGCAGTGGTGGTAGTTGGACCAGATGGCCGCCTCGGTCGCACCACCCAGCGCGATCAGCTCCAGGCCGGGCAGCCTGGCGGCGAGGGTGCCGGGCAGGGTGACGGGAATCCAGTCGCCGGACAGGAGAGCGAGGCGGAGGGTGGGGAGCCCACGGCCCGGCTCGGTCTCCAGGTAGGTCGCGAGCATCTGCATGAGCGCGGGTACCGAGTTCCAGACGGCCACGCCGTGCTCGGCGATCAACTCGGTCCAGTGGGAGGGGTCGGTTCGGCGCTCGGGGTCGGGCAGGACGAGGGCGCCACCGACCGACAGGGGGCCGAAGATGTCGTACACCGACAGGTCGAAGCCGAGGCCGGCCAGGCCCAGCACGCGGTCGTCGGCGGTGACGCCGAAGCGACGGTTCACGTCCTCGATGGTGTTGAGGGCGGCCCGGTGGCTGATGACGACGCCCTTGGGGCGACCCGTCGAGCCGGAGGTGTAGATGACGTAGGCAGGGGCGTCCGGGTCGCCGTCCTGCGGGGGTTGGGCCAGGCGGGAGGCGGGCGTGAGCGTGTCGACGGCGATCGCCGGGCCGTCGGTGTCCACCCAGGACTGCGTCAGGACATGCCGTACGCCGGCGTCGGCGAGCATGGCGGCACGGCGCAGGGGCGGTTGCGTGGTGTCGACGGGGAGGTACACGGCATCCGCGAGGAGGGCGCCGAGGACGGCGACGATCTGCTCGGGACCCTTGTCCATGACGACGGCGACGCGTGCCCCTGCGGTGCAGCCGGCGGCCCGCAGCTGCTCGGCGACGGCGGTGGCGCGGGCCGCGAGGTCGCCGTAGCTGAGGGTCGTGTGCGGAGCGATGACGGCGGGCCGGTCGGGGATGCGGTCCGCCTGGTCGAGGACGGCATGGTGCAGGAGGGTGTCGGGGAGTTCGTCCGCCGTGTCGTTGGCGCGGCGGCGCTCCTCGGTCTGCCAGGCCGGCAGGGGCACCACGTCGTGCGCGTCCCAGAGGTCTTCCCCGTCGGCGAGGGCCCGTATGAGTGTGTCGAAGGCGTCGAACATGTCGTCCGCGAGGCCCTTGGGGAACACCCCGTCACGGATGTCCCAGTTGACCTGCAGTCCTTCAGTGTCGTCCATGGCCTGGCAGTCGATGAAGACCTGAGGGGTCTGGGTGATGCCGAAGCCGTCCAGGCGGCCCTCGGCGCGGCGGCCGGTGCCGTCGTCGCCGAGACCGATGGCGCTGGTGAATACCACCGGCATGAGAGCGGCTTCGCGGCCCCGGCGGCGGGCGAGTTCGCGCAGCACCTCCACGCCGGAGTACAGCCGGTGGTCGAGGTCGTCGAAGAGCTGTCCGGACAGCGCGCCGGCCCGCTCCGCGAAGGTGCTCTCGGGCGTCGGTTCGACGGCGAGCAGGTTCACGGTGGTGAAGTCGCCCACGACGCGGTCGATCTGCTCGTGCAGCGGCAGGCGGTTGAGGACGGTGAGGTTGAGGCAGAAGCGCGGGCTGCGGCTCCAGCGGCCGATCACGGCGGCGTAGGCGGCGAGCACGACCGAGGAAGGGGTCAGACCGCGCCGCTGGGCGCAGTCCTTCAGGCACTCCCAGGCGGCTGTGTCGAGTTTCAGGAAACGGCGGCGGAAACGAGGCTCCTGGTTCGTCTCGGCGAGTGGAAGGTCCGGGGCGGGCGGCAGGGTGTCCAGCCGGGACCACCAGTAGTCCTTGTCACGCTGATGGGTCGGAAGGTCACGCAGGGCGCGCTCGGCCAGCAGGTAGTCACGGAACTGGACGTCGAGCGGCGTGAGTTCGGCGTCGGGTTCGGCATGCAGGGTCTCGAACTCGCCGAGCAGGAGCCAGATGCTCGCCCAGTCCGCGATCAGGAAGTCCATCGAGAGATGCAGCACCGCACGGTCCGCCGTACGGGTGAGGCGGACGTCGAACAGGGGCCAGCGCGTGGTGTCGTACACGCGGTGGCCCATCTCCTCGCGAGACCGCAGGAGGTCTTCTTCTGTCTCGCCCACGGGGACGGTCAGCCGGGGTACGGTCGGCAGGACGCGCTGGTGGCCCGCCGGGTCGATGACGGCCCGCAGCATGTCGTGGCGGGCGACGAGCCGGTTCCAGGCGTCCTCGGTGCGGGCCGGGTCCAGGTCGGGGTAGTTCACCTCGAGGTATACGTGACAGGCGACGCCGCCGTATCCGAAGACCTCGTTGCGGCCGAGCAGGTAGGCGGCCTGCACGTCGGTGAGCGGGAACGGCTCGTGCCGGGCGCCCGGGTGGGGGGGGAGCGTGGTGGGCCGGGCCTCGGCGCGCAGACACTCCAGTACGGCTGCCTTGATGTCCTTCAGCGACTGGAGCTGCCCGGCGCTCAGGGTCCCCTTGGGCGCGCGGTAGCGAAGGGTCCCGCTCTCCTCCCACAGCTGGACGCCCGCCTGGCGCAGGTCCGCTATCAGGTCGGCCGGGATGGGTGCGGTGGTCATGCGTTCTCCTTGGCCGTGCGGGGCGGGATGTTGGCGTTGAAGCGGAAGAGGTTGCCCGGGTCCCAGGTGTTTTTCACGCGGCCCAGACGCGCGTACGCGGCGTCCGGGTAGGCGGCGCGCACCCAGTGGGGCTCCGGGTCGGGCAGGAGGTTGACGTAGGGGCCTTCGGTGACGTCCTGGAGCGACTGCCAGGCGCTGCGGGCCGGTTGAAGGTGCTCGGGGCTGTCGGCATCGCCGTACCACTGGGCGCACAGCTCCACGAACCAGCGTGCGCCACGGTGCGTGAAGGCGGTGGGCCCGGCCGGTGCGCGGCTGATGGCGCCGCCGAGGGCGCCGAGGACCACGGAGAAGTTCGGGCCCGCCGCCTCCCAGTGGCCGAGCAGGCGGCCGAGGGTGGCGTCGGTGAGGTCGGTGAGGAATTCGCCGCGGTTGTACACGTGCTGGCGGGTGACGTCGGGCGGCGAGGGGAGCAGGCGCTGGTATGCGGTGTACGGCAGGTGAGTGATGCCGTCGGCGACCGCGCCGTGCCGCAGGGGGGCGAGCACCTCGTCCGCCTGGTCGGGCGGCCCGAACCAGCTGGGGATCAGTACCGCGCACCGCTCGAAGTGCAGGTGCTCGGGTATGAGCGGCAACGGCGGCGCGGTCCAGACGATGGCGATCAGCGATGCCGCGTCGGGTGCCGTGGCCAGCCAGTCGCGGGCCGTGCGCAGGGCGGTGCGCGCCTGGGGGGCCGGGTGGACCAGAGCCCCTGCGACGACGCCGTCCACCGGGTGCAGGCGGAAGCCGAGGCGGGTGACGACGCCGAAGTTGCCGCCGCCTCCGCGCAGTGCCCAGAACAGGTCCGGGTGGGTCTCGGCATCCGCCCGCATGTGCCGCCCGTCGGCGGTGACCAGGTCGAAGAAGGTGACGTTGTCGCTGGTGAGCCCGTACTGGCGGGACAGGTCGCCGACGCCTCCGCCGAGGGTGTGGCCGGCGATGCCGACGTCGGTGTTGCGGGGACCGGGCACGGCGAGGCCGTGCTCCTGTGTGGCGGCGTCGAACTCGCCCCAGGTCAGTCCGGGCTCAGCGACGGCGGTACGGGCGAGGGGGTCGATGTCGATCCGCTTCATGCCGCCGAGGTCGACGACCACGCCGTCGTCGCAGGTGCCCCAGCCCGCCACGTGGGCCCCGCCGCCCCGGACGGCGACGGGCAGGCCGTGGCTGCGGGCGTGGGCGAGGACGGCGATCACGTCGTCGGCGTCGGTGCAGCGGGCTATCAGGGCGGGGCGCCGGTCGGCGCGGGCGTTGCGGACGCGGCGAGCCCTGTCGTAGCCGGGGGAGCCCGGAGTGAGGAGCCGACCACGGAATCCAGGAAGGGTGTTCACGGGCTACTCCGTCCGGGCCGGCGTGGTCAGGACCGCGCCGTGCAGCCTGGCCGGATTCAACGGGCCGGTGAGACCTTCGAGTTCGACGGCGACGACACCGGTGTCGGGGGCGACTTCGACGGCGAGCGGGCCATCCGGTTCGACGTGGGCGGCGAGGGTGTTGAAGGCGGCACGGTCGCGCTCCGCAATGCCCACCCGGACCCGGCTGATGCGCCTTGCCCCATTGGGGTGGTGCACGAAGGCGGGGCGTTGGGGCGGGTCGTAGGCGGAGACCACGAACGGAAGCCGGACGGGGCGCGTGGCGAGGAACTGGTAGCGCACCAAGTCGCCGTCCGGGCGGGTACGGCGGCCCTTCATCGCGCGTGACACCCGCACTCCCCCGGCGCTCAGCGCCGCATGGACACGTAGCAGTTCGACGTCGTCGGTCTCCAGGGCAAGGTCCCGCCAGCCCTCGCCCGGACGGGCCCAGCGGGCCAGCCGGTCCCCTGCCGCCCTGCCGTTCACAGCCGCCATGGGCCACTTCACGAGGCGGAAGACGGGTGGCAGTTGAAAGAACTCGACGAACGGTCCCTCCTCGAACCACAGCAGGGCGTTGTGGGCGCGCTCGGGAGCGCTGCCGTACTCGACGGTGAAGCCCAGCTCTTCGTAGTCCCGTACGACCGACCGGACATCGTCGACCTTGCACAGGACATGGCTGCAACGCAGCACGATCTTCAACTCCCCCTTGGGACGGTGCACTCAGTTGATTCGGGCCGCGAACAGCCGCTGTCCCAGCGGCGCCAGCGGGTGGTCCTCGTCCGGCGCGGTGACGATCTGCCGGAACCCGGCTCCTTCCAGGGCCGCCAGCCACTGCCCCCGGGTGAGGAACGTGGTGTCGTCGGCCCGCCGCGCGTCCTCGGCGGCGGTCATCATGAACGCCTGCGAGGCGAGGATCTCCAGGTGTTCGCGGACCGGTTCGGTGACCAGCAGCCAGCCTCCCGGGGCCAGCAACCCGGCCAGGTAGCGCATCGTCGCGTCGGTGTCGCGGGCGTTGTTCAGGACGCCGGCGGCCACGACGACGTCTGCGGTGCCGGGCTCCAGCCCCTGACCTGCCGGATCCTGGTCGACGTCGTACAGGCCGTGCCGGATCCAGGGATGGTCGGCGTGGCGTTCCTTGGCGACGGTGACGAAGAAGTGGGAGACGTCGGTGAACAGGTAGTCCACAGGCGGCCTCTTGCGACCGTCCTCGGTCAGGGCCGTGGTGATCGCTTCCGTCGTCGCGCCGGTGCCCGCCCCGACCTCGATAATCCGCAGCGGGTGCGTGGCGTTGCGTACGGCGGCCAGGGAGCGTACGGCAGCGGCGATGGCGGTGTTGAGGTAGCGGGCGGTGATGGTCTCGCGGTACACCGCGTCCGCGACGTCGGTCCGGCCTTCCGGAAAGAGCAGAAGGGCCGCCTGCTGTTCGTCTCTCATCAGCTGGCGCAGGCATTCGGCGTTGCGCCGCAGGTATGCGACGAACTCGCTGGTGCCCAGGGCCTGTTGCCAGGTGAGGGCAGCCAGACACCACGCCTGGTCCACCGCCTTGGAGTCCACCCGCGCCGTGCCCCGGAACCGCTCCCCGTCCCGCGCGATCGCCCCGCGGTCGGCGAGGACCCGCAGCCAGCGCCGGATCAGCGTGTCGTGGCGGGGCGCCACCCGCGCGTCGGCCAGGATCTCCTCGGCCGAGTAAGTCGATTGGGGGTCGAGCAGGGCTCCGGCCTCCTGGAGTGCGGCCAGCATCGACAGGAGAACCGCGTCGTCGAGCTGTCGTACGAAGTCGTCCACCAGACGGCGGTCCACGGTGCCGACGTGGAGATCCGCCTGGGCGGTGGCGTGCCGGATCAGGTCGGCTACGCCGCCTTCACCAGTCAACTCACCTGCGGAGAGCGGCTGGTGGGCCTGTCCCGGTCGCAGAGTCGGGTAACCCAGCTCCTTGGTGAGGTCCTGCCACATCCGGCACACGGTCAAGTGGTACTGGTCCGGCCGTTCGGCCTGCGCCTCGCCGAGGATCGCCGCACGGGCGGCTCGCAGGTCCTCGCCGATGGCGGCCGGCCACTGCTCCCTCAGCAGGTGTCGGTAGGCGGCCGGGGCTCCGCTGCTCAGTACGGAGGTGCTGGGTTCGGTGAGGTGTCCGGTGCCCGGGGCGTCGAAGTCGAAGCGGTCCTTGACCGCTTCGGGGATGTGCAGCCGCGGGCTCCACAGCACCGGGCCGTGCGGGTCGGTGAGGGTGAGGCTGCCGCCCGCGGTGCCGAGGGTGACGCGGTGCAGCAGGTGCAGGTGGTTGTCGGGATCGTCGGGGTCGACCTGGTTGTGCACGCGCAGGGTCAGGGGTGCCCCGCCGATCAGGCCGGTCAGGACGGTGAACAGCGCGTCGGGGTCCGCGTCGGCAGCGGTGACCCGCCAGGGCCGTACGGTGCCGAGGGACTCGCCGAGAATGTGCAGCAGCGGGAAGGCGACCTGCGAGGCGCAGGCGGCGTCCACGTAGGCGACGGGCTGTCGTTCGCGCGCCGTGCGGGCGGCCTGGACGAAGCGCCGCACCTCCGGCAGCCGCACGTAGAGGTCGCCGAGCCGGTAGCGCACCCGGTGCTTGCGTGCCTCGCGCAGGCAGGCGGCCAGGTCGTCGTGGTGCACGGGCTGTTCCTGGGCCACATGGATGCCGCGGCGCAGCAACCGCAGCGCCAGGTCGGTGCCGGTGCCGCCGAGCACACCGGAGCGGACGACGACGCAGGCGAAGTCCACATCGTCGGGCAGGTGGTCCACGTCCGTATACAGCGGTACGCCGTGCCGGGCGGCACATGCGACGGACCGTTCGCTTCCGGCGGCGAGCACGCCGAGGATTTCGAACTCGTCGGGCAGCATCGCCAGGGCGGCGAGGTAGAACTGGCCGAAGGTCGTGCCGCACACAACCGTCCGAAGCCGCTTCACAGGGCACCTTCCTCAACCGTGGTGAGTTCATGGATCGCCGACTCGTGCACATGGAGGTCGCACAGACCCGGCTTGTCCGTCAGGTGCGCGAGTGCGCTGACCGGATCGAGTGCCGTGTCCGCCCAGTGCGTTCCGTGCGGCACCTCGCCACGCAGGACCGCCAGGGCCGCGACCGCGGTGACGGCGCCGGTGAGCCGGGCGATGCCCGGCGCGCGCAGGACCGCCGTACGGGTCGTGGGCCGTCCGGCGCGGACGCCGTCGAGCTGGACGAGGAGCGTCACGTACGGGGTGCGGCCCGCTGTGTCGAGGGCGGCGGCCCGGCACAGGGCCGCCACTGCCTCGGCGCGGTCCGCCGTACGGGCTTCGGCGAGCGCAGCGGCCAAGTGTCCGCCGTCCACCGCCGTGTACCAGTCGCCGTACGTGAGCGACAGGCCGTGGGCGAGCCGCTCGGCCTCTGCGTCCAGGTAGGGGAAGGCCGTCACCTCGCGGACGAAGTACGGCAGCCGGTGATCGGTCAGGCGGTGGAGTGTGCCCGAGCGGCGGGCGCCGTCGCGCCAGGCGGCCAGCGGCTCGTTGGCGCCGTCGAGGACGCCGTCCAGGTAGTCGTCGGCCCCGGTCGGGGTGAAGCGGTCCAGCACACCGGCGTACGCGGTCAGTCCATGCACGGAGTCGAAGTGCTCCGCCGCCAGATGGCGGGGCAGCAGTCCCGACAGGCCCGGCAGCGCGCCGGCATCGTACAGGGCGGTGCGCTCGCCGACGGCCGGGCGGACGTGGTCCAGCCGCCCGCCGCCTCCTGCGTCGACGAGGTGGGCGCCCGCCATCAGCGCGGCGAACGTGACCTGCTGCGAGGTGCGGTGCGACGGGCCCGCGCAGTTCACCACCAGGTCGCAGCCCCGTACGAAGGCAGCGAGCGAGGCCGGCTCACCGGTGTCGACCACGACCGGCTCCGCGTGCGGAAGCTGTGCGGCGAGCTGCTTCGCCCGTACGTCGTCACGCCCGCCGATGCGCAAGGGTCCCGCTCCCCACCGGGCGAGCAGGCGGGCCGCATGGCGGCCGACGGCTCCGTATCCGCCGAGAACGCCGATCACAGCGCGCCCTCCTCGGTCTCGCCGAGCTGGGCCAGCCCTGCCGCGAGGGATTCCGCGACCCGTTCCAGCGTCGGGCCGGCGAACAGGCGCCGCAGCGGCAGCTGTACGCCGTAGCGCTGGGCGACGTGTGCGAGGAAGCGGGTCGCGAGGAGGCTGTCGCCACCCAGAGTGAAGAAGCTCTGGCGACGCCCCACCGCCGGTACGCCGAGCAGTTCGGTCCACATCACGGCCAGGGCCTGTTCCAGTTCCCCCTGCGGCGGCTCGTCGGGGTCCTCGCCCTCCTGGGCGCTCGTGACGAGAGCGGTGATCACGGCGCGGTCGACCTTGCCGTTGGCGCCGAGCGGCAGCCTCGGCAGAACGGTGATCCGCTCGGGGACCATGTGCGCGGGCAGGCGCTGTGCCGCATGGGTGCGCAGCGCGGCAGGGTCGAGGTCGACGGCGTCGTCGGGCCGGTGGGCTTGCAGCATTTCGCTGAAGGAGTCGCCCAGCGAGTCGTGTGTGACGTCGTGGAAGCCTGCGGTGCCCAGCAGTTCCGCCCACCGCTCGGCGGGCAGCATCGGCGTGCCCGCGATCCGCCGTTCCCTGTCGAAGCCTGCGTACCCGCTGTCCAGCAGGGCAGCGGTCAGCAGGGCGACCGGCGTGAGCTCGGCCCGTTCCACGGCCAGCAGCACCCCGCCGCGCCGGGTCAGCAGGGCGGCGAGGGCGGGGCCGTGGGAGGGGTCCGCGTGGCGGTGCAGCACCTGGTCGGCCAGGACCATGTCGAACCGGTGCCGCAGCTCGTCGGGGACGAGCAGACCGTGCAAGCGGTGGCAGGCCGACTCGAGCGGAAGCTCGGCCAACCGCTGCTGTGCGGCCTCTACGAGGATCGGGTCGCCCTCCAGCAGCGTGTACCGCACCTGCTCGGGAGCCAGCCGGCCCAGCAGCCGAGCGGCCCACGTCCCGTCCCCGCCGCCGAGTTCCGCGACTTCCGCCGGGCGCCCCAGCGATTGCGCCAACTGCGCTATGCGCCGGGCCACTTCCGCCACGGCAGCCTCACTGCCCGGGTCCGCCGCTGCGAGACGCGCGGGGGCGAGGATGTCGTCGTCGAGCAGGACGGAGGCATCCAGTTGTCCGGCGAGAATCGCCTGGTAGTCGCCGATCCGCTCGGTGAGCCGCTGGTGCGCTCGGCCGATCAGGGAGGTGTAGGCGTCGTGGGTGCTCGCCAACGGTGGCGCTGCGGGGCTCTCGGGTCCGGGGGCGTACACCCCCGCGTCCTCTGCGAGCACCTTGCGTTCCGTGAGCCACCGCAGCCAGAGCCGGAGGACCGGCAGGTGTGCCTCGGTCGCCCCCAGGCGGGCCGCCCAACCCTCTGCGGTGAGCCCGGAGGCCACATCGCCCAGGCCGAGCAGCCGGGCCAGGAAGGACTCCGCCACCGCGCTCTCCACGCGCCAGGCCCGTTCACGGAACTGGCGTGCCGTCGTGGTCGGTTGGGGGCCACGAAGGTCGACCGGTCCCGCATCGGACGCCGGAACGACGGCGGCGGCCAAGCGCCGCGCGGCGCCCTCGCCCGCCACGGTGACCAGGGCCCGGCCCACGCCGGGTGCCTCTCGTAGTGCCGCCTCGATCTCACCGAGTTCGATGCGGTGGCCGCGTATCTTCACCTGGTGGTCGGAGCGCCCGAGGAACTCCAGGGTCCCGTCGGGCCAGTACCGGCCCAGGTCACCGGTCCGGTACCAGCGCATCCCGCTCTCGGTCACGAACTGGCGTCGCGTCAACTCCGGTGCGCCGCGGTAGCCGAGGGCGACCCCGGCCCCGCCGATCCACAGCTCGCCCGGTACCCAGTCGGGGCAGTCCCGGCCGTGCGCGTCCACGACACGGAAGCACTGTCCGCGCAGTGGCCGCCCGTACGGGATCGACGTCCAGGCCGGGTCGACCGCGTCGACCTCGTGGGCGTTGGACCAGATGGCGGCCTCGGTCGCCCCGCCCAGGGCGACGAACCGGCACCACGGACTCTGCTCGGCCAGCCGCCCCGGCAGGTCGAGGCCCACCCAGTCACCGGAGACAAGCGCGAGCCGCAGCGTGTCGGGCGGCTGGGCGCCGCTTTCGGCCGTGACGAGCAGCATGTCCAGCAGGGCCGGCACGGTGTTCCAGACGGTGACCCGCCGGCGGCGGACGAGGTCGAGCCAGCGGCGGGCGTCGCGCCGTTCGTCCTCGCCGATCAGGACGACTGCGCCGCCCGTCGACAGCGGCCCGAAGATGTCGTACACGGAGAGGTCGAAGTCCAGCGCGGACACCGCCAGGCCCCGGTCGGAGTCCGTGACCTGGTAGCGCTCGTTGATGTCCGTGACGGTGTTGGCGGCCGCCTGGTGGGTGATCTCGACGCCCTTGGGGTCGCCGGTGGAGCCGGAGGTGAAGATGACGTAGGCGAGCGCGTCGGTCGGCACGTCGACGGGAGCGGCTGCCACGTCTATCGAGGGCGCCGCGTCGACGGGTACGGCCGTGACCCCACCTTCCGACTGGGCACCCGGCTCGGTGACGGCGAGGCGGACGCCCGCGAGGCGATGGATGCGCTCGCGGCGGGCGCTGGGCTGGTCGACGCCGACGGGCACGTACGCCGCCCCGGCGGCGAGCACGCCGAGCACGGCCACGATCTGGTCGGGCCCCTTGGGCAGGGTGACGGCGACGGTCTCGCCCCGCCGGACGCCATGCTCCACAAGGACGGTGGCCAGGCGAAGGGCACGGTCGGCAAGCTCGCCGTAGGTCAGGCGGTCGCCGTCGCCCCACAGCAACGCAACGCGCTGAGGCTGGTCGGCGGCACGGCGGAAGAAGCCGGCGTGCAGCAGTCCTGGGACGTCGGGGCCGGTGGCGTTGACGGCGGCGCGCGTCGCGCTCTGGGCAGCGGGCAGCAGGTCGGGCGCCTGAGTGTTCCAGTCCCCGGTGGCCAGCCAGTCGACCAGCCTCACGTACGCCTCGAACATCGCGTCGACGAGGCCGTCGGGGAAGAGTTCCTCGACGACGTCCCAGTTGAGGCGGATGCCGTCACCGTCCTCGGTGACCTGGTGGTCGAGCCACACCTGCGGGGTCTGCGAGACCCCCCAGACCTGCCGGTCGAACGGGGCTTGCGGGACCCGGCCCCCGACACCGAGCGCGCTGGTGAAGACCACGGGCATGGTGGTCTCCGCATCACCGCTCCGGCGGGCGAGTTCCCGCAGCACCCACACGGCGGAGACCTCCCGATGATCCAGGGAGCGCCACAGCTCCTCCTGGACCCGCCTGGCACGCGCCGCCCAGCTCTCTCCCGCCTGCGGGCGCGAGGAGACCAGCATCAGCGAGGTGAAGTCTCCGAGGACGTTGCCGATGTGCGGGTGGACGTCACGGCGGTCGAACAGCGTGAGGTTCAGCGTGAGGTCGGGTCGGGTGCTCCACCGGCCGAGCACCTCGGCGAAGGCGGTCAGCAGAACGCCGGAGGGGGTGAGGCCGTGTACTCGGGCCCGCTCGGTCAGCGCCTGCCACCGCTCCGGGGCGACACGGGTCTCGCGACGCGTGAAGCGGGGATGCTCGACGGCGGCCGGATCCTTTGCGAGAGGCAGCGCGGGCGCCGACGACAGCTGCGGCAGCAGGTCGGTCCAGTAGGCGCGGGCGACGGAGACCGCCTCGGGATCCGGGGCGGTGGAGCACATGTAGTCGCGGAACGACACGTCGACGGGCGGTAGTTCGGCATCCGGGTCGGCGTACAGGGCGGCGAGCTCCGCGTAGAAGATGAGGATGCTCAGCGCGTCGAGCGCGATGTTGTCGATGCCGATGGCGAGCCTCGTACGGCGGCCGGCGCGAACCCCGCGCACGGCGAACAGCGGCCACTGGGCCGGGTCGAACACCTGGTGCGATGCGGTCTTGCGCAGCCGCGCGAAGGCGGTGTCCGGGTGGGGTCCCGCGTCGGTGACCTCCACGGTGAGGCGCGGCACCTCGGGCAGGATGCGTTGTTCGCCGCTGCCGTCGACGACCGCACGCAGCATCTCGTGTCGCTGGATCAGCCGGTTGAGCGCCGACTCCAACCGGGCCACGTCCAGGTCCTCGACGTCGTACTCACGGTAGAAGTGACAGCCGATGCCGCCGAGCGTGAAGTCCTCGCCGCGGCCGAGCCAGTAGGCGCGCTGCACGTCGGTGAGGGGGAACGGTTCGTGGCGGTTTCCGGCATCGGCAGTCACCGTCGGAGCGGTGCGTCGGGTGCCGTCGGGGTGAAGGCGAGCCGCGAAGTCGGCCAGCACGGGGTGGGTGAACAGGTCGGTCAGTCGCACTTCGCCGTAGCCCTCGGCGCGGAGTCGGGCGATCAGGCGGGTGGCGAGCAGAGAGTCGCCGCCGAGGGCGAAGAAGTCGTCCTCCCGTCCGACCTCGCCGGCGCCGAGCAGGTGTGCAAAGACCCGCGCCACGTCCTGTTCGCGTGCGCCGCGCGGTGGGGTGACGGGCCTGGCGGCGGCCTCGGCGCACTGCGCGACGCGACGGGCGACGGCCTTGCGGTCGATCTTCCCGTTCGGAGTGAGCGGCAACTCGTCGAGGACGATCACGCGTTCGGGCACCATCGCGGACGGCAGCCGCTCTGCGGCGAAGGCACGCAGCTGTGCGGGTTCGGCGACGCCGGTCACGGCGGCGGCGAGCCGCCGGTCCTCGCCGACGATGGCCAGTGCCCGCTCCACACCGGGCACGGCGGTCAATGTGGTCTGGATCTCGCCGAGTTCGATCCGGTGACCGCGTATCTTGACCTGGTGGTCGGTGCGGCCGAGGAACTCCAAGGTGCCGTCGGGCCAGTAGCGGGCGCGGTCGCCGGAGCGGTACCAGCGCACCCCGTCGGCCTCCAGGAACCGGTCGGCGGTCCGCGTCGCATCCCCACGGTAGCCGCGCGCCACCCCTGTCCCGCCGATCCACAGCTCGCCGGGCACCCAGTCCGGGCAGTCACGGCCGAGCGCGTCGACGACCCGGCACCTGACGCCCCGCAGCGGCGTCCCGTACGGCACCGACACCCAGTCGGCCGGGACCTCGCCGACCTCGCACACCGTGGAGTGGATCGCGGTCTCGGTCGTACCGCCCAGCGCCACGAACCGGCAGTGGGGCGCCGCCGCGCGCACCCGCCCCGGAAGGTCCAGGGGAACCCAGTCGCCGCCCAGCAGCGCCAGCCGCAGGGACGGCAGCCCGTCGGCTCCGGCCGCGGTGACGAGCATGTCCAGCAGTGCGGGCACACAGTTGACGACGGTCACCCCGTGCGCACGCATCAGGTCGGACCAGGCAGTGGCATCCCTGCGAGCAGGCTCCTCGACGCACACGACGGCACCGCCAACGGCGAGTGTGCCGAAGATGTCGTACACCGAGAGGTCGAAGTCGAGCGCGGAGACGGCCAGGGTGCGGTCCGAACCACCCATGCCAAAGCGGTGGTTGAGGTCTGCGATCGTGTTGACGGCGGCCGCGTGGGGGACCTCGACGCCCTTGGGTTCTCCTGTGGAGCCCGACGTGTAGATGAGGTATGCGAGGTCGGCCGCGGTCCCGGGCACGGGCGCAGTCAGGGGCTCGGTCCCTTCCGGCACAGCGATGTCGTCCAGGACCAGACGTATCCCGGCCAATGCGTGGATGCGCTCGCGGCGGACCGCGGGCTGGTCGATCCCCAAGGGCAGATAGGCGGCACCGACTGCCAGGACGGCCAGCACAGCGGTGATCTGGTCAGGTCCCTTGGGCAGTGTGACGGCGACCAGATCCCCCGGCCGGACGCCACGTGCGTGCAGACTCCCGGCCAGCCTCAGTGCCTGCTGCGCAAGTTCGCCGTACGACAGTGAGCAGTCCCCTCCCCAGAGCAGCGCGGGTGCGTCGGGGTGGGCGGCGGCCTGCTCGAAGAAGCCGTCGTGGAGGCGTGCCGTGCCGGCGTTCCAGTCGGTGGCGTTGATGGCGGTCCGCACCGCCCGCTGGGTTTCGGGCAGCATCGACGGCACGGGAGCGGTCCAAGCCGCCGGATCGTCCGGCAGCCGCTCCAGAAGAGCCTGGTAGGCGGCGAACATCGTGTCGAGGACACCGGGCGCGAACGCGTCCTCGCGCGCGTCCCAGTTGACCAGCAGCCCGCCGCCGACCTCGGTGACCTGTGCGTCGAGCCAGACCTGCGGGCCCTGGGAGATGATCCAGGACGCCTCGCCGAAGCTCTCCCGCACGGCGTCGGCGAACAGTTCGCCCAGGCCGAGGGCGCTGGTGTAGACGACGGGGGCGAGGACACGGTCGCCGTGCAGCCGGGAGGCGTCGCGCAGCACCTCGACACCCGAGTAGCCGGCGTGCGCGGCGTCCTCGTGGAATCGCTTCTGCAGGCGGGCTGCACGTTCGGCGAAGGTGCCGGGTGCCGCTCCGTGCCAGGCGAGCAGTACCGATGAGGTGAAGTCGCCCACGAGCGAGGCCACGTCGTCGTGCAGCGGCTCGCGGTCGAACAGTGGCAGGTTCAGCAGGAAGTCCGGTTCGGCACTGAAGGCTTGCAGTGTCTCTGCGAACACGGCGGCGAGCGCCATGGCGGGCGTGAGCCCGTGGCGGCGGGCGGCTTCTTCGAAGCGCCGGGTCTGCTCGGCGTCGAGGTGCAGGTGGCGCCGTACGACGGTGACGGCTTCCGCCTCACCGGTGGACGCGGGAAGTCGGGGCGCGGCAGGCAGCTCGGACAGCCGCTCGAGCCAGTACGCGCGATCGGCCTCCAGCACGGCCCTGCGGGTAGGCGTCTCGGCGGCGGCTCGGCGCTCGGCGAGGTAGCGCGGGTAGCTGTAGGCCAGGGCGGGCAGCGATGCGCCGGAGTAGGCGCGGGCCAGGTCGGCCAGCAGCACGCGCAGGCTGAGCGCGTCCGCGGCGACCATGTCGAGGTTGACGTGCAGGCGCGTGCGGCGGTCCGCGAGCAGCGACAGCTGGACGTCGAAGACCTCGGCGGTGGCGATGTCCATACGGCGGTGCGAGAGGGTCCGGCGCAGCTCGTCCAGCCGGTGTTCCGCGTCAGCGGCATCCAGGTCGCGCAGGTCGTGCACGCGCAGTCCGGACCAGGGGCTCTCGGAGAGGATGCACTGGCGGCCGTCGTCGAGGATGCTCACGCGCAGCATGCCGTGCCGCGCGATGACGGCCCGTACGGCTGCTTCGAGGCGGGCCGGGTCCACGTCCCACCCGTCGAACTCGTTGTAGAAGTGCGCGGCCACGCCGCCGAGTTGCTGCCCTTCGGCGCGTCCCACCCAGTAGGCGTGCTGCATGAGGGCGAGCTCGAAGGGCTCGGTCTCGTCCACCTGCCGGGTCACGGCCGCCTCACCGCCCGCACCCCGCTCCTCGACCAGCCGCCGCCAGGCCGCGAGCGTCGGCTCGGTCATGAGGTCGGCGAAGGCTATGTCGAGGCCCGCGCGGCGACATCGCCCGGCGATCCTCATCATCGACAGCGAGTCCAGCCCGAGCTGGATGAGATGCGCGTCCTCGTCGATGTCCGTCACGGGAAGCCCGAGCAGTTCGCCAACGATTCCGGGCAGATCGAGCGCCGCGTCGGCGCGTTCCTGCGTCACCTGGATTCATCCCCCTTGAAAGACACCATCGAGTACCGGTGAAGACACGGCCGAGGACCCGGCCCGTGCCGGCCACGAACCCAAACTAATGGAAACGATTTTCATTTACAAGTCTTGAGTTTCCCGCTAGCGTCGCCCGCAGGAACAACCGGAGAGGAAGGTCCATGACGGAAGCAGAGATCACCCAACACGGCGGCCATGCCAAGGCGTTGGGGACCGGGCCACCAGGGGAGGCGCCCCCGGAAGTACGGAGCGCACGGCGCTGGACAACCGCCGTCACGGCGCTCGCGGCGGCGCTGATGACCCTCGACATCACCGTCGTCAACGTGGCGATGCCGGAGATCGGCGTCGGCCTGGGAGCCTCCCTGGACGGCCTGCAGTGGATCGTCAACGCCTACACGCTGAGCTTCGCCGCCCTGCTGCTGACCGCGGGATCGGTGTCGGATCTGATCGGCCGCCGCAGGATATTCCTGACCGGCGTAGCGGTGTTCACCCTCGCCTCGGCCGCCTGCGCGCTGTCCCCCAACGCGGGCGCCCTGATCGCGGCCCGCGCCGTGCAAGGAGCGGGCGGGGCCATGGTGCTCGGCACCTCGCTGGCCCTCATCTCCGGCGTCTTCGAAGGCGCTCCTGCGGGGGCCCGTACGACGGCCATCGGACTGTTCACGGCCGGGGGCGCCGTGTCGGCGGCCCTCGGACCGCTGGTCGGCGGCTCGATCGTGGAGTGGCTGAGCTGGCCGTGGCTGTTCGCCGTCAACGTGCCGATCGGTCTGCTGATCATCTACGGCACGCTGCGCAAGGTCCCCGAGAGCGGGGCCGGCGGCGGATCGCACCGGATCGACTACGCGGGCGCGGTGCTGGCCGTGCTTGCACTCTTCCTCCTCAACTACGGCCTGCTGGCGGGCGCGGAGGACAGCTGGTCCGAGCCGCGTGTGCTGACCGCACTGATCGCGGGCGCGCTGCTGGCAGCGGTCTTCGTGGTGGTGCAGTGGCGGCTGGGCGAGCGGGCGATGCTGGATCTGCGGCTGTTCGCGATTCCGACCTTCGCCGGCGCGCTGCTGCTCAGCTTCGCCGCCCGGATCTTCAGCTTCGGCATGCTGCCGTTCCTCACCCTCTGGCTCGGCGGCATGCTGCATCTGACGCCCATCCGCATCGGCCTCGTCCTCCTCGCACAGTCGGTTGCCATCGTGATCGGGGCTCCGCTCAGCGGGCTGCTGGCCAAGCGGGTGCCCGTGGCCCGGGTACTGGCGCTGGGCATGGCCGCGGTGGGTGTGGGCGTGCTGCTGACGGTGGGCATCTCGCCGGACGACGACTGGACGGCGCTGCTGCCCATGCTGGTCCTGATCGGCGTCGGCGCCGGCCTGACCCTGCCCCATCTGCTGGCGCTCGCGGTGAACGTCGTACCGCCTTCTCGCGCGGGCACGGCTTCGGGCGCGGCCAACAGCTTCTTCCCGCTCGGTACGGCCACGGGTGTGGCCGTCTTCGGTGTGGTGCTGTCGGGCAAGGTGGACGGCGTGATGTCCACGGCCGCGCTGGGAGAGCACGCCGTTCCCGGCTCCGCCGCCGGGGAGCTGCGACGTCTGGTGACGGCGGGCCGGTTCGACGCGGTCGCCGCGGCCGTGCCGGAACCGGCCCGGAATCCGGTGCTCGCCCTGGCCCGCAGCGCCTACACCGAGGCGCTGTCGCAGATCTTCCTGATCGCGGGCATCGCGGCCCTGGTGGCGGCTGCGGCCAGCCTGGTGCTGGTCCGGGACAGGGACACCTACAACGCCGCGGAAGCCGAGCCGGAGACCGCGGCTACGCAGGCGTGATCAGCCCTCGGCACACGACGTCGACGAGCGCATGCGGACTCTCGGAGAGGTAGAAGTGGCCGCCGGGGAAGGAGAGCAGCTGGAAGGGACCGGTGGTCCACTTCTCCCAGCCGGCGGCCTCCTCGGCGGTCAGTTCCGTGTCGGCGGCGCCGACGAGCGCGGTCAACGGGCACGGCACGGGCCCGGCGGGGGCGGCGGCATAGGTCTCGATGAGCCGGTAGTCGCCGCGCACCGCCGGCAGGACGAGCTGTCGCACCTCGGGCATCGCGAGCAGCTCGGGGGCGGTTCCGCCGAGTCGGATGAGCTCGGCGGCCAGAGTGTCGTCATCCAGCAGGTGCACGCTGCCCCCGTGGTGGTGCTGCGGAGCCTCACGCGCGGAGACGAAGAGGTGCTCGGGGGCGGGGTGGCCCTGCTCGATCAGCCACAGGACCAGCTCGTGCGCGACCGTCGCGCCCATACTGTGCCCGAACACCGCCCACGGCCGGTCGAGCAACGGCACCACGGCCGGTCCCAGGTCCGCGACCAGCTCCGGTATGCCGTCAGGCAGCGGGTCGTCCAGCCGGTCCTCGCGGCCGGGGGGACACACCAACACCGGTTCCACCTCGGGCGGCAGCAAGTCCTTCCACAGTCGGTAGAGCGAGGTGGAACCGCCCGCGTGGGGCAGGCACAGCAGGCGCATCGCCGGGCGCGCCTGCGGGCGGGGGCGGCGCACCCAGGGGTTCGCGGAATGGTGGGTCACTTGACGGTCCTCTCGTACGGCGGCGGGCTCGGCACCTTGGGTATGGCTGACAGGAGTCGGGCGGTCACCTCGTCGGAGGGAGCGGCCACGACGCGTTCGACGGGGCCCGACTCCCTGATGTGTCCGTCGGCGAGGACCGCGAGGTGCCCGCCCAGCCGTACGGGCACCGTCATGTCGTGGGTGACGACGACCAGTGCGAGTCCGAGGTCGCGGCGCAGCTCGTCGAGGAGCGCCAGGACGGTGTCTGCAGTCGGGGCGTCCAGCGCGCTCGTCGCCTCGTCGCACAGCAGCACCCGGGGCTCGGCAGCCAACGCTCGTGCGAGCGCGACTCGTTGGCGCTGTCCTCCGGAGAGGTGGCCGGGGTGCAGCGCGGCGTGGGAAGCATTCAGTCCGACGCGTTCGAGAAGGTGGTGCACCTCGGCGCGGCGCGCGTCGGCGTCGAAGGCCGGCCGGAACAGGTGCAGCGGGCGGCCGACGATCCGCTCCACGGTGTGGCGGGGGTTGAGGGAGGCGTACGGATCCTGCGGCACGAGCTGGAGCCGACGCAGGTCGTCGCGAAGGCGCGAGCGCAGACGCAGTGACAACTGATTGGTGCCGAGGCGGAGTTCGCCTCTCCAGTCGGCGTGGAGGCCCGCCAGGCAGCGCAGCAAAGTGGTCTTGCCGCCGCCGGACGGCCCCACCACCGACAGGCAGCCACCGGACGTCACGTCCAGGTCGATACCGTCGAGTACGGTGCGCCCTCCGTGGTCGGCGGACAGGCCGCGGACCGACAGCGCGGGCTCGCCGCTGCCGGATGAGTCCCTGGGTCGGGGCGTCCCGGCCGACCGTGCGGCGACAACGAGACGCCGGGCCGACTCGCTCACCGGGTCGGCCAACAGCTGACCCACTGGGCCGTGTTCTACCACTCGGCCGCCCTCCAGGACCGCGACGTCGTCGGCCACCGCCGCCACGTGCGCGAGGTCATGGGCGATCAGGATGATCGCCGGGCCGCCCCGGTCCCGGATACGGGCCAGGTCGGCGAGCAGGGAGGCGGCGGTGACCGGGTCGAGGGCGCTGGTGGGTTCGTCGAGGACCAGCAGGTCGGGGTCGTGCGCGAGTGCGGCGGCCAGGGCCACGCGCTGCCGCTGTCCGCCGGAGAGCTGGTGCGGGCGCCGCCGCAAGAAGGCGTCGTCATCGGGGAGCTGCACCATGTGCAGCGCCGCCCGGATGCGGCCACGCCGCTCCGCGCGCGGCACTCCCCGCGCCCGCAGGAACTCCCCGACGTGGGCGCCCACGCGCAGTGTCGGCGCCAGGGAGGTACGCGGATCCTGGGGCACGTACGCCGCGTGCCGGGCGCGCACGGTCCGCAGCCGCCTAGGTCGCAGCCCGAGCACGGACAGCCCGGCCAGTCGCACCTCTCCGGAGACCGGCGTCAGCCCTGGCCGCAGCTCGCCGAACGCGGCGAGTGCAATCGTCGTCTTGCCAGAGCCGGACGGCCCGACGAGCGCGAGGACCCGGCCACGGGGCACGTCGAGGTCGACACCGTCGAGGACGCGCGTCCCGTCGGCCTCGACGGTCAGGTCCCGGATGCGCAGCTCGCAGCCGCCGGTCTCGGCGGCGGCCGTCGTGGCGGACGCGGTGCCCCGGTGCCGTCCGGGCGTCCGGGCCGTCGGCAGCACAGCGTCGACGAGGAGGTTGGCGCTCAGCAACAGCACCAGGATCCCCGTCGCCGGAACCAGGACGGCGAGGGGCTGGAGCGCAAGTCCGTCGCGGTTCTCCAGGATCATCAAACCCCAGTCGGCTGTCGGCGGTTGGGCCCCGTACCCGAGGAACGCGGCGGTGGCGACGGTGAACGCCGCGCCCACGAACCGCACCCCGGCGTCGGCGGCGAGCACCGGCAGCAGGTTGGGCAGCACCTCGCGGACGAGCACGTACCGGGTCGGTTCGCCCCGTGCGACGGCGGCCTCCACGTAGTCGTGCTGCAACGCCTGGAGCGTGGCCGCCCGCACCATGCGGACGACCTCCGGGAACAGCACCACAGCGGTCGCGACCGCGACCCCGCCGCTGCCCCGCCCCACCGCCACCACGACCACGCTCAGCAGCAGGAACGACGGGAGGCTGAGCAGTACGTCCACCAGGCGCAGCACGGCCGCGTCGACTGCCCTGCCACGAAGGGCCGCGATCATTCCGAGCCCCGCACCTAGCACGTACGCGACGGCGAGAGCACCCACCGCCGACAGCACCAGCGACCGTCCGCCGGCCATGAAGCGGCTGAGCACGTCGGAGCCGAGGTGGTCGGTGCCCAGGGGGGCGTCGCCTCCGGCCGGTGCGTACGGCATGTCCAGGACGGCGCCGGGTGCGTGCGGCGCGAGCCACGGGCCGAGCAGGGCGAACAGCACGACGACGGCGAGCGCGGCGCCCGCGGTCACCGCACCCGCCCGGCTGCGAAGCCAGTCGGCGGACCGGTTCCGACGGTTCAACTCGGCCTCCTCATAGCCGGATTGAGAGCTGTGGCGAGCACGTCCGCCAGCAGGTTGAGCAACACCGTCACGGCGGCGACCAGCATGCCGACGCCCAGGACGACGGGGGCGTCCCGGGCGGCCGTGGCGTTGACCAGCGCTGCCGCCAGCCCGGGGTAGCCGAAGAGCGTCTCGGCCACGAGCGTCCCGCCGAGCAGATGGGCGAGGTAGCGGGCGAGGACGGGGATGGCCGGGACGAGCGCGGCCGGCAGCACCCAGCGCAGCACCACGCGGTGCTCGGGCACGCCACCGAGCCGAGCCGCCCGCGCCGCGTCGGAGGCTGCCGCCTCCGTCACGCCCGCCCGGACCAGACGCACGTTCTGCGCCATGCAGACCGACAGCAGGGTGAGCACCGGCAGCACCAGTATCTGCGGCTGGGACAACGGGCCCTGACCCGTGGGGGGCACCGACACGGCCGGCAGCCACCCGGCGCCGACGGCGAAGACCTGGATGAGCAGTGTGCCGATGACGAACTCGGGCAGGCTGACCAGCGCCAGCGTGGCCGTGGTGACGACGCGGTCGGCGCTCCGCCCGGCGCGGAGCCCTGCCCACAGGCCGAGTCCGACGGCCGAGGGCACCAGCAGCGCGGCTGCGACAAGGCCCAGCACCAGGGAGTTGCCCGCCCGTTCGGCGATCAGAGCGGAGACCGGCTCGCCGGTGGCGTAGGAGTGGCCCAGGTCACCGTGGAGCGCGCTCCACAGCCAGTCGCCGTACCGCTCCCACGCAGGCCGGTCCAGGCCGAGCTTGTGCCGCAGCTCGGCGATCTGTGCCGGGCTCGCGCCCTGCCCGGCGAGGCGTGCGGCCGCCGCGTCGCCGGGCGCGAGCTGGGTGGCCGCGAAGACCAGCGCCGAGGCGGCGAGCAGCGTCCCGGCGGCGACGCCCACCCGCCGGAGCGCCCACCACACCATGGATGTCGGACTGTTCACGACGCGAGGTGGGCGTCACGCAGCGACGGGTAGTCGAAGAAACCGTACGCCTGCACCCCACGCACGGCCGGTGACGCACCCGCCACGGTGGGCACGCGCACGAACACCGCGTCACCGCCGTGCTGGTACAGGTACTGCTGCACGTCGTGCACGGCCTTGGTTCGCTTGTCGCCGACGGCGGTGTGCATGGCGCGCATCAGCCCGCCCAAGGTGCTGTCCGACGGGCCGGTGAAGGGGTAGGACGCCTGCGGGCCGTAGTACGAGTTCAGAGCGAGGGGCAGCGGCAGCGGATGGTAGAAGCTGGTCTTGATCGGGGCGCCCAGCAGGGACTTCATGTCGGTGTAGAAGTCGGCGGCCGGGACCTTGTCCACGGCGACGTTCAGGCCCGCCTTCCGCCCCTGCTCGACGAAGGCGGTGGCGGCCTCCAGCGGCCCGTACTCGTAGTTGCTGGTACGGATCGACAGCTTCGTACCCTTGAGTCCGTCTGAGGACAGCAGTCGTCGCGCCCGGTCGGGGTCGTACTCGACGCGCCGCAGCGAGCTGTCGTACCAGGCCTGGTGGCGGCCCATGGCATCGTCGGCGACCTCACCCTTGCCCAGGGTGACGATGCGGACCATGGCCTCGCGGTCGATGGCATACCGCACGGCCTCGACGGCCTGGGCACGCGTGAAGGGGTCGGTGGAAAGGTTCATGGAGAAGGACAGCTCACCCCACAACTCGCGCGGCGCGGTGGTGATGCGCAGGCGGGGGTTGTTCGCCTCGGAC
Organism: Streptomyces sp. NPDC052040; assembly: GCF_044548405.1. Lineage (NCBI taxonomy): Bacteria > Bacillati > Actinomycetota > Actinomycetes > Kitasatosporales > Streptomycetaceae > Streptomyces > Streptomyces sp. NPDC052040. The sequence continues at coordinate 608,401 of NZ_JBIUBV010000001.1, read as the reverse complement.
CTGGTGGCGGGCAGGGTGAGCGCGCCCGCGTAGTCGAACTGCCCTGCCTTGAGCCCGTTCAGCCGGGCGTCGGCGTCGGTGACGGACAGCAGCTCGATCTCGTCGAGGTACGGGCCGCCCGCACCCCAGTAGTCCTTCCGCGCGGTCAGCAGGCTGCTCCTGCCCCGCGACCACTGCTTGAGCACGAAGGGACCCGAACCCGGCGCCTTCGCGAAGTCCTTCGTACCGTCGGGGAAGACGAACATCGACTGCGCGAGCGCGAGGTCGAAAAAGCCGTCCGCGCTCTTCAGACGCAGTTCGACGGTGCGCTTGTCCCGCGCCCTGGACGCCTTGGCGTCCAGCCCCGCCAGGAAGGCGCTCTGCGTGGTCGGCTGCGAGGCGAAGGTGCGCAGCGAGAACAGGATGTCGTCGGCGGTGACGGCCGTGCCGTCGCTGAAGGTGATGCCGTCGCGGACGCGCACCGTCCACACCGTGGCGTCGGCGTTGGGCTCGACGGACTCGGCGACGCGCCACACCGGCTTGCTGCCGTCGATCTCGCCGATCGTGTCCCACACGATCCGGGCCCGGACGTAGTCGACGGGCGTCGCTGTCGCCTGCACAACGCTGGCCGACTCCATGCTCGACCCCGTGAAGGCCGCGCGAAGCCGTCCGCCGTGCCGCGGCTTGCCGTCGTCCTCGGCGGGCTGCGGACCGCTCCCGCCGTCGCCGCCACAGCCGGCGAGCAGCCCGGCGCCCGCGAGTACGGTCGCCCCTCCCGCGATGCCCTGCAGCACCGCCCTGCGCCCCATGCGCTGATCCCCCACCGTCGTTCCCTTCGCTTGCACTGATCCGGCCCGACGGATGTATCAGGCCACCGCGCGCAAGCTAACAGGAAACGAAAACTATTTTCAATAAGCCGGAGCAGAGAATCACCGGATCTGGATCGCTACGACGACGCAGTTGTCGCCCTACTGCCACACGGCACCGGCACCGGCACCGGCACCGGCACCGGCACCGCCGAACCCCGAAGAAGGGCAACAACGGCTACTGCTCCCCGTCGCACTTCTGCACCACGCACCGGCTACGACGGTCCGACCGGCTGGGGTACTCCCGAGGGCGTCAGCGCCTTCAGCGCCGGCTGATGCGCACCGCATGACCTCCCCGTCGCGCTCACGGGGAGCCGCCGCCGAAGGCGGAGGTGGGGTTCCCTCGGCGGCATGGGCGGGGAGCGGGTCACGGCAAAACGGCCGTGACCCGCTCTGCCGTCGGCTCTGTCATCACCTTCCCGACGCTGGCCGCAGGAGGCAGCGAAGCCGAGCTCTACTACAGGACGCCGGCATGTCCCGTGAGAGCAACAGCGGCTGCAGGGCCGCAGGCTTTGACCCGGCACGCCACACCCGCGGGAACGAGGTCGAACAACTGATCGCCCGGTTGAAGACCTACCGGGCCGTGGCCACGCTCTTCGAGATGAGGGCGTACCTCTTTCACCCGCCGTGGCCCCTACTGCCGTACGCCTCCGGCTCCGCTCCTGCTCCTGCTCCTGCTCCTCGACCGTCTTCCGCGCCGAACTGCCCTTCCACCCTGCCCGGCTGTGGACGTTCGTGACCGAGGAACTCGACAGCGGCGCATTGGACGGCGAGAACCTGCCGCCCGCAGACCCGTTCCCCGCCTGGGAGACCAACGGAATCGACGACACCTGCGAGCACGAACACCCCGAACTCCTCGCGGGCCCCTGAGGACCCCGGGCCGGGCGGCGAACACAGCCACGGGGGCCGGGGCGCTGTTGGGCGGGCGGCGGCGGGACGGCGTTGAGGTGCTGTTGCAAGACGGCGATCGAGGTAGTGCCTCGGAACGGGGGTCGGCCGGTGAGCAGTTCGTACAGAACCTGCGGTCATGCCAAAGCCGCGCCGGGCTGGCAGCTTGGGTCCTGCCAGGACAGTGCCCCCCCCGGGCGGCCTCATCCCCGGGTGCATGCACCTCCCGATCTGCGCAGTGCACCCCCAACCAGTTGAATCGCGGGGCGCTCCCCCAGCAACCCGACCCGTGCGGGGCAGCGGGTTGAAGGCGTCGACGTCGGCGGCGTCCGGGACCAGGCCGGGCGGACACGGTGTGGGCAGTGGTTGCGTGCGGATCACCGTGCCGGAACCAGGAAGTACGCGGGGTAGCCGATGCCGGAACGGTCGCCCGCTCCGACGCGGGTGTTCGGTCAGTGGGGTGAGGGCGGGGCGGTGGCGGTACCCGTGAGGGTGTCGAGTTGGGCGGCGAGGCCGGGGTGGGTGGTGGTCAGGTAGGGGCGGGTGGCGTTGAGGGGGTGGATGAGGCGAGCGGGGTCGTTGTGGGCGAGGGCCGCGTGGAGTTGGCCCAGCGGGTCGCGGGCAGCGGTGGGGAGGTCGGTGAGGGCGGTGATCTGACCGGCGACGCGGCGCAGGTCGGCGGCGTTGCGGCGGGCCCATTCGGCTTGGGTGCGGTCCGCGGCGCGGCGTTCGCGGGTGGCCTGGACGCGTTGTTCGGCGGTGGTACCGGCGGGGCCGGGCCGGCCTCGCAGGTAGCGGCGTTCGGCGGCCTGACGGCTGGCGACCCCGAGAGGGTGGGCGAGGTCGGCCCAGCTGGCTCCCGCGCGCCGGGCCGTTTCGATCAGGCCGGTTTCCCATCCGTCGAGTTGTTCGCGGACCTGCCGCAACAGCAGCAGGGAGGCCAGGGCCTGCTCCGCGCCGGGGCTGGCGGCGGGGGTGTCGGAGGTCTCCTGCCGGGCGGCGTGCAGGGATTCGTCTATGGCGTGCAGGGCCGCCGCCGCCGCGAGGAACGAAGCCGGGCCTCGGCCGTCGGCGCTGGCCGGGGCCGGCTGGTCGGCTGCTGTCACGGGCACCTCCCTCGAGCTTGTCATCGACTGGACGACGCTGTGTTTGTCATCCACTGGATGACATGTTACAACGGTTTCAGTGAAGCGCATTGGCAGCAACTGCCCGAATCTCCTGGAGGTGTTTTCACGATGTTGATGCGCACTGACCCCTTCCGTGAGCTGGACCGGCTGGCGCAGCAGCTGATGGGGCCGGGCACCTGGTCGCGGCCGTCCCCGATGCCGATGGATGCCTACCGCGAGGGCGACCGGTACGTGGTGGCCTTCGACATTCCCGGCGTCAGCGCCGACGCGCTCGACATCGACGTCGAGCGGAACATGCTGACCGTCAAGGCCGAGCGCCGGCCCGCGGCGAAGGCCGACGACACCCAGATGGAACTGTCGGAGCGGCCGCTGGGTGTCTTCTCCCGGCAGATCGTGCTGGCCGACACGCTGGACACCGAGCACATCGAGGCCGACTACGACGCCGGCGTGCTCACCCTGCGGATCCCGATCGCGGAACGCGCCAAGCCCCGCAAGATCGCTATCGGCGGCGGATCCGGCCGCAGGGAGATCTCCGGCTGACTCAACGCGACAAGGCCCGAACAACAGCGGAGGACGGGACACCGCGGGGCACCGGTCTCCCCCTCTCCCGTCCTCCGCGTCCCATCGACCGAAGAAGGTGGGGGCGGTGAACCTGCGACGCGAGGCGTTCCTCGACCGGGTGAAGGAACGCGGTGAGTACGACAGCCTTCAGGAAGCAGCCCGCGCGGCCCGTGTGGTGCTCGGCCTGCTGGGGGCGCACCTGGTCGGCGAGGTGCGCGCCCAGCTCGCGGCGCGGCTGCCGGAAGACTTCGCCTTGATCCTCCTCAACCCGCTACAGAGCGCCGAGCCGCTGCCACCGGAGCGGTTCGTTCGGGCGTCGGCGGCCTGGATCGAGGGGGCCACCGACCAGACCGCGGCCTGGGACGTCAGCGCCGTCCTCAGCACCGTCGCCGATGCGGCCGGTGACGACCTGCTGGGGCAGATCCTGTTCCAGCTCCCCGCGGGGTACGACCTCCTCTTCGGACGCCCCCAGCCCGCCTGATCACCCAGTCATCCACCCGGTGACCACCATCCCGTCAGCAGAAAGGAAGCCACAGCAAGTGTTCCCCGACCCGCGCGTCCCGCTGCAGCCTGCGCCCGCGACGTCGTACGAACAGATGGTGGAGAAGGTCCGCTACGAAGGCGCCTACCCCACCCGCGAGCGGGCCGAGGAGGCCATCCGTCTCGTCGTCGCAGGACTCGGGCGCCAGCTGACGGGCGACGAGCGCGTCGAGCTCGCCGCCCGTCTCCCCCTCGAAGCCGCACGCCTCCTCACCGCTCAGATCCCCGACACCCGGCCCTTGACCGGCTGGGCCTTCGTCAAGGACCTCGCCACACGCGCCGAAGCCTCCCTGGCCACCACCCGCTGGGACACCGGAGCCGTCTTCGCCGCCATCGCCGCCATCGCCGGCCCTGCCCTCCTCACCCGCATCCTGCGGCAGCTCCCTTCCGGGTTCGCGCTGCTGTTCGGCCGCGCCGAACTCACCCCCGCCGCCTGAACGCACCGTGCGCATCCGGCGCCGGGCGCGTTCGTCACGATGACGCGGACACGGGTTGAAAGAGCCCACGGGACTCGCGCCACGGGCATGGCGTAGGTGTGACGGCGCTCGACGCGGCCGGGAGACTACATCCCGCTCCAGGAGGCGCGGCGCTCCCCGTCGCCGGAGCCGTCACCCACCCCGGTGCCCGGGTCCTGATCCGGCACCGTCCGCCGCCAAGGCCGCCCGCACCCGCTGCTCCTCGCGAGCAGAGCCGACGTCCCGTTCCAGGGGGGTGCGGCTCACGGCCGTCGCGAGGTCTTCCAAGGCCCGCTTCTGCAGTTCCGCCTCGCGCCGCACGACCTGGCTCCGGTCCCCGGCGGTGGTGTCCTCCCACGCGTGGAGCGCCTCCTCCACGCGCCCCCAGTCCGGATTCCTGTGCTCTCGCACGTCGACTGCCGCCCGCGCGGTGTCCGCCTCCAGAGCCTCGGCGAACCGCTCCGCCTCGGAGACGGCACGGCTGTCGGCCCGCGGGACGTGGCTCTCCATGAGCATCGCCGCCCGGCCGAACCCCTTGAGCGCCTCCTGCGCCTCCTCCGCCTCGCGCGACGTCAGACCCCTGGGGCGGACCGGTTCCTGCCTGGCCCGGTCGTATGCCTCCTGCCAGGCGGCCCGTGCCTCCCTGCTCGCCAGCAGTGCCCTGCGCATGTCGGCGCGATGCTCCCGGGTCGGTTCGGCGTAGCTGCGGAGCACCGCGGCCGCGTAGCGGCCGTTGGCGGCGAGCCAGTCCGCAAGCCGCCCCGGCAGCCGGGGCGTCTCCCATGCGGGGAACACCACGTACGCCAGCATGGCCAGGGCCCCGCCGAGCAGGGTGAGCACCACCCGCTCCGGGACCGTCTGCTTCCATGCCTGGCCGCCCATGCCGAGCAGGAAGACGACGTACGCGGCGGTGAAGCACTGGGAGTAGGCGTAGCCGGTACGGTTCAGCGTGTACGACAGGCCCGCCGAGACCACCGCCAGGGCGCCGAACACGTGGGCGTCCGGGCCCAGGGCCCGCACCATCCCGGTGGCGAGTGCGACCCCCGCCAGGGTCCCGGCGAGACGGGCCACCGCACGCGCGTACGTCCGGTGGAAGTCCGGCCGCATCACCATCACCGAAGTGATGGGCGCCCAGTAGCTGTGGCCCAGGGGCAGCCGGGCGGCGATCAGGTATCCGAGCGTGGCCACTGCCGCCAGGCGGACGGCGTGCCGGAACACGGGCGAGTCCCGCCGGAGCTCACGGCGGACCGCTCGGACGACGACCGGGACCAGCCGGAGCATGGTCGGGCGCACCAGGAACTGGGCACCGGCGGGGCCGGGCGGCGTGGGCGTCCTCCCGCGCGCTCCGCCGCTTCCGGCGATCTCCAGCGCCTCGCCGAGCAGTTGCACGAGCCGCTCGGCCGCCTGCCGCGCGGGCCCCTCCAGCACCTCGTGCTCCTCGTCGAGACGCAGGACGTCCCTGCTCCCGGGCGGCACCTCGGCGGGAGCGCCGCGGCGGATCGTACGGGCGGCCGCGTCCAGGACGTCGGCGGCCGCGGCGAGCAGCTCCCGAGCGCGGTCCCGCCCGGGTCCCTCCGCCGGGGCGCCGACGTCCGGGTCGGCGAGCGCGGCGACGACCGGGCGAATACGCTCGGCGAGTCCCCGGGGGCCGTGCAGGACAGGGGGACGGGTGCGGGCCTGTGAGGGCGTCACGGCGGCCGCGTCCCGGGCCGTCATCAACGGCTCCGGGTCGAACGGGGCGGTCGGGTCGTGCCGCAGCCGGCGGGCGTAGTCCGCCACTGCGGCCAGGGCGTCGGCGAGGGCGTCACGATGCGCCCCCCAACGGCGGATCGGGAGCAGCAGGATCAGCACGGCTTGCACCACGCCCCCGAGCGCGATGACCCCGGCGTGCTCCAGGGCGCGCCCGACGCTCGTGGGCAGGGTGACGGTCACCAGCATGCTGCCCACGAGCGTCGCTGCGACGATCCCAGCAGTCGATCCGACGGCCCACGCCGTCCCCGCGGCGAAGGCCCATACGGCCAGCAGGGGGAGGAACGTCACCAGTCGACCCGCGGCCAGGTAGCCCACGAAGGTGCTGAGCGCCAGACCCGCGCCCGCGCCGAGCGCGATCACCTTGCGTGGACGCCAGGTGCGCTGGAAGGTGGCCCCACCCGCGGAGTAGGCGCCGAGGGCGGCGGACGCGGCATACGCAGGGGAGGCCAGCCACAGCGCCGTCCCGATGACGATGGCCACCCCAGCGGCCGTGCGCAGCGCGAGCAGGGGCTCCAGCCGCGTCTCCTCGATCGTGAGCCCGGAGCGCACGACCTCTCCGAAGGCCCGCAGCCACCTCACGGATGTGAGCCCAGCCGGAACACGGCCCCGGCTCGCCTACCGCCTGTGGCCGTTCCCGTGTCCGTTGGGATGCAGGACCACCTTGGTCCAGCCCTCGTCACGGGCGTCGAAGTGCTCGTAGGCGGTGGGGGCCTCGTCCAGGCCGAGTTCGTGGGAGACGACGAAACTCGGCTTCGCCTTCTCTCCGGCGATCAGATCCCGCAGCGCCCGGTTGTACCTCTTCACCGGCGCCTGCCCGGTGCCCATGTGCTGGCCCTTGAACCACATCATGCCGAAGTCGATCGGGACCTTGCCCTGCGCCTCCAGCTCGCCCTGGGCCTCAGCACCGCCGGGGTCCTGGGGCAGGAACACGCCCACCACGCCGATGTCGCCGGTGAACCTTACCGAGTCGATCAGGCCGTTGAGCGTGAGGCTGGCGTCCTCGTGCCCTTCGGGGTCGTGCGCCTGGTATCCGACGCACTCACAGCCGTTGTCGGCGCCCAGACCGAGGGTGGCCTCCTTGACGACCTCCGCCGGCTTCTGCTCGGCGGTGTTGATCGGGATGGCCCCGATCTGCTCCGCCTTGCGCAGCCGGTCGGGCTGGTGGTCGGCCACCCAGACGCGCCCGGCGCCCTTGAGGAGGGCGGAGTAGGCCGCCATCAGCCCGACGGGGCCGGCCCCGTAGACGATCGTCTGGTCACCCGGTTTGACGTGGGCCATCTCGGTGGCGTGATAGCCGGTGGGGAGGATGTCGGCGAGCATCACGTAGTCGGTCTGCCGCTCGGCGGCGTCCTCACCCAGACGCAGCGCATTGAAGTCGCCGTAGGGCACGCGCAGCAGTTCCGCCTGGCCGCCCTGGTAGGGGCCCATGTCGGCGAATCCGTAGGCGGCTCCGGCGAGGGCCGGTTCCGGCTGCATGGTCAGGCAGTAGTTGGTCAGACCCCGCTCGCACTGCTTGCAGAAGCCGCAGGCGATGTTGAAGGGCAGCACCACATACTCGCCGACCTGGACCTTGCGGACGGCCGAGCCGACTTCCACGACTTGGCCCAGGTTCTCGTGTCCCAGGGTGCGGCCGGACTCGAACGAGGTGCGGCCCTCGTACATGTGCAGGTCCGAACCGCAGATGTTGGTGGTGGTGATCTTGACGATGATGTCGCAGGGGTGTTCGATCTTCGCGTCCGGTACGTCCTTCACGGTCACCGTCCGCGGGCCTTCATATACCGCTGCTTTCATGATCGCTTCCTTCGGTGCCGCGGCATGGCCGCAGCACGGCTGCGATGGAGACGGCGTACCGAGTCTGACTCCGGGAGTTGGTGCGACCGCGTCCATGGCTCCGGCACGCCTCTGTGGGCCGTTCACCCGGTACAGGCGGAACGGTGGGGCCGCCGTGGTCCTGCCCGTCAGAGCTTCGGTGCTCAGGCGGCGTACCGTCCGGGTCCCCGTCGGCCCCCGACGCGAAACAGCCACGCACCGATCGATCAGCGGAATCTTCGCACGCGGACGACCACCAACCACCAACCACCGACGAATCTCCGACTCAGGTCGCCAACTGGTCGCTCGCCCTGGAGCATGTGGCGGCGTTCCTTCGCGCTTGGAGTGGGCGGCTGACCGGATCCGCGACCTCGGGCTGAGCCGCATGGGCGAGTGCGCCACCGGGAGGCGAACGGGGCCCGGTGCCGGCGCCTGTCGCGCGGTTCCCGGCGCGATCAGGTAGTCAGGAACGGTGAACAACGACGCGACCGACTCCTTCGTGCATGTCCGGGGCGCCAGTGAGAACAACCTGCGGAACATCGATGTCGACGTTCCGCGGAACGCGATGGTCGCCTTCACCGGCGTCTCCGGTTCGGGCAAGTCCTCGCTCGCGTTCGGCACGCTCTACGCGGAGGCCCAGCGGCGCTATTTCGAGTCCGTGGCACCGTACGCCCGAAGGCTGTTGCAACAGGTCGGCGCACCGCACGTGCAGGAAGTCACCGGACTGCCACCGGCCGTGGCCCTGCAGCAGCGACGCGGGTCGCCCAGCTCGCGCTCGACGGTCGGCACCATCACCACGCTGTCCAATCTGCTGCGCATGCTGTACTCCCGCGCCGGCACCTATCCGCCCGGGGCCGCACGGCTGGAGGCCGAGTCGTTCTCACCCAACACCGCGGCCGGCGCCTGCCCGGAGTGCCACGGACTGGGCGTCGTGCACGACGTCGCCGAGGACCTGCTCGTCCCGGACCCCTCGCTGAGCATCCGCGAGGGGGCGATCGCGGCCTGGCCGGGCGCCTGGCAGGGCGCCAACCTGCGCAGTGTCGTGAGCGGCCTGGGGATCGACATCGACCGGCCGTGGCGCAGGCTCAGGAAGAGGGACCGGGACTGGCTGCTGTACACGGACGAGCAGCCCTCCGTGTACATCGAGCCGGAGGAGGACCGCATCGACTACGGCTACCAGGGCAAGTTCTGGAGCGCCCGCAAGCACGTCATGCACGTCCTCGCCGACTCCAAGAGCGAGAAGATGCGCGAACGGGCGCTCCGGTTCGTCAGGAGTGTGCCCTGCCCCGAGTGTCACGGCAGCGGACTGCGGTCCGAGGCGCTCGCCGTGACCTTCGCCGGACGTTCCATCGCCGAGATCAACGCGATGCCGCTCACCGAGGTCGTGGCGCTGCTGCGGCCCGTCGCGGGGCGTTCCGAGGCCGACGCCACCACGCCGACCGCCCGGTCCGGGGAGACGACCGAGGTCGCGGTCCGGATCTGCGGCGATCTGGTCGCACGGGTCGACGTACTGCTCGACCTGGGCCTCGGATATCTCAGCCTCGGGCGCCGCTCGACGACTCTGTCGCCCGGCGAGGCGCAGCGCCTGCGGATCGCCACCCAGCTGCGCTCGGGGCTGTTCGGCGTCGTCTACGTCCTCGACGAACCCTCCGCGGGCCTGCACCCGGCTGACGCGGAACCGCTGCTGGACGTGCTGGACCGCCTCAAGGCGGCGGGCAACTCGCTGTTCGTCGTGGAGCACGACATGGACGTCGTACGGCGGGCGGACTGGGTGGTCGACATCGGCCCCGGCGCGGGCGAGGGCGGCGGACGCGTGCTGTACAGCGGCCCGGTCGCCGGTCTTGAGCGGATCGGGGAATCGGCCACGGGCCAGTACCTGTTCGGGCGCGGCCAGCCGCTCGGTCACCGCCCGCGCACACCGCACGGCTGGCTGCACCTGAGCGGCGTCTCCCGCCACAATCTGCGCGACGTGTCCGTCGACGTACCGCTCTGCGTCCTGACGGCGGTGACCGGCGTGTCCGGTTCCGGAAAGTCGACGCTGGTGACGCAGGTGCTCGCCGAGGTCGTCCGCGGCCATCTCGGACTCTCACCCGAGGAGCCCGACGAGGCGCAGCTGGAGGTCGACGTCCGGGACGCGTCGGGGGTCGAGTCGTTCGACCGGCTGGTCCGGGTCGACCAACGGCCCATCGGCCGAACCCCCCGCTCCAACCTGGCCACGTACACGGGGATGTTCGACGCGGTGCGCAAGCTGTACGCGGCGACGGACGAGGCCGGGGCGCGCGGCTACTCGGCCGGACGGTTCTCCTTCAACGTGCCCGAAGGGCGGTGCGAGACCTGCCAGGGCGAAGGATTCGTCGCGGTGGAACTGCTGTTCCTGCCCGGCACCTACGCGCCGTGCCCGACCTGCGAGGGCGCCCGGTACAACGCCGAAACGCTGGAAGTCACCTACCGGGGCAAGAACATCGCGGAAGTGCTGGCGCTGTCCGTCGACGCCGCCGCGGAGTTCCTGTCCGCCCTCCCGGCCGCCTCCCGCAGTCTGGAGACGTTGCGCGAGGTGGGACTTGGGTACCTGCGGCTGGGCCAGCCCGCGACGGAACTCAGCGGTGGTGAGGCGCAACGCATCAAACTGGCCACCGAACTGCAGCGAGCCCGCCGCGGGCACGCGCTGTACCTGCTCGACGAGCCGACAGCGGGACTGCACCCCTCGGACATCGCGCTGCTGCTGCGACAGCTGCACCGGCTCGTCGACGCCGGCAACACGGTCGTCCTCGTCGAGCACGACCTGGACACGATCGCCACCGCCGACTGGGTCATCGACCTCGGGCCGGGCGGCGGAGACGCGGGCGGGCGGGTGGTCGCGGCAGGCCCGCCGGCCAAGGTGGCGAGGGCCCGCCGCAGCGCCACCGCGCCCTATCTCGCGGCTCGGCTCGCGCGCTCCTGACGACGGCGCGAGGGCCTGAGCACCGGTCAGCCGGGTTCGGGGCGCAGGGACGCGCGCGTCGCCATGCTGCGTTCCAGCGTGTGGCTGACATCGCTCGCGAGATGTCCCGTCTGGCCCATTGCGCCGGGTCTGCCGGGCATGAGGTGTGCGGTCCGGAAAAAGGGGATGCGGACAGGCCCTGCCGGGTGTCCCCACCGCTCGCGTCCTGCAACCAGCGCCGCGTTGAGGTCCGCCGGCATGCACCGGGGCGCGGCTGCTACAGCAGCCGGTCGAACACCGCGGTCACGCCCTCCCAGTGACTGGTCTGGGGGTTCTTGACATCCGGATACATGATTTTGAACGTCTCGGCGAGGGCGACGCTGAGACCGCCGATGATCTCGGGAAAGCGGTCTTCGGCCTCCTGGGTGGGTGTCCTGTCAAGGGGAGGGTGCGCGGCGAGCTGTTCCAGGATCGGCTTCACCTCGACCTCCTCGTCGAGCCGCCGGAACCGGTGGATGCTCTCCTGGAGGCCCTTGGTGATCGGTAGGTCCCACGGTTCGACGGTGTCCCTGCCGTTGGCCTTGGCCGACGCCTGGCCTACGACCAGGAGGTCGTAGAGCTTGGCGTCGACGAAGTCGCCGTACCGCTTGAGGTCGTTCCTGTCCACGTCGAGGCCTGCGGCGGCGCGGAAGAACCTCTCGAACTTCGACACACCCATCACGGTCATGCCTCTCGCCTCCTCACGGGGAACGGACGGCGTCGTTCCTCGCGCCCGCGCCGCCGTCGGCTGTTACCCGGTCGAGGCTCGCAGAGCCCCCTGCTGAACGCCTCCGCACCCCAGGCCGAAAAAGGCCACTCCCTCTTCCCCTGGCAGAGCAGCATGAAGTGCGGGAGTGTATGGGGCCACCCGCGTGAGGGAACCCCGCCGAGATGGGAACAGGGCCGGGGACCGGTGCAGGGGTCGGGCTGAGCGGGGGGCGCGCCATCCTGTCGACGCCTTCAGACATCTGGAGCCTCCCGTCCGCCGTGAATCCGTGTCACCCGCGCCCGCGCCGAGTGCCCAGGTCCGCGCATCCCGCACAACCGGTGTGGCATGCGCCGCAGGGACGCCAGTAGGGGCGAGCGGACTGCGCCGGGAGCTCGCCGGGACCGGCTGCGCGGTCGCGCAACGCGACGGCGACCGACACGACGGCGCCACAGGAGAGGACCGCCGCGAAGCCGATCATCGCGGTCTGCACGGCGAAGTGCCGCAGGGCGATGCTGAACAGGACGGAGGGCAGGCCCATTCCCAGGTACGCGACGACGAAGAACACGGCGAGGACCCCCGCGCGTGAGGCGGCCTCGGCCACTGAAACGGCACGTTCGACGCCTCCCTTGAACAGCAGCCCGGAGCCGGCCCCCGACAGGGACACGGCGACCAGGTAGAGCCAGAGCGCCGGATGGTAGAGGACGACGGCGCACAGGACCAGACCGACCGGGAAGACAACAGCCCCCACGGTCAGCACCCGGGCCAGTGGGAGGCGCCCCAGCGCCAGCTGGGCGACCGCCGCGGAACCGAACATGAGGAAGGCCGCCAGGCCGACCACGAGGTGCGAGTCGGTGTGCAGGGTGCCGTGGAGCACGCTCGCCCCGAGGGAGGAGATCAGGCCCAGGATCGCGAAGGCGAAGGCGCCCAACGCGCCGGCCGCGCAGAACGTCCGCCGGCCGCCGGGGCGCAGGACGAACCTGCTGGGCTGTTCGGCCGCGGGCAGCTCCAGGTCCACGGTCTCCGGGGTGGACAGCACCAGCGCCAGGCACACTGCCATGGCGAGCGTGAAGATCGCCTGGGTGGTGATCAGGGGCGTGGGAAGCCATTCGGCGGCGGCTCCGGCGACCAGGGGCCCTGAGGCCAGGCCGCCGAGGTTGGCGGCGGTGGCCACGATGCCGGGCAGCACCGTACTCGTCCGTTCCGGACGGGCCTCTTGGTGGAGGTCGTGCAGGTACGTCGTCGCGGTCGAGGCCATCAGCCCCAGTCCGACACCGTTCAGGATCCTGCCCGTGATCAGCCCCGGCAGGTCCCGCCACACGATCAGCACGACCGACGCGACGATGGCGACCAGCAGCGCCGGGACGATGATGCGCCGCCGGCCGAGCCGGTCCGACAGGTGGCCCAGTCCGAGGAAGGCGGCTGCTGCGCCCACGACCATCGAGGCGTACGCCACCGTGACCGTGGTCGCGCCGAAGTGGTCCCGGGCCTCGTACAGCGGCCACAGCGGGGTCGGCGCCGTGCCGAAGGCCATCAGCACGGTGAAGGCCACCGCCACGAACCAGAAGCCGGTCGTGTGCGAGGCGCGGCGCCGGGCGGGGACGCGGGGCGGCAGGTCGGCGGGAGCGGGTGCTGGGATCCGGTGGGTCGGGTCGCCGGGAGCGTCGGCTGTGGGACGGCTCAGCGGCGTGGGAACGGCAGGCAGGGGTACCCCTCCTCGGACGGAATTGGATGGCGTTTTCCATCCTCCTCACCAGCCGGGATCAATGCCAACGAATGTTTTTGCTGGGCTCGAGCAAGGCGAGTGATACTTCTCCTGTGGAGCTACGTCAGCTGGAGCACTTCATCGCGGTCGCCGAGGAGCTGAGTTTCACGCGTGCCGCGCGTCGGCTGCACGTGGTGCAGTCGGGGGTGTCCGCCGCGATCCGCTCCCTGGAGCGCGAGCTCGGCTGCGCGCTGTTCGAGCGCACGTCGCAGCAGGTCCGGCTCACCGGGGCGGGCGCGGCGCTGCTGCCGGAGGCTCGGGCCACCCTGCACGCCGCCCAGGCGGCCCAGGACGCCGTGCGCGAGGCCCAGGACACGCTGCGCGGCACGGTGAACGTGGGCGCCATGGCCTCGGTCGAGGTGGTGGACCTGCCTGCGCTCCTCGGGCAGCTGCACGCGCGGCATCCGGCGATCGACGTCCGGCTGCGGCTGGCGACGACCGGCTCGGCGGGACTGGCGCACGCGTTGCTCAGCGGGGACCTGGACGTGGCCTTCCTGTCACTGCCCGAGCACAAGCCCGCCGGGATCGACGCACGGGAGCTGGCCACCGTGCCGCTCGTTCTGGCGGTGGGCGCCGCCCATCCGCTCGCGCAGCGGGGGGAGGTGGCACTTGCGGACCTCACGGAGGAGCCCTTCGTGGACTTCCCGCCGGGTTACGGCAACCGCGAGGTGGTCGACCGGGCGTTCGCGGCGGCGGGCGTCGTACGCCGGGTGGCACTGGAAGTGCCCGACATCGACATGGGGGCGGCACTGGTCCGGCACGGCCTGGGCATCGCCTTCCTGCCCGCGTTCGCCGTTGCCCGTACCCCCGGCCTGCACGTCCTGGACGTCCACGGCCCCATCCTCCGCTGGAGCATGCATCTCGGCACGTCGTCGACCCGGCGGCCCAGCTCGGCCCTGCGGGCGCTGCTCAACCTGGTCGACCTCCACGTCATCGCCCTGTGATGCCAGGGCCGCGGCCCTGGCACCGACCCGTCGGTGGTGTCCGGCCCCTGCCTCCGACTCGCTCCGGCCGCGACATCCGCCGCAGCATCCGCTGACGCTCAGGCTGCTGTCGTCCGCAGGCGGCGTCGGACACCTTCTCGTCCTCTTCGAGGCTGGTGCCGAAGGCCCCGCCGATCATCGCGAGGGCGGTGGTGAACCAAGGCGCCCCTCTTCTGGCGCGACGCGACCTCGTTGGATCAAACCGGGGCAACGGCCACCCCACCCCTGCGGCGCTGTAGCAGGGCAGCACGGCCCGCCCAGCTGCTGCTGACACCGCTCGTGCAAAGGTTCCAGCGAAATATCAGTCGGGGCCGCCCAGCACGATCTTCCACACTCGGGTCGCCACCTGGAGGTTCAGCCGGTCCTCGACATTCGCGAGGTCGTTGCCGCCGATGTCGCGGATGCGCTGGAGCCGATAGCGCAGCGTGCTGCGGTGGATCGCGAGGGATTCGGCGGTCTCGTCGTAGTTGCCGCCGCAGTCGAAGTACCGGGACAGGGTCTCCACCATGGCCGTGTGATGCCGGGAGTCGTAGTCGATGAGCTGCCCGAGCCACTCGTGGACGAACGTCTCCAGTTCCCGGTAATCGTTGCCAGGTCCCAGGATGCGGTAGAGGCCGAGCTCGTCGAAGAACGTCGTGCCGTAGTGCTCGCGGGAGTGGCGGCGTACTTCCAGTGCGCGCTGCGCCTCCTCGTAGTGGTGGGGGATCTCGTCCAGAGAGTCGCAAGGGGCGCTCACCCCGATCGTCCCCGACCGTGTCCCGGTCTCCCGGGCGAGCACCTCGTACAACGCGCGGGCGTGCGGCCTGTCGTCGGCGACCAGGACCACGTGGTCGGAACGTCGGGTCAGCAGCGAGCGCATGCCCACGGCAGAGGCCGCCCGGCCCACGACCTGCGCGAAGGATTCGTCCGCAATCCGGTTCGACCACTGCACCACGACGACGTAGTGGCTGCGGTGCAGGTCATGTCCGACTGCCTCGGACCGGGCGTAGGCGCTCGCCTCGTCCGTCCCTGCCAGGAGGTCGTCGACCAGCTCGCGGTGCAGCCTCAGCTCCACTTCGGCCAGATTGCGCAGGTGCGTCAGCTCCGCGGCGAGCAACGCGGCGGCGTGTTCCAGCGCCAGCACGGTGTGCTCGTCGGCCTCGTCATGGGCATCGACCAGGGCCAGCACGCCCAGGATCTCGCCGTGCGGGCGGACCAGGGTGATCAGCCGGTCCTTTATCCGCACCGGCCCGGCCTGGCAGGCGACGGCGTGCAGCATCTCGTCCTGGCGCACCGGGTCCGGTTCCGGATAGGGGTCGGGGCGGCTGGGGCCGGTCCAGGACCTCAGCCGACCGAAGCGGTCCTCGACCAGCACGGGGAATCCAGTGAGCCCGTGCAGCGCGCGGGTGACGGCTTCCTCGCCGCCACCCGAGGCAGCGACGTCGGCCATGAGCGCGTGAACGGCCCGCTGGTACCCCAGCTCAGCCGCGACGGAGAGCAGCTGACGCTGGAGGGCTGTGCGTTCGTCTCTCAGCCGGTGCAGCTCCAGCGCGTCCTCGCGTTGGCGGCGGTGTGCGGAGGCGACCGACAGCGCAACAGCGGTGTGCCGGACGAGCGTGGCGAGCAGGAATCGTTCGGCCTCGGATGGCCGGGAGCGGGACGTCACCACGAGGTAGCCGTGGAGTCCCCCAAGGCCGTGCAGCCCCAGCGCCCGGCCCCAGCGCCTGCCGGGTACGGTCACAGGGCCGTCCTGCCCGGCCAGCTCCCGCACCCTCCGGCCCACGGCCGAAGCATGCGTCTGCCCGTTCCTCGGGCTGGGGACCAGGTCGCCGCCCACCTTGAGGTATCCGGCCTGGGCGCGGTATGGCCCCGCGACGGCTATGTGGTCCATGGCCAGCCGCAGGATCTCGCCTTCGTCCGGTGTGTCGAACAGAGTGCGGGAGAGCACCATCAGGTCGTGAGAGTCATGATCGGCCGTAGTGCGAACGGGTGGGCGTGGCTGTCTGCGCGCGGCCGTGGGGTGCCGCCTGGCGCTGCCCCGCGAAAGGCTGCCCACCCGGTCGGGGCAGCGATGGTACGGGCTGCGCGTCCGACTGCCGGCCATGGGATCACTCCGTTCTCCCGAGCCTTCAGGGAGGCGAGCGGTCTTTTATATACCCGCTCCCGGCTGGCTTATCCGAGATGTCCGGATTCTTTCTCTCGTACTCGTGGGGCTACCGGACCCGTGCATTCCTGACTCGCCAGGCGCAGGCGTGGAGCCACCCGGTTCGTCACCCTGGGGGGGTGCTCGAGACCCTCCGTGCGCACCGGTGGGAAACCGGCGGAGGTCCCACCCCTACTGAGCGAACGTGATCCGGAGAGTCGACGCGGGCGCCGTACCGGGAGGAGTTCCTCATGGCCAAGGCAGTGGGCATCGACCTGGGCACCACCAACTCGGTGATCGCCGTGTGGGAGAGCGGCGAGCCGTCCGTCGTACCCAACAGCGAGGGCCATCGCACGACACCGTCCGTGGTGGCCTTCACCGACACCGGGGAACGTCTGGTGGGCCAGCTGGCCCGGCGCCAGGCGATCCTCAACCCGAAGGGCACCATCTACTCGGCCAAGCGGTTCATCGGCCGGCATTTCGACGAGATCTCCGAGGAAGCCAAGGCGGTGGCGTACGACGTCGTCGAGGGCGACGGCGGGGCCGCTCGTTTCAAGGTGCGCGACAAGCTCTATGCGCCTGAGGAGATCAGCGCACAGGTGCTGCGCAAACTCGCCGACGACGCCTCCAAGCAACTGGGCGAGCGGGTCACGGAGGCGGTCATCACGGTGCCCGCCTACTTCAACGACGCTCAGCGCACCGCTACCAAGGACGCCGGACGGATCGCCGGACTGGACGTGCTGCGGATCATCAACGAGCCGACGGCGGCCGCCCTCGCGTACGGCATGGACAAGAAGGAGCACGAGACCGTCCTCGTCTTCGACCTGGGCGGCGGCACCTTCGACGTGAGCATCCTCGACGTCGGCGACGGCGTGGTGGAGGTGCGCTCCACCGCCGGTGACAGCCACCTGGGCGGCGACGACTTCGATCGGCGTCTGGTGGACCACCTGGCGGACGACTTCCAGAAGGAGAACGGCATCGACCTGCGCAAGGACCCGCAGGCGCTGCAACGACTGTTCGAGGCGGCGGAGAAGGCCAAGACCGAGCTCAGTTCGGTGACGCAGACGCAGGTCAGCCTGCCGTTCATCACCGCTGACGCCTCGGGCCCCAAGCACCTCACCGATTCGGTCATGCGGTCCACGTTCGAGCAGCTCACCGGCGACCTGGTGGAGCGTTGCCTGGGACCGGTCCAGCAGGCCATGGCCGACGCCAAGGTCGGTGAGAGCGACATCGACGAGGTCATCCTCGTCGGCGGTTCCACCCGCATCCCCGCCGTCCAGGCTCTGGTCCGCCGACTGACCGGCGGCAAGGAACCCAACATGAGTGTCAACCCCGACGAGGTCGTGGCCCTGGGCGCCGCGATCCAGGCCGGGGTGCTCAAGGGCGAGGTCAAGGACGTCCTGCTGCTCGACGTCACACCCTTGTCGCTGGGCGTGGAGACGCGCGGCGGAGTGATGACGAAGATCATCGACCGCAACACCACCATCCCCGTGCGCCGCAGCGAGACCTTCTCCACCGCCGAGGACAACCAGCCGGCCGTCGATGTGGTGGTCCTCCAGGGCGAGCGCGAGCGGGCCGCCGACAACCGGGTGCTGGGCCGGTTCCAGCTCACCGACATCCGGCCGGCACCGCGGGGCGAACCACAGATCGAGGTCACCTTCGACATCGACGCCAACGGCATCCTCAATGTCAAGGCCCGCGACCGAGACACCGGCAAGGAACAGGGCATCACCATCAGCGAGAGCTCCAACCTGGACCGCAGTGAGGTCGAACGCATGGTCCAGGAGGCCGAGCGCAACCAGGGCCAGGACCAGGCACTCCGCGAGGCCGTCGACGCCCGCAACGAACTCGATGCCGTCGCGTACCAGGTCGAGAAGCGCCTCGCCGAACTGGGTGACGCAGCGCCCGCGCACGAGAAGGCACGCGCCGAAATGCTCGTGTCCGACGCCCGGGCGGCGGTCAAGGACGAGGCGGGCGTGGAGCGCGTGCGGCCCCTGACCTCCGAACTCCAGCAGGTACTCGCCGGGTTGGCGGCCCATCAGGGCGCCGCCACCACCGGGGGCGGTCCCGGCCAGGACGGCGCCACCGGCGATCCCGCGAGTGGCGGTGGCGGTGGCGGTGACGATGACGTCATCGACGCCGAATTCGACAAGAGCTGAGGCGCGCCATGCCCGCCCACTCCCAGGAACCCGACCGGGCCGCGTCGGATCCGGGCGTAGCGGCCCCGGAAGGCGCCGGACCTGGTCCTCACGGGGATTTGCCCCACCCGGGCCCGCCCCGGCCCGAAGCGGCGAACGGCGAACCGGGACCCGATGCCGCCGGCTCCGCGCCTGCCGAGGACGAATACACGACCGCGATCCAGGAACTGGAGGACCGCTGGCGGCGCGCGCTCGCCGACCTCGACAACCTTCGCAAGCGCCACGCCAGGGAACTGGAGCGCGAACGGGCGGTCGAGCGGTCCCGCACGGCGGCCGCCTTCCTCCCCGTCCTCGACAACCTCGAACTCGCCCTGACCCACGCCGGCGCCGATCCGGGTGCGATCGTGGAGGGCATCCGGGCCGTACGCGACCAGGCGGTGAACGTCCTCGAACTGCTCGGCTACCCGCGGCATGCGGAGACCGGCGTCGCCTTCGACCCGGCCCGGCACGAGGTGGTCGGCGTCGTCCAGGACCCCGACGCCCCGCCGGGCACCGTCGTCGAGGTGCTGCGCCCCGGCTACGGGGACGGCGAACGGCAGCTCAGGCCCGCCGCCGTGACGGTCGCGAAGCGGGAGTGACCGGCCATGGCACGGGACTTCTACGAGGTGCTGGGCCTGTCGCGGACCGCGAGCCAGGACGAGATCCAGCAGGCATACCGCAAACTCGCCCGCAGGTACCACCCGGACGTCAACAAGGACCCCGAGGCGGAGGAGCGTTTCAAGGACCTCAACGAGGCATACAGCGTCCTGTCCGATCCCAAGACCCGAGCCCGCTACGACCGCTTCGGCGAGGATTTCCGCAAGATCCCGGAGGACTTCGACGAACGGGTCGCGGCGGGAGCGGGCGGCGGCTTCCGCGGGCGGAGGACCGCAGGCGGTGGCGGTCCTCGCGTGCGGTACGCCACCGGCTTCGGCGACGACTTCGGCGCGGAGGGCATCGACATCGAGGACCTGCTCGGCTCCATGTTCGGAGCCGGCGCCGCCCGAGGCGGCGTCCCCGGAGCGGACCAGGAGGCGGAACTGCCGCTCACGGTCGAGGAGGCATACCGAGGCGGCCGTCGCACCGTCACACTCGCCGGTCCCACCGGGCAGCCGCGGCGGTACGAGGTCGAAGTGCCGCCGGGCGTCACCGACGGGCAGCGCATCCGGCTGGCGGGCGAGGGTGGCCAGGGCAGTGGTGACGCCGCCGCGGGCGACCTGTACCTGCGGGTGCGTGTCCAGCCCCACCCCCGGTTCCGGCTGGACGGCCGTGACGTGTACGTCCAGGTCCCGGTCACCCCGTGGGAGGCGGCCCTGGGTGCGACCGTGCCGGTGCCCACGCCCGGTGGCGGCACGGCGAAGGTCACGGTGCCCGCGGGCTCGTCCAGCGGCCGGCGGCTGCGGCTGCGCGGCGAGGGCATGCCGAACCCGCGGGGCGCGAACGGTGACCTGTACGCCGAACTCCGCATCGTGGTGCCACCCGCCCTCGGCGACCGGGAGCGCGAATTGTTCGAGGAGCTCGCCGCCACCTCCTCGTACGACCCCAGGAGGACGCGATGAACGACCGACCCGCGGGAGCGGCAGGCATCGGCCGGGCCGGCGTGGGCAACCGTCCGGTACGAACGGGCGCCGACCTCACCGCCTCGACGGCTGTCCGGTACGCGCTCGTGCCCGCCCCCAGTCTCTCCCTCGAAGCCGTGGCCCGTCGCTCGGGCCTCCACCCCGATCTGATCCGCCGGTTCGTCGCCCTCGGCTTGGTCGACGCCGAACGCGACGCCGTGGGGCGTCTGGTGTTCGACCCCACGGCCCCGGCGGTCCTCGCCCGCATCCAGCGGCTGCGCACCGGACTCTGCCTCAACTACGCATCCATCGGCCTGGTGCTCGACCTGCTCGACCGCATCAGCCTGCTCGAAGCCGCCTTGCGCGGCCGCGGCATGAGGAGTGAAACACCCCCATGGACATGAACCGTCTCACCCAGAAGTCCCAGGAAGCCCTCCAGGAGGCCCAGAGCGCGGCCGGCCGCATGGGGCACACCGAGGTCGACGGGGAACACCTGCTGCTCGCACTTCTCGATCAGGAGGACGGTCTGATCCCGCGGTTGCTGCAACAGGCCGGCACCGAGCCGAAGGAACTGCGCGCGGCCGTGCGCGAGGAACTCTCCCGCCGCCCGAAGGTCACCGGCCCCGGCGCGGCACCCGGCCAGGTCTTCGTCACCCAGCGCCTCGCCCAGCTGCTCGACGCCGCCGAACGGGAGGCCAAACGCCTCAAGGACGAGTACGTGTCCGTGGAACACCTCCTGCTCGCCCTGGCTGAGGAGAGCTCTTCAACCGCCGCCGGGCGACTGCTCAAACAGGCCGGCATCACCAGGGACTCGTTCCTGAGCGGGCTCACCCAGGTCCGCGGCAACCAGCGCGTCACCTCCGCCAACCCCGAAGTGGCCTACGAGGCCCTGGAGAAGTACGGCCGCGACCTGGTCCTCGAGGCTCGGTCCGGGCGGCTGGACCCGGTCATCGGCCGTGACGCGGAGATCCGACGCGTCACCCAGATCCTCAGCCGCAAGACCAAGAACAACCCCGTCCTCATCGGCGACCCCGGCGTCGGCAAGACCGCCATCGTCGAGGGCCTCGCCCAGCGCATCGTCCGCGGCGACGTCCCCGAGGGCCTGCGCGACAAGACGGTGTTCGCCCTCGACATGGGCTCCCTGGTCGCCGGCGCCAAGTACCGCGGCGAGTTCGAGGAACGCCTCAAGGCCGTGCTGTCCGAGGTGAAGGCAGCCCAGGGGCGCATCCTGCTCTTCGTCGACGAACTCCACACCGTCGTCGGCGCAGGCGCCGCCGAAGGGGCCATGGACGCGGGCAACATGCTCAAGCCGATGCTCGCCCGCGGCGAACTCCACATGATCGGCGCCACCACCCTCGACGAGTACCGCAAACACATCGAGAAGGACGCCGCCCTCGAACGCCGCTTCCAGCAGGTCCTGGTCGACGAGCCGAGCGTGGAGGACACCATCTCCATCCTGCGCGGACTGCGCGAACGCCTCGAGGTCTTCCACGGCGTCAAGATCCAGGACACCGCACTGGTCTCCGCGGCCACCCTCAGCCACCGCTACATCACCGACCGGTTCCTGCCCGACAAGGCCATCGACCTCGTCGACGAGGCGTGCGCCCGGCTGCGTACCGAGATCGACTCGATGCCCGCCGAACTCGACGAGATCACCCGCCGCGTCACCCGCCTGGAGATCGAGGAGGCGGCCCTGTCCAAGGAGACCGACCCCGCCAGCAGAACCCGCCTGGAGGAGCTGCGCAGGGAACTGGCCGACCTGCGCGGCGAGGCCGACGCCAAACACGCCCAGTGGGAGGCCGAACGGCAGGCGATCCGCCGCGTGCAGGACCTGCGCCAGGAACTGGAGCAGGTCCGCCACGACGCAGAGGAGGCCGAACGCGCCTACGACCTCAACCGCGCCGCCGAACTCCGCTACGGCCGTCTCCAGGACCTGGAGCGCCGACTCGCCGCGGAGGAGGAGCAACTGGCCGCCAAACAAGGGCAGAACCGGCTGCTGCGCGAGGTCGTCACCGAAGAGGAGATCGCCGAGATCGTCGCCGCCTGGACCGGCATCCCCATCGCACGCCTCCAGGAGGGCGAACGCGAGAAACTGCTGCGCCTCGACGAGATCCTGCGCGAGCACGTCATCGGCCAGGACGAAGCCGTCAAACTCGTCACCGACGCCATCATCCGCGCCCGCTCCGGCATCCGCGACCCTCGCCGCCCCATCGGCTCGTTCATCTTCCTCGGCCCCACCGGCGTCGGGAAGACCGAGCTGGCCAAGACCCTCGCCCGGACCCTGTTCGACTCCGAGGAGAACATGGTCCGCCTCGACATGAGCGAGTACCAGGAGCGGCACACCGTCAGCCGGCTCATGGGCGCACCGCCCGGATACGTCGGCTACGAGGAAGGCGGCCAGCTCACCGAGGCCGTACGCCGCAAGCCGTACTCGGTTGTGCTGTTCGACGAGATCGAGAAGGCGCACACCGATGTCTTCAACACCCTGCTACAGATCCTCGATGACGGCCGCATCACCGATGCGCAGGGCCGCACCGTCGACTTCCGCAACACCGTGATCATCATGACGTCCAACATCGGCTCCGAGCACCTCCTCGACGGCGCCACCGCCGAAGGTGAGATCAAGCCCGACGCCCGCGCCCTGGTGATGGGCGAGCTGCGCGGGCACTTCCGCCCGGAGTTCCTCAACCGCGTCGACGACATCGTGCTGTTCAAACCGCTCGGCGAGCGGCAGATCGAGCGGATCGTGGAGCTGCAATTCGACGAACTGCGGCAGCGGCTCGCCGAACGCCGCATCACCGTCGAACTCACCGACGCCGCCCGGGAAGCGATCGCCCACCAGGGCTACGACCCGGTGTACGGGGCCCGGCCACTGCGCCGCTACATCTCCCACGAGGTCGAGACACTGGTCGGACGCGCCCTGCTGCGCGGCGACGTCCAGGACGGCGCGACGGTCCGCGTCGACGCCGAACACGGAGAGCTGGTGGTCACCTACGACCAGCCCGAGGACGTGAAGGGAGCGCGGGCGGCATGAGCACGATGCAGGCGACGACCGTCAGTTGTCCCCACTGCGGGCGCACCAACCGAGTGCCCGTGGCCGCGAAGGGCCGCCCCAAGTGCGGCCACTGCAAGCAGCCCCTACCGTGGATGGTGGACGCGGGCGACGACGACTTCACCGAGGTCGCCGAGCGGGCCGACGTCCCCGTCGTGGTCGACCTGTGGGCCACCTGGTGCGGCCCCTGCCGCATGGTCAGCCCCGCGCTGGAGAAGGTCGCCACCGACCTCGCCGGCCGCATCAAACTCGTCAAGGTCGACATCGACAAGAACCCCCGGCTGTCGCAGCGTTTCGAGGTCCAGGCCGTACCGACACTGCTCGTCCTCGACCAGGGCGAGACGGTCGCCCGGCAGACGGGGGCAGCGCCCGCCCCCGCTCTGCGCCAGTGGGTGGAACAGTCGATCACCACCCGGAAAGGGTGATCCGGATGACCCTGCACGCAGACCCCCACCTCGCGCTCGTCCGACCGGTCCAGCCGCTGACCCCAGAAGGGTGTCAGGAGTGCCTGCTGCTCGGCTCCCCGTGGGTCCACCTGAGGCTCTGCCTGACCTGCGGGCACGTCGGCTGCTGTGACTCCTCGCCGAACAAACACGCGCGTAGGCACGCGGCAGCCGACGCTCATCCGATCGTGCAGTCGTTCCAGCCCGGCGAGGAATGGCGCTGGTGCTACGTTCACGAGGCGTTCGTCTGATGTCCGGCGACCAGCCGCTGCCGGGCGGAGAACCGGTGCCGGAGGAAGCGGACGAGGCCGCTTTCTGGGAGACCCCGGACATCTACGGCGCGTATCCGCGCCTCACGGAGGACCAGATAGCACGTCTGGCGGAGCACGGGCAGCGCCGGAGCACGGCTCCGAACGACGTGCTGATCCGGGAGGGGGAGCGCTGCGAGACGTTCTTCGTCGTCCTCAGCGGTACCGTCGCCGTCGTCGAGGACTACGGCACTCCCGAGGAGCGCGTGCTGCGCGCGCACGGCCCCGGTCGCTTCATCGGCGAACTCGGGCTGCTGCACGGACAGGTGGCCTTCTACACCGCTGTCGCCAGGGAGCCCGGCGAGGTCCTCGTCGTCTCCTTGGACCACGTGCGCCGCCTGGTGTCCCAGGACTCCACCATCGGGGACCTCGTGCTGCGCGCCTGTCTGGGCCGTCGCGCGCTGCTCGTCGGACAGGGCGCCGGCTTCCGCATCATCGGCTCGCGCTTCTCGCCCGACACCCGGCGGCTGCGCGAGTTCGCCATCCGCAACCGGCTGCCGCACCGCTGGATCGACCTGGAGAGCGACGAGGAGGCCGAGAACCTGCTGCGCCGCTTCGGCGTCGGCCCGGAGGAGACACCGCTCGTCATCTGGCGGGACACCACCCTGTTGCGCAACCCCAGCAACGCGGAACTGGCCCGGCTCATCGGCCTGCCGTCACTGCCCGCCGGAAACCGTCACGGCGACGTCCTCATCGTCGGCGCCGGACCCGCCGGCCTCGCTGCCGCGGTGTACGCCGCCTCCGAGGGACTGAGCACCACCGTGGTGGAGACGATGGCCACCGGCGGCCAGGCCGGCACGTCGTCCCGCATCGAGAATCTGCTCGGCTTCCCATCCGGCATCTCCGGCGCCGAACTGACCGAACGCGCCGTGCTCCAGGCCGACAAGTTCGGCGCCAGGATCAGCCTCCCGCTGGAGGCGACCGGTCTCCATCCCAAGGACGAGGACCACTACGTGGTGGCCTTCGCCGACGGCAGCGAGATCGCCGCCCGCGCCGTCGTCCTGGCCACGGGCGCCCGCTACCGCCGACTCCAGGTGCCCGGCATCGAACGCCTGGAGGGAACGAGCGTCCACTACTCGGCGACCGTCTACGAGGCCCAGCAGTGCCGCACCGACCCGGTGGCCGTCATCGGCGGCGGCAACTCGGCGGGCCAGGCGGTGCTGTTCCTCGCCGGGTACGCGCAGAAGGTGCACCTGCTGGTCCGAGGACCCAGCCTTGAGGCCAACATGTCCCGCTACCTGGTCGACCAGGTCGAACGCCATCCGCGGGTGGAGGTCATGCTGCACACCGAGGTCACCGAGGTCATCGGCCAGGGGGTGCTGGAGGAGCTCGACGTGGTCGACAACCGTACGGGCGGACACCGCCGACTCGCGGTACGGGGCCTGTTCGTCTTCACCGGCGCCGACCCCCACACCGAGTGGCTCGCCGACGTCATCGCCCTCGACTCCCGCGGCTTCGTCCTCACCGGCCCGGAGGCCCAGGAAGCCTGCGCCTACCCCGAGGTGTGGAACGGCCGCGGACGCTCGTGCATGACCCTGGAGACCAGCCTGCCCGGGGTCTTCGCGGTAGGGGACGTCCGTAGCGGCTCGGTGAAACGGGTGGCCTCCGCGGTCGGCGAAGGCGCGATGAGCATCCACTTCATGCACCGCTACCTGGGCGGCACGGCCGCGCCCGGCGGCACCGACAGCTCACCGCACACCCGTCCGAAGGAGTCCGCTTGGCTCGCATGACGCCCAGGAAATGCGGGACCTGCGGGATCTGACGCGGCCACGGACAGCGATGACGCGGAAACGGGCTCGGACGATCCAGGGGCGGGAGAGGGTGCTCCACGGCCGCGGCGCAGGACATGCGGCTCCCGTGCCCGACGACACTTGCAGCGACTGAGGTCAGGAAGTTCCGGGCCGAAGTCGTACCCCCCCCCGGCCTCCACGGATCAGGTGACTTCGTCCAGGTGGTCGGCAGGGCCCCGCACGGACGGAGACCACCGGAGGCGGCGTGCGAGCGCCCTCGGGCAGGTCTGCGAGATCAGGCCAGGTTGATGTTTTCGGCCTGTGGACCCTTCTGGCCCTGGGTGACGTCGAACGTCACGGCCTGACCCTCCTGGAGCTCACGAAAGCCTGTGGAGTTGATCGCCGAGTAGTGCGCGAAGACATCCGGGCCGCCGCCGTCCTGGGCGATGAAGCCGAAGCCCTTCTCCGCGTTGAACCACTTCACGGTTCCCGTAGCCATGGTCATGCCTTCCAGTCGATGAACGCCTCCCACTCCATGTGGCAGACGGAGGTGATCGCCCTGGTCCCTGCGGCACAGCACAGCAAAACGCCCACACCAGAGGCGTGGGCAAGAGGAAATCCCGAACCACGACAGCTGACTCATACGCTACACGCCCCCACGCCGCGTCACCAGAGGAAATGATCACGCCGCACACGAGACCGTGCGTGCATGCCCGCCGACACTGACGGGCACGCTCATCTCATGTGTCTGACGTTGGGTTCGCCGACTCGGCGGCACGGCGATATTCGGCGTTGAGGCGCTGGGCTTCCTCCAGCTGGTCTTCGAGGATGACGATGCGGCAGGCGGCCTCGATGGGGGTCCCCTGGTCGACGAGCTCCCGGGCGCGGGCTGCAATGCGCAGCTGGTAGCGGGAGTAGCGGCGGTGGCCGCCTGCGGAGCGCAACGGGGTGATGAGGCGGGCTTCGCCGATGGCGCGGAGGAAACCCTGTGTGGTGCCGAGTATCTCGGCGGCCCGGCCCATGGTGTAGGCGGGGTAGTCGTCGTCATCGAGACGGCCGAACGTGTCGTCTGCTGTCATTGCACCTCTCTGCGGAACGCGTGGAGGGGCCCTGGCGCCGTACTGGCACCAGGGCCCCGAAGGAACTACTACACCATCTGCCGGCCCTGATACTGCACCGGCCCTCTGTTTCCGCAGACCCGACCGACATGCTGTCGGGGGCGCGGGGATCGCGATTGCTTGACCGGAGACCACCTCACTATCGATGTCCTGCGGTACCCGGGTCCAGGACCTCTACCCGGGCGATCCTGATGGCGCTCGGCTCCTCCGTTCTCCCCTCTTGATCAACTACTCACTGAAACGGAAACTGCGAACTGCTGATGGCCTCGAACAGCGCCACTCTTCGGCAGCCGGCCCTGTCGCCCGTCGTGCGTCTGCTCGGGCCTGGAACCCCACTGCCGAACCTCCCGGTGCGCGCGTCCGCAGCTGACGCCTTCACCGAGGTCCTGCTCACTGACTTCACTGCTGGGTACTGCGAACCTTCA
Source organism: Streptomyces sp. NPDC052040 (assembly GCF_044548405.1). Classification (NCBI taxonomy): domain Bacteria; kingdom Bacillati; phylum Actinomycetota; class Actinomycetes; order Kitasatosporales; family Streptomycetaceae; genus Streptomyces; species Streptomyces sp. NPDC052040. The sequence continues at coordinate 581,077 of NZ_JBIUBV010000001.1, read as the reverse complement.
CTTACGGGTACTGCAACTGCGTGCACTGCTGCCCGGCAGTTCATCTCTGCCGCGCTCGCTCGATCTTGGCTACGAGAAAAACCATAACTGCACCGCCACCCAATGTCTACTTCAGCTGGCATAGATTTTCGCTCGCTCGAAGATGAGGTAATCGTTTCGACCTGTCTGCTCGGCCGGTCCTTGGATGGTTCAAGCAGCTCAGAGGCTCAGTCCGGCGCTCGCAGGCACCGGCCAACACTGCACCCCGGGAAGAACACCGCCGGTTGACGCTCCTGCTTCCGCCTCAGCGCCTTGACGAGGATCTGCTTCCTCGGCCGACGGTCACTCACGCCGTGGACCCTGCGGACCCGTTGGCTTTCTGGTGTCCGAGCTCCTCGCTGCTCGTTGCCGCCGCGGCCCTGGTGGAGTCCGCGCAGCGCAACCAGATGTCCCTGACCGTGGTCACCGGTGGCAGCGACGGCGACAGGAACCGGCCGCACGCAGTGTGGGCCCGACCGGCGTACCGGTCGGGCCCACACTGCTGTTCAGGTGTCCGTTCGTGCTGTTCCCCGGGTCAGGCGGAAACGGGGGTGCCGAGCATTGAGGAGGCGTGCTGCATCGGGCTGAGAACGCCCGGGGGCGCGGCCTTGGGGACGGCGCGGCAGGTGAAGCCGAGCTGAGTCATGGCCCGCAGGACTTCGAGGGCGCTGAAGTCACGGCGGTCCTGGCGGGTGACGACCTGGCCGACCTGCTTGACGGGATAGTGACGACGGCCAATGATCACGGAATCGCCGGTGACCGGTTCGGGCTTGATGCCCTTCATCGATTCCAGCACGCCGCTCTTGGTGAGCTCGAAGGGGAAGCGGGCGATGACGCAGCGCATGGGGCCTCACAGGGGGGAAGGGGGAACGGTCCGACCAGGGTGCGGCGGCTCAGCGGGAGAGGGCGAGGACGTCCGAGGCGCTGCCTTGCCCGTCGACCACCGGCAGGACACCGGGCCCACGGGTGCGCATCGCGTGCTCGGCTTCGGCCATCGTGGTCACGGGTGAGGTGAACGAGCCGTGGTCGCCGAGGATGTCGCGCAGGCGGACGCGGTCCGTGTAGGCGGAGCTGTCGCGGACGGTGGTGAGGTCTGTCCGGGTGACCAGGCCGGTGCGCTGGTCGTCCTGGTCACAGACGACCAGTCGGCTCGTGCGGGCTGCGGCCATGACGGACAGCGCAACCTCGATGCTCATGTCGTCACAGACCTGCGGTCCGGCCGCGTCCACGACCTCCTCCGCCGTCCTGTGCACGGGGCCGGCGCTCGCCGGGCGGGGCTGCATCTGGACCAGCGTCAAAAGGTGCCTCCTGCAGAGATGGGTCAGCTTCTTGATCACGAAGGTCCTAGGCCACCGCGCCGAGGACGGACTTGCGTACGGACGCGCGCCGGCTTCCCGAAGCGGGGCGGCGCCGGCCTCGGGAGGTGGCGCTGCGCTTGGGGCGTTCGGCCACTGGGGCGGTGATGACGACCGGGATGCCGGAGGGGGCCTGGGCGCCGGTGATCCGACGCAGGGCCTCGTCGCCCGAGTGGACCTGGGTGGTCTGGGGCCGGATCCCGGCGTCCGACATGAGGCGCACCATACTGCGGCGCTGGTTCGGTGTGACGAGGGTGACGACACTGCCGGACTCGCCGGCGCGGGCGGTACGGCCGCCGCGGTGGAGGTAGTCCTTGTGGTCGGTCGGCGGGTCGACGTTGACGACGAGGCTGAGGTTGTCGACGTGGATGCCGCGCGCCGCGACGTTGGTCGCTACCAGCACGCTGACGTGCCCCGCCTTGAACTGCGCCAGCGTGCGGGTGCGCTGCGGCTGCGACTTGCCGCCGTGCAGCGCGGCGGCCCGTACCCCGCTGTTGAGGAGGTCCCGGGTCAGCCGGTCAACGGCATGCTTGGTGTCCAGGAACATGATCACCCGACCGTCGCGGGCGGCGATCTCGGCCGTGGCGGCGTGCTTGTCAGCGCCGTCGACGTGCAGGACATGGTGCTCCATCGTCGTGACCGCACCGGCCGAGGGGTCGACCGAATGCACGACGGGGTCGGTCAGATAGCGGCGCACCAACAGATCGACGTTGCGGTCCAAGGTGGCGGAGAACAGCATCCGCTGCCCCTCCGGACGCACCTGGTCGAGCAGCGCGGTGACCTGCGGCATGAATCCCATGTCGGCCATCTGGTCGGCCTCGTCCAGCACCGTGACGCCCACCTGGTTCAGTCGGCAGTCGCCACGGTCGATGAGGTCCTTGAGCCGGCCAGGGGTGGCGACGACGATCTCGGCCCCGCCACGCAGTGCGCCCGCCTGCCTGCCGATCGGCATCCCCCCCACCACGGTGGCCAGCCGCAGCCTGACGGAGCGGGCGTACGGAGTGAGCGCGTCGGTCACCTGCTGCGCCAGTTCACGCGTCGGTACGAGGATCAGCCCCAGCGGCTGGCGGGGCTCAGCACGCCGTCCGGCCGTACGGGCGAGCAGGGCGAGGCCGAAGGCGAGGGTCTTGCCGGAACCGGTGCGCCCGCGACCCAGGACGTCTCGGCCCGCCAGGGAGTTCGGGAGCGTCGCGCCCTGGATCGGGAACGGCACGGTCACGCCCTGCCTGCCGAGTTCGGCCAGCAGCTGCTTGGGCATACCGAGATCTGCAAAACCTTCGACGGCAGGCAGCGCGGGGGTGATCGTCCTGGGCAGCGCGAACTCACCCTGCACCGGGGCGGCCCCACGGCCGTACCCGCCGGAACGGGCAGGTCCGCCGGAACGGCGCGGTGCCGGGGAGCCGAAGCGACTGCCGCCCTTCCCCCCGCCCTGACGGATGCGGGCGGAGCGGTCGTTCGTACGTGTTCGGTTCATGCGGAACCTTCCTCGATGTGGCACATATCAAGGAATTCCCGCAGCGATGAGCGGCATGGAGAATTACAAGTATGGACCGGTAGCATAAGACAGCAATCTGACCGACGGAAATCTCCGGGGTGCACGTGCTGAAATGAGTGACGCGACGGGGTCGTAAGCTCCGGGCGTCGGCTGCGGTGCAGCTCTTCAGGATGCGCCTACAGCTCCGAACGAGGAGGCGCGCGTGATGGGACTGCGGATTCCTCCGAGTCGTCCCGCGGGTGAAATCACCGCGAGAGATGCGTGTAGCTGGGCCCCGCACCCCGAAGGATGCGGGCCCCAGCTACAGATGGTGCGTGAGCGTCAGGCGGGAACGATGTTCTCGGCAGTGGGGCCCTTCTGGCCCTGCGCGATGTCGAAGTTCACCTTCTGGCCCTCGAGCAGCTCACGGAAGCCCTGCGCCGCAATGTTCGAGTAGTGGGCGAACACGTCGGGGCCGCCACCGTCCTGCTCGATGAAGCCGAAGCCCTTTTCCGCGTTGAACCACTTCACAGTACCAGCAGCCATGTCATATCTCCTTTGGGGCAGTGCATCGGCATCCGCACTGTGCGAATGCCGTGTCGCCGCGATGATTGCCCCGCCCGGAAATGACCGGAAATACAGAAGCGCTCCCGACCGGCCGAAGCCTGGTGGGGGCACTTGAAGTTTTGGGAACCACAACTGCAACCGAGATCGACAGTAGCACGCCGGAACAGCCCGTGTACATTAAACAATTCCACCCTGCCCTTCGCGGCAAAAATTCCCACTGCGCGGTCCGTCAAAATCTCAGCTGCCGGGCACAGATATTGATTCACCCCAAGTGCAATGTTTCAGGAAGAGCCGCCAACCGCACCAGGGCTCCCATGCACGCGGCTTTCCACAAGACGCTGCTCGGAAGGGTCCAGCAACTCGTGTCCGCCGACCGGCACCGACGGGCCGGAGAACCCGACCTCGCTCGCCGTACGGGGCAACACGGCGTACATCGCCAGCGGCGCCTACGTGACCAGCGATGACCCCAGCCTCGTACCTACTGAGGTTGAACTCGTGGTGTCGTAGCGGGTTATGCGGTTTGGACGGTCAGGCCGGTCTCGGTGTGACAGCCGTCTATGAGGTGGCTGCGGGGCTGGACGCCCAGATGGAGGAGGCCCGGCTGGAGGCACTGCGCGGCAACTGGGAGCAGGCCAGAGCCGCGCTGGACGAGGCCAAGGAGTACGGCAGACCACGGTCCGCGGGGCTGGGCGGCCAGATACGCCGCCTGCTCGGACAGACCTCCATGGTGTACTTCGACGGACTGGTGTCGGACCCGCAGTACGCGCCCGCGGACGGCGACGCCACCGCGCTGAACGAACCCATGACCCTGTGGGAGGCGCATCACAGGTCGACGCACAACCAGCGGGAGTTCTCGTCCTACGACGACAGAGAAGTCATGGCGGTGGGCAGGGCCGGCACCCGCTTTGGAGCTTCGCCTTCGATGGCGATCCCGCGCCATTCCTCCAGCAGCGGTTTGTCTCCCCGGCCACGGCCGCCAGTGCGGGTACCCGCGCGGTGGTCGTGTGGAGCGGCCTGAGAACCTGGCACGGGGATCCCTACTTTCACCTCTCGGTGGCGCGGGACGGCGCCGAGGACTACGCGTTCACGTACGCGGACGGAGAGATCCGGCGGAGCGGGGAGATACCGCAGGCGCTGGACCCCGGCCGGTTCTCCGGCGGCCCGAAGGCCGGTGCCGAGGCGGAACGGTCGCTACTGGAAGCGGTGGCCGGGGAGTTCGGTGCCCATCTGCCGCGTCACGCCATCGTGAACGAACGGCTGCACACGTTCACTCCCCGCTCCTGGACCCGCCCGCCGAGGAACGGCGAGATGTACGCGGTGATCCACATGGACTGGGGAGGCCCACGCCCGGTGGGCGGCGAACGAACGGTGGACGAGGGGCCGGAAAGCAACTAGAGACCGCCTGTCGCGGCGGTCCTCTCAGCGGGGAGTTCTGGGCGGTTTCCATGGGCGGGCGGGGCAGGCGCGTGTGGCTGTTGTGCGGCGCGTTTCTGTGCTGTGCGCGCCTTCTTTCTCGGTTGCGGGTTGTGGGCGCTTCTTCCGTGTTATGTGCCGGAGCTTCGCGGGCACCACGGAACTCACCGACGATCCACAGGAGTTCGTATGACCGCTCTCGACCGCTACGACCATGACCCCGACGCCCTCGCCTGGGCGCGTGCCAAGGTCCGGAAGTCCGTGGACCGCGCCGAACGTGCCGCTGCCGGGCACACCCTCAGTGCCGAGGACCGCGAGCAGTGGCGGCGCATCGCCTCCTACATGCGGCGCGAACTCCTCAGCCGGGACGATGTCGTGCACGCGGCCTTCGACGAACGGCTGCCTGCGTTCTTCGGTACGGCCGCGTCACGCGGCCCCGGGAGAAGGGAGGACCCGGAGGCCACCCTCAACACCCTCTCACCCGCCGCTCGGTTGAAGAGCGCCCAGGCCGTCCACCGGATCCGCGCCTGGATCGCCAGCGAACCCGTCACCGCGGACACCGGCTTCGGCGACGGCTACCGAGAGGCCCTCCGCGACATCCAGGTCCTCATCGGACCGGTGCTGGAGGAGTACGCCGAGCCCGAGCCCGAGCCGGACCGGGGGCAGCGCCCTCGGTGACCGCGGCGCGCCCTGCCCAAGTCCGCAGCGGGGGCGGCCCGCACATGGTCGGCTGCCCCGGCGACGGTCATCGTTCGGCGGACGCCTCCAGTCCGGTCAGCGCGCCGACCGGGTCCTGGTCGGGGGTGCCGCGGGGCCACCAGTCCTCCTGGCCGGGCTCCGACTCGTACGCATACCAGAGGCCGTCGCGGCCCAGCCGGAGCTGGAGACGGCCGTCCGGGTGGGTGAGGCGGTTGCGCCAGGGCCGGAAGGCGGGCAGGTCCGCGGCGAGGAGCTGGGGGCGGGCCCGGTCGAAACGGCCGGCCGGCGGGTCCCACGGCTCCTCCAGGACGGCGAGGGCCTCCTGACCGCCCTGCCGCCAGGCGGCCACGGCCCGTGCCAGATCGGCCGGACTCCGGCCGGTCGCCGCGGCCAGCGAGGAGTACAGCGGCCGGGTCGCCGCGGTGAGGCCCGAGCCCGGGCGGGCGGCGGCCAGCCGTACCGCGTCCTGCCACAGGCCCAGGTCCGCGACGGGGTCCGCTCCGGTGCTGAGCAGCGCATACGCGCGGGCCGCCGCGTCCGTGGCCAACTGGTCCAGGGCGAGCGGGTCCGGGCCACCCGGGGCCGCCGGGTAGACAGGCGGCTGCTCGGGGTGGGCGAGCGGTGGCAGCGGCACCGGGAGCGGCGGCAGCGCACCCCGCGCCACGGCGTCGCGGGCCCGCACTCCGGGCATGGGCGCGGGCCCCTGGTGCTGGGCGGCGCGGGCCGCGCGCGCGGCGTTGCGCCGGGAGAGCGCGTCGATCAGCTCCCGCTCGCCACGGCCGCGGAGCAGAAGCAGCACAAAGGGATCCTGGTCCAGCAGGCGCGCGGTCTGGTAGCAGACCGCGGCCGCGTGCTTGCAGGGGTGCCCGGCGTCGGGGCAACTGCACCGCGGGTCCAGGTCACCGGGCCCTGGCAGCAGCCGGATCCCGCACTCGGCGAGGGAGTGCGGCACCTGTTTGTCGAGGAGTGCGGCGATATGTCCGGGCTGCTCCGCGGCGGCGTCCAGGAAGCGGTCCCACTCCTCGTCGGAGAACGTCCGCAGCCGCACCTGCACCCGGTACGGGCGGGGACGGCTCCCCTGGACATAGGCGAGGAGAAGCCCCGGGGTGACGGTGACGGCGTCCACATGCCCCTGGTCCGCGTACGTCCGGCCCCGCGCGAGCCGTGCCGCGTCCAGGGCGCCCTCCTCCAACGCGGCGACCCAGGCACCGCCCCACCAGGTCCCGGCGAAGCGGTCCTCGGCCGACGGTGTCCGGGGCGGGGGCGCCGCTGTGTCCAGGGGCGAAGGCGGGGTCGAGGGCGGTGTGTGGGTCGGCGTCGGAGTCGGGGTCCGGGTCGGCAAGGAGGTGAAGGTGCGGCGCAGTTCGCCGTCGCGGTCCGGTGCCGCCATGGAGCGGGGGTAGCGCGCGGCGGGGGGCGGTTCGGGGCGTTCCACGGACGGGGCCGGCTTCGGGTCCCGGCGTTTCGACGCCAGGTCCACCACTTCGCGCCGGGGCCTGGTCGACTGCGTCTGGGCGGACGGGTCAGCGGCGGTCCGCGCGGCGGGCTCGGTGCCGCCGTGCGGGTCGGCCGAGGAGGGCAGTCCGAAGGCCCCTGCGATCAGATCCCGGACCTCCCGGCTCCGCTCACCGGCGGCTCGGGTACGTGCCGCCCGGCGCCGCCGGGCGGCGGACAGCCGAACGACGTGCGAGGTCTCCGCGCCGTCCGGCGCCTCCGGATCCCTCGGCGGCGTCGGCGGCGTCGGCTCACCGGGCGGCTCCTGCGGTGCGGACGCCTTCCCCAGCCCTCGGGAACCACGCCCGGCGGGCGCCCCCCTCTGTACTTCCGGCCACTGCGCTTCCGGCCGCTGTGCTTCCGACCGGGCAGTCCCGGTCCGTTCGTTCTCTGCGGAGGCGGCCTCTGCGCGGGCGGCGCGCAGCGCCTCGCGGGCCGCGTCACCCGGGCGCGCGGAGGGGCGGGGGGCCTGGCGGCCAGTGGGAGGCGTATCGGCTCGCGGGTCGGGGTGCGGAGCACCTTGCGGGTCGGAGCGTGGGGTGTCCTGCGGGTCGGGGTGCGGGGCGTCTTGCCGGTCGGGATGCGGAGCGTCCTGCCCGTCGGGGAGTGGGACGTCTTGCAGGTCGGAGCCCGGAGAGTCCTGCGCGTCGGAGTGTGGGGCGTCTTGCAGGTCGGGTTGCAGGTCGGGACGTGCTGCGGGGGCGGGTACGGAGGCCACATCTGCCGGTTCCCCGGCTCCGCTCCCGGCCTCGGCCGAGGCCACGGACTCGGCCCCGGGCTCGGACTCGGACTCGGACTCGGACTCGGTACCAGGCTCGGCCCCCGGTGCCGTAGGCGACGTGGACACGGCGCGGAAGGGGCCGGAGTCACGGTCCTCGGCCCCCGGGGTCATGGAAGACGCTGTGCCCGTGGCCGAGTCCGGGCCGCTGCGGCGGTCCGCGTTTGCCCGGCGCAGGGCTGCGCGTGCCGCGTCGGCGGGGCGTGATGCCTTTACCGGAGCGGCGTCCGGATCATCGCTCGCGGGGCGCTCCCGCTCGCGCTCGCGTTCCCGCGCGGCGCGCAGGGCTCGGCGGGCCGCGTCGGCCGGGCGTTCGTCCGTGCCGGGTGTCGGCTGCCCGGGGTGCCGCTCCTCCTCCGTCCCGCTCACTCCGCCCTCCTCAGCGACACCAGGTCTCTCAGCTCACGGTCCGTCAGTTCCGTCAGGGAGGACTCGCCGGAACCCAGGATCGCGTCGGCCAGCTGGCGCTTGGCCTCCAGCATCTCGGCGATGCGGTCCTCGACCGTGCCCTCGGTGATCAGCCGGTGGACCTGGACCGGCTGGGTCTGGCCGATGCGGTAGGCGCGGTCCGTGGCCTGCTCCTCCACCGCCGGATTCCACCAGCGGTCGAAGTGGACGACATGGCCCGCCCGGGTGAGGTTCAGTCCCGTGCCCGCGGCCTTGAGGGAGAGGACCAGGACGGGGGTGGCCCCGCTCTGGAAGCGGTCGACCATGCGCTCCCGCTCGGGCACCGCGGTGCCGCCGTGCAGCAGTTCGACGGGGACCGCGCGGGAGGCCAGATGGGCGGTGATCAGGCGGGCCATGCGGACGTACTGGGTGAAGACCAGGGCCGAGCCGTCCTCCGTCAGCAGGGTGTCCACCAGTTCGTCGAGGAGGGCGAGCTTCCCGGAGCGCGCGAGGAGGCCCGCCGCCCGTCCGGTGTCCTCCTTCAGATAGAGCGCGGGGTGGTCGCAGATCTGCTTGAGGGAACCGAGGAGCCCCAGGACCAGGCCCCGGCGGGCGATGCCCTCCGCCGTCTCGATCGCCAGCATGGATTCCCGTACCACCGCCTCGTAGAGCGCGGCCTGTTCATGGGTGAGCGGCACCGGGTGGTCGGTCTCCGTCTTCGGCGGCAGCTCCGGGACGATGCCCGGGTCCGACTTCCTGCGGCGCAGCAGGAAGGGGCGGACCAGGCGGGCCAGCCGCTCCGTGGCCTCGGGGTCCTCGCCGTTCTCCACGGCGCGGGCGTGGCGGGCGCGGAAGGACTTCAGCGGGCCGAGCAGTCCGGGGGTCGTCCAGTCGAGCAGGGCCCACAGCTCGGAGAGGTTGTTCTCCACGGGGGTGCCCGTGAGGGCCACGCGGGCGGGCGAGGGGATGGTGCGCAGGGCCTTCGCGGTCGCCGAGTAGGGATTCTTGACGTGTTGTGCCTCGTCCGCGACGACCATGCCCCAGGGCTGCTCGGCGAGTCGGGGTGCGGCCGACCGCATGGTGCCGTAGGTGGTGAGCACGAAGCCGCCGTCCAGTCCGTCCAGGGTGCGTTCGGGGCCGTGGAAGCGGCGGACGGGGACGCCGGGGGCGAAGCGGTTGATCTCCCGCTGCCAGTTGCCCAGCAGGGAGGCCGGGCAGACCACCAGGGTCGGTGCACGGTGCGCCCGGCGCAGATGCAGGGCGATGACCGTGACGGTCTTGCCGAGTCCCATGTCGTCGGCGAGGCAGCCGCCCAGCCCGAGGGAGGTCATCAGGTCGAGCCAGGCGAGGCCGCGCAGTTGGTAGTCCCGCAGCCGGGCGGCGAGGCCCGGGGGCGGCTCGGCCGGGGCGGTGCCCGTGGTCAGCCGGTCCCGGAGCGCGGCCAGTGCGCCGACCGGCACGGCCGGAACCGTCTCGCCGTCGACCTCCGCGCTGCCGGTGAGCGCGACGGACAGCGCGTCGACCGGGTCGAGCAGGCCCAGCTCGCGCTTGCGGGCCTTGCGGACCAGGGCCGGATCGACCAGCACCCAGCGGTCGCGCAGCCGGACCACCGGGCGGTGGGCCTCCGCGAGCGCGTCCATCTCCGTCTCGGTGAGCGGATCCCCGCCGAGCGCCAACTGCCAGCGGAACTGGAGCAGTTCCTCGCTCTCGAAGAAGCCCGTGCCGTCGGTCGCGGAGCCGGGCGCGGAGCGCACGACCGCGGTGGCGGTGAGGTCCTGGGCCAGATCCCGGGGCCAGTGCACCGCGACCCCGGCCGCGCCCAGCCGCCCGGCCGCGACACCCAGCAGGTCGCCCAGCTCCTCCTCGGAGAGGGCCAGGACGTCCGGCACCTCCTGCTCGCCGAGGCGGTCCAGCGGGGGCCAGACACGGGCCGCACGGCGGACGGCGAGGGCCGCGTCCACCCGGGCGCGGGGGCCGAAGGCGGTGTCCGCGCCGCCCGCCCACAGCTCGGCCGCGTCCACCACGAGGGTCGGATCGGCCAGGCTGTGCACCTGCACGACCGCGGCTCCGGAGCGGCGTGCGCCCTCCCCGTCGTCGAAGAGGTCGTACGCCGACAGGTCCAGGCGCAACGAGATCCGCACGCCCGCGTCCATTCCGGCCGCCACCTCGGCGGCCCAGGAGTGGGCCCCCGGCAGCCGCTGCGGAGCGGCGGCCGCGAAGGGCGCGCCCGCCGCGTGCGGGGCCGCCGGGGTGCGGGGCAGGGTGTCCGCGACCGCGTCGAGGAAGGACCGCACCAGCGCTTCGGGCTCGGGCAGCAGCAGGGGGCCCTTGCCGGGGAGCGGGACGGCATGGCCCTCGTGGGGCAGGGCGGCGGCGACGGCTCTGAGGTGGCCGATGTCGTCCGGTTCCAGCGGACCGGCGCGCCAGGCGTCGTCGCCCCCGGGGGTGAGTCCGGGCAGCAGGCGGCCCCGGGCGACGAGCCGGAGGGCGTGCAGGGCGGCCGCGCCCCAGCAGGCGGTGGCCGGGTGGGCGGCGGGATCGCGGCGGGCCCGGACGAGGAGCGGCAGGGCGTCCGCGACGGTCAGGGACACGGCGGGCACGGTGCTTCTGCGCACTCCGGAGCCGTGCCTGCGGACCACCGTCAGGTCCTCGGTCGCGTCCGTCGGCGTCCCCTCGGTCGCGCCCACGGGGGAGGCGGTGTCCTCGGGGTCCCAGAAGACGACCCGGCCGCGGCGGGGCAGCGGGTCGGGCAGGAAGACGGCGGCCAGCCGCAGGGGCACGGGCCCCTCGGCCACCTTCTCGGCCATACGTCCGGTCACCTCCCGCCGTCGCGTCGCATCGAATGTCTTCGACTCTACGGGCGGGGTCTGACAACCGGCTCCGGCGGGCGGCCGGTACCGGACGGCGCGGGGCCGGGCCCGCGCCGGGAGGCCTGTCAGGGGATCGTGCGCGACACCACGAAGACCGTCGGGTGCTCGGGGTCGGACCTGTTCACCATGACGTCCAGGGTGGGTGCGGGGTTCTTCTGGGCGTGGGTGAGGCCGGACCAGGAGCCCTGGCTCGTGAAGGCCCAGCCGACGACATGGCGGTCCCGCTCGCCGATGGCGACGTCGTCCTTGGCGAGCGTGGCGGGCGTGGCCTTCAGGGTGCCGAGGAAGCGGTTCAGACCGACCTCGCTCGTGCGGAACTGCACGTAGAGGCGGCTGGTCTTCCAGTTGTTGGTCTCGTAGGACGCGACGCCCGTGGCGTCTCCCGGGATCCAGACGTGGTAGAGGCGGCGCTGCACGCGGGAGGGCCAGCCCTCGGTCAGTCCGGTCGCCGCGTACTTGGCCTCCTTGTCCTTGCCGCTGTTGCGGCTCTGGTCCGCGGAGATCACCAGGTAGCCGGCGGGGACGCCGATGAGCAGGCCGATGATCAGCAGGGTGAGCGCACGCCGCCGGACCTTGCGTCCCGGGCTCTCCGGGGGCCGCGGGGGCCCGTCCGGCGATGTCGCCTGGCGCGGTATCGAGACGGCGGACGTCACAGGGACCCCCTGGCGGTGCGGCGGGCCTGCGCGTACCGCTCGTAGCGTTCGTAGCGCTCCACGCGGCGCCGGTTGGCGCGCCGGAAGCGGCGGGCGACGAGCCGGGCGAGGTCCGCGGCGCCGACCATGCCGGCCTCGGGGCCGAGCTGGGCGCGGGCGATACGGGCCTCGGGGCGGTAGCCGCGGCCGGTCAGATGGCGTCGGAAGGCGTCCCGGGCGGGGCCGATCAGCAGGTCGTCGGCGGCGCTGACGCCACCGCCGATCACAAAGCAGGACGGGTCCAGGGCCGCCGCCAGATTGGCGATGCCCACGCCGAGCCACTGGCCGATGTCCTGGAGCAGCTCGATGCACATCGCGTCGCCCTCGCGGGCCAGCTCGGTGATCATGGGGCCGCTGATGTCGGCGATGCTGCCCTTGACGTGCTCGATGATCCCGTAGGCCACCGGGGAGTCCGCCGCGGCCAGTTCCCGGGCCTCGCGGACCAGGGCATTGCCGGAGCTGTACTGCTCCCAGCAGCCGCGGTTGCCGCACGGGCAGCGGTGTCCGCCGGGCACGACCTGCATGTGGCCGAACTCTCCGGCGACACCGAACTTGCCGCGCTTGACCTGGCCGTCCTCCAGGATGGCGCCGCCGATGCCGGTGCCGAGGGTGATCATGACGAGGTGGTCCTCGCCGCGTCCGGCGCCGAAGCGCCACTCGGCCCAGGCGGCGGCGTTGGCGTCGTTGTCGACCAGAACGGGGACCGCGAGCCGCCCGGCGAGGCGGTCGCGCAGGGGCTCGTTGCGCCAGGACAGGTGGGGGGCGAACAGGACGCGGTTGCGGTCGGCGTCCACCCACCCGGCCGCGCCGATGCCGACGGCGTGCACATCGTGCCGGTCGGAGAGGTCGAGGACCAGCTCGACGATGGTGTCCTCGACGACCTTGGGGCTCTTGGACTTGTCGGGCGTCTCGGCCCGGAGCTTCTCCAGGATGTTGCCGTCGGCGTCGACGACGCCCGCCATCACCTTGGTGCCGCCGATGTCGATGCCGACGGTGGGGACGCGGGGCGCCGTCAGATGGGAACGGCGCTCGCGGGTGCCCACGGTCCGCAGGACGGTGGCCCGGGCGGAGCCGCGGTGGGTGAGATCGCGGTAGGTGCTCATCGGGCCCGATTCTGCCTTACGCCGCCGCGGCCGTGCATCGCGGAGCCCGGGCGGCCCCTCCGGGGCGGCACCGTCTCGGACCGTGCGGTGCGTGCGGGGCGGCCGTCGCCGGGCGGGCCCGGGTGGCCGGGGCGCCCGTCGCGGGGACGGCCCGCGCGGCCGGGCCGCCCGGGCCGTCGTCCCGCGCCGCTACAGGGGCGCGCGTTCCAGTTCATGGCGCAGATCGTCCAGCTCGTCGCCGCCCGCCATCTGACGGGTGAGGTCGTCCAGGGTGATGTCCTCGCGGGGGTGGCTGCCCACCATGGTGCCGCGCTTGAGCAGGACGAAACGGTCGCCCACCAGATACGCGTGATGCGGGTTGTGGGTGATGAACACAACACCGAGTCCGGCGTCCCGGGCGGCGGCCACGTACTTGAGGACCACACCCGACTGCTTGACGCCCAGGGCTGCCGTCGGCTCGTCGAGGACCAGCACCTTGGCGCCGAAGTACACCGCCCGGGCGATGGCCACGCACTGGCGCTCGCCGCCCGAGAGGGTGCCGATGGGCTGGTCCACGTCGCGCAGGTCGATGCCCATGCGCAGCAGCTGCTCGCGCGTGGTGCGGCGCATGAAGTCGACGTCCAGGCGCTTGAAGGGGCCGACGCCCCGGCGCGGCTCGGAGCCGAGGAAGAAGTTGCGCCACACCGGCATCAGGGAGACCACCGCGAGGTCCTGGTAGACCGTGGCGATACCGCGGTCCAGGGCCTCGCGCGGGGAGGAGAGACGGACCTCCTCGCCGTCGATGCGGAAGGAGCCGCCGTCGTGCCGGTGCAGCCCCGCCACGATCTTGATGAGGGTCGACTTGCCCGCGCCGTTGTCGCCGAGGACGCAGGTGATGTCGCCCGCGTGCACCTCCAGGGACACCCCTTCGAGGGCGCGGACATTGCCGTAGCGCTTGCTGACGTCCTCCAGGGAGACGAGCGCGGTGCGCTCCGTGGAGTCCGTGGCGCCCGCAAGATCCGTGGCGTCCGCGCGATCCGTGACCTCCGCGGGGCCCGTGGCGTCCGTGGTCATGGGGTGGCCTCCGCGCGCTTGCGGACCCAGGCGTTGAGCAGGGTCGCGAGGAGCAGCATCGCTCCGAGGAAGAACTTGAACCAGTCCGGGTTCCACTCGGCGAAGACGATGCCCTTGCTGGTCATGCCGAAGAGGAAGGCACCGACCGCGGAGCCGATCGCGGAGCCGTAGCCGCCGGTGATCAGACAGCCGCCGATGACGGCCGCGATGATGTAGATCAGCTCGTTGCCCACGCCCTCGCCGGACTGCACGACGTCGTACGAGAACAGCAGGTGCTGGCCGGAGATCCAGGCGCCCAGGGCGACACCCATGTAGAGGCCGATCCGGGTGCGCTCGACGGGGACGCCGACGGCGCGGGCCGCGTCCTTGTTGCCGCCGACCGCGAAGATCCAGTTTCCGGCGCGGGTGCGCAGCAGGATCCAGGAGGCGAGGGCGACCAGGGCGAACCACCACAGGATGGTGATCTTGAACTGGACGCCGCCGAGGGTGAGCGTGGAGGCGAAGACGGACTGCGCCGAGGAGAAGCCGTCCATGTCGGAGATCGACTTGGTGGAGACGGTGCCGCTGATCAGCTTGGTGAGGCCGAGATTCACACCGGTCAGCATCAGGAAGGTGCCGAGGGTGACGATGAAGCTGGGCAGTTTCGTCCGGCTCAGCACAAAGCCGTTGAAGGCCCCGATCGCGAGGGTGACCAGCAGCGACACCCCGGAGCCCACCCAGACGTTGGCGGTCATCTGGTAGCTGAACATCGACGACACCAGCGCCGACGTCGTCACCATGACACCGGCCGACAGGTCGAACTCACCGCCGATCATCAGCAGCGCGACCGGGACGGCCATGATGCCGATGGTGGAGGACGCGTACAGGACGGTGCTGAGGCTCCCGGCACGCAGGAAGCTGTCGGCGACGAGCGAGAAGAACACGAAGACGGCGAGGGCGCCCACCACCGAGCCCAGCTCGGGGCGGCCGAGCAGACGCTTCAGCGGTGAGGTTCCGAGCAGGCGTTCGTCGGTGGCCGCCGTCGGGTTCTCCGGCGCGGGGGCCGGTGCCGTGGCGGTCATCGGGTCCCCCGCTTCGTGTACTGCTCCAGTGCCGCGGCCTGGTCCTTGGTGATGATCTGCGGTCCGGTGAGGACCGGGCGGCCGCCGCCGAGGGCGTTGGCGTTGTACTTGTACAGCCAGAGCTGGTCGACCGCCTCGTAGCCCTGGAGGTAGGGCTGCTGGTCGACGGCGAAGCCGAGGGTGCCGTCCTTCAGCTCGGACGCCACCTTGGCGTTCAGGTCGAAGGTGTCCACCTCCGCCCGGCTCCCGGCGTCCGACCTGGCCTTCACGGCGGTGTCGGCATAGGGGGCGCCGAGGGTGACGACGGTGTCGACGGAGCGGTCCGACTGGAGGCGGGCCTCCAGGGCGGACTGGACGTCCGGCATGCTGGTGCCGTTGACGTAGAGGTTCTCCACCGTGCCGTGGAAGGTCTTCTTCACACCCGCGCAGCGCTGCTCGTGCCCGACGTTCCCCTGCTCGTGCAGCACGCACAGAGCCTTCTTGCGGCCGCGCTTATTCAGCTCGTCGCCGACCGCCTCGCCCGCGATGGTCTCGTCCTGGCCTATGTGGGTCAGCGCGCCGAAGGCCTTGGACTCGGCGGAGCCGGAGTTCACCGTCACCACCGGGATGCCGGCCTTCTCGGCGCGGGCCACGGCGGCCTTCATCGCGTCGGGCTTGGCGAGGGTGACGATGATCCCGTCGACCTTCTGGTCCACGGCCGCGTCCACGAGCTGCGCCTGCTGCTGGGCGTTGGCGTCGTGCGAGTACAGGAAGTTGATGTTGTCCTTGACGGCCGCCTGCTCGGCGCCGCTCTGGACGATGTCCCAGAAGGTGTCGCCGTCGCCGGAATGCGTGATCATCGCGAATGTCCAGCGAGGTGTGTTCACCGCGGCGTGGCCCTGGGCGGACGCGGCCTTCCGAGCGTCCTCGGCACGCTTCCCGCCGTGGCTGCTGCACCCCGCCAGGGACAGTCCGAGCGCCCCTGCCAGCGCGATGGTTGCCCAGGTCCGAAACCGTGCCACGAGCCCGTGCCCTTCCCGAGTAGTTCCTTGGAACCACCCAGTATCACCGACCGCCCGCCGACACCGCTGGTCAGGGGGCCGGTGCGCAGCCCCGGCAGGCGCTGCGGCGCCGGGCGGGCCGGGGGCCGGGCGGGGCGCCGGACGCCCGAAACCTCAGGGGCGTACGAGGAGTTGGAAGTCGAACGAGTAGCGCGAGGCGCGATAGGTGTGCGTGCCGAACTCCACAGCGCGGCCGGTGTCGTCGAAGGTCGTGCGCTGCATGGTCAGCAGCGGGGCGCCCTCGGGCTCCCCCAGCCGCTCCCCCTCGACCGGGGTGGCGGCGCGGGCCCCGACCGTCTGCCGGGCGCTGTGCAGGGTGATGCCCGCGGCCCGCATCAGCCGGTACAGGCCGGTCGCCTCCAGCTGCCCGGTGTCCAGGTCCAGCAGACCGGCGGGCAGGAAGTTGCACAGATACGCCATCGGCTCACCGTGGGCGAGGCGCAGCCGCTCGATGCGGTGCACCTCCGCGCCCTCGGGCACCCCGAGCGCGGCGGCGGCCTCGGCCGGGGCGGGCGCCGCGGTGTTGACCAGGACCCGGGTGGCGGGGCGCTGCCCGGCCGCCTCCAGGTCGTCGTAGAGGCTGCTGAGTTCCAGGGGGCGCCTGACCTGGCTGTGCACGACCTGGGTGCCGACACCGCGGCGGCGCACCAGCAGGCCCTTGTCGACGAGCGACTGGATGGCCTGGCGGACGGTGGGGCGGGACAGGCCGAGGCGCCCGGCCAGGTCGATCTCGTTGCCGAGCAGGCTGCCCGGGGTCAGCTCCCCCTGCTCGATCGCGGCCTCCAGCTGCTGGGACAGCTGGAAGTACAGCGGTACCGGACTGTTCCGGTCGACGCCGAGCTGGAGTGAGACGGTCGGATCCACATCTGGTTTCGGCACGGGGCGAGCGTAGCTCCGGTACCTGTTGACGGGAAGTTGTGTAGTCCGGTTGTCCGGACAAACCATTGACAGGACCCGGGGTGCGCCCCCAGGTTGTTCCCATGCGCATCGGACTCATCGGAGCAGGCCGGATCGGCACCTTCCACGCGGCCACGCTCAGCCGTCACCCCGAGGTCGGCTCGCTCATCGTCACCGACGCCGACCCGGCCCGGGCCCGGGAAGTGGCGGACCGGCTGGATGCCACGGCCGCGCCCGGCGTGGACGATCTCTTCACCTGGGGCGTGGACGCCGTGGTCGTCACGGCGGCGACCGCGGCCCACGCCGAGCTGATCGGCCGGGCGGCGCGCGCGGGGCTCCCGGTGTTCTGCGAGAAACCGATCGCGGTGGACCTGCCGGGCACGCTTGGCGCGCTCGCGGAGGTCGAGGCCGCGGGGACCGTGCTCCAGATGGGTTTCCAGCGCCGCTTCGACCGGGGCTACGCCGCCGCCCGGGAGGCCGTACGGTCCGGCCGCCTCGGCCGGCTGCACACGGTCCGGGCGACCACGGCCGACCCGGCACCGCCGCCCGCCGCCTATCTGCCCCTGTCCGGCGGGATCTACCGCGACTGCCTGGTCCATGACTTCGACATCCTGCGCTGGGTCACCGGCCGCGAGGTCACCGAGGTCTACGCGACCGGGTCGGACACGGGCGGGGCGATGTACCGCGAGGCGAACGACGTGGACACCGCGGCGGTGGTGCTCACCCTGGAGGACGGCACACTGGCCACGGCGACCGCGACCCGCACCAACGGCGCGGGCTACGACGTCCGGATGGAGCTGGCCGGGGAGCTCGGCACGGTCGCGGTGGGCCTGGACGGGCGTACGCCGCTCACCTCGACGGAACCGTCGGGGCCGCCGCCCGCGGACAAGCCGTGGACCGGCTTCCTGGAGCGGTTCGCCCCCGCCTACGAGGCCGAGATCGCCGCCTTCGTGGAAGTGGTACGGGGCGAACGCGCCAACCCCTGCGACGGCCATGAGGCACTCCAGGCCCTGCGGATCGCGGAGGCCTGCGAGCTGTCCCGCCGGGAGCGCGGCCCGGTCGGCCTCGGCCGGATCGCACCTGTCCGCTGAGACCGCGGGGTCTGCGGAGGGGCCGGGGGGGGTGCGCGATGGGCGCGACGGGGCTTGACGGGGCTGATGGGCGCGACGGGGCTGATGTGGCCCGGTAGTCGACGGGCTCCGAGCGCTCCGTGTGCCCCAATCGGCGCCCTGCGCGAAGTACTCCCGGCGTTCAGCTCTCCGAACAGTGCAGCCGGTGCGCCAGTTCGGCGAGCGGGGCGCGGACCTGGTCACGGAGCAGGCCGATGACGCGTGCGGCGGCGTCGGGGGCCACGGGCGGCGCCCCGGACCGCGCGGTGCCGTCCGCGACGGCCAGGGCGCTCTGCTGCTCGGGGGTCAGGCGTCCCGGCTTCCCCACGAGTTTCTGCTCGCCGCCGCCGAAGTACGTCCTCAGCACACACTCCGCCGTGGCGTTCACGACTCCGGGGACACGCGGGAGCAGCGGAACAGCGGAACAGCGGATCCTTGCAGAGCTGCATGGTCTTCCTTCACCGTTTCGGCCCCGAAGCATGCGGATTTCCCACAGTGACAGGCCGTTCCCCCGAGGTTCCGCCGCCCCTCCCGCACGTTCCGCACAGCGCCGTCCGGGGACCGACAGGAAGGCCTTGTGAATCGCCCGGATGTACTGCCGAATCCGAGGGCTTACGGGTTCACTACTCCCGGCACGCAGTTGTCTCTCCCCACTCTCCCTCCCCTCCCCCCCCATGTCCCCCAGAGGCCATTTCCCGCAATTCGATTCGATTCGTTGGAGTCATCGAAATGTCCGTCACACCCCCACGCGTACGGCGCACCTGTCTGTCCGCCACGGCCGTCACCGCCGTGGCACTCGCACCGGTGCTGTTCTCCGGTGCCGCACAGGCCGCTCCGGCCTCGGTGACCCCGCCTCCGCTGCACAGCGGATTCGACTACCAGATCGGCGGGGCCTACACCCCGCCGTCCGGAGTGCGGGTGGTGAGCCGGGACCACGCCGAGAGCCCTGCTTCCGGCCTGTACAGCATCTGCTACCTCAACGCCTTCCAGACCCAGCCCGGGGAACTGGGCGACTGGTCGTCCGGCCTGATCCTCAAGGACTCCCGCGGAAACAAGGTCGAGGACCCCGAGTGGAAGGGCGAGTACGTACTCGACATCTCCGACCCGGCCAAGCGGACGCAGATCGCCCAGAAGGTCGGCTCCTGGATCGACCAGTGCGCCGCGAAGGGCTTCAAGGCCGTCGAGCCGGACAACTACGACACCTTCACCCGGTTCAAGGGGCTGACCGCGGACAACGCAAAGGCGATGATGTCCCTGCTGGTCCAGCACGCCCACGCCGACGGTCTGGCGATCGCCCAGAAGAACACCATCGAACTCGCCGACGACGCCTCGGCGCTCGGAATCGACTTCGCCGTGGTGGAGGAATGCGGGGGAACCTCCGAGTGCGGCGACTACGAGGACGCGTTCGGGGACCGTGTCTTCGACATCGAATACACCGACTCCGGCCTGAGCGAGGCGTGCGGCGGCTGGTCCGACCACTTCAGCATCGTCCGGCGCGACGAGGACGTCAGCACCCCCGGCTCGGGCGGCTATGTCCGCGAGACCTGCGACGGCTGACGTCTCCGGGGCGTTGCTGCCGCCGTCCCGCCCCGGGGCGGCGGCCCCTCCCGCCCGACCCGTCTCTTCGACCGCATCACCCGCACCCTTCTTCTCTCTTCTCCCCGGACAGCGCAGAGCAGGAGCATTCGATGATTTCGCGACGTACGTTCATAGCCGCCGGTTCCGCATCGGTCCTCGGTGCCACGGCGCTCAACGCCGTACTCACCGGCCCGGCGTTCGCCACGTCCACCTCGGTGACCCTCACCCTCAAGAACACCTCGGGGCTGCCCGCCTACGCCTACATCTACGGCCACAACGCCGGTTCCTGGATGTTCGTCGGTGAGGGCGGCAACCTCAGGCCGCTGACCAGCGCCACCGACTACGCGATCGAGATCCCCGCGGGCCAGGCCAAGAACATTCCGCTCGGCCAGTATCTGACGGACGGCCGGATCTACTTCTCCCTGGGCTCCCGGCTCGTGAACGACTGGGACAGCAACGGCGCCATCAGACAGCCCGGATACACCGCGGACGACCAGGACTGGCTGAAGGCCTACACCTTCTTCGAGTTCAACTTCGACACCGGCGGTCTGCACGCCAACATCAGCTATGTGGACATGGTCTCCCTGCCCGTCAGGGTGGACATGACCAACACCAGCAGCCAGACCCAGTCCGTGCAGCCCCTGCCGAATGGGGCCCCCGCCCGGATCGCGGCCGACCTCCTCACCCAGCACGGTGCCGACGGACTGCCCTGGGACCAGCTCGTCATCAAGGACGGCGGCGGCAAGCTGGTCCGCGTCATGTCACCCGAGAAGTGGAAGAAGGACCTCTTCGGCGACTACTACCGCAGCTATGTCGACGCCGTCTGGTCCCACTACCGGACCAACACCCTCACCGTGACGACCAACAGCGGCAGCTACACCGGGCAGGTCACCGGCGACGTCCTCACCTTCGCCGGGCTCAACGGCAGCCCCTTCACCAAGCCCGCCACCGCCGACATCCTCAGCTGCAACAGCGGCCCCTTCGCCAACTCCAACGACGAGCGCGGAGCCGTGTCCGCCCGGCTGGGCGCCGCTTTCAACCGCGGCACGCTGCTGCTCGGCGACAACCAGCCCAATGGCGTGCCCACGTCCCAGTACTACTCCAGCGGCACCGTCAACCAGTACGCCCGGCTCGTGCACACGTACGCCACCATCGGCTACGCCTTCCCCTTCGACGACGTCCACCCCGCCGGCTCCCCCTCCATCGAGGGCTATATCTCCGACCCCGACCCGGCGACCTGCACCATCACCCTGGGCGACCCGGGCAACGGCTGACCGAGCCGTCACCGTGACGCGCGGAGGCGGCCCGGTGGCGGGCGCCGGGAGTCGGGGACCTACCGCCCGAACTGCTCCGCCATGAGCGGCAGCCTCTCGGCGGCCACGGCGCGGGCAGCCATCCGCGGGGTGGTGCCGTCGGACTGGGCGCGGTCCAGTGTCTCGGTGACCAACCTCCGGGTCGCCTGCCGCACCTTGGCGAAGGCTTCGTCGGCATGTGCCCGGATATCGCCGAACAGCGTCCACCACCACCAGGCGTTCGTGCCGGAGCCGACGACGACATCGGGCAGTACCGTGACCCCGCGCCCGGCCAACAGGGCGTCGGCCACAGGCAGTACGGGCAGATTGGCCGCCTCGGCGATGTAACGAGCGGTGATCCGGGCCTGGTTGGAGACATCGATGCAGTACGACACCGCCGCGGGCACCAGGACATCGGCCCCCCTCTCCAGCCAGGCGTCCCCGCTCAGTTCGACGTCCCCGGGGCGCAGCGCCGCCCGGTCCACGGTGCCGTGCGCGTCCCGGGCGGCGAGCAGGGCCTCGACATCGAGACCGGCGGGATTGGCGATGGTGCCCGCGACATCGGCCACGGCGACGATCCTCAGTCCGGCACGGGCGAGGAACCGTGCCGTGGCACCGCCCATGGTGCCGAGCCCCTGCACGGCGGCGCGGGCCTCGCGGTACGGGGTGCCCTCCCGGTCGAGCACCGTCAGCACGGACTCCGCGACCCCGCAGCCGCCGACCAGTTCGTCCAGCCCGAAGCCCTCCACCTCGATCGCGAGGGCGTCCGCCAGCCGGGCGCGGGCCGCCCGCTCGTCGTCCAGCAGCGGGTAGACCGCCTGGATCGTGCTGGTCAGGCCCGCCTCGGCGGCCGCCTGCGCCACCCGGTCCTGGGTCAGCCCCAGGTCCTCGCCGGTGGTCCAGCACCGCTCGACGTACGGCCGCATGGCCCGGAGATAGCGGACGAGGACCCCGTAGGCGTCCGGGTGCCGTGGATCGATGTCGATGCCGCCCTTCGCCCCGCCCAGCGGGATGTACCGGCCCTCCGGGTCGTAGTGCAGGGCCTCCTTGAGGGTCATCGCCTGTGCCAGTCCGGCGACTTCCGCGAGGGTGCAGCCCTCACGCATGCGCAGACCGCCGCTGCTGACCCCGCGCACCAGCCGGTCGATCACCAGATAGCCACGTCTGCCGGTGATCCGATCGGTCCAGGAAATGCTGAGTAGCGGCGTCGTCACTGCGGAACCTCCTCGGGGACAACCATGACGGTCGGGCCGGGAGCCCGGGACGCCGCTCCACCCAGGGACTTGACGTACCCCGCCGTGGCAGAACGCCACGGAGAAGGAACACGAACACCGCATCCTCCTCGGGGGCGGGCGGCCCCGGGAAGGTTCAACAGCGGCTGGTCAACGGCGTACAGGGAGTGGGGATCCGTCGCGCCTGCGGCGCTGCGGCAGCCGGGGCACCGGTGCTTGCGCCGACTGCCCGGCGCCTCCCGGCCGTTGCCCGCGCTCATGAGGTCCGCCCCAACCGTTCAGCAGGACTGCACACTGTGGGACCGCTCCCACCATGCTGCCGCCCGAAGCCGCCTTCGGGTACCCCCGGGAGGCACCTGCACCCTCGCACTTCCACAACTGAGCCTCGGTGGGCGCCTGTTGAGCGCCTTGACTAGTTTCACTGGAGACCATCATTATTTGCTGAAGTGATGAACCTGCCGACGTCGGCAGCAATCGGCGCGCGAAGAAGTGCTGCGCCCGGGAGGGCGACGTGAGCGACATGAGTGACGTCATGGAATCGGGTCAGATAGACATACGTCAGGTCAGATCGTTCCTCGTGGTGGCGCAGGAGTTGAACTTCACGCGCGCGGCGGCCCGGCTGTTCCTCACCCAGCAGGCCGTCTCGTCGCAGGTGCGCGCGCTGGAGCGGGCCCTCGGGGTGCAGCTGTTCGAGCGCACCACCCGGCAGGTCCGTCTGACGCCCGCGGGCCGGGTCATGCGCAATCAGGTCGAGCCGGCGCTCCAGATCCTCAACCGGGCGCTCCACTTGGTGCAGCAGGCCGGGGACGGCAGCAGCAGGCCGCTCCATGTCGGACACACCCCGAACCTGACTCCCCATCTGCTGGCCCGGACCGCCTCCGTCCTGGAGAAGGTGGACTCGACCCTGCGGCTGCACACCGCCGAGCACTCCGAGGATTCACTGCGTACGGCGATCCTCCAGGGCCAGGTGGACATCGGCGTGGGCCTGGAGGTGGACTGGGTGGCACTGGGGCTCGGCGGACGGCCGCTCAGCGGGGAACCCTGGTGCGCCGTCGTCGGACGGCACCACCCGCTCGCCGGGCGCCCCTGGGTGAATCTCGACGATCTGGCAGCCTACGACTGGCTGTGCTGGCCGCGTTCCGTGTGCCCGGGGCACTGGAATGCCGTGCACGCGCTGGCAGGCTCACTTGCATCGGCTCCCCGACTGCGGGAGATGCGGCGGAATGTCGGGCATGGGGAAATGCAGGGAGAGCAGGGCGTCATGCTTCAGCCCGTCTCCTATGCCGCATATCTGCCCGGGGAGTCGGTGGCCCTGCGCCTGTGCGCCTCCCCCGCCACGGCCTATTCGGTGGTGTGGAATCCGCGGTCCGGGCCCACGCGTCTGGAGGTCGTCCTCGGCGCACTGAACGAGGCCGCCCACCAGTTGAGGCCGAGGCGGCCCGAACGCCCGTATCTCCCACTGCCGTTGTCCCGGCGCGACAACGCGGGAGCCGCGGGCTGAGAAGCCCTCCCCCATGCCCGGTGCACGCACCCCTGGTGCGCATCGCGGTGGGGGGAATGAGCACGCTGCGCACCAGGGGCCACTAGATGATGAACAGGAGGTGCACAGTCAACCTATTCCGGATCCCGGCTCGTATACAGCGGCGCACCTCCGGCATGGCGCCGCTCCGCATTGAACTGGCGTCGCCCGTATCGCCGGACGTCACCGTTTATCCGTGAGCGCCTTACACGGCGGTAACGCACATCAGGGAAAGAGCGGACGGCGTATCGAATTCGTCACACCGCATTTTTCCCTTCGGTCCCGTGAGAGCTGCGGTCGGCCCTTGCGCCCCGGTTCGGTGAGGGCTGCGGTCGGGCCGTGTGCACCGGTTCGGTGAGACAATGGCGCGGCCGGTGACGACGTAGAAGGAGACGCGGTGGCGGAAGGCCTGAGCGGGGGCGATCTGTCCCGACTCCGCCGGCTCAACGCACGCACGGTGGTCGAGACCCTGAAGGGCGGGCCGCCCCTCACCCTGACCCAGATATCGGTGCG
Organism: Streptomyces sp. NPDC052040; assembly: GCF_044548405.1. Classification (NCBI taxonomy): domain Bacteria; kingdom Bacillati; phylum Actinomycetota; class Actinomycetes; order Kitasatosporales; family Streptomycetaceae; genus Streptomyces; species Streptomyces sp. NPDC052040. Next base: position 556,933 of record NZ_JBIUBV010000001.1, on the reverse strand, counting down.
GACAGGGCTTTCCCGGGCGTCCACCGATGACGTGGTCCGTGAACTGCTGGAGCAGGGCTGGGTCACCGAGGAGGAGCCCACAGCCGGACAAGTGGGCCGCCCCGCGCGCCGGTTCCGGTTCCACGCCGAGGCGGGGTGGGTCCTTGGCGTCGACATCTGCGCCCACCGGACGCTGGCGGTCGTCGCCGACCTGGACGGCGGCGTCCGCCACGCCGCCATGACGGCGGTCGATCCGGACGCGGACCGCACGGCCCGGCTCGCCGCCGTCGACGAGGCGGTGGAGACGTGCGTGGCCGGTGCCGGGGTGCGGGGCGCCGACATCTGGGCGTCGGGGGTCGCGACCGTGGGACTGGTCGACAGGGACGGGCGGGTGGCCTCGGAAGCGCTGCCCGACTGGAAGGGCGTCGACCTCGCGGCCCATGTAGGGCGTCATATCGCGTCGCGTCCGGTCCTGGTGGAGAGCGACAGCAAACTCGCCGCACTCGCGGAGCACTGGCAGGGCGCCGGGCGCTACGCCGACGACATGGTCTACCTCTTCGTCGGCTCCCGCGTCGGCGCCGGGCTGGTCGTCAACGGCAGACTGCATCGCGGCTACGGCAACGCCGCCGGGGAGGTGGGCACCTTGCCAGCCTGCGGTACGAACCTGTCTGCGGCCGGGCCGAGTTGGCCGGGGCGGCGGGGCAGCGGCGCCGGGGACTGGCTGGACCTGCTCGGAGCCGCACGGAAGGGCGACCGGGCGGCACTCTCGGCGGTGGGCGTCTACGCGCAGCAGCTCGCGTGTGGGGCCGCGGCCCTGATTCTCACCCTGGATCCGCACCTGGTGGTGCTGGGCGGCCCGTACTCCGCCGACGCGGACCTGCTCCTCACGCCCTTCCGGCAGGAACTGGAACGCTGGTGCATCCGGACTCCCGAAGTCCGGCTCTCCCCACTCGGCGATGACGCGGTGGCCCTGGGCGCGGTGCGCTTCGCCCTGGACAACATCGAGGAACATCGCATGGACACACCGGCTCGCCCCACGATGCCCTCGGCATAGCGGCCTGTCCCGAAGAACGCTCGCACCCGGTCGGTCCACGCCTCCGGCGATCGCCGTCGGAGCTTTCGGGTGGCGGGGCGGGTGCGCGGCGCCCCCGCGGAGGTGCCCTCAGGCCCCGTTGCGTACGGCGGAGAGCAGGCGTTCGCAGCGGGCCGCCATGTCCGGTGCGGACAGTTCGGGGTGGGAGATCCACCAGCCGACCAGTGCGCTGACGGTGCCCGTCCACATGTGTTTGAGGGCGTCCGCGTCGAGGGTGTCGGTGTTTCCGCGGTCGCGCAGCAGGGCGGCCGTGCCGGAGGCGGCCAGTTCGTCGACGGCCTCGCGGTGGGGCCGGGCCGCGCGCCACGGTCCGGAGCCGTGCGGCAGCGTCCGGTCGTAGAGCACGAACCAGGCGTGCCGACGGCCCTCCAGTGTCTCGAAGACTGCGGTGAGCACCGCTTGGGGAAGGCGGTCCTCCGAGGGGCCCGCCGCCGCCATGGCTTCGCGCATCGCCGTGAGCAGGAGGGGGCCGATGTGGCCGACGCAGGCCGCGTAGAGGCCGTCCTTGGAGCCGAAGTAGGTGTAGAGCATCGGCTTGGTGACGCCGACCCGGCGGGCGATCTCGGCCATCGAGGCCGCGGCGTGGCCGTGCCGCCCGAACTCCTCCAGGGCCGCGCCGAGGATCTGCTCCTCGCGCAGGGCACGCGGGACGCCCTTGGTCCCCGCGCCGCGGCCCTGCCGGGTGGCGGCGACCGGATCGGGGGCGGCCGAGGGCCTTGCCGTCGTCATGCGGGGACTATACGTTACGGGAACTTACCCAGCGGTAAATTACCGAGGAGTCAGAGGAGTCAGTTCTCATGGCCGACGGATCCACCCCGCGCGCGTCCGCACCCGACTCCCTCCGGGCCCGGTCCTGGTGGGGCTGGGGCACGGTGGACCGCGCACTGCCCGACGCCGAGTGCGTGGCCCTGGGGGCGCTGGTACCGGGCGCGGCACAGACTCCACTGCCCGTGCCCGGCATCGGCGCCCTCACCCTGCCGAAGGTCCGTGTCGAACCGCCCCGCGCACTCGCCCCGGTGATGTCCTCCGCACCCCGGGAACGGGCCTCGCACACCTATGGCAAGGCATACCGCGATGTGGTCCGTGCCCTGAACGGGGACCTGACGGCGGCTCCCGACCAGGTGGCCCGGCCCCGGAGCGAGCAGGAGGTGACCGAGGTCCTCGACTGGGCGGCGGACGTCCAGGTCGCCGTCGTGCCCTACGGGGCGGGCAGTTCGGTGGTCGGGGGCACCGAGTACCGCGCGAACCGGCACCGGGGCGTGGTGTCCCTGGATCTGTCCGCCCTCGATCAGGTGCTGGAGATCGACCGGGTCAGCCGGGCCGCCCGGATCCAGGCCGGTGTCCTCGGCCCCGCGCTGGAGGACCGGCTGCGGCCGCACGGGCTCACCCTGCGCCACTTCCCGCAGAGCTTCGAGTTCTCCACCCTGGGCGGCTGGCTCGCCACCCGGGCGGGCGGTCACTACGCCACGCTCTACACCCATGTCGACGACCTGGTGGAGTCGCTGCGCGTGGTGACACCGGTCGGGGTGAGCGAGTCGCTGCGGCTGCCCGGCTCGGGCGCTGGCCCCTCCCCCGACCGGCTGTTCCTGGGCTCCGAGGGCACGCTCGGTGTCATCACCGAGGCCTGGATGCGGCTTCAGGACCGCCCGCGCCACAAGGCGTCGGCCACGGTGCTGTTCGACGACGTCCACACCGCCATGGACGCCGTGCGCGCGGTGGCGCAGTCGGGTCTGCACCCCGCCAACTGCCGGCTGCTCGACCCCGGCGAAGCCTCTCTGGCAGGAGTCGCGCGGGAGGGGCGGAGCGCGCTCGTCCTCGGTGTGGAGTCCGCCCATGTCCCGGTCGACGGACGGCTGGCGGAACTCGTCGCCCTGGCCCGCGACCACGGCGGCTCGCCCGAACCGGCCGCGCGGGGCTCCGCCGACTCGGCCGCGGAGACCTGGCGTTCGGCGTTTCTGCGGATGCCCTATCTCCGCGATGCGCTCGCCCGGATGAGTGTGATCAGCGAGACCTTCGAAACGGCCTGCACCTGGGACCGGGCGCCCGAGCTGTACGAGTCGGTGCGCGCCCGGTTGTCCGCTGTCGTACGGGAGGTGACGGGCGCCGAGGCTATGGTCAACTGCCGCTTCACCCATGTCTATCCGGACGGGCCCGCGCCGTACTTCACCGTTGTCGCACCCGCGCGGCGCGGCGCGGAGGTCGCCATGTGGGACCGGATCAAGTCGGCCGCGATGGAGGTCCTGCACGACCTGGGCGCGACCGTCACCCATCATCACGCGGTCGGCCGCGACCACCGGCCGGGCTACGACCGCCAGCGCCCGGAGCCGTTCGCCCTCGCCCTGCGTGCCGCGAAGGGGGCGCTCGACCCGGCGGGGATCCTGAACCCGGGTGTGCTGCTCGACCCGCAGCCACCGGCGGGAGCGGCCGCCCGCTGAGAAGCGGGGGCGGACGAGAACGCCTGCCCCCGCCCCCTCAGCCCGCGTTGGTCGAGAAGAGTCCGCCCGTCGGTCCCTGCTTGTCGCCGCCCTGGGCCTTCTTGAGGGCGTTGGCGAGGCTTTCGATGGTGAGGGACTGGAGGATGACCCGGCCGTTGCCCTCCAGGGTGGCCAGGGACAGGCCCTCACCGCCGAAGACCATGTTCATGATCCCCTGGCGGTTGAGGCCGCCGACGCGCTGGACTCCGTACTGGATGCCCTCCTCGAAGGCCACGACGCATCCGGTGTCGACCTCGATGCGGCCGCCGAAGTCCGCGGGGTTGAGGTCGATGAAGTTGCCCGCGCCCGCGATGATCACCGTCCCGTGTCCGGTGAACTTCTCCAGGATGAAGCCCTCGCCGCCGCTCATCCCGGTGCGCCCGCCCTGGAAGGCGATACCGAAGTCGACCGTCGACTCGGCGGCCACGAAGGCGTCCTTCTCCGCGAACCAGGCCCGGGTGCCGTCCAGCTCCAGCGCGCGCATCTCGCCGGGCAGCACGCCCGCGAAGCCGACGGTGCCCTCGCCGCCCTGTGCGGTGAAGTACTGGAAGGCCAGTGACTCGCCCGCCAGGGCACGCTGGCCGACCTGCATGGCGGTGCCCATGGCCTGGCGCAGGAGACCGCCCATGCCGCTGCCGCCGCCCTGGCCCTGGCCCCCGTTGCTGCCGGACGGGCCGGACAGACGGGTCTCCATGGTGACGTTGGTGGTCTTGAACAGGAACTTTCCCGCCTCGCAGTAGACGGTCTGTCCCGGGTACAGGTTGACGACCGCCATCTGCATGGCGTTGCCGACGATGTCTTGCTGAAGAGTCACGCCGGGAGAACGCCGCGAGGGAGCCGGATGGTTCCGGAAACGGCCGGATCGACGGGCGCAGAGGCCGAATCGTGACCGGGCGCCGCCGGGACCGTACGGCAGGGCTCCCGAGAGCCGTGCCCGGGGCCGTACGGCAGACCCCCGGGAGCCGTGCCGCACGTCCCCGCGGGCAGGCCGCTCAGCCGCCCAGCTCCCGGTGGCGAGCCTTCAGGGTCTCGGCGCCCGCCTCTGTCAGGGTGCCGTGGAGGCGGAGGCGGGAGATGCCGCCGTCCGGGTGGATGTCCAGGCGGGCGCGGGTGCCCACGGCCGGGGCCGGGAGGACGAAGCGGTGGTTGGTGTCGGGCTGGAGGCGGGTGGGGGGCAGGATCTCCCGCCATTGTGTGCCGTCCGTGTCACCGCTGCCGGTGCCTGCCTCGTCGTCGGAGGCGACGGAGACCGAGGCCCAGCCCGCCGCGTTCCCCTTCAGATACGCGGTGTCGATCTCGACGGCCCGGATCCGTGCCTCGGCCGCCAGCCGGTAGCGGATCCAGTCGTGGCCCCGGTCGCGGCGGCGGCGTGTCTCCCAGCCGTCGTCCATCTTCTGGGAACGGCCCGGCTGGATGGTGTGGACGGCGGGCGAGTAGAAGAGGTCGGAGGCGTCCTCGACCCGGCCGCCGTTCTCCAGGGCAACGACGTCGAAGGTGCCCAGCGCCTGGAGCCAGCCCGGGTCGGGCACCACATCGCCGTAGACCCGCAGGCGCGCGATGCCCCCGTCGGGGTGCTGGTTGAGACGCAGATGGGTGACCAGCTGGTCGGCGGCCACAGTGAAGCCGTTGGCCGCGTGGCCGCCCACCGGCGTCCGCGGGACGAGCGTCGTCCACTTCACGTCGTCGGCGAGCAGGTCCTCCGGGGAGGGAAAGCCGGGCACCGACGCGCCCTCCACCGACACCGCCTGGGGGTAATTGCCGCGGAAGTGCGCGGTGTCCACGACGATGCCGCGTACGACACCGGGCGCGCCCAGCCGGATCAGCGCCCAGTCGTGGTCCTGGGCGGCGGGCCACGGCTGCCCGGCCGAGACACCGCGGCGGCGCCGGGTCTCCCAGCCGTCCATGATCTTGCCCTTGTGCCCGAAGCGCTCGGGGTCGAACTCGGCGCGCCCGGGGACCAGCAGATTCTCCCGCGGGGCGAAGAACTCGTCGTTGGCGGCGACGACGGCCGCGCCGAAGCGCCGGTCGGCGAGGTCGGTGTGGCGGGTGAAGGGGAAGTCGGCGGTGCGGTAGTCCGCGTACGGGTCGCCTCCTCCGTAGGGGTGCGCGTCGCCGGTGAAACGGGCCGGGCCGGTGTGCTGCTGCGCCGTCACGGTGATCAGGTCGTCCTTTCGGGAGTCGGCGGGGCGGGTCGGTTCAGTGGTCCCGGGTGAGCAGCCTGCCCTTCGGCTCGGTGAACTCGCCGTCGGCCACGATGCGTTCCCCGCGCAGCCAGGTCGACCTGACCACGCCGTACAGGGTCCGGCCCGCGTAGGCGGTGACGCGGTTGCGGTGCTGGAGCGCGGCCGGGTCCACGGTGAAGGTCTCGTCGGGGGCGAGGACCGCGAAGTCCGCGTCATGGCCCGGCGCGATGGCGCCCTTGCGGGAGTCCAGGCCCACCAGCCGGGCGGTGCGCGCGGACATCCAGCGGACCACGTCCTCCAGGGTGTGCCCGCGGCGGCGCGCCTCGGTCCACACCGCGGACAGGCTCAGCTGGAGCCCCGATATGCCGCCCCAGGCGGTGGCGAAGTCGCCCGTCTTGAGATCGGCGGTCGACGGTGAGTGGTCGGTGACGACGCAGTCGACGGTGCCGTCGGCCAGCGCGCGCCACAGCAGGTCCTGGTTGGCGGCCTCCCGGATGGGCGGACAGCACTTGAACTCGCTTGCCCCGTCGGGCACTTCCTCGGCGGTCAGGGTCAGATAGTGCGGGCAGGTCTCCACCGTGATCCGTACGCCGTCGGCCCGCGCGGCGGCGATCTGGGGCAGCGCATCGCTGGAGGACAGATGCAGCACATGGACACGTGCGTCGAACTGCCGGGCCCGGGAGATCAGTTGGGCGACGGCGCTGTCCTCGGCGCCCCGGGGCCGGGAGGCGAGGAAGTCGGCGTACTTCGGACCGCCCTGCTGCGGGGCCGCGGAGAGGTGGCGGGGGTCCTCGGCGTGGACGACGAGGAGGCCGCCGAATCCGGCGATCTCGGCCAGGGAGCGGGCTAGTTGCTCCTCGTCGAGGTGGGGGAACTCGTCCACGCCGGAGGGGGACAGAAAGGCCTTGAAGCCGAAGACGCCCGCATCGTGCAGCGGCCGCAGGTCCTTCACATTGCCGGGCAGCGCCCCGCCCCAGAATCCGACGTCCGTATGGGTGCGTCCGGCCGCGGCCTGCTGCTTCGTCCTGAGGTGGTCGACGGTGGTGGTGGGCGGCAGGGAATTGAGGGGCATGTCGACGAGGGTGGTGATGCCACCCGCCGCGGCCGCCCGGGTGGCGGTCCAGAAGCCCTCCCACTCGCTGCGGCCCGGGTCGTTGATGTGCACATGGGTGTCGACCAGGCCGGGCAGCAGCACGTCGTCGCCGAGGTCCTCCAGCCGCACACCAGCCGGCACGGCGGCGTCGTAGGGTCCTACGGCTGTGATCGTGCCCCCGGCGACCGCGACGGACGCGGCGCGTGTGCCCTCGGGAGTGATGACCTGTCTCGACCGCAGCACCAGCTCGGCGTCGGACACCCGGACCCCTCTCTGCGCCGTCCGCTCCGCATGGCCCGCGGATCCGCGCACCACACGGACCGAAATTTCAACGTTCTGTTGAAGAAGTCTTCCCCGCCACCCCCGCCCCGTCAAGGGCGGAACGTTTTCGCGGGCACACCGGCCCCACTCCTGGACGTTTCCATAGGGCGGAATTAGAATTCCGATCAGCAGAACGTAGCCATGCACCAGCAGGGAGTCAACCGGCTGACGGGTAGGCTGCTGCCCTTCCGCCAGCCCCGAAAGGAACGCGCCGTGCCGACGTCGACGTCCAGTTCCAGCGACGCCCCCGCCAAGTCCGCCACCGGCGGGGTGCAGTCCCTCGAGCGTGCCTTCGACCTGCTGGAGCGGATGGCGGAGGCGGGCGGCGAGGTCGGCCTCAGCGAGCTGTCCGCGAGCAGCGGGCTGCCGCTGCCGACGATCCACCGTCTGATGCGCACCCTGGTGGCCTGCGGCTGCGTACGCCAGCAGCCCAACCGCCGCTATGCGCTCGGCCCCCGGCTGATCCGGCTCGGGGAGTCCGCGTCCCGGCTGCTCGGCACCTGGGCGCGCCCCCATCTCGCCCGGCTGGTGGAGGAGACCGGCGAGACCGCGAACATGGCGCTGCTCGACGGCGACGAGGTGGTCTACGTGGCGCAGGTGCCGTCCAAGCACTCGATGCGGATGTTCACCGAGGTGGGCCGCCGGGTGCTGCCACACTCCACGGGCGTGGGCAAGGCCCTGCTCGCGACCGCCTCGGACGACGAGGTGCGCGCCCTGCTCGGCCGCACCGGCATGCCCGCCGCGACCGACCGGACCCTCACCACCCCGGACGCCTTCCTCACCGCGCTCGCCGAGGTGCGCCGCCTCGGCTACGCGGTGGACGACAACGAGCAGGAGATCGGCGTCCGGTGCCTCGCGGTGTCCGTGCCCGGCTCCCCCACGGCCGCGGCGATCTCCATCTCCGGACCCGCGGGCCGGGTCACCGACGCGGCCACGGAGCGGATCGTGCCGGTGCTCCAGCAGGTCGCGGCGGAACTGTCCGAGGTCCTGGCCGGCACCGGCGCCTGACACGACGCCGGTTCAGCCGGCCCGGCCGGACAGCCGTCCGTCCCGCATCTCCCGTACCGCGTCCGCCCGGTGGAGGTGGGCGCGGTCGTGTGTCACCAGGACCGTCGCCGCACCGCGCTCACGGGTGAGCCCGAGCAGCAGATCGACCACGGCCGCTCCCCGCTCGTGGTCGAGGGCGCTGGTCGGCTCGTCCACCAGCAGCACCGAGGGTTCGTTCATCAGTGCGCGGGCGATGTTCACCCGCTGGCGCTGGCCGCCGGAGAGCTGGTGCGGCCTGCGGTGCGCCTGCCGCTCCAGGCCCACCGCGGCCAGCAGTTCCCGGGCGCGGTCCGCCGTCCCGCGCCGCCCGTCCAGGCGGCCCATCACCTGCACCTGCTCCAGCGCGGTCAACGACGGCAGCAGATGCGGCTGCTGGAAGACGATGCCGATCTCGCGCCGCCGCAGCGCCGCCCGCTCGGCACGGCCGAGCGGGCCCGTCTCCGTCCCCGCCACCACGACCCGGCCCCGGTCCGGACCGACCAGGGTGGCGGCGACCGCGAGCAGGCTGGACTTGCCGGAGCCGGACGGCCCGACGACGGCGGTCGTGGTGCCCGCGGGCACGGACAGGTCCACCCCGTCGAGCGCGACCAGCCGGGCGTCTCCGTCGGCGTAGCTGAGGGTGATGTCGTCGAGGACAAGGCTCATCGGGCGCTCCCGAGGGCGGTCAGGGGATCCACGGTGGTGATCCGGCGGACGGACAGGGCGGCGCCGAGCGCTCCGAGGGCGATCATCACCCCGGACGGTCCGAGCAGGGTCGGCACGTCGAGCACGAAGGGCACATCACCGCCGGAGAGCAGGGCGCCGGTCAGGGCGGCCAGCCCGGCGCCGAGCAGCGTCCCGCCGGTCAGCACGACCAGCGCCTGGCCGAGCGCGTCGCGCAGTAGGGCGGAGGTGGGGGCGCCCAGCGCCTTCAGTACGGCGACGTCCGGCGAGCGCTGGATGGTCCATACGGTGAAGAAGGCGCCGGTGACCAGGGCGGAGATGACGAACAGAAAGCCGCGCATCAGCTGGAGGGAACCGTTCTCCGCCTGGTAGGAGCCGATGGCGGTGAGCGCGTCCCGGGTGGCCAGGGTCCGGGTGCCCGCCGCCCGGTCGCCCGCCGCGAGGTCGGCGCCCCGGGTGCGCAGCGCGACGACGGTGGCCCGTGCTCCGCCCAGGTCGGCCCAGACGACGGGCGTATGGCTGTACGAGGCGCGGCCCGCGACCGCGGCGACCCGCTGCTCCGCGCCGCCGACGCGTACCCGGTCCCCGGTCCGTGCGCCCAGGTCGGCGGCGGCCTTCTCGCTGAGCACCACCCGTCCGGGGCCGACCCCGTCCGGTGCGATCCCCGCGCCGGGCGGGACCGCGAAGACCGTCACCGCCGCCGTACGGTCTCCGGCGCCCGCCTGAAGGGTGCGGATGCCGAGGGGCTGCGCCGAGACCACGCCGGGCCGTGCGGCCCAGGTGTGCCAGGTGGCGGGCGGCAGCGAGGAGTCGGTGAAGGACACCGGGCGGCCGCCGGGCGGTGCGGCGAAGGCGAGATGGTCGGCGGGCAGTCCGAGCACCGCCGAGGTGTTCTCCCGGGCGAGCCCGGCGGTCAGCCCGGACAGCAGTCCCACGAGCAGAGTGAGCAGTACGACCACGGCTCCCACCAGGGCGAACCGCCCCTTGGCGAACCGGAGGTCTCTCCATGCGACGAACATGGTCCCAGCCTCTGCCCGCACCGCCGCCGGGGGCATCGCACCGAGGCCTGCTCCTTCGGGGCCGTAGGGGGGAGGCGGTGTTCAACCTTTCGGTTGACGGGTCCGCGCGGGCGTCCGCATAGGCTGGACGGGCCATGGACCTCCGCCCCCACTCCCCCGCCGTCACCGCCCTGCGCCTGTGTCTGTACGCGCTCTTCGCGGGCCTGCTCGCCCTCGCCGCGGTACGGGCGGACGGTCCCGCCCCGCTGGCCGCGGCGCTCGGCACGGGCGCGGTGTTCGCAGCGGGGGCGCTCAGCGGGGCGGTGCACCGCTCCCGGCGCCGGGCCGCCCTCTGGCTGGCGGCGCTCAGCGCGGCCTGGCTGGTCCTGCTGGCCCTCTCCCCCGACGGCCTGTGGGCGGCCTTCCCGCTCTACTTCCTCCACCTGCATCTGCTGCCCGTGCGCTGGAGCCTGCCCGCAGTGGCGGCGACCGCCGCGGCGGCGATCGCCAGCTTCCTGGTGCACACCGAGCGGCTCACGGCGGGCGCGTTCATCGGTCCGCTGCTCGGCGCGGCCGTCGCGGTCGCCACGGTCCTCGGCTACGAGGCGCTGTACCGGGAGAGCGAGCGCCGCCGCGCGCTGATCGAGGAGCTGGTCGCGACCCGCGCCGAACTGGCGGCCGCCGAGCGCACCGCGGGGGTGCTCGCCGAGCGCGAGCGGCTGGCACAGGAGATCCACGACACCCTCGCGCAGGGGCTGTCCAGCATCCAGTTGCTGCTGCGGGCCGCCCAGCGGCTGCTGCCCGAGGGCTCCCCGGTCGGCCCGCACATCGAACAGGCCCGGGCGGCCGCGCAGGACAACCTCGCCGAGGCGCGCCGCTTCGTCCGCGCCCTGACCCCGCCCGGGCTGGAGCACGGCTCCCTGACGGGCGCGCTGGAGCGGCTCCGCGCCCCGGCCGGGGACCCGGTGGTGGCGTTCTCGGTGAGCGGCACCCCCGTCGCGCTGCCGACCCCCTACGAGGTGGCGCTGCTGCGCATCGCGCAGTCCGCGCTCGGCAACGCCCTGCGCCACGCCCGGGCCGCCCGGGTGGAGATCACACTGAGCTTCATGGAGACCTCGGTATCGCTGGACGTGGTGGACGACGGTGCCGGGTTCGCGCCCGCGGACGTACGCCGGGACGGGGACGGAGGCTTCGGGCTGCCCGCGATGCGCGCCCGCGCCGAGTCCCTGGGCGGCAGGCTCAGCGTGGAGTCGGCGCCGGGCCAGGGCACCGCCCTGGCGGTGACCCTCCCCCTGCCCGCCTCGGGGAACGGTGAGGCCGCGCCGGGGGACGGCGGCCCCGGCCCGGGTGTGGAGAGCGCGGCATGACGATCAGACTGCTGCTGGCCGACGACCATCCCGTCGTCCGCGCCGGGCTGCGGGCCGTGCTGTCCGGGGAACCGGACTTCGCGGTCGTCGCCGAGGCTCCCACGGCGGAGGCCGCCGTGGAGCGGGCCGCGGCGGGCGGGGTGGACGTGGTGCTGATGGACCTCCAGTTCGGGACGGGGCTGCACGGCGCCGAGGCCACGGCCGCGATCACGGCGCGTCCGGGAGCGCCACGCGTCCTGGTGCTCACCACCTACGACACCGACGCGGACATCCTCGCGGCGGTGGAGGCGGGCGCGGCGGGCTATCTGCTCAAGGACGCGCCGCCCGAGGAGCTGGCGGCCGCGGTCCGCACGGCCGCCGCCGGGCACTCGGCGCTCGCCCCGGCGGTCGCCGACCGGCTGATGCACCGGATGCGCACGCCCGTCGCCGCGCTCAGCCGCCGCGAGCTGGAGGTCCTGGAACTGGTCCGGGACGGGCTGTCCAATCTGGGGATCAGCAAGCGGCTGTTCCTGAGCCAGGCCACGGTGAAGTCCCATCTGGTGCACATCTACGCCAAACTGGGCGTCGACTCCCGTACCGCCGCGGTGGCGGCCGCCTGCGAGCGGGGGCTCATCCGGCGGCAGGGCTGACCCCCGGCACGGCCGGGCCGTGCGGGCGCCGGTCACCAGTCGCGGGTGGCGATCAGTTCCTCGATGTCCGCGTCCGCGAAGCCGTACGCCGACGCGATGAACCAGAAGTCCTCGGCTATCTCCTCCCGCGCGACCGTCTCGATCTCGCTCCCGGCCGCCTCGAACTCCGCCTGCAACAGGTTGAACTCCTCTGTCGCGGCCCGGGTCAGCGCATAGAGGGCGGCCAGGTCCTGTGGCTGTTCGGCCTCGATCCGCTCGCACAGCCGCAGCAGGATCGCCCTGCCCCGGTCGACGACATGGTCGGGGTAGTAGCTGTCCACGTAGAGCTGCCGCAGAAAGGTGTGCTCCGCGGCCTGCTGATGGGCGATCGGCACGGCGTTTTCCCCATTCCCCTCGAATGCATCCCCCACGGACGCATTCGTCTCGACTACCGATGGGCCGATCATGCAGCACGCCACTGACAACGGGGGCGGCCCTGGGGCGGCGGGGCCGCAGGGCCGTCCGTCACCGCCCCGCGCCCTCCGCGTCCGCCGGGGGCCGGGCCGCACCCGCCGGGTCCTCCCCGGGCGTCGGTCCGGCGGTGGCCCCGGGCGGGATCCAGGCGCATGCCAGGGAACCGCCGATCAGGCCGCAGAGCAGGCCGAGGAACAGCCCCCCGAAGTTCGCCAGCGGGAAGGAGACCAGGGAGAGCAGCAGGACGGCCGCGGCGGCGAACCCGCGCGCGTGCCGCTGGAACCACAGGCAGAGGCCCAGCACGACCAGGAGCACCCCGATGACCAGGGAGGCGGCGCCCGATGTGGTCGACAGGGCCAGTACGACGCCCTGAAGGTCGAGGCCGGTGGAGGGGAAGTACATGATGGGCAGCCCCGCGACGACGGTGAACAGGCCGGCCCAGAAAGGGCGTTCGCCCCGCCAGACGCGAAAGGCCTGCCAGCTGCCGACGACTGCGGCGCGGCGCGGGCGGCGGACGGGGAAGCGGCGGACGGAGAAGGGGAAGGGGAAGGGGAAGGGGTCCCTGAACACGTGTCTCCCTGGGGTGGGGCGGGCGGGAGGGCTCAGAAGCAGCGGTGGCTGCCCTGCACGATCCGCAGGTCGAGGCCGGGAATGTTGAGGGTGCCGGCCGAGGCGGCGACCGAGACCGCCCGTACATCGGTCAGGACCACCGAACGCGCCTGCTGGGCAAAGACATCGGGGTCGAAGAACCGCGAATTCCTGTCTCCGGGGTCGATGGGCCCCTTGTGGATCGAGCCCGCGGCCACACCGATGTCGATGTCGTCGGCGGTCGACCGATCGGCGGTCACGGAGGTCGTGTCGATGAACAGGTTCGCTGCCTCCACCTGCCGCCCGCTGTCGCCGGTGAGCCGCAGGGTGTAGGGCCCGAGCCCCGGGACCGGCAGTTCCACGGACAGGCAGAGTCTGCTGATGTCGGCGTGCCGGAACCCCAGGACCACGACCGGCACCAGGGTGCCCTTGCGGGTGATGTCGACGAGGGGGTAGATGCTCACACCGCGGCCGCGCAGGGTGTCCGCGGCGATCTCGAAGCGCTGGCCGGAGATGAAGAAGGACGCCGCGAGCGCGCCCTCGGCCATGCCGACCCCGAGCACCGCGGCGGCCAGGACGGACGGGAGGAGCACGGCGGCGAACCGCTTCCAGCTGGTCCTGCCGGAGTGGTGCGGCATGGCGCCTCCTCCGTCGCGCCGGCGGCCCCGCCCGTGCCGGACCGGGCGGGGACCGGGCAGACGAAGCGGGTGGCTGGAAACGGAGTCTAGGCGTCCGGACACGGCGGCCGACGGCACGTCAGGGCCCCTAGTCGGGTGATGTGCCCGGACAGTCGGGTGATGTGCCCGGGCGGCCGGGTCCGGCGGCTTCAGAGGAGGGCGTCGAGGGTGATCGGCAGCGTGTGGAGGCGCTTCCCGGTGGCGTGGTACACGGCGTTGGCGATGGCGGGCGCGATGCCGACCAGTCCGACTTCGCCCACACCCTTGGTGCCGGTGGGGGTGGCCCGGTCGGGCTCGCCGACGAAGATCACGTCCAGCTCGGGTATGTCGGCGTTCACGGCGACCAGGTAGTCGGCCAGGGTGCCGTTGGCGATCCGGCCCGTGCGCGGATCGGTGACGGTGTCCTCGTACAGGGCCATGCCGATGCCGCCGACGGTCCCGCCGACGATCTGGCTCCGGGCCGTCTTGGCGTTGAGGATGCGGCCGCCGTCGATCGCGGACACCACCCGTGCGATCCGGATCAGACCGAGATCGGCGTCGACCCGCACCTCCACGAACTTCGCGCCGTACGCGCCCGCGGGCGACATGCCCAGGGTCTCGGCGTCCGGCGGGGTGCTGTTCCCGTTCGCGGTCAGTTCGGACAGGCCGTGCCGGGCGAGGATGTCGACGTACGACTCCCCCCGGTCCGGGCGCCCCGCCGGGTGGATCCGCCCGTCGGTGCACTCCACGCCGTCCGGCGGGACACCCAGCAGAGGGGATTCGGCGTCGCCGTGCGCCAGTTCCGCGAAGGAGCGCACCAGCCGACGGCAGGCGTTGTGCACCGCGTTGCCCAGCGCACCGGTCAGTCCGGAGCCGCCCGCCATCGTCGAGTTGGGCATGTCGGAGTCGCCCAGGTCGAAGCGGACCTGGTCCAGGGGCAGCCCCAGTTCCTCGGCGGCCAGCTGGGCCATCACGGTGTACGTTCCGGTGCCGATGTCGGTGGCCGCGCTGCGCACCAGCGCGCTGCCGTCGCTGTTGACGGTGGCCTGCGCCGCGCAGGGCTGGGCGAAGTGGGGGAACATCGCGCTCGCCATGCCGTAGCCGACGAGCCAGTTCCCGTCGCGCATGGAGCGCGGCTCGGGGATCCGGTCGGACCAGCCGAACCGGCGCGCCCCCACCTCGTAGCACTCCAGGAGCGCCTTGCCGGACCAGGGCAGCCCATTGCGCGGGTCGACGTCGGTGTGGTTGCGCAGCCGCAGTTCGAGGGGGTCCATGCCGAGGGTCCAGGCCAGTTCGTCGAGTGCCGACTCCAGGGCGAAGTTGCCCTGCGCCTCGGCCGGGGCGCGCATGGAGGTGGGCACGGCGACATTGATCCGGGCCTGCTGGTCCTGGGTGATCACATGGGGGCAGGCGTAGGCGAAGGCGGTGCCCGCGGTGTAGGGCTCGTAGTCGTTGTCCTCCATGCTCAGGGAGCTGAGGCTGCGGTGGTCGAGGGCGACGAGGTCGCCGTCGCGGGTGACGCCCACGCTCAGCCACTGCACCCCGCTGGGCCGGTGCCCGACGGAGGTGAACATCTGCGGCCGGGTCAGCACCAGTTTGACCGGCCGCTTGGTGAGCCGGGCGGCCATGGCGGTCAGGATCACATGCGGCCAGACGCGCAGCCCCGAGCCGAAACCGCCGCCGACGAAGGGCACCAGAACCCGTACGGCGCTCTCGGGGATGCCGAAGACCGTGGCGAGGGTGGTGCGCACCATCGACGGCCACTGGCTGGTGTCGTGCACGGTCAGCGTGTCGCCCTCCCACACGGCCAGGGTGGCGAACAGTCCGAGCGGGTTGTGGGTGTTGTCCGCCGTGGTGTACATCGCGCGCAGGGTCACTTCGGCGCTCTCCAGCGCCGCGGCGGGCTCACCCCGCGAGGTGTCCATCCCCCAGGGGTCGACGACATGCTCGGCCCGCGGGTCCTGGAGGTCGAGCAGCGGCTCCGTGGCCTCGTAGTCGGCCTGCACCAGGCGGGCCGCAGCGGTGGCCTGCTCCGGGGTCTCGGCGACCACGAAGGCGATGTGCTGCCCGTGGTGGACGACCCGGTCGTTGCGCAGCGGCGGGGGCGGGGAGGCGCCGAGTACCGATGTCGGTCCGGTCCCGACCTTCGGGGCGTTCTCATGGGTGAGCACACAGAGGACACCGGGCGCTCCCTCGGCCTCCCCGGTGTGCATACGGACGATGCGGCCCGCGGAGATCGTGCTCTGCACCAGGGCTCCGTAGGCCTGTCCGGGCACGCTGAAGTCCATCGGGTACGGGGCGGTGCCGGTGACCTTGCGCGGACCGTCCACCCGGCTGATGCCCGCCCCGATCAGCGGCCTGCTCTCGACGGTGCTCATGCCGTCACTCCTGACACTGTCTTCAGCTCGCGCACCAGGGTGCGCCGGGCGAGCAGCACTTTGAAGGCCGTGCCCGGCAGGGTCCAGGCGTCGCGCATCGTCGCCTCGGCCGCGTCCTGGAACACGGCCACCGTGGCCGGTGCGCCGGTCAGCACATGCTCGGCCTCGTAGGCCCGCCAGGGCTTGGACCCCACTCCGCCCAGGCCCACCCGGGCCTGACGGACGGTGCCGTCGTCCACCACGAGCACCACCGCGGCCGAGGTGAGGGCGAACTCGTAGGACGTACGGTCGCGGACCTTGAGATAACCGGAGCGGGCGGCCGGGGGCGGCAGCGGGATCTCGACCTCGGTGATCAGCTCGGCGTGTTCCAGTACGTTCTCGCGCTCGGGGCTCTCGTCGGCCGTCACATAGAACTCCGTCAGCGGCACGGTCCGGCGTCCGGAGACTCCCTGGATGTGGACCACCGCGTCGAGCGCCACCAGGGCGACGGCGAGGTCGGAGGCGTGCAGCGCGATGCAGCGCTCGCTCACTCCGAGTACGGCGTGCATCCGGGCCGCGCCCTGCACCGCGGCACAGCCGGAGCCCGGCGCACGCTTGTTGCACTCGGGGACCGCGGGGTCACGGAAGTAGCGGCAGCGGGTGCGCTGGAGCAGATTGCCCCCGATGGTGGCCATGTTCCTCAGCTGCACGGAGGCGCCGAGCAGCAGGGCCTCGCGCACCACGGGCAGCCGTTCGGCCACCGTGGGGTCGGCCGCCAGCTCCTCCATGGTGGCCAGCGCACCCACATGGAGGGCCTCGCCACGGCGTTCGATGCCGTGCAGCGGGAGCCGGGTGATGTCGATCAGCCGCGGGGGCTCCAGGACCCCGTCCTTCATCAGGTCGAGCTGTGTGGTGCCGCCCGCCAGACAGGACGCGGCGGGATCGTCCGCCAGCAGCCGTACCGCCTCCTGGGTCCCGGTGGCCCGTACATAGTCAAAGGTGCGCATCGCGGCCTCCCCCGGACGCCGCCTCGCGTATCGCGGCGACGATGTTGGGATAGGCGCCGCAGCGGCACAGATTGCCGCTCATGAACTCCCGGATCTCCTCGTCGGAACCGGCTCTTCCCTCGGCCATCAGCGCCACCGCGGACATGATCTGGCCCGGGGTGCAGAAGCCGCACTGGAAGCCGTCGTGTTCCATGAAGGCCCGCTGCACGGGGTGCGGCTCGTCACCGCCGGAGATGCCCTCTACGGTGGTGATCCGCCGGCCCTCGGCCTGCGCCGCCAGGGTCAGACAGGACAGCACTCGCCTGCCGTCGACGTGGACCGTGCACGCTCCGCAGGCCCCCTGGTCGCAGCCCTTCTTCGTGCCCACCAGGCCCAGCCGGTCCCGCAGGGCGTCGAGCAGGGTGACCCTGGTGTCCAGGCGCAGGGTGTAGGTGCGGCCGTTCACCTCCAGCGTCACGACCCGTTCCACGACCGCGGGACGCTTCTCCACGTCCCGTTCGCTCGCCACGTCCCTCATCGCGTCCTCCTCCGGACGGGTCGGGTACGACTCGGGCCCCTCCTGGGGCGGATCCGGTGAGTTGAGTCGTCGGGCACCGCGGGGCGGGAGCGCCGGGCGTGCGCCATGGGCGCGCCCGGCACCCACCGATACCTCGCCGCTTTCAAATATACGCTTTACGGGGTATTCGGCATGAAATGCCCGGCCGCCCTCAACAGGGTTTTCCCCAGGGTGAGTTGACGCGGGAGCGCGGCCGATGGGTGTGGGTGGCGGGGGCCTGGGCGGCGGCGGTCGCGACTGAGGCGGGACGGCTACCCGCTCGGAGCAGCGAGGCGGCCCGTCCGGAACAGGAAGGCGGACCGCTCGGAACAGGAAGGTGGACCGCCTGGAACAGGAAGGCGTCACGTTCGGTCAGCGCACCGCAGCCCCCTGCGACCGCGCCCGGCCGCGCCCGTCCCCCGACCGCGCCCGGCCGGCCCTCGGCGGCGCTCCGGGCTCAGCCGCGCGGTGCCTCCCCGAACAGTTCGACCGCCCGGCGGACCTCGGCGAGACCTCCGGCGAGGGCGCTGACCGAGCCGATCGCCCCGACGATGAGCAGCAGGGAGCGGCGCAGACGGGGTATCTCCGGGGCACCCCCGGCGGCCATCGCAGCGAGCACCGCGAGTTCGTCCTCGGCGATGGTCCGGTCGGTGAACTCGACCGGTAACAGGGCGAGTTCGCGACGCAGCCGGGACACCGCGGTCCGCAGCCCCAGCGTCCGGGAATCCTCGTCGCCGCCGGTCACCAGCTCCTGCCCCAAGCTCCGCAACACAGCTCCCCTCACACCCTTGTGCGCATGGCTCCGTACCGCTGCCGGGCACCCCGTGACACCGGTCGGGCGCCAGGGGTGCGGGCCAGTAAACGCCACCGGGGCGGCGGACGCCAGCGCGGGGGCCGAAATTCGGTCCCGGCGCCGGGCACCGCCATCGGACCGAAATTCGGCGCCGGGAGGCCCCGCGACCGGCCCGGGGTCGGGTATGCAGGACGTATGACGCGCAGAGAAGACGACCGGGACGGACTCCTGGACGGACAACGCGAGGGAGCGCGGGAGGGAGAACGAGAGGGAAGCCGGGGCGGTGTCGCCGGGCTGCTCCTCGCGGCGGGCGGGGGCCGCCGTCTGGGCGGACGCCCCAAGGCACTGCTTCTGCATCACGGGCGGCCGCTGGTGGAGTACGCGGCAGGAGTGCTGCGGGCGGCGGGGTGCGGGCAGGTCCATGTGGTCCTGGGCGCGGCGGCCGATGCCGTACGGGAGCGCGCGGATCTGTCCGGCTGCGTCCTGGTGGACAACCCCGGCTGGGAGGAGGGCATGGGCTCCTCGCTGCGTGCCGGGCTCGGGTCGCTCGCCGGAACGGGCGCGCGGGCCGCCCTGGTCTCGCTCGTCGACCAGCCCGGCATCGGCCCGGAGGCGGCGGCCCGGGTGCTCGCCGCCTACGAGGACGAGACCTCGCTCGCCTCGGCCGCCTACGGAGGCGTCCGCGGCCATCCGGTCCTCTTCGGGTCCGCCCACTGGCCGGAAATCGTGGCGTCCGCGACCGGGGACCGGGGGGCCCGCGCCTATCTGAAGGAACACGGGAGCGCGGTCCGGCTGGTGGAGTGCGGGGATGTGGCCCGCCCCTACGACATCGACACCGAGGGCGACTTGGCCCACCTCCAGTGAAGCCGGGCGCCTCCTGCGGGCGAACCCGGCGAACCCGGCGCTCGCGGTGGCACTGAGCGCCACCTTCGCTCGAATCGAAGAATCTCGATGTCAACACATCATTGAACTTCCACCATGAGGAAACTAGTATCCACTGATCAGAAGCACCTGACCGCTCCAGGCGCTCACCGCCGTATCCGGACGCCGCTGGCACCCGGTGCCGCACCCCGTGCCGCGGCGGCCACATCAGCTCGCCGAAGGAAGTGACAGCTCATGTCCGCACCAGCGTCGCCGTCCGTCGTCCTCGACGCCGAGCCCCTGCCCCGGCAGGACGAGGTCCTCACCGACGCGGCCCTCGCCTTCGTGGCCGAGCTGCACCGCCGGTTCACGCCCCGGCGCAACGAGCTGCTCGCCCGCCGGGCCGAGCGCCGCGCCGAGATCGCCCTCACCTCGACCCTCGACTTCCTCCCGGAGACCGCCGCGATCCGCGCGGACGACTCCTGGCGGGTGGCCCCCGCGCCCGAGGCGCTGAACGACCGCCGGGTCGAGATCACCGGCCCCACCGACCGCAAGATGACCATCAACGCCCTCAACTCGGGAGCCCGGGTCTGGCTCGCGGACTTCGAGGACGCCTCCGCGCCCACCTGGGAGAACGTGGTCCACGGCCAGCTCAACCTGATCAACGCCTACACCCGGTCGATCGACTTCACCGACCCGGCGTCGGGCAAGTCGTACGCCCTGCGCCCCGACGCCGAGCTGGCGACCGTCGTGATGCGCCCGCGCGGCTGGCATCTGAATGAGCGTCATCTGCTGGTCGACGGGGAGCAGGTGCCGGGCGCCTTCGTCGACTTCGGCCTGTACTTCTTCCACAACGCCCAGCGTCTGCTCGACCTCGGCAAGGGCCCCTACTTCTATCTGCCGAAGACGGAATCGCACCTGGAGGCCCGCCTCTGGAACGATGTCTTCGTCTTCGCCCAGGACCACCTCGGCATCCCGCAGGGCACCATCCGCGCCACCGTCCTGATCGAGACGATCACGGCGGCCTACGAGATGGAGGAGATCCTCTACGAACTCCGCGACCACGCCTCGGGGCTGAACGCGGGCCGGTGGGACTACCTCTTCTCCATCATCAAGAACTTCCGTGACGGCGGGCCGCGGTTCGTGCTGCCGGACCGCAACGCGGTCACGATGACGGCGCCTTTCATGCGCGCCTACACCGAACTCCTCGTCCGCACCTGCCACAAGCGCGGTGCCCACGCCATCGGCGGCATGGCGGCCTTCATCCCGTCCCGGCGCGACGCCGAGGTCAACAAGGTCGCCTTCGAGAAGGTCCGCGCCGACAAGGACCGCGAGGCGGCCGACGGCTTCGACGGCTCCTGGGTCGCCCACCCCGACCTGGTCCCGCTCGCCATGGAGTCCTTCGACAAGGTCCTCGGCGACCGGCCGAACCAGAAGGACCGGCTGCGCGAGGACGTGGACGTCAAGGCGGCCGAGCTGATCGCCATCGACTCCCTGGACGCCAAGCCGACGTACGCGGGCCTGGTCAACGCCGTCCAGGTCGGCATCCGCTACATCGAGGCCTGGCTGCGCGGCCTCGGCGCGGTCGCCATCTTCAATCTGATGGAGGACGCGGCGACCGCGGAGATCTCCCGCTCCCAGATCTGGCAGTGGATCAACGCGGGCGTCCAGTTCGAGAACGGCGAGAAGGCGACCGCCGAGCTGGTCCGCACGGTGGCCGCGGAGGAACTCGCCGCCATCCGGACCGAGACCGGCGAGGAGGCCTTCACCGCCGGTCACTGGCAGCAGGCCCACGACCTGCTGCTGAAGACGGCGCTGGACGAGGACTACACGGAGTTCCTCACCCTTCCGGCCTACGAGCAGCTCGCAGGCTGACTCCGGCCGACTCCGGCCGACTTCAGGGACCCGGCCGGTCCGAGTGGCCCAGGGACCTTCCCGGGGCCACTCGGTCGCGTACCAGGCGCTTGACCGCCGTGGGCTCGGGGAAGCCCTGCTCCCGGCGGTCCCAGACCACCTCGTCGTCCACCCGTACGACAAAGACCCCGCCCCGGCCCGGCTTGAGCGCCAGCTCGGTCAGCTCGGCCTCGAACGTCGTCAGCAGCTCCTGCGCCAGCCAGGCCGCACGGGGCAGCCAGCGGCACTGGGTGCAGTACTCGATCTGGACGCGGTGCACGGCGTCCGCGGGGGTGTCCGTCATCCCAGATGCACCGACCAATCCTGTTCCGCCGCCGGTTTTCCGTGCAGGTCGGGTACCCGCTTGAGCCAGTCCGGCCGACCCCGCTGGGTGCGTGCCGCGCGCCGGGACTCCTCGGCGGCCAGCTCCTCCCGGGTGGGGAAGTCGGTGGGCAGCCAGGCGCCGGACGCCTTCACCCGCGCGAAGAGATAGTCCGCGTAGGCCCTGCGGACGTCACCGGGCGCGGCAAACCCCGGCTCACCGGTCAGCCACTGGTCCGGCACCTCCTCGGTGATCTCCCGGAGCAGCTCCTCGGTCACCCGGGGCGCCAGATCGGCGTCGGCGGCCCGCGTGTCCGGGGCGAAGTGGCCGAGCGCGTGGTGGCGGAAGTCGTACGGCTTTTCCGGCGCGGAGGCATCCCACCGGTGGTGGAAGACCAGAGCGGCACCGTGGTCGATCAGCCACAGCCGCGGGGGCGCGGTGCCGAACGTGGGCCAGACCATGAGGTTGGAACTGTGCACCGTACGGTCCACGTTCACGGTCAGCGCGTCGAGCCAGATGATCCGGCCCGCCTCCACCGGGTCGACCGTGCAGGCCCGCGCGACCTCGGGGGTGAAGTCCCGCGCCCCCGGCAGATAGTCCATGCCGAGATTGACACCGGGGCTCGCGTTCAGCAGATCGCGCACCTCCTGGTGGGGCTCGTGCGCGGCGATCGCCGGATCGAAGTGCGCCAGCACCAGCTCGGGCACCCGCAGCCCCAGCCTTCGCCCCAGCTCCCCCACGATGACCTCGGCCACCAGCGCCTTCACACCCTGCGCGGACCCCGTGAACTTCACGACGTACGTCCCGAGATCATCGGCCTCGACGACGCCGGGCACGGAACCACCGGAGCGGAGAGGCTCAAGATAACGAGTGGCAGTGACCTCTCTCAGCATCTCCCCAGACCCCATCGGTCATGTGCCGTCACGGGCGGTACGCCCCCTGTTTTCGGCCTCCGGCATGAAGTGACCATAGTAGCCAGGCGGGACGGACGGACAGGGCACGCCGGTATCGCCGTTCCCACCGGTGGGAACGGCCGTACCGGCTCCCGGTCGCCTACGCGTCGCCCGTCAGCCACCTGCCATTCGGGCTGCCGAACGCGGCCCTGCGCCGGTCCCAGATGACCTCCCCGCGTCGCACCGTCGTCTCCGGGCGCCCGGCCAGGGTCGCCCCCTCGTAGGCCGACCAGCCGCACTTGGACCGCACGTCCCCGGCCGTCAGGAACCAGGTGGCGGCGGCGTCGAAGAGAACGAGGTCGGCGTCGAACCCGACCTCGATCCGGCCCTTGCTCCGCCCGAGACCGAACAGTTCGGCGGGCCGCCCGCTGCACAACCGCGCCAGCTGGGCGAGGAGTTCGTCGACGGGCCGGTCCGGCCAGCGCTGCCGCATTCCCGTGAAGACGGCCGGCAGCAGTTCCTGCACCCCGGGCAGTCCCGGAGGCGCGTCGGCGGCCGGACGGGTCTTCTCCTCGACGGTGTGCGGGGCGTGGTCGCTGCCCACGGTCGCGAGCCCGTCGTGGATGAGCGCCTCCCACAGCCGCTCCCGGTCGCGTTCCTCCCGGATGGCGGGGCTGAGCCGGATACGGGCGCCCAGGCGCGTGATGTCCTGGCGGGTGAAGGACAGATGGTGCGGCGTGGCCTCGAAGGTGACGGGCAGGCCCGCCTCCCGGGCCGCGAGGAGCAGGTCGCACTCCTCCGCCGAGGAGGTGTGCAGGATGTGGGCGGCGGTGCCGTACTCCCGGACCAGTTCGATGACCCGGGCGACGGCGACGATTCCCCCGGTGCGCGGGCGGGCGGGCTCGTAGGCGCCGTAGCTGGCGGGCGCCGGGAGGTATCCGTCGAGGAGGTCGAACAGTCCCCCGTCCTCGGCGTGCAGGACCACCCGCAGCCCGCGGTCGGCCGCGACCTCGAAGATCCTGGCGAGCACTTTCTGCTCGTGGATGACGTGCGGGGCGGTGTGGTGGCCCGCCATGAACACCTTGACGGAGGTCGCGACCCGGGGGTCGAGGTCGGCGAGCACCTCCACGGTGTCGGTGCCGACACCCATGTGGAAGCGGTAGTCCACCAGGGACTTGCCCTCGATGAGCGCCGCCTTGGCCCACGCGTCCTTCGGGTCGTGCAGCGGCGGCTGGGTGTTGGGCATGTCGATGACGGTCGTCACACCGCCCGCAGCCGCCGCCCTGCTGCCGTGTTCCCAGTCCTCCTTGTGGGTCAGCCCAGGAGTGCGGAAGTGGACATGGGAGTCGATCACCCCGGGCATGACGTGGAGACCAGCCGCGTCGAGGGTCTCGGTGGCCGGGACCTGCGCGTCCGGCGGCAGCAAGGCGCCGATCCGGCCGTCGCGCACCGCGACCGTGCCCGGCCGGACCCCTTCGGGGGTGACCACCCGGCCACCACGGATCACCAGATCGTACGGTCCTTCGTGTTCGGTCATGACGGCTGCTCCGCGGAGATCAGTTGACGACAGAGGTCATTGGTGGGACCCATCAGGCAGACGGCCCGGACGTCGCGGGCCAGCCGGTTGACCGGGTGCCCCGCGACAAAGCCCGCACTGCCGAGGTAGCGCTGCACCTGGAGGCAGATCTCCTCGGCTGCGGTCGAGGCCATCACCTTGCTGCGCAGCGTGGTGAGGCCGGGGTTCGGCCCCTCGCGCCGGCCCGCCGCCTCGACGACCGCCCGGGCGCTCTCCACCCGGGCGGACAGGTCGGAGAGCCGGTCGCGGGTCAACGGGTTGTCCGTCAGGCCCTGTTGGCGGGCCTTGGCAAGCGCCATCCGGTGGACCGCGTCGGCGATGCCGACGGCGACAGCTCCCAGGGTGGCCCCGGACTCGCGCACCGAGGCGATGATCTCCGCCGCCTTCCCGGCCGGGCCGAGCAGGGCGCTCTCCGGCACCGGACAGGAGCGCAGTTCGACGAAGCCCGTGGCGGAGGCGCGCATGCCGACGAGGTCCAGGCTGGTGTCCGCGACCAGTCCCGGAGTGTCGGCCCCGACGAGGTAGAAACTCTGACCGTCGCTGCCGTACACCAGGTCCCCGCCGCCCGGTGCCGCGGACTGGGCGAGGACCAGGTACACCTGTGCCAGGCCGGCGCCGGTGGTGAAGGCCTTGGCGCCGTCGAGGACCCAGTCGTCCCCGACGCGGACGGCCTTGGTCGCGATGTTGCGCTTGTCCGCTCCGGCGCCGCTCTCGCTCCACGCGGAGGCGGCGAGCCACGAGCCGTCGGCGAGTCGGGGCAGGTAGTGCTCGCGCTGGGCCGCTGTGCCCCACTCGGTGATCCGGGCGCTGACCGCGAAGTGCTGGAACAGGATGATGGAGACGGACGGGTCGAGTCCGGCCACCTGCTCTACCAGACGGTTCGTCAGGACCGCGTCGCCGCCCTGGCCGCCGTACTCGCGCGGAACGGCCGCGCCCAGGATCCCCGAGGACCGGAGCGCGTCAAGCACCCGGCAGGGCAGTTCGCCTGCGGTGTCCGCGGCGGCGGCTTCCGCCTCCAGGACCCGGTACAGCGGAGCGTACCGTTCGGCCAGCGCCTCGCGGCTGTCGGATCGGGCGATGGCTTCAGTGAAGGGCACTGTTCAGCCTCCTCGGGAGCATGGTCATGGCAGGTGCGATCTCAAGGGGACCGGACCGGATCCGGGCCTCTTTCCGGCTCACGCTCACCCACTCCAGGACCCTCCCCCGCGCGGAGTCCTCGATTGTGGAGGTCGCGACGGCGAGGCCGCCCGGTGTCTCGATCTCGACCTGCGGAGGCTGTCCCCCGGTCTCCTCGAACAGCCGGGCCGGTACCGTGCCCGCGGCGGTCGCCGCGGCGGCCAGGCAGGTGATGCCGGTCAGGGCGAGCGTCGGGTGCCAGCGGGGCACCGTGATGGCCCGGGCGCTCAGTCGGCCGGGGGTGTAGCCCCCGACCATCGCGACCTTGGGGAACACGCTGGTGTCCGGTACGCCCAGCAGGGCCGAGGTCGAGCGGCGGATCGACAGCATCTCGTCGAAGACGTCGTCCCCGGCCTCGAACAGCTCGTGCCGCGATGTGATCCCCAACTCCCTGGCGTCGACGAAGACGTAGGGGTTGCCGAGGGAGACCAGCGACACCTCGTAGGAGCCGGTGGGGGTCGACAGCCGGTCGACCGGATTGCCGGTCATCAGGGCCTGGGTGATGCTCTTCCCCGGCGGCTGGACGAAGTACACGGTGAAGCTGCCGCCGTGCCGCCACGACTCGTCCACCTCGCAGACGACCTGATCGCCGTTGTTGAGGATCCGCAGTCGGACCCGGTCGCCCGGCGCCGGGCGCGGTGTCCAGTGGCGGGCGTGGGCGACCACCAGGCAGGAGAGGATCGAATGACCGCAGCTCCCCTGGAAGTCGAACGCGTCGAGCCGGTCCGGCAGGCACTGCACAAAGCGGTAGTCCAGGTCGAACAGGGGATGCGGGGACGGCGCCACGAGGGCGATCTTGAGCACGTCGCCGTGCCCGTCCGCTTCCAGCCATCTCCGCACCCCGGTGAGCACCGGCCGCAGTTCGGATTCGGCCGAGGGCAGCTCGGCGGCGTCGAGCACCAGCGTCGGACACGGCGCACCGTCCGCCTTGGCGATGTACGCGATCACGCGGCCGCCCCGTCGCCGAACGGATCGGCCGCCTCGTCCGCCTTCGGGCCGGAGGCGGCGCAGAACTGGTCGAGCCACAGCTGATGCACCATCAGTGCCCACAGCGCGAGCGCCGACCGCTCCGACGGCCGGGCCGTCTGCTCCGCGAACAGGCGGTCCACCCGCGCCGGTTCGACCAGTCCGTACCGGCGCAGCGCCGTCGGCGAGAGCACGTCCCGGGCGAAGCCGTGGAGCGCCGCACCGGGAGCGATCATGGCGGTGATCGGCAGGGTGAAGGGCTGCTTCGGCCGGTTGAGCACCGACTCGGGCAGCAGTCCGTCCGCGGCACGGTACAGCACGTCCTTGCCCCGGTCAGGGGCGATCTTCAGGCTCGACGGGAGCGAGCGGGCGTACCGCTGGACGGCCGGCTGGCAGAACGGCAGCCGCACCTCCACCGAGGCGGACATGCTGAGGTGGTCGACCCGTCGCAGATGGTAGGCGGGAAGCCGCCGGCCGACCTCGAAGCGGGTCAGGGTCTCCATGCGTCCGTGCTCCGAGGCGGCCAGTTCCCCGGCGATGCGTTCGGACGCCGAACCCCGGGCCGCGACGTAGTGGCGGTACTCCGCCGAGTACAGCTCGGTGCGCAGTGCCGCGGGAACCGCTGCGAGGGCATCGACGTACCCGGTGATCCAGTCCTCGCCGTCCGGAGTCCCGGCGGCCTTGCGGATCCGGTCGTACCCGCCGAACAGCTCGTCCGCCGCGTCTCCGGTGAGCGCCACGGTGAAACCCGCGTCGCGCACCGCGCCGAACAGCGCGTGGGTGCTGAGGGTGATCGGGTCGGCGTTGGGCTGCCCGAGGTGCCAGACCACATCGGGCAGCAGTGCGGGGAAGGTCTCCGGGTCGATCTCCACCTGATGGTGGTGGGTGCCGTTGCGCTCCGCGACCTCGCGGGCGAAGTCCCGCTCGTCGCCCGGCCACCGGCCGGTGTAGGCGATGTTGAAGCTGTGCAGGTTCTCGGCGGCCTCGGCGGCCAGTGCCGACACCAGGCTGGAGTCCAGGCCTCCGCTGGTGATCGCGGCCACCGGGACGTCGGCGTGGATCAGCCGGTGCGTCTCCTCGCGCAGCAGGGCGAGCACGCGGTCCGCAGCGGCGGCCGGGGCGGTGTCCGGCTCCGGACGCGCGGGGTCGGCGCGCCGGTGCATGCGCAGTCCGCCCGAGCGGGTGACCCGTGCGGTGGTCGCCGGGGGCAGCACCTGGATTCCGTCGAACATGGTCTGCTCGCCGAACGGGGTCTTGGTGGAGAGGTACTCGTCCAGACCCGGTTCCCACACGGCCGCCCGCACGCCGCGGAATGCGAGCAGCGCCGGCAGTTCGGAGGAGAAGTGCAGCTGCCTGCGGTAGGCGTCCCACTGGTAGTAGAGGGGCTTCATGCCGACGTCGTCGGTGGCCAGGACGAGCGTCGGCTCGTGCCTCAGGTCCATGACGGCGATGGCATACATCCCGTCGAGGTGGTCGGTGAAATCGGCTCCGTACTCGGCGTAGAGCGCGGGAAGTACCGAGCCATCGCAGTCGTCGTCGATCCGGTGGCCGCGGGCCACCAGCCGTCGGCGCAGCTCGGCGTGGTTGTAGATCTCGCCGTTGAACACCACGGTGATGTGCTCGCCCAGACGGTACGGCTGTCGGCCGCCGGCCAGGTCCATGACGGCCAGCCGGTTGATGCCCAGGGCCCAGCCGCGACCGGCCGCCTGGGCCTGCGCGTCCGGTCCGCCGTGCCGTTGGACGGCGGAGACGGTCCTCATCTCGTGCGCGGTGACCTGGGCCTCGAAGTGCCCGTATATTCGGCACATCCGTGGGTCACCTCACCTGCGCCGAGACACCGGCGCGCTGGTAGAGGACCGGGTCGAAGGGGGTCGGGCCGCCGCAGGTGGCGAATCGTGCCGCCGCCGGGTCCTCGTTGTCGTGGCGGGTGCCGTGCGGCACACCGGGCGGTGCGAACAGCGCGTCACCGGGCGAGACGTCGATCCATCGGTCGGCCAGGTACATCTGCCCTGTTCCCTCGAACGCGATGAACGCCTCTTCGCTCTCGGGGTGAACGTGCACATTGAAGTACTCTCCGGGCTGCATCACGCCGCAGTGGAGGCACAGTTGCGGGGTTCCGGTGCCCGGCCAGAACAGGAAGTTCATCGTCGCGGTCCGGTCGGACGCGGCCACCTGGCCCGTCCCGCCGAACCCGCGCAGCTGGGTGTCCGTGCGCCACAGATTACTGAAGCGTTCCTGCTGTGCGCCGTGGGTACGGTCGGGCAGCAGGCGGGTGCGCCAGACATAGGCGGTCAGGCCCTCGGTGTCCGCCGCGGCGAGGCTGTAGCGGTCGCCCGTGGGGGCGTAGACCGCGTCGGCCCTGGCCACCTGCGCACGGCAGGAGCCGGAGCCCGCCTCGCCGGACCCGGCGAACACGACGACAACGTTCTCCTCGTCCGCCGACCCGCCGGGCTCCCACCGTCCACCCGCGGGGACCCGGACGACGTCGAGCCGGACGATGTCGGCGCCCAACTCCGGGCCCACCGCGGTCGCCACCGAGCACCCGTCCACCGGACGGAAGACGAGCTCCGACGCCCGGACGATCGCGCCGACCTGTTCAGAAACAGCCATCAGTGTGCCTTCCCCCTGACGCACCGGCCGTCCGCCGTGCGTCGTGTTGAACCGTGTTGAACTGTCAGTTGTCCGAGGCAAGTCGGCCGCCCCTGCCCCAGTGGGTCTGCTCCACGTCGCGGACGATCACGGTGACTGCGTCCCGGGGGCAGCCGGCGATCCTGGACACGGTCGCGGTGACCTCCTCGACGAGTTCGCGCCGGCTCTCCTGCTTGCTTCCGCTCCACCAGTCCACGGTGACGACGGGCATGGACACACACCTTCTCTCCGGATGGGGCGGCTGGCCGCCGGTTGGGCAGCCGGGGCGCCGAATGCGCCCCGACCGGTGAACTCGTTGGACTGTCAGACGAGTTCGGGCGACAGGCCGGCCGCGCGGTAGAGGTCCGCGTCGTACGGGACGGGCCCGCCGACGGAGACGAACAGCTCGGGAGCGCCCGGGCGGTCGGGGTTGCGGGTGCCGTGGAGGGTGCCCGAGCGGGCGAAGACGCCGTCGCCGGGCTCCATGTCGAGCCACTGGTCGCCGAGGAAGAACTGCCCGCTTCCGTCCAGGGCGAACAGCGCGTCCTCGGCACCGGGGTGGGCGTGGATGTTGAAGGTGTTTCCCGGCGCGCCCATGCCGCTGTTGATGCACAGGTAGGCACACCCGTTGCCGGGCCAGTGCGGGAAGTTCATGTAGGCGCGGCGCTCGTTGTCCACCGGGGCGATCTCCCCGGTGCCGGCGAACTTGTGGATGCCCTTCGAGGTGTCGTACACGGTGTTGAAGAGCGTCGGGGCGGCACTGCGGGCCCTGTCCTCGGGCAGCACCGCCCGCCAGAAGTACACGGTCATCTCGTCGCTGTCGGCGGTAAAGGTGAGCAGCAGGTCCGTCGGCGCGTAGGCCGTGGAGCCCTTGACCACCGGGCTGGTCTCGTCGCCCACCTGCGCCGTGCCGGTTCCCTCGAAGACGATGGCGGTGGTCTCCTCCTGCCGGTAGACATCCGGCTTCCAGCTGGCACCGCGCGGGATGCGCACGATGTCGACGGAGACGAACTCGGCGCCCACATGGGGGCCGACCGGGCGGCTCACCCAGCAGCCGCCCTCCTCGATGAACTTCAGCTCACTGCGGCGGATGACGACGCCGTGCTGGTCAAGACTGGTCACTGCGGTTTTTCCTCTCGATGCGTGGGAGACGGTGGGTTCCGGTTCACCCGAGTACTGGGGCGGCCGAGGCGCGGGCGGTGATCGTCGCGACGGTTGCCACCGAGTGGTCGAGGGCCGCGTCGAGCGCGGGCACGAGACGCTCTCCGTAGGCCGCCGCGTACAGCGGGAACGACGGCTGGCCGCCCTGGTCGGCGAGATCCGCCACGAGCCGGCCCGGCAGTGGTGCGAGCAGGTCGATCTCGGTGCGGGAGACCCCCAGGAACTGCGGTCGGTCGAACTCCTCACCGAGCGTCCGGAAGAAGCGCGACAGCACCTCACCCATCTCGGCCTCGTAAGAGGTCATCCTGTCCGCGCCGATGGTCGCGCTCACCGACATCCGGTAGGCGTGGCCGAGGTTCATGTAGTTGGGGCAGATGAGGGTCGAGCGGAGGTCCAGGGCGTCGGGCGGGGGCAGCGCCGCAGCGGTCTCCCGCGGCAGGTCCGCGAGCTTGTTGTCCGCGCCGATCCCCCGGAGCGCGTAGCCGCCGGTGTAGAGGGCGTCGACCCAGCCGCCGTAGTCGCCGCGGCTGAGCGAGAAAGTGTTCATCATGTCGATGGGCACCTCGACGGTGCCGCCCGGGACATGCAGCCCCACCTGCCGCTCCAGCGAGATCCGGTAGATCATGGCGAAGTAGGCGAAGTTGGTGGCGTGCCGGGCAAGTTCGAGGGCCTCGGCATCCGTCGGGGCGAGGTCGTCCGCGGTGACCTCCGGGACGGGCTGGGTCAGCAGCACCTGGTGTCTGAACTTGGGCCGCTGGCTGAGCAGTTGGGTGCGCACCAGCCGGCCGTTCCGGTTGCTGCGCCACCAGGCGTTGGGCTTCCAGCGGTTGTCGGTGACGTTGTTGTGCGTCAGCAGGGTGCGCAGGTGCGTGCCGCCGTCGGCGGACCCGGTGGCCCGGGTGATGAGCCGCAGCACGTACCAGGGGAAGGCCAGCATGGGGGCGTAGGCGTTCAGGCTGGCGTGGGTCGAGGTGTGCACGACCATCGGCGATTCGATGAACCGGTGCAGCGACTCGTCGTCCCACCCCAGCAGTCGGCGCATCCGCTCCCGGTCGGCGGGCGGCGCCCGGTGGACCCGCGGCTCGGCGGCCCTGACGAACTCCGCCAGCTGTCGGCGGCGCTCGCGGACTTCGGTGTCCGGCGGACCGGCCGGGCGGAAGGAGCCCAGCACCTCACCGAGCGCGGGACCCGAGTCCTGATCGTGCTTCGTGGTCACGAAGTCCTCCTGTCGATGCAGTGGCACGGCGTCGGACGATACGACGGCTGTCCGATCCCGGAATGGGGCCGCCAACTCCGGCGAGTGGCCCTTCGAACGTCTTTCCCGGGCAGCGACGGAAAAGTTACCCGAGAATTCAAGCTGAGCAATACCGCGACAGCTGTGTCCTGGGTCACGCGAATTTCTTGGATTGTTCATGATGGCGCGGCAGGAGACGGACTGTTAGCATCCACCGGGCAATCGAGATTTCGCCGAAAAGTCGTTTCGCCCGAACTCTGGAGCGTATTGATGACGCAGCTCCCCCACATTCTCCACATAGGCTGGATGCCTCGCGCCGTGGCCGCGCTGACCCGCGCCGGAGCCCGGGTCACCTGCGCGGTTCCCCCCGAGGACATCACAAAGGCCCAGGCAGCAGGCGTGTCCACGGTGACCGTGACCGACCCGACGAACGTGTCGGCGATCCTCGGCGGCCTGGCCCGCGCCGATGTCCGGGTCAGTGAATTCGACGCCGTATGCAGCGTCCTGGAGTTCTGCGTGGTACCCGCGGCCGCCATCTCCGACCTTTACGGATTCACCAGCGGAGCCGCGGTGAAGGCGCTCGGCATGCGCGACAAGTTCATCCAGAAGAGGAAAGTACGCGGATCGGGTGTGGCGACTGCTGCATGCGAAACCGTCGATTCCCCCGCAGCACTCGACTGTGATTCCCTAGAATTCCCCAGGGTGCTCAAGCCACTCGATGGAAAAGGATCGCAGAACACTTTTGTGGCGCTCGGTCCCGACCACCTCAGGGAATGCCTGCAACGGGCTGCCGCGGCGAGTGGCGGCCCGTGGCTCCTGGAGGAGTACGTCCCCGGCACCGAATTCCACGTCGACGGACTCGTGCGCGACGGTGAGGTGCGGTCCCTGGGGGTGTCGCGGTACCACCAGAACGTCATCGGAATGCCCACGGGCGGACTGATCGGGAGCACGGCCCTTCCGTCCGGCCGGTACGAGGAGCTCTACCGCTCGATGCGCTCCCTCACCGGGACGGCTCTGAACGCCCTGGACTACGCGGACGGCGTGTTCCACCTCGAGGCCTTCCGGGACCCCGACGGTCACGTCGTGTTCGGCGAATGCGCGGCCCGGGTGGGCGGCCTGTGGATCGACGACCTCTACCAGCGCGCCTTCCGGGTGAACCTGCGGGACGAATGGGCCCGCGCGGTGCTCGGCAGGCCCTGCGGTCTGCCCGCGGAGCCCGGCCACCCCGACGACGTGGTGATGGGCGCGGCGTGCCTGCCGGTTCCGCCCGGCGTCCCCCTCCGGGCGATGCCGACCCACGACGAGGTCATGGCCCGTCCCGGTACGGTGTTCTGCACCGTCGACGAGAGCCTGCGGACCACCGGCGCCGACGACTACCTGCCCCGAGCCGGGCACGCGGTGGTCTCGGCGGCGGACGAGGACGAGTTGGGCCGCCGTCTGCACGACCTGGTCGACTGGTTCACGGCGAGTGTCGCGGTGCGGCGGGAGGACGACCTCCTGCCGACGGCCCCGGCCGACTGACCGCCGCAGCCGTCGGTGTGTGCCGCCCGCGGGTCGCGCGGCACACACCGGGTCCGGCCGGAGGCCTGTGACGGCCACGGCACAGGCCTCCGGCCCGACGGCTTCCGTTCCCACGGCGGTCAGCCGACGTCGGCCGGGACGGCCGGCAGCACACGGTGGTCGAGCACCGCGGAGAAGCGATCGACCACCTCCCGCAGCCCGGCCTCGGCGGCGGGTTCGACGGTCACGCCCGCCCGGTCGGCGAAGGTGATGCAGCGGTCCAGGACGAACCACCCCTGGACGACGTGGAACGCCCCCATCGAGGACAGCACCGGGCGCAGCGCGTAGTCGATGGCGAGGACGTGCGCCGTGGATCCCCCGGTGGCCAGCGGCAGCACGGTCTTCCCCGCGAGGGCACGCTGCGGGAGCCGGTCCAGCAGGCACTTCAGCAGTCCCGAGTACGCCGCATTGTGGACCGGGGAGGCGATCACCACGCCGTCCGCCATCTCGAACAGCCCGGCGACGCGGGCCAGTTCGGGATGGTCGGGGACGGTGCCGAGCAATGAGTCCGGGCAGAGGGTCCGGACGTCCAGCGGGAGGACGGTGTGCCCCCGGGCGGACAGCATCACATCAGCGTGGCGCAGCAGGCCGGTGGTGCGGGAGTGCACTGAGGGACTTCCCGAGACGGACAGGACGACAGCCATCAACTCTCACTTTGCCGAAGGGGTGCGGTCACTGGGGCGGAGGGTCAGGCGGCGGCCTCCTGGGCGCCGCCCACGCGCACCATCCGGTTCTCCGCCCAGCGGGCGGCAGGCGGCACCGCGGTTCCCGCGACCAGGAACATCGCGCCCAGGAGCAGGCAGCCGAACCAGCCCCCGCTGACCATGGCGGTGGTGGCGACCATCGGCGTGAGGATCTGCCCCAAGTCGCGTCCGACCCCGAACATCCCCTGGTACTGGCCTACGGCGTGTTCGGGGGCAAGTTCGAAGGACAGCCCCCAGGCGCCGGCCGACTGGAACAGTTCCCCCGCCACATGCACCCCGGCGCCGACCAGCAGGAAGGCTGCGGCCAGCCACACCGACCGTCCGTCGGCCAGGGCCCACAGCCCGCAGCATCCGGCGAGCAGGATGCCGGAGCGCAGTTGGGCGGTGGCGGCGCCGCGCACGGTGTCGGAGCCCTTACTGGCACGCACCTGGAAGACCGTGGCCGAGACCGAGTTGATCAGCACGATCACCGAGTACAGCGCCACCGGCACCTTGGTGTGCGTGGTGATGAACAGCGGCAGGGCCACCGTGAACAGGCCGAGGTTCATGCCGAGGACGGCGTTGAGCAGGGTGAGCAGGACGAACGGGCGGTCACGAAGGACGACCCAGCGCGGACCGTCCTTCGTCCTGGGCACCGGAGCGACGGCCGGCACCCTCATCGTCGCCGCCGCCGAGACCAGGTAGCACCCCGCGGCGATCACCACCACCACCAGATAGGCCCGGGTGGTGTCGGCCAGCAGGGCGCCACCCGCGATGACGGCACCCAGCGTCCAGCCCGCGTTGTTGACCGACCGGAGGTAGGCGCGGGTGTGCACCCGCTGTTCGGGCGCCGCGGATCCGGCGATCAGCGCGCCCTCGGCGGCGAGTCCCGCGGATTCGAAGAGCGTCACCAGGCAGGCCACCACCAGAAACGCGGCGAAGCTGTCCAGCAGCACATAGCCGCAGAGCAGCAGCGCCTCGGCGGTCCGTGCGGCGACCCTCAACCCGCGCGGCCCGAGGACGTCGGACAGATAGCCCGCCGGGATTCCGGCGGCGAGGCCCACCAGTGAGGCGAGCGTCAGACCGACGCCGACCTGACCGGCGGGCAGGCCGACCGACCGGGTCAGATAGAGCGGCAGTACGGTGGCGAAGAGGCCGCGGCCGACCCGGCTGGTGAGTGCGGCGACGGCCAGCCCGCGGACCGGACCCGGTTCCGGTATCACCGACCGCCAGAGCTGCGCTGTCCTGGAATGCGGCATCTGTCTTCCTGTCGTTCCGTGCGTGCCGGGCACGCGTGTGTGTGGGGGGTCCGATGATGGGCCGGAGCGGCTACGGAAGAGCGAACGGCAGGGTCACGCCGTCGAGCGCCCCGGCGCAGGCGCACCGGCGCTGCACAGGCAGTCCGGCCACTGCTTCCAGTACCAGTCCGCGCAGGCGTTCGGTGTGCCGGGCGAAGACCTTGAACACCTCGTCCTGGGCGACGCTCTCGGTGGAGTCGATCCCGGCGTCGAGGTCGGTCACCAGGGCCACCGAGGTGTAGCAGAGACCGAGTTCGCGCGCGAGCACCGCTTCGGGATGGCCGGTCATGTTGACCAGGGACCAGCCTGCCGAGGCGTACCACTGCGACTCCGCGCGGGTGGAGAAGCGAGGGCCCTCGATGACCACCATGGTGCCGCCGTCCGTGACGGCGTCGCCCGTCGTGGCGGCCGCCTTGGCCACCGCGGCCCGGCCGTCGGCGCAGTACGGATCCGCGAAGGACACATGGACCGCGCCCTCCTCGTAGAAGGTCTGGACGCGCCCGGAGGTCCGGTCCACCAGTTGGTCCGGGACCACGATGCTGCCCGGGCCCAGATCGCGCCGCAGCGAGCCGACCGCGCAGGGAGCGAGCACCTGGCGCACGCCGAGCGAGCGCAGGGCCCACAGATTGGCGCGGTAGTTGATGCGGTGCGGGGGCAGTGAGTGGCCACGGCCGTGGCGGGGCAGGAAGGCGACGGCGCGACCGGCCACGGTGCCGACGGAAACGGTCTCCGAGGGTTCGCCGTAGGGCGTGGTCACCGCGATCTCCTCAGTGGCGTCCAGCAGTTGGTAGAAACCGCTGCCACCGATCACCGCGATGTCGGCCACCCGGCCGGGTGCTGTGGTCATGATGGGGAATCCTCGTCTGTGGAAGTGGGCGAGCCCGGGCCGACCGGTGCGGCCGGCCGGTGGGCGGTCAGCGCGATCTGGTCCAGGGCGGTCACCAGCGGGTGGTCACCCGTTGGCACGCTGGGGTCCTCGGGGCGACGCACGGCCACCGTGTGCCAGCCCGCGGCGGCGGCCGCGTCGAGTTCTCCGACGCGGTCGCTGAGGAAGACGGTGAGGTGGGGCTCCACTGCGATGGCCCGGGTGATGCTCCGGTACGAGGCGACCTCCGTTTTGGAGCCCGCGTTGCCCAGGTCGAAGTGGCCGCGCAGCAGGCCGGACAGGTCCCCCTCGCTGCTCCGGCGGAACCAGTTGCGCTGGGCGCTCACCGAGCCCGAGGAGTAGATGTACACGGCGATGCCGGCCGCGTGCCAGGCGCGCAGGGCCGGCGGTACGTCCGGGTAGACATGGCCGGTGAGGGTGCCGTCGGCGAAGCCCTCGGCCCAGATCAGCCCTTGGACCCGCTTGAGCGGGGCGGCCTTGGCGTCGGCGTCGGCCCAGGCGGTGAGCACCTGGACGGCCTCCCTCTCGTCCACCACCGATCCCGTCGACTCCGCTATCTCCACGAGGAGTTCGGCATGGCACGGGTCGTCTCGGTGGTCGGCGAACCAGTCCGCCAGCCGGGCCCGGGCGTACGGGAACATCACGTCGTACACGTGCGCGGCGGATCCGGTGGTGCCCTCGATGTCCAGGACGGCCGCCCGTACGTTCGCCGTGATCACGCGTCCGCCGCCAGCAGCGCGTCGAGGTCCGGGAACTGGGCGGCGATGGTGTCACCGGTGAAGTCGCCCACCCAGCCGTCCTCTTCCCGGAAGAAGCGGATGGCGGCGAACTGCGGGCGGCTGCCCATGTCGAACCAGTGGGGGGTGCCCGCCGGAACCGACAGCAGGTCACCCGCCGTGCAGACGACCGCGTAGACCGTGCCCTCCACATGGAGGTAGAAGCAGCCCGTGCCGTGGACGAAGAAGCGCACCTCGTCCTCGGCGTGGCGGTGTTCCGCCAGGAAGGTCGAACGGGCCTGGCGCGCCTTCTCCTCCCACTCCGGACCCGGTTCGGGCCGGAGTTGGGCCACGTCGACGACCCGCAGCCCCTCCCGGGTGCACAGGTCGTCGACCTCGGAGCGGTAGAGCGCGAGGAGGTCCTCGGAGGATTCCGTCCCGGTGAGCGTGGTCCGAAGGTCCCAGCGGCGGAATGCGACACCACAGTCCCGCAGTGCCTCCGCGATCCGGTGTTCGTCGTCCGTGCGCAGCAGGACCTCGTCCGGCGCGTGGTCCGGCATGATCTGGAGCAGGGTCATCGGCTGTTCTCCTCGGCGGGGTGGGCGGTGACCGGTCCGGCCGGACCGGCACCGAGGACCAGGAGCTGGCAGATCGCCTCCAGGCACTCGAGGCGGTTGCGGGCTTCGGCGAGGTCACGCCCCCAGGTGGTGATCCCGTGGTGGGCGATGAGCAGTCCGGGCGGTGCCTGCGGGGTCCGTTCCAGGTGACTCGCGACCTCGCCGGCGATCCGGTCCACATCCGGCCAGTTGGGGAACACCGGCAGATCGGTCCGGGAGGGATCGGCCAGGCCGAGCCCCTTCAGCAACTCGAAGTGCTCGATCCGCAGCGGCCGCACCCGGTCGGCCCGGGCCCCGCTGGCGGCCGTCGTCGCGTAGGGCGCGTGGACGTGGATGACGGCTCCGGCGCCGGTGGTCCGGTAGACGGCGGCGTGGATCGAGGTCTCGGCGGACGGTCGCAGCGCCCCCGGGTCGACGGCGCGTCCGCTGACCGTGTCCACCACGACCGTGTCGTCGGCCGTCAGTTCACCCTTGTCCCGCCCGCTGGCGGTGATCAGGGCGCGGCGGTCCTGCGGGAGCCGGACAGAGATGTTCCCGGAAGTGCCGGGCATCCAGCCGCGTCGGTAGAGGTCGAGGGAGAGTCCGGCGAGGCTGCCGGCCAGGAGTCGGCGGTCCGTGTCGGAGGGGGCCGTGGTTCCGGTGGGGGCGGCGGTCATGCGGACACCTTGCTCAGGGTCGAGAGACTATGGGCGGACAAGCGTTCTGCTCCGCCGAGGCCGAGCAGTTCGACCACCGCGGCCAGTCCGGCCACCTCGGCGCCGGCGTCGGTGACGAGGCGGGCGGTGGCCGCGAGGGTGCCTCCGGTGGCGAGAACGTCGTCCACACAGAGCACCCGCTCGCCGGGCAGGACGGCGCCCTTCTGGAGTTCCAGCAGGTCGTCGCCGTACTCGAGGCTGTAGGACGCCCGGTGGACGGGCCCGGGGAGCTTGCCCGGCTTGCGAGCCAGGACGAGTGGCATGCCGGTCCGGACGGCGAGTGCCGCACCGAGCACGAACCCACGGGACTCCACGGCGAGGATCCGGTCGAACCGCCCGGCGTAGGTGCCGGCCACCCGGTCCGCGATCCGGCCGAGGAGGCCCGGTTCGGCGTAGACACCGGCCAGGTCCCGGAAGACGATCCCCGGCTGCGGGTGGTCGGGGAAGCAGCTGAGCAACTCGGTGATGCACGCACCGAGTTCGTCCTCCGGCGGCCCGGCCGCGGCCATCGGCCGGAGCACCTGCCGTTCGGAGACGACCGCGGTGACCAGTTCGGCCGGGGTGACGTCGAAGGCCGGGTTGAAGACGGCCGCGTCGGCTGGAGCGGTCGGCGCACCCGCGACCGTGGTGACCTCCGCGGCCGCCCTTTCCTCGATCAGGATGCCGCTGCCGCTGGGCAGTCGGCGGTCCCAGGTCGACTCGGGGGCGACCACCACGAACGGTATGCCGTGCCGGGCGGCCGCCACAGCCAGGCCGTAGGTGCCGATCTTGTTGGCGGTGTCGCCGTTGGCGGCGATCCGGTCCGCGCCCACCAGCACGCAGTCCACCAGTCCGCGGGACATCGCGGCGGCCGCGGCAGAGTCCACGCACACCTGGTACGGCACCTGGGCCTCGGCGAGTTCCCACGCGGTCAGCCGGGCGCCCTGCAACAGTGGTCGGGTCTCGTCCACCAGGACATTGGCGACCCGTCCGCGGGCGGCGAGTTCCAGGATCGTGCCGAGGGCGGTGCCGACCGCGGCGGTGGCCAGTCGGCCGGTGTTGCAGTGGGTGAGGATGCGCAGCGGCCGGTCCGGGGTGAGGGTCGCCACCAGGTCGGCGGCGTTCCGTACGGCAGCCCGGTTCACGGCGGCGTCCTCGGCCAGCATGGACACGGCTTGCGCCAGGACGGCCTCGGGCCCGTCGGCGAGCCGGCCGAGCGCGCGCTCCACGGCCCAGGCGAGGTTGACGGCGGTGGGCCGGGCCGCGGCGATCCGTGCGCTGTCGGCGCGCACCGCCGCCTCGTCCACCGCGCCGTCGGGCCGGGTCCGGTGCAGGTGGGCCGACAGGGCCACGCCCAGCGCCCCCGCCAGTCCGATGGCCGGGGCGCCCCGCACGGCCAGGGAGCGGATGGCGTCGATCAGCTGGTCGACCGTTTCCAGCCGCAGCACCCGGTACGCGTGGGGCAGCGCACGCTGGTCCACGGCGAGTACGGCGCCGTCGTCCCAGGTGATGGACGGCCTGGACGGGCCCTCGGGGATGTCCTCCGTCGGCCGGTTCACGCGACGGCCGCCTTCAGCTCCTCGACCCGGTCGGTCCGCTCCCAGGTGAAGTCCGGCAGTTCGCGGCCGAAGTGGCCGTACGCGGCGGTCCGGGCGTAGATGGGGCGCAGCAGGTCGAGGCTGCGGATGATGGCGGCCGGGCGGAGGTCGAAGACCTCGGTGACGGCCTTCTGGATGCGCAGCACGGGGACGGTCTCGGTGCCGAAGGTCTCGACGAACAGCCCGACCGGCTCGGCCTTGCCGATCGCGTACGCGACCTGCACCTCGGCCCGGCGGGCCAGGCCCGCGGCGACGATGTTCTTGGCGACCCAGCGCATGGCGTAGGCGGCCGAACGGTCCACCTTGGACGGGTCCTTGCCGGAGAAGGCGCCGCCGCCGTGGCGGGCCATGCCGCCGTAGGTGTCGATGATGATCTTGCGGCCGGTCAGTCCGGCGTCGCCCATCGGGCCGCCGATCTCGAAGCGGCCGGTGGGGTTGACCAGCAGGCGGTAGCCGTCGGTCTCCAGCGCGATGCCGTCCTCGGCCAGGCGCTTCAGCTCCGGCTCGACCACGTGGGTGCGGATGTCGGGGGCGAGTAACGCCTCCAGGTCGATGTCGGCGGCGTGCTGGGTCGAGACGACCACGGTGTCGAGGCGGACGGCCCTGTCGCCGTCATACTCGATGGTGACCTGGGTCTTGCCGTCGGGCCGGAGGTAGGGAGCCGTCCCGTCTCTGCGCACCGCGGAGAGCCGCCGTGCGAGCCGGTGCGCCAGGGTGATGGGCAGCGGCATTAACTCGGGTGTCTCGTCGGTGGCGTAACCGAACATCAGGCCCTGATCACCCGCGCCCTGCCGGTCCAGGTCGTCCGTGCCGACGGCCAGGGACCCGTCCACTCCCTGTGCGATGTCGGGCGACTGTGCGCCGATGCACACCGAGACACCGCAGGAGGCGCCGTCGAAGCCCTTCGCGGAGCTGTCGTAGCCGATCTC
Organism: Streptomyces sp. NPDC052040; assembly: GCF_044548405.1. NCBI lineage: Bacteria > Bacillati > Actinomycetota > Actinomycetes > Kitasatosporales > Streptomycetaceae > Streptomyces > Streptomyces sp. NPDC052040. The sequence goes on along the minus strand of NZ_JBIUBV010000001.1, from coordinate 517,026 downwards.
CAGGATCCGGTCGCGGACGAGTTGGGCGATCGGCGCATACGCCTTGGTGGTCACCTCTCCGGCCACATGCACCTGACCGGTGGTGATGAGCGTCTCCACGGCGACCCGGGACGTCGGGTCCTCCCGCAGGAGTGCGTCGAGGATGGTGTCGCTGATCTGGTCAGCGATCTTGTCGGGATGTCCCTCGGTCACGGACTCCGAGGTGAACAGGCGGCGAGACATGCTTCTCCTGGGGTATCGGCGGCCGGGCGGCGCCGGCGGACGGAGCGGGCCGAGGCCGAACGGTGTCCATGACGACGGCTCCGGGGACGGTCACGGAGCAGAGGTGTCGTCTGCCGCTCAGGGGCACCGTTCCGGCGCGGCCCGGCGCGGGCCCAACGCCCGCTGAATGCGAGGGCAATCGGCGGCCGACTCCACAGCAAATGGTTCGGCGGACACCCGCGGCCCGGATCTCAAACAAAGCACGTGACACCCCCCGGTACTCCCGCGGCCGCTCCTGCCGGAGCTTCTCCAAGACTCGGGAGGCGCTTTTCCCGCCCCACCGTAGATCTTGGACTTGACGAGGTCAAGACATGATCGACGTGGGACGACGCCCCACCACAGAACCCCGGCGAGTGACGTACGTCATATGGACGGGCCAATTGGGCCGATCTATCGTTCCCCAGCGGAGTCACGAACTGGTCTCGATTCTCCTCTCGAAATCTTCACGTAACTCCGACTCGGAATCACCGTGCAACTCCGATGATGATTTTCACCAGTGAACGGGTGCAGACGTGAACAGATTCCTTCCGTTAGGTGACGGATGGGCGGGGGAAACACTCGCGAAGGATGAGGGACTCTGGCGGGTCCCGGTGCCGCCCGAGGCAGCGGCCGAACTGATCGCGGCGGCCCGTGCCGAATTAGCCGCGAACCGTCGGCCCGACCTGGGCGCACCGCGCCCGACCGACCTGCCGCACAGCACGGCATTCGCCGCCGAACTCCGCTCCCGGCTCAAGGACGGCCTCGGGTGCGTGGTGATCACCGGATTCCCGGTGGCGGCCGACGACCCGCGTGAGGCCGAGACCGCCTACTGGCTGCTCGGACTCCTCCTCGGACGACCGGTCTCGCAGAGCCGCAAGGGCGACCTCCTGGGGAGAGTCGAGGACCGCGGCGCCGACATCTCCAGCCCCGTCCAGCGCGGCTACGAGAGCTCGGCCGAACTCCCCTTCCACGTCGACCGCACCGATGTGATCGGACTGCTGTGCATCCGCCGCGCCCACTCGGGCGGCCTGAGCCGCATCGCGTCCTCCAAGGCGGTGCACGACCTGCTTCTCGCCGAGAACCCGGACCTGCTCGCCGAGCTGTACCAGCCCTTCCCGAACGACCGGCGCGGCGAGGAACAACCCGGCGAACAGCCGTGGTCCGGCATCCCCGTGTTCAGCCGGACCGACGGCCACTTCGCGATGCGCTACGTCCGCCGCTTCATCACCGGTTCCCAGCGACACGACAGCGCACCCCGGCTCACCGAGCGCCAGCTGGCCGCCATGGACGCCGTCGACGAGATCCTCCAGCGCCCCGGTGTCGCACTCGACATGGAGCTGCGGGAGGGCGATCTACAGCTGATCAACAACTTCAGCATCCTGCACGCCCGGACCGCCTTCACGGGCGGCGGCGGACGGGACCGCCTGCTGCTCCGTCTCTGGCTCGCCTTCTCCGGCAGCCCCGCCCTGCCCGAGGGGTACGCGTCGCTGTACGGCGCGACCGCGGCCGGCTCCTACCGCGGTGGCGTGTGGCCGTCCGGAACGGTCCCCGCCGACCTCGGCCGACCCGTCTCCCAGCTCGGATGAGGCCGGACGCTTCACAGCGTCCCGGGGAAGACCCACAGCAGACCGCCGCGCCGCCCGAACTTGCAGCCGTCCGGTCCGTCCCGCTGCTCGATCACGACCGTGTGCCCGGTGTCGCCACCAGGCGCGGAGCCCCGGGCTCCATGCTGCTGCTGCACGGCTTCGGAGACGACAAGACCGCACTGCGGTCCCTCGGGGACGCGCTGTGCCCGGCGGGCTCGCTCGCGGTGTATCCGACGCTTCGCGCCCACGGCGCCAGCCCGGCTCCGGAGTGGGGGTATTCACCGCTGGACTTCGCCGCCGACGTCCAGCGGATCGCCGACTCCCTGCCCCGCCCGGTGCATGTGGTCGGACATTCCTACGGCGCGTTGGTCGCGGCGGTCCTCGCCGTTTCCCTGGGACCTTCAAGAATTGCCAGTGTCGCTCTCCTCGACCAGGCTTTCGAGCCTTTGATGGAGCGCTATGAGGCCGGTGAATGGGCAGAGGCAAGTTTCCTCAAATGGCATTACGATTACAGCCATCTGATCGACGCCATCGGCTCTCTCGGAATACCTGTTCTCTCGGTGATCGCCCGCGACAGTCCGGTCGTACCGGAGGGCGAACGCACCAGAATGCTCTCCCGCCCGAAAACCAGGACATTCTCCTGCGTACTGACCGGGGGCGGCCATACCTCATTCCTGCGGGATTCCGCGGTCGACATCCTTTCGGACTTCTATCAGGCCGCACTCGGGTGACCCGGAGCTGGAGACCTGAACGTGACAGTGCATCAACCTTCCGCCGCCGTCGACACCACCCTCGAGGTTCTGCTCCGAGTCCACCGTGAGGTGCTGGAGACCCAGGACATCGGCCCCGACGACAACTTCTTCGACCTGGGCGGCAACAGCCTGCTCGCCTTCCGGGTGATCAAGCGGACCGCCGAGCGACTCGGGGTCCGCGTGTCGGCCAGATCGGTCTTCACCGCGGACTCCATCCGCGACCTCGCCGACCGCGTCGAGGAGGCACGCAGTGCCGACGGGGCGTCGAGTGGCCGCGCCACCGCCACGGCGGCCCACCAGGGGCGGGCCTCGATGGCCCAGGAGTGGGCCGTCCTGTCCAGCCTCGACGACCCGGACGCCCCGGCCCTCCAGTTCCACGTCGCCTACCGGGTGCGCGGCCCGCTCGATCTGGCGGCGCTGCGCGGCGCGCTCCAGGCACTCACGGCGCACCACCCCTCCCTGCGCACGGTGTTCCGGGTGCAGGACGGCACCGTACGCCAGCACGTGCTGCCCGAGGCGCTGCCCGAGCTGTTCGTGGAGGACGTCCGCCGTCTGCCCGAGGGCGAACGCGCCGGGGAGGCCCTGCGCATACTCGACATTGAGGTCCGCCGTCCCTTCGACCGGTACGCCGGGCCGCTGGTCCGGGCGCACCTGGTGCGCGCCGCGCCCGACGACGCCTACCTCGCCCTGGTTTTCGACCACATGGGCGCGGACGGGTGGTCGCTGGACGTCCTCACCGCGGATCTCGACGCCGCCTACCGGGCCCGGCTCGACGGCGGCACTGCCGAACTCACCGGCTCCGGCGCCTACACGGACTGGTCCGCGCGACAATGGGACCGCTTCGAGCACGGCCGCATCGACCGGGTGGCGGGCTACTGGAAGTCCCAACTCGGCGACGATCCCTCTTCGATCGCCGTCCGGCTGCCCGGCTACCGCCCCAATCAGGGGCTGTCGGACCCGGCCGCACTGCACCTGGAGGTGCCGGCCGACGTCGGCGAGGCGCTGGACACCGTCTGCCGCAAGCTCCGGGCGACGCCGTACTGTGTCACCATCGCGGCGCTGAAGGCGCTCGTCGCCCAGCAGACCGGCCGGTCCCGGGTCACCCTGCTCACCAGCTCCGCCAACCGCCTGGAGCCGGAATTCCAGGACACCGTCGGCTGGTTCGCCAACGGGGTCTTCCCGACCACCGACGTCGATCTCGACCTGCCCTTCGACCGGTTCGTCGCCCGGGTCACCGAGACGGCGCTCGCGGCCACCGCGCACGGCGACCTGCCGGCCTGGTACGTCCGCCGCGCGATGTGGCCCCAGGTGCCCAGCGGATTCCGCAAGGACCCCGGCATCTACTTCATGTTCAACGAGCTGTGGGGCAGGTCGCTGCGGCTCGGCGGCCTCACGGTGGAACCGGTCGCCCTGCCGGAGACCGCCGACTCCCCCGGCCTGCACATGTGGCTCCTCCGGGACGGTCCCGCCTTGCAGTTCACCGCACTGCACTACCGGTCCGAGTACACGGACGCATACGTCCATGAGTTCGCCAGAACATTTCTCGCCGCCGTCGCGGCACTCGCCCACCGACCCGACCGGCCCATGCGCGAGGTCCTCGGGTCCGGCGGCTCCTTACCTCTCCAGCAGACAGGAACCTGACCAGACATGCCCACCATCGACATCGACGCCTACCGCCGGGACGGTTACCACCTGCTCCCCGGTCTGCTCGGCACCGACGACCACCGCCGGGCCGTCGACTTCTTCGACACCCTCGACGCCGCGGACGACGTGGCGCCCGGATACGAGGCGGAGTACGACGAGGCGGACGGCGTGCGCCGACTGCGCAAGCTCCGCCGTCTGCTCTGGAACGACCCGAAGATCTGGGGCCCCGTCCTCAACCGCACCGGTGCCACCGAGCTGGCCCGGCAGGTCATCGGCGACCAGGCCGCCGTCGTCTTCCACGCGGCCTTCCTCAAGCCCGCCCTGGTCGGCACCGAGGTGGCACTGCACCAGGACCAGGCGCTGTGGACGTACACCTACCCCAAGGCGTTCAGCGTCTGGTTCGCGCTGACCCCGGTCTCGCCCGCCAACGGAGGCCTGTTCGGCTGTCCCGAGTCGCACGCCGACGGGCACGTCCCGCACCGCGACCGGCCGCACTACCGCTGGCACGCCAGCCTCGACGCGGCCGAGGACGGCCTGCGCGAGCCGGTCCAGTTCGAGCTGGCCCCCGGGGACGCCGTCATGTGGGACCGCTACTTCGCCCACGGCAGCGCAGCCAACACCTCCCCGGACGACCGCCGCGGCATGGTGGTCGTCTTCGCAGACGCCTCGGACCCCGAGTTCCGCGCCAAGGACAGCTTCCCGCTCAGCGACCTGGCCGACCTCGGCACCGCCTGATCCGGGCTCACCGACGATCTGCAGGAGACCTTGTGACGTACATCATCGACAGCACCCTGCGTGAGGGCATGCAGTCGGCGCACGGCCGCTTCACACTGGAGCAGAGTGTCGAAGTCGCCTCGCTGCTGGTGCGTTCCGGTGCCGACGCCATTGAGTGCGGCCACCCGGCCATCGGCCCCGACGAACTGCTGCGGGTCTCCGCGGTGGTGGAGGCGGCAGGCGACGTCCCGGTGCTGGCGCACGCCCGGGCGGACGTGGCCGACATCGAGGCCGTCGCCAAGACCGGTGCCGCGTGGGTCGGCATCTTCCTCGGCGTGAACGAGGTGACCCGGCGCTCCCGGCTGCCCGGACGCACCCTGAAGGAACTCTTCGACCGTGTGGAGCAGTCCGTCTCCCACGCCCGCAGGCTCGGTCTGCGGGTCCGGTTCACGGTCGAGGACAGCAGCCGCACCGACTCCGGCGAACTCGTCGAGGCCTACCTCATCGCAGCCGAGGCCGGGGCCGAACGCATCTGCTTCGCCGACACCCTGGGCCTCATGGAGCCGCACCAGATCAGCGAGCGCATCGGCGAGCTGCAACGGCTCTGTCCCACCACCGACATCGAGGTGCATCTCCACGACGACCGGGGGCTGGCGCTCGCCAACGCGCTGGCGGCCGTCGACGCGGGTGCGACCTGGGTCTCGACGTCGGTCAACGGCCTGGGTGAGCGGGCCGGGATCACCGACTACGCGGCTCTTGCCGTCAACTTGCAGTACCGCGGCACGCGCCAACTGGCCGACCCGACGCTGCTGAACGAACTCAGCCGCCGGGTCGGCGCCTACTCGCGCTCGATGCCCGACCACCGCAGGCCCGTGGTCGGCCGCGACATCTTCCACCATGTCGCCAAGCTCCACGTCGCGGCCGTCGAGCGTGAGCCCGGGTCGTACGAGTGGCTGGAGCCCGCCTTCCTCGGACGTACCAGCACCACCCGGCCGACGGGCGTGTCGGGCACGGCGACCGACTGGATCGTCGACCCGAAGATCATCTCTGCCAGCGAGCTGCGCTACCACCGCAAGGGCCCGGGTGACCGCTTCGTCCTCGTCGACAACCGCTTCGTGCCGGGTGCGGAGCAGTACTGCATCGCCCGGCGCATCCCGAAGCTCGACGACTACGGCCCCGGCCACGTCGACACCCATGTCCACCACTGCGACAGCCTCTTCATCTTCCTCGGGGAGGAGGACGGCTACGAGGGCCTGTCCGTCGAAGTGACCCTCGGCAACGAGGTGTTCGCGGTGCAGAGCCCGGCCTCCGTCTTCATCCCCTCCGGTGTGTCCCACGGCTACCGCGTCGTCGGTGGCGCCGGAACCTACCTCAACCACGTCCTCGCGGGCGACTACAACTCCAGCCTGCTCGACCCCCTCGGGAGCAACGCATGACCAGCCAGACCGTCAACGAGAAGTCGACCGCGTGGGACCTGATCGGGTCCCTCTTCTGGGAGTCCGGCCGGACCACGGCCAAGCCGAGCGACGAGGAGATCGCTCTCTTCACGACCGGCGTGCAGCCCGGCTCGCGCTGCACCGTCGTGGGCGCCTCCACCAAGGACCTGGTCGAGGCCCTGATCGCGCTCGGTGCCGTGGTCACCGTCCTCGACTTCTCCGAGCGCATGTGCACCGACCTGCGCGCGGCCCTGCCGGCCGGCTCCTGTGAGGTGCTGCAGCACGACATCACCCGGCCGGCGCCCGAGCACCTGCGCGGCACCCAGGACTTCGTCCTCAACGACCGCCTGGTGAACAGGTTCAGCGAGACCGAGGCCCGCAAGGGCATCGAGGGCATGCTCGACCTGCTCGCCGACGGCGGCCAGATCCGCGCCTCGATCAAGCTCGGGCTCTATCCGATGGACGAGCGCATGATCACCACCGGCCGGGAGCGCGGCTCACTGGAGCGCTTCTACGACTCCGGCAAGAAGGTCATCGACTTCTCCGCGGCCGGGGATGTGCTGACCGACTCCCTGCTGCCGCACGGCGAGATCGACTCCGAGCTGCTGCTCCAGTGGTACCGCGGCCGCGGCAAGGAGCAGCGCTTCGACCACGAGGACATCACGGCCCTGGTGGCGAGCGCGGCGGTCGGCGAGCGGGCGCTGCGTCTGGTCTCCGCGACCGACTTCGGCCAGGCCCCGGCGACCCGGATGTACACCGCCGAGGCCGGCTCCGCACGACGGGACGCCTGACCGGTGTGCGGAGTTGTCGGTGTGTGCCTGGCCCCCGCTGTCGCGGGGGCCGGGCGCACGCCCGCCGACCGCCTCGCCACCGCGGCCGTCGAAAAACTGCTGCACCGCGGCCCGGACGGCTACGGGGTCGTCGGTGACGGCGGCTCGGCGGTCGCCATGTGCCGGCTGCGCGTGCGCAGCCGCGCGTCCGACACCGTGCCGTTCGCCGCGCCCGCGGGTGCGACCGCGTTCGCCTTCAACGGCGAGGTGTACGCGACCGGTTCGGGCGCCTGGTACGGCGAGGGCCGGGTCGACGTCCCGCTGGGCGGCCTCGACGAGGCCCAGGGGGTGGACGGGCACGGACCCGACGCCCTGGACGGGATGTACGCGCTTCTGCGCCGCACCCCGGACGGCGCAATCGAGGTCACCCGCGACCCCCTGGGCATCAAGCCGCTCTATCTGCTCCGGCACCGGGACGGGGTGGCTGTGGCCTCGGAGATCCCGGCGCTGCTGGAGCTGTTCGGGCCCTCCCCGGTCCGGCCGGAGGCCGTCACCCAGTTCCTGATGTTCGGCCGGGTGGTGGACGGTGGCACCTTCTTCGAGGGCATCGAACCGGTCGCGCCCGGGACCCGGTTGCTCCTCAAGGAGGGCCGGGTGCAGCAGTGGTCGACCGGCTCCGCGGCGCTGCCGCCGGTCCGGCCGGACACCCCGGCCGGACCGGAGCGGATCCGCGCCGCCCTCGCGCGCGCGGTGGACCGCGTCCTGGTGTCCGACCGGCCGCTCGGCCTGGCGCTGAGCGGCGGGCTCGACTCGACCGTCCTCGCGACCGAGCTGGCCCGGCGCGGCGTGCGCGACCTGTCAACGGTGAGCGTGCTGCCACGCGGAAACGGCGACGGCGTCCGGGACCTGGCGGCCCTGCGGCTTCCCGGCACCTCGTGGCAGAGCTGGCGGCACCGGTCGATCGACTTCGGCCCGGACGACCTGCTCGACGGCATACCCGATGCCGTCCGGTCGCTGGGTGAGCCGACCGCGCTCAGCAGCGTGCCCATGTACGCGGCGCTGGCCCGGCTGGCCCGGGAGAGCGGGATCGTCGTCCTGCTGGTCGGTGAGGGCGCCGACGAGATGTTCGGCGGGTACCGCAGCTACCTGGGTCTGGGCGCGAGAGCCGACGCCGCCGACTTCTATCTGTCCGAGGAGCGTTCCGCGCTGCTCCGCGGGCTGGTCGGCGTCCCGGCCCACGACGCGGCCCGGGACGCCCTGCTGGACGCGCTGCCGGCCGCCGCGGGCCGCCCGGTCGACGACGTCGTCAGGGAGTTCGAATACGAGCACAGCCTCGAACCCCTGCTGCGACGGGCCGACCACCTGCTGATGGCTCAGGGGGTGGAGGGGCGCACCCCCTTCCTGCACGGCGGGCTGCCCGCCCTCGCCGCGTCCCTGCCGTTCGGGGAGCTGGTCCGCGACGGCCAGACCAAGGTGGCTCTGCGGCAGGCGTACGCCACGGAACTGCCGCACTTCCTCGACGAGGTGAAGAAGCCGTTCCGGGCCCCCCTTGACGACTGGCTGACCGGCCCCCGCGCAGCGCGGGTCCGGGCCGGCCTGGCGGGGCACCGCGACCGGCTGGAGGCGGCGGGCCTGCGACCGGACGCCCTCGGCGGCCTGCTGGACGGCATCGCCGCGGGCGACGCCACCGCAACCGGGCTCGCGTTCCCGCTGCTCACGCTGGGCGCCTGGCTGGAATGGCTGGCCGCCTGACGTCCGGCCACCGAAACGATCCGACTCCTTCGAAAGTGGGCACCATGTCCGATCCCTCCGCCGGCCACGCCGACGCCGTGTCCCGTCCGGACCACGCCCGGCGGACGATCCACCAGGCGGTCACCCGGCAGGCCTGGCAGCGGCCGGACGCCGTCGCGCTGGAGTTCAAGGGGCAGCAGTTCGGCTACGCCGAGCTGGATGCCGCGGCCGACGCCTACGCGGCGACCCTCCAGGCCCGCGGAGTGGGCCCGGGCCGACTGGTGCCCGTCCTGCTGCCGCGCTCACCGGAGCTGGTCGCCGTGCTGCTGGCCGTGCTCAAGTGCGGCGCCGGGTACTCCGCCCTGGACCACCGCTGGCCGTCCGAGCGGGTCGGCGCCGTGGTGCGCGCCCTGGACGCGCCGCTGCTGGTCACCGACCGCGCCCAGCCGTCGGTGGACGTCCCGGTCTGGACGCCCGGGGCGGAGCTCTCGGCCGCGGCGGAGTCCGGTGCCGTTCCGGACCCCGTCGCGGTGAGCCCGGAGGATGTCGCCATGGTGTTCTTCACCTCGGGGACGACGGGCGAACCCAAGGGGGTCCTGTCCCCGCACCGGGCCACCACCCGCCTCTTCGACGGGCGCACCTTCGCGGACTTCGGCCGCGGCCGGGTGATGGCCCAGGCCGCGCCGGTGCCCTGGGATGCCTTCGCGCTGGAACTGTGGGGCATGCTCACCACGGGCGGCACCAGCGTGATCGTCGAGGACGACTACCTCTTCTCGGACGACCTGCGCGACCTGGTCAAGTCGTCAGGGGTGGACACTGTGTGGCTCACGGCGTCGCTGTTCAACCTCCTCGTCGACGAGGACGTGGACTGCTTCGAGGGCCTCCGGCAGGTCCTCACCGGCGGGGAGCGGCTGTCCGTGCCGCATGTGCGCGCCTTTCAGGAGCGGCACCCGCAGATCCTGCTGGTCAACGGCTACGGGCCGGTGGAGAGCTGTGTGTTCGTCACCACCCGCCCGGTGCGCCCGGCCGACTGGACGGCGGCGGACGGCATCCCGATCGGCCGTCCGGTACCCGGCACCTCGGTGCTGCTGCTCGACGACGGCATCCCCGTCCCGGAGGACGCCCCGGGCGAGATCTGCGTCGCGGGCGAGGGCCTGGCCCTCGGCTACCTCGGCAATCCGGAGGCGACCGCGGAGAAGTTCGTCACCGCGAACGTCGACGGCGCCCCCACGCTGCTCTACCGGACCGGCGACCTCGGCCGCCGGAACGCGGACGGGGTGCTGCACTACCTCGGGCGCGCGGACCGGCAGATCAAGATCTCCGGCTATCGCGTGGAGCCCGCCGGAATCGAACAGACCGCCCTCGGCCTGCCGGGGGTGCGGGAGTGCGCGGTCATACCCGTCCCCGGCCCGGACGGCGGCTGGGACCGGCTGGCGCTGTTCTACCGGGGCGGCTCGGGGGCCCCCGAGCCGACCGGGCTCCAGCGGAGCCTCGCCGAGGTGCTGCCGCACTACATGGTGCCCCCCACCGTACGCCGACTCGATTCCTTCCCGCGGACCGCGAACGGAAAGCTCGACCAGGCGGCCCTGCTCGACGGGCTCCCGCAGTCACCCGACCAGCCGCGACCGCCCGTTGACCGGTGCCCGGCCGGCACCTGACGGCCGCCCCGCCCTCCCTCCGCACACCCGTCAGCGAGATCCGCACGCCCGTCAGCGAGAGAAGACTGCCGTGAACCACCCTCCCTCCAGCCCGCTGTGCAGCCCCCTGCCGGGTGCCGGACCCGACACGACCCACTACGCGCTGCCCGCACTCGCCGCCTCGGCCGGTGTGGACATCGCCGCTCTGCCGTACACCGCCCGGATCCTGCTGGAGAACACGGCCCATCTGGCCGCCACCGGGCAGGCCGACCCGGCGCTGGTTGCCGCGGTCGCCCGGTGGGGCGCCGACGGAAGTCCCACCAGCGACCTGCCGTTCCGGCCCTCGCGCGTGGTCCTCCAGGACTTCTCCGGCGTGCCCGTGGTGCTCGACCTCGCGGCGCTGCGCACGGCGGCGGCCCGGCGCGGCCTGCCCGCGCAGCGGGTCAGTCCCGTGATTCCGGCGCACCTCGTGGTGGACCACACCGTGCGGGTGGACGCGGCCGGCACCCGCGACGCGCTCCGCATCAACACGGACCTGGAGTACGCCCGCAACGGTGAGCGCTACACCATGCTGCGCTGGGCCGAGCAGGCTTTCCCCGAGCTGCGGGTCGTACCGCCGGGGAAGGGAATCATCCACCAGATCAACCTGGAACGGCTCTCCGAGGTAGTCCGGGTCACGCCCGGGTCCGACGGCCGGCCGCTGGCCCGGCCCGACACCGTCCTCGGCACCGACTCCCACACCCCCATGGTGGGCGGTGTCGGTGTGTTCGGGTGGGGCGTCGGCGGCATCGAGGCCACCTCCGTCCTGCTCGGCGAGCCGGTCCTGATGGCTCCGCCCCGGGTGGTCGGCGTCCGGCTGACCGGCCGGCCGCGCCCCGGGACCGGCGCCACCGACCTCGTCCTGACGATCACTCAACTGCTGCGCGCCCACGGCGTGGTGGGCGCAATCGTCGAGTTCACCGGGGAGGGCGTCTCTGGCCTGTCCGTCCCCGACCGCGCCACGGTGGCCAACATGGCACCCGACTACGGCGCCACCACCGCGTTCTTCCCGGTGGACGAGGAGACCCTGCGCTTCCTGCGGGCCACCGGACGCAGCGCGGAGCAGGTGGCGCTGGTGGAGCGGTACTGCCGCGCCCAGCGGCTGTTCCACACCGGCTCCGACGCGGCGGCCGTGCAGTACGCCGAGGAGCTGGTGGTCGACCTCTCCGCCGCCGAACCCTGTGTGGCCGGTCCGAGCCGACCCGACCAGCGGCTGCCGCTGAGCGCCGTCCCGGAGAGCCTGCGCGCCGTCAAACGGCCCACGGACCGGGCGCGGACCCCGGGCGCGGAGCACGGCGCACCGGGTCCGTCCGACGGCGCCGTGGTAATCGCCGCCCTGACCAGCTGCACCAACACCTCCCATCCCGGATCGATGATCACCGCGGGTCTGATCGCCAGGCGCGCCGTGGAACTGGGCCTGACGGTGCCCTCCTGGGTCAAGACCAGCCTCGCTCCGGGCAGTCGCACCGTCCCGACCTACCTCGACCGGGCCGGCGTGCTCGAACCGCTGGAGCGGCTGGGCTTCGGCGTGGTGGCATTCGGCTGCACCACCTGCCACGGGATGAGCGGACCGCTCACGGCGCAGGCCGCGCGTGCCGTCACCGAGGAGGGCATCACGGGTGTCGCCGTGCTGAGCGGCAACCGGAACTTCGAGGGACGCGTGCACCCGCAGGTCCGGGCCGCCTACCTGGCCTCGCCGGGGCTGGTGGTCGCCTACGCGCTGGCCGGTACGGTCGACCGCGACCTGACCCGGGAGCCGGTCGCCGTGGCACCGGACGGCCGCGGGGTGTACCTGCGCGACCTCTGGCCGGATCCGGCCGAGGTCGCCTCGGTCGTGCAGGCGGCCTCGGGGCCCGAACTCTTTGAGACCGTGTACGCGGACCTCTTCCGCGGCGACGGGCGCTGGCAGGCACTGGAGGCGCCCACGGGCGAGCTCTACGACTGGCCGGAGGACTCCGGCTACATCCTCGAACCGCCTTACATCGACCCGCAGGACACCGGCCTTCCGGCGGACGGGGTGGTGGGCGCCCGGGTGCTCGCCGTGCTGGGCGACAGCGTCTCGACCGACCACATCTCGCCGGTCGGTGCCATCGCACCCGACGGCGAGGCGGGGCGCTACCTGGCCGGACACGGCGTTCCCGAGGCCGAGTTCAACAGTTTCGGCGCCCGCCGGGGCAATCACCATGTGATGCTCAGGGGCACCTTCGGAAACCCCCGGTTGCGCAACGCCCTGGCGGACGGCCGCGAGGGCCCCTGGACCAGGCACCACCCCACCGGGGAACTGGTGTCGATCCACGAGGCGGCCGAGCGGTACCGGACCGCCGGCACCCCTGCGGTCGTCGTCGCGGGACGGGAGTACGGCTGCGGCAGTGCCCGTGACTGGGCCGCCAAGGGCACCGCCCTGCTCGGCGTACGGGCGGTACTGGCTGAGAGTTTCGAGCGGATCCACCGGAGCAACCTCGTCGGCATGGGCGTCCTGCCGCTCCGCTTCCCCGAGGGCGGCAGCCGCGAGGGCTACGGCATCGACGGCTCCGAGGAGGTGGACCTCGGCTCGCTGTCCACGCTCCGGCCGCACGGCCCGGTCACCGTCCGGCTGCGCCACCGGGACGGCTCGGTGACCGTCTTCGAGGCGATCGCCGCGGTGGAGACGGCGCGCGAGGTGGAATACCTGCGGGTCGGCGGGGTCCTGCCCTTCATCATGGGCCGCCTGGTCCGGGAGTCGGCGCGGTGACCGGCTCCCGGTCGGCGCCCCGGCGCCGTGGGTGGGCACCGTGCCCGCCGCCCACGCGTGTCCGGCCCGCCGGAAGCAACGTTTATGATCATCGGTCAGGTCGGCCCTGCCGGGCGGTCCCGGCTGCCGTGCCAGCGGCCACCGGCCCCACCGCCCCTGCGGTGGCCCACTGGGCGGAGGGCACCGGGCAGACGGAAGGACCGGCACCCGAGCCCGGAGCCGCCCGAGTCGATGCGCGCCCGCCACACCGTCACACCTCTCAGGGAGAATGACATGACCCGTGAGTTCCATCCGGACTTCGGACGGACCGCCCAGGACTACACCCGCCACCGGGCCGGCTTCCCGCCCAAGCTGATCAACCGGCTGAAGCCCTACGGCATCGGACTGCCCGACCAGGCGATCCTCGACATCGGCACCGGAACCGGCAGCCTGGCCCGGCTGTTCGCCCTCGCCGGGGCCCGGGTCACCGGGCTCGACCCCGCGGCGCCGCTCCTCGAGCAGGCCGAGCAGCTCGACCGGGCCGCGGGCGTAGAGATCGATTACCACGTGGGCAGCGCCGAGTCGACCGGCCTGCCGGACGCCGGCTTCGACGTCGTCTCGGCGGGTCAGTGCTGGCACTGGTTCGACGCCCCCAGGGCGACCGCCGAGATCCGGCGCCTGCTGCGTCCCGGTGGCCTGGTCACCATTGCGCACTTCGACTGGCTGCCCCTCCCCGGCAACGTGGTGGCTGCGACCGAGGAGCTCATCACCTCCTTCAACCCCGCCTGGACCATGGGCGGGGGAACCGGTCTCTACCCGCGCTGGCTGACCGACCTCGCCTCGGCCGGGTTCACCGGCATCGAGACCTTCTCCTTCGACCTGGACATCCCCTACACGCCCGAGGACTGGACCGGCCGCATCCGTGCCAGCGCGGGCGTCGGGGCCAGCCTCTCGCCGGAGAAGGTCGTGGAGTTCACCGAGCGGCTCACCGCGGTCCTGCGCGACTCCTTCCCTGGTGAGATGCTCCGGATCCCGCACCGGACCTGGGCCGTCTGCGCCAGGGCGGACCGCGAGACCGACGCGTGAACGGCCCGCTGACCGCTCGCCCGTTACTGAGCAGCAGGCTGCGGGGCACCGGCACCTCGGTCTTCGCGGAGATGTCGGCCCTGGCTGCCGAGACCGGGGCGATCAACCTCGGCCAGGGCTTCCCGGACACCGACGGTCCGGCCCCGGTCGCCGAAGCGGCGGCCCGGGCGATCCGCGACGGGCGGGGCAACCAGTACCCGCCCGCCCGGGGCGTCCCGGAGCTGCGGCGTGCGGTCTCCCACCATCAGAAGCGCTTCTACGGGCTCTCCTACGACCCCGACACCGAGGTCCTGATCACCACCGGCGCGACCGAGGCCATCGCGGCCACGATGCTCGCCCTGCTTGAGCCGGGCGACGAAGTGATCACCTTCGAGCCCTTCTACGACTCCTATGCGGCGTGCATCGCCATGGCCGGAGCCGTCCGCGTGCCCCTCACACTCCACGCACCGGACTTCCGGCCCGACCTCGAGGCCCTGCGCGCAGCGGTCACCCCGAGGACGCGGCTGCTGCTGCTGAACTCGCCGCACAACCCGACCGGCATGGTGCTGAACCGGGAGGAACTCACGTCGATCGCGCGACTGGCCGTCGAACGCGACCTCCTGATCGTCACCGACGAGGTCTACGAGCACCTGGCCCTGGACACCGAGCATCTTCCACTCGCCTCGTTCCCCGGCATGCGGGAGCGGACGGTCTCGATCTCCTCGGCGGGCAAGACCTTCTCCTTCACCGGCTGGAAGGTCGGCTGGGTCACCGCGCCGCCGGAGCACGTCACCGCGGTCCTGACGGCCAAGCAGTACCTTACGTTCGCCGGTGGCGGTCCCTTCCAGTTCGCGGTGGCCGAAGCACTCGACCTTCCCGACGGCTACTACACGGCGCTCAGGACGGACCACCGCCGAAGACGCGACCTGCTCTGCGACGGCCTCTCGGCCACCGGCTTCGAGGTGTTCCGCCCCGAGGGCACCTACTTCGTCACCACCGACGCGGCCCGCCTCGGAGCCGTGGACGGAAGGGCCTTCTGCCGCGAACTCGCCCGGCGGCGCGGTGTCGTGGGAGTGCCGAACCAGGCCTTCTACGACGACCCGGACGCCGGACGCACCCAGGTGCGGTTCGCCTTCTGCAAGCAGGCCTCCGTCCTGGAGGAGGCGGTGGCCCGGCTGCGGGCCTGAGAGCCTCCCCCACCGGTGCCCGGCGGACAGAGCCTCCGGCCGGGCACCCCGCCCCTCTTGGGTGTCCAGCGCTTCCGTGGTGGCAGCACAGACAGGTGTCGAGGGCGGTGCGGTTGGCCGTGATGCCGTAGGGCCAGCAGTCCTCGGGGAACGGGGTGCTGTTCCGGTCGAACAGGGCGTTGGCCCAGGGAAGCATCGTGGGCCGCCGTGGGCCGCGGCGTTCAAGTCCGTCTCGGTGCCTCCGATACCGCACGGATATCGTGTGCCGAGTGGACCTCGGTTCGCTCCGGTACTTCGTCGCCGTCACAGGGCCCGGACGACGCGTCCCCGGCCGTGCACACCATCCTGGAGTGTCTTCAGACGGCCCGGTGGAACGGAACGTCCGCTCCCGCCCCGGTGGACCAGCCGCTGCCCGCCGGACTGGTGAGCGTTCCGCTCGCCGGCCGGTCGCCGAGCGATCTCGTCGTGGCCTGGCCGAAGGGGTCGCGGAGCCCGCTGGTGCGCAGCCTCGTTCAGGTGGCCGGGGGGCAGTGGTGAGCGAGCGGGTTCGGCAGGGGCGCGTACCGGGCGTCCGCGCCGTCCGCCCCCGTCCAGCGGAGCAGCAGATTGGTCTTGCCGGGGAGGGCCGGTGCGGTCAGCAGGGCGGGGATCTCGGGGAGGGGGTGCCGGGCCAGCTCGGCGCGGGCGGCGGGCCAGGGGTTCCAGCCGGGGTGGCGTTCCGACAGCAGGGCGGCCACCTCGACCAGGTTGTTGACCACCAGGCAGTAGACGAGCCGTTCCCAGCCGGACGCCCGGTCCACGTCCGTCAGGAGCTTCACGCCCTCCGCGTCCCGGAACAGCGCCTGCACGGGCAGGCCCGTGTCGTCCACCGCGACCAGGGTGTTCTGGAGATGCGCCTCGAGCACCACCCCGTGCCGGTCGAACACCTCCAGGGCCGGGGGCACGACCTGGCGCAGATAGGCCGCCCACCAGTCCTCGGGGTCGGTGATCCGGTCCAGCGGGCTGCCGTCGAAGCCCTCGGCCAGGGCCGCGGCGAGCAGCGGGGTGGCGCCGGGCCTCAGCCGGGGGCGCAGTCCGTCGCGGACCAGGACGGCCAGTTCCTCGAAGGCGAAGGCGGCCGTGCGGTAGCCGCGGTCGCTCAGCCAGACGGCTGGGCCGCGGTGTGCGGCGAAGGCCGCCGTCGCCGCCGCGTCGGTGCGGCGCAGCCCGAGCAGGTCGTGCCGCCACAGCCGCCGGATGTCATTGGTGATCCGCACGTCCAGGCTGAACTTGAGGAAGCGGTCGTCGGCGGGGTCGTAGACCGTGCGGATCGCGGCCGTGGGCCATACGGTGCCTGCGCTGCCGTCGAGCCGTATCAGGCGGCCGTCGGCGAAGGCTTCGCGGATCTCCGGACGGCCGCCGACCAGTTCGAGCTGCCAGGGGTGCGCGGGCAGCAGCCGGTAGCCGGGCGGGGCCGTGCCGAGGGCGTCGAGCGCCGTGGTGTCGCCCTCCTCGGCGACGGTGTCCTCGCGCACGGCGAGCAGGGTGAGCGGAAAGCAGGCGTGCGCCTCCGGCGCGTACGGCAGCCAGCTCGCGACCGGTCCGCCGCCGCGCGCCTTGGGGGCCGGATGGTAGGGGTGCCCGGTGATCAGGGACTGCTCGGAGCGCACATACGGGTCGTCCGGCGGGGTCGCGCGGGCGCGGGCGGCCAGGATCGCGGCGACCGCGTCACGGCTGTCCAGCATCTCCCCGGGCAGTTCGGGGTTGGACAGACCGGTGGCAAGGCGCAGTTCCTCGGAGGTGAGTTTGACCAGGTCGGCGTGGGTGAGCGGCTGCCAGGTCCCGTCGGTGTTCAGCTCCGGGTCGCGGGGGCGGCGGCCGCCGTGCACCCGGAGCAGCCGGCCGCCCGCGCGCAGCCGGTGGACGCCTTGTCCGCCCGCGGGGTCCGCCGCTTCCCGGAGCAGACAGCTGAGCAGCGGTGCCGCCGCGTAGGCGTCGGCCCGCTCGGGAACCCGGTCCCCGGGGTGCAGGTGATCCATGCGATCCATTCGTTCCGTACGGTGCACTGGCGATCAGTATGTCGGCCGCGGTCCGGTACCACGAGTTGACCGCCCGTATCCGAGGAGCTTCGGCGTGTTCCCATCCTCTTCCGTCGAGACGACGCTGGCTCGCGAGTCGGCGGACGTACGGCCCGATCTGGTCACGGCGTACGCGGCCGCGCTGCCCGGTGCGCGGGCCGCGGTGCTCTCGCGTCTGTGGCGGGCGCTGGCCCATGAGCCGCTGCCGTGGATCGCCCGCCGGGAGCCCGTACGGGAGGGGCTGGTGCTCCGTCTGACGGACGGGCGGCGGCTGCACGGGCCGCCCGCGGACCCGTATGCGACCGGCGCGTATGTCACCGAGGTGCTGCTGGACGGGCGCGGCCACGACCGTGCGGCGGCGCTGGTGGAGGCCCTGGGCATACCGCACGGTGCTGCGTTCGCCGCCGAACTGGACAACAGTACGGCGTCGTTGGCGCTGTCGCGGGCGGCCCAGCCGCACGAGGCGCCCGCGCCGGAGAGCAGCTGGGCGTGGGAGCAGCGGGTGGTGGACGGGCATCCGTACCACCCCAACTGCCGTTCCCGGCCCGGCTTCTCGGCCGCGGAGCAGCTCGCCTACGGTCCTGAGCACCGGCCGCTGGTGCGGCTCGGCCTGGTTCCGGCGGACGAGGGCGTGCTGCGCGGTGAGTGGCCGGACTGGCTGTGGGACGGGGGGCGCCCGCTGGTGCCGGTGCATCCCTGGCAGACGGCGCATGTGCTGCGCCGGGGGGCGCAGGAGGGCCCGGTCGCGCATCCGTTGATGTCCCTGCGCACGCTGGCCCTGCCCGACGGGGGGCCGCATGTGAAGACCGCGGTCAGCGCGCGGCTGACGTCGTCCGTGCGGGACATCTCGGTCGCGTCCGTGGAGACCGCGCTCGTGGTCTCGCAGTTCGCGGAGTCGGTCGCCGCGCGCACCGGCGGACTGCTGCACATCACCCGCACCCTGGGGGCGTTCAGCGCCCACTCCCCCGATCTGGCCGCGGTGGTGCGGGAGTCGCCCGAGAGCTGTGCGGAACTGGCGGCGGGCGAACGGGTGGTACCGGTGGCCGCGCTGCCGGTCACCGGGCTCCCGGCGTCCCCCGCCTGGCTCGCCGCGTTCACCCGGCTCGCGCTCACCGTGGGGCTGTGCCTGCTGGATCTGGGCGTGGCGTTGGAGGCGCACGGCCAGAACCTGCTGGTGGTGCTCTCGCCCAGCGGGGAGCCGCGGCGTCTTGTCTACCGCGATCTCGCCGACATCCGGGTGAGCCCGGCCCGGCTGGCGCGGCACGGCATCAAGGCCCCGGAGGTCGCCGACCGCATGGTCACCGACGAGGAGGCGGTGCTGCGCCGCAAGCTGTTCGGCTCGCTGGTCGCGGGCGCGCTGGCCGCCGTGGCGGGCGGGGCGCCGGCCCTGGGGACGGCACTGGAGAGCGCCGTACGGGAGCTGCCGGACGGCCCCGATCTGGCGGCGCTGCGCGAAGAGCCCCTGCCCGCCAAGGCGCTGACGCTGATGCGGCTGTCGCCGGGGCGCTCCGGCGACCAGTGGACCGGGCTGCCCAACCCCCTCGTTCCCGCGTCCGCCCCCTGGGGTCAATGAGATCGTTTTGAAGCGCGCCCCCATTGATCAATAAGATCCGCCGATGATCACAAGACAACGGCTGGCGGTGGGAGTCTGCGCCCTGCTCGCCGCCCTGACGGCCGGGATCGCCGTCCCGGCCGGTGCCGTCGCCGACGAGACGACACCCCAGGACGCCCCCAAGGTCGATCTCGTCCTCGACGTCAGCGGCTCGATGCGGGCGCGGGACATCGACGGCGACTCGCGGATGGCAGCGGCGAAGCAGGCGTTCAACGAGGTCCTCGACGCGACGCCGGAGCAGGTGCAGCTCGGCATCCGGACCCTGGGTGCCAACTATCCGGGCAACGACCGCAGAACGGGCTGCAAGGACACCGCGCAGCTGTATCCGGTGGGCCCGCTGAACCGGACCGACGCCAAGACGGCCGTCGCGACGCTTCAGCCCACCGGGTGGACGCCGATCGGGCCGGCCCTGCTGAAGGCGGCGGACGATCTGAGCGGCGGCAACGGCACCCGCCGTATCGTCCTCATCACCGACGGCGAGGACACCTGCGCCCCGCTCGACCCCTGCGAGGTGGCCCGGGAGATCGCGGCCAAGGGGATCGGGATGACCATCGACACCCTGGGCCTGGTCCCGGACACCAAGCTGAGCAAGCAGCTCAGCTGTATCGCGGAGGCCACCGGCGGCACCTACACCTCGGTGCAGCACAAGACCGAACTGTCCGGCAAGGTCAACCAGTTGGTGGACCGCACGGCGGACAAGGTGGTCACCCCCGTCGCGGTGGACGGCAGCGGTCAGTGCACCTCGGCGCCCGCGCTGAAGTCGGGCCTGTTCACGGACCGCGAGGACTTCGGGGTGCACCGCTACTACCGGGTGGACGTGAAACCGGGCCAGGAACTGCGCGCCTCGGTGAGCGTCTCCGACGACCGGCAGGTCGGCCCCGACTACGGGGTGACACTCCGGGCCGTCACCCTGCACGGCCGGGAGATCGTCCGCGGTGAGGCGACCGGCTCGGGCCGTACGGACGTCCTGTCGACGGGTCTGCGCTATCCGAAGGCCGGGAGCGACGACGAGAATGCGCCCGCCGAGACGGTGTGCCTCGAAGTGGCCAACTCCTTCTCCCCGGCGGCCGGTGTGAAGACCTCGCCCGGTCTTCCGCTGGAGCTGACGGTCGATGTGGTGAAGGGCCCCGACGGTGCGGCCGATGTGGCCTCCTTCGGCCTCGGCCGCGGCTGGTGGCTGCTCGGTGCCCTCGTTCTGGCCGGCTTCCTCGCCGGTGTGCTGTGGGGCTGGCTGTCGCGCTGGCGGATCGCGGTCTGGAGGACCAACTGATGCGTATCGTCAAGGCATTGACGGCGGCGGCGCTGCTGCTCGGCACCGCTGCGACCCCGGCCCTCGCGGACGCCTCGCCCTCGGCGAGCCCGTCCGGTGACGGCGACGCGCCCACCTCGGCGGGCACCTCGTTCCGTACGGCGACCGAGATCGAGCAGGGGCAGCAGGCCACGGCCGCCGCCTCCACGGGTGACTACCTGTACTGGCAGTTCCCCGCGGACGCGGAGCAGCGGCCCACGGTGAAGGCGACGGTGAAGCTGCCCTCGTCGTCCCGCGGTGGGACGCAGACCTGGCAGCTCGACGTGTACGACGGCCTGCGGCGCCGTCAGGCCTGCCAGTACGGGGCGCAGACGCGTACGGCGTCGCCGGGGGCGGCCTCGGTCGACCTCGCATGCACGCTGCGCACGGTCCGCGCCTGGGCCGAGCCCTGGGCCGACGACCCGCTGCCGGGCACGTACTACGTCCGGCTGACCGCGGTCGGGCTCGGCGCGGCCGATCTGGGGCTGCCGGTGAGCACCGAAATCCGGGTGGACTCCAAGGACATGGGCGGCGCGGCGGCGGTGGACGGTTCGCTGTCCGAGCCGCTGGTGCCGGGGATCGCGCGGAAGGTCTCGGACTCCGCGGCGGACGCGCCCACGCTGTCCTCGCTGCGGCCCGACACCTCCGCCTGGTGGTCGGACCGCTGGGTGTGGACCGGGATCGGCGGTGTCCTCGCGGCACTCGCCGGAATCGGCGGCTACGCCCTGACCCGCGGTTCGGGACGGCCGTCACGGATACCGCCGGGCGCCTGACGTCCCTCCTCCTGTGGGGACTTGAGGCCCGCCGCGCCCTTGAGGCACGGCGGGCCTCGGTCATGTCCGGGGGGCGGGCCCCGGCCGGTTGCGACGGGCGCGGGGCCCCGGTCGGCCCTAGAGGCGCGACAGACCCCGGTCACGCCCAAGGGGCGCGGCGGACCCCGGTCACGCCCAAGGGGCGCGGCGGACCCCGGTCGGGTCCGGGTACCCCCCGGCTTCGTCACTCGCCGCGCAGTGTCTTGGCCAGGGTGCTGTCCCCCGAGATCACGAGGCGCCCCTCGGCCAGTGCCTGAGGGAGTGTCAGGACGCCTTCTTCTAGCGCGGTACAGGTCTCCGCGTCCAGGGCCAGCCGGGCGTCCGGCTCCTCGGGGGCGGGCCCGTCGCCGTAGGCCGGGCCGCTCCCGGCGCCGAGCCGCAGGTGGAACTCGCCCTCGTCGAGGCGCACTTCGAGCAGTCCCTCGCCCGGCAGGGCACGCAGCAGCGGCAGGGCGAACCAGTGCGCGCGCACCGCGTCCGTGGGTCTCCGCTCCGCCAGCGCGGGGGCACCCCAGGCTCCCAGCGCCTGGATCACCGGGAGCAACTCGGCTCCGCGAGGGGTGAGTTCGTAGACGTAGGCGGCGCCCGGCGGTGGCAGTCTGCGGCGGGTGGCCAGCTGGTCGCGCTCCATGTCCTTCAGCCGGGACGCCAGGACGTCCGTGCTCACGCCCGGCAGGTCCGCGTGCAGATCGGTGTAGCGACGCGGTCCGGCCAGCAGCTCACGGACGATCAGCAGGGTCCAGCGGTCGCCTACGGCGTCGAGGGCCCGGGCCGTGGAGCAGTACTGGTCGTAGCTTCGGCGAGGTGACATACGACGCAGTCTAGACACGTTGTTGGACTTTCCAAGCTTCTGCTTGGTAAAACCAAGCAACCAGGACGGCGGAGGGAAGCGGCGCATGGAGTTCCGGCAGTCGAGCAAGCTCAGCGAGGTCTGTTACGAGATCCGCGGCCCGGTGATCGAGCACGCCAACGCGCTGGAGGAGGCGGGCCACAGCGTGCTGCGCCTGAACACCGGCAATCCCGCGCTCTTCGGCTTCGAGGCCCCGGAGGAGATCCTCCAGGACATGATCCGGATGCTGCCGCAGGCGCACGGCTACACGGACTCGCGGGGCATCCTGTCGGCCCGCCGCGCGGTGGCCCAGCGCTACCAGGCCAGGGGGCTGGAGGTCGGCGTGGACGACGTCTTCCTCGGCAACGGTGTCTCCGAGCTGGTCTCGATGGCCGTACAGGCCCTGGTGGAGGACGGCGACGAAATCCTCATCCCTGCACCGGACTTCCCGCTGTGGACGGCCGTGACCACGCTCGCCGGTGGCAAGGCGGTGCACTATCTGTGCGACGAGCAGTCCGACTGGTACCCGGACCTCGACGACATGGCCGCGAAGATCACGGACCGCACCAGGGCCGTAGTGATCATCAACCCCAACAACCCCACGGGAGCGGTCTATCCGAAGGAGATCCTGGAGGGCATCCTCGACCTGGCCCGCCGCCACGGTCTGATGGTCTTCGCGGACGAGATCTACGACCAGATCCTCTACGACGGCGCCGTGCACCACTCGGCCGCCGCCCTCGCCCCTGACCTGGTGGTCCTGACCTTCTGCGGGCTGTCCAAGACCTACCGGGTCGCGGGGTTCCGCTCCGGCTGGCTTGTGGTGTCGGGCCCCCGGCAGCATGCGCGCAGCTATCTGGAGGGCCTGACGATGCTGGCTTCCATGCGGCTGTGCGCCAACGCCCCCGCCCAGTACGCCATCCAGGCCGCGCTCGGCGGGCGGCAGTCCATCGGGGAGCTGACCGCGCCCGGCGGCCGTCTGCACGAGCAGCGCGAGGTGGCCTGGCGCAAGCTCAACGAGATCCCCGGTGTCAGCTGTGTGAAGCCCAAGGGCGCGTTGTATGCCTTCCCGCGGCTGGACCCCGCGGTGCACCGGATCCACGACGACGAGAAGTTCGTACTGGACCTGCTGCTGCGGGAGAAGATCCAGGTGGTCCAGGGCACCGGCTTCAACTGGCCCTCCCCCGACCACTTCCGGGTGCTCACGCTGCCCCACGCGGACGATCTGGAGGCGGCGATCGGACGGATCGGGCGCTTCCTGAGCGGCTACCGCCAGTAGAGCGGAGCGGCTACCGCCAGGAAAGCTGAGCGGCTAACGACAGGAGAGCTGAGCGTCCACCGCCAGTGGCGCGGCTGCCGTCGGCCGGTCCCCCGTCCTGTGGCGGGACCGGCGGGCGGCCGTCTGGCCCAATCCGTTCTGCGCGCCGCCGCGCGGGTGTGCCACGGTGCTGGGAGGCGGAGGCAGGAAAGGGGCGGAGCAGGAAGGGGACGGCCGTGGGCGACCTCATTCTCGTCCGGCACGGTGAGACCGAGTGGTCGCTCTCCGGGCGGCACACCGGGCGGACGGACGTGCCGCTGACCGAGAACGGCCGGGAGCAGGCACGTCGGCTCGCCCCGCTGATCGCCCGGCACCACATCGAGTCGGCGTTCGTCAGCCCGATGCTGCGGGCGCGGGAGACGGCCCGGCTGGCGGGCATCGGGGGCGCCCGCGTCGACGTGGACCTCTCCGAATGGGACTACGGCGGCTACGAGGGCGTCACGACCGTCGAGATCCACCGGACGCAGCCGGACTGGTTCCTCTTCACGGACGGCGTCGCGCCCGGTCCCCCGGAGCACCCCGGGGAGAGCCCGGAGCAGGTCGGGGAGCGCGCGGACCGGATGATCGCCAAGATCGACGCGGCGCTGGCGGAGGGCGAGGGCAGCGTGGTCGTCGTCTCCCACGGCCACTTCCTGCGGGTGCTGACCGCGCGGCGGCTGGGGCTGTCGCCCGCGGCGGGCGCCCTGTTCCAGCTCTCCACGGGGACGATGAGCCGTCTCGGCACGGAACACCGTCGGCACGTGGTGGCCGGGTGGAATGTCAGACCCGACGCGTACTGTTCCCATGGGTCCCTCGCCGCGGGGGAAGCGGGGCCCGCCGAGGAGCAGTGACGGGGATCCGGGCACGTCCGCGCCCGTGTCCTCCCCTGCGGGAAGGAGCAGGCCCGTGACCCGGCCGCCGACCGCCGTACAGCAGCGACTGATCTATGCCGCCGATCCCGCCACTGGGCGGCTGCGGGGGACGGACGCCCAGCTCGCCGCCCTGGTCGGACGCGGGCTGGCCTTCCGTCACCCCCGCCCGCCGCACGACCACTTCCTGACCCCGGCGGGGCACCGGATACGGGAGGGGGCCGGTGCGGAGACGCCTCCCGGCGCGTCGAGCGGAGAGGCTCCCGACGGCTCCGGAGGGTTCGCCGCGCGGGTCGGGGGTGAGGTGGGGGCGGAGTCCGGACCGGCCCGGCTGCAAGAGGTGCGCGGGGCCTGGCAGGGGCTGCTGGAGCTGCGCCGGATGACCAATCCGGACGGTGCCGTGGACCGCCCCTGCGGCTGGGAGCGGACCCAGCTGGTACGGGCGGCGGCGCTCGCCCTGGAGGCGGCCGGGCACCGTCCGGCGACCGGGGACGCGGCGGACGGGTACCGGGTGCGGGCGACCCCGCAGCCGGAGGCGGTCGCCGTGCACGGGCCGGATCCTGCCGCACTGCGCGCCTCGGCGGCCGCGCTGGAGGAGGCGGGCTGGCAGGTGGGTGAGTACACGGAGCCGCGCACCCGGGCCCGCTATCTGCTGGCCTCCCCGCGACGGCGGTGAGGCATGGGCCGGCCAGTCCCGGTCCGGTCAAGTCAAGTCCGGCTCGGTCCGGTCAGTGCGCGTTCGCCGGGCGGGCTCCCGCGATCTCCTCGCCCGGCTGCATCGGGCGCGTCACCTCCCGGCCGTCCTGGCCCCTGCCGAGGTGGTTGAAGACCAGATTCAGCAGGACCGCCGCCACACAGCCCGTGGAGATGCCCGAGTCCAGGACGATCCGGACCGTCTGCGGGAACGCGTGGTAGAAGTGCGGCGCGGTGATCGGGATGATACCGACGGCCAGGGAGACGGCCACGACCAGGGCGTTGCCGTCCTGGTCCAGGCCCGCCCGGACCAGGGTCTGGATGCCGCTCGCGGCCACCGAGCCGAACAGGACGACCCCGGCGCCCCCGAGCACCGGCCGCGGCACGACCGCGACGAGGGAGGCGGCCACCGGGCACAGGCCCATCAGGACGAGGAAGCCGCCGGCCGTGGCGACGACGTACCGGCTGCGGATGCGGGTCATGGCGACCAGCCCGATGTTCTGGGCGAAGGCGCTGCACATGAAGCCGTTGAAGAGCGGGCTGAGTGCCGAGCCGAGGGTGTCGGCCCGCAGGCCCGCCGCGATGGTCCGCTCGTCCGCGGGGCGTTCGACGATCTCGCCCAGGGCCAGCATGTCGGCGGTCGACTCGGTCATCGACACCGCCATCACCACGCACATCGACAGGATCGCCGCCAGATGGAACCGGGGGGCACCGAAGTGGAAGGGCGTGGGGAAGCCGATCACGGCCGCGTCCGCGACGGGTCCGAAGTCCGCGGCGCCGAAGGGGATCGCGACGGCCGTACCGGCGATCAGGCCGAGCAGTACGGCGATCTGTTTGACGAAGCCGCGGGTGAAGCGGCGCAGCAGCAGGACGAGGGCGAGGGTGGTGCCCGCGAGTCCCAGGTGTGCCGCCGAGCCGTAGTCCCTGGCGGCGGGATCGGGGCCCTGGGCCCAGCCGAAGGCGACCGGGAGCAGCGACACCCCGATGAGGGTGATCACGGTGCCGGTGACGACCGGTGGGAAGAAGCGGACCGCCTTGCAGAAGACGGGTGCGGCCAGAAAGCCGAGGAACCCGGCGACGATCACCGCGCCGAAGATCACGGGCAGGGCGTCGGACCGGTCCTTGCCGGCGGCCGCGATGGCGGTCATGGGCGCCACACCGGCGAAGGTGACGCCGTTGACGAACGGGAGCCGGGCTCCGATCTTCCAGACGCCGAGGGTCTGGAGGACGGTGGCGAGGCCCGCGGTGAACAGGCAGGCGCCGGTGAGGAAGGTGAGTTCGGTGCCGGACAGTCCCACGGCGGCGCCGACGATCAGGGGCGGGGCGACGACCCCCGCGTACATGGCGGCCACATGCTGAAGGCCGCTGGTCGCCAGCTTGAGGGCGGGCAGTTTCTCGTCTACGGGATGGGCGGCCACGGCGGCTCCTCCGGTCGGTGGCACGTCGGATCTGACGCGGGTGTCAAGGAGGTGGTGCGGCGGTCAGGGTGCGAGGGGAGGGCCCGGGCGCCGGGGCGGACCGCTCCGGGGCACGCGCATCCCCGCGTGCCCCGGCGACGGCCGCCGTGGACCCCGCTCGGGTCCACGGCTTCCGGCCGGGAGCCGTCCCTCCCGGCCGGAGTTCCCGGCTGCTCAGCCCTGCGCGGCGATCCGCGCGAGGCGCTGGGCCGCGTCCCGTGTGGAGCGGGCGACGGCGTCCTCGTCGACATGCAGCAGCCGTCCGTTCTCGACCACCGGCACGCCATTGACCAGGGACAGCGTGACCGGAGCCGCCGCGCCGAAGACCAGCGCGGTCACCGGGTCGGCGATCGAGGCATGGGCCAGCGTGTCGAGCCGCCACAGCACCAGATCGGCGAGCTTGCCCGGTTCCAGGGAGCCGATCTGCGCCGCCCGGCCGAGGACCTGGGCGCCGCCGTAGGTGCCGAGGCGCAGCGCCTGGCGGGCGTTGAGGGCCTTCTCGCGGTGGGCGCCGAGGCGGTTGATCAGGAGCGCGTTGCGCAGTTCGGTGTGGAGTTCGCCGGACTCGTTGGACGCCGTGCCGTCGACGCCGAGGCCGACCGGGACGCCCGCGGCGAGCATGTCGGGGACCCGGGCGATACCCGCGGCCAGGCGGGCGTTGGAGGACGGGCAGTGGGCGACACCCGTCCGGGTGCGGGCGAAGGCGGCGATGTCGGAGTCGTTCATATGGACGCAGTGCGCCATCCATACGTCCTCACCGAGCCAGCCCGTCGACTCGAAGTAGTCGGTGGGGCCCATGCCGAACAGCTCGTGGCAGAACTTCTCCTCCTCGACCGTCTCCGAGCCGTGGGTGTGCAGCCGTACGCCCCTGCGACGCGCCAACTCGGCTCCCTGACTGAGGAGTTCGGTGGACACGGAGAAGGGTGAGCAGGGTGCCACGGCCACCTGGGTCATGGCGTCGAAGGACGGGTCGTGGTGGGCGTCGATGGCCGCCTCGGTGGCGGCGAGGGCACCGTCGAGGGTCTCCACGGCGAAGTCCGGCGGCAGGCCCCCGGCGCTCTCGCCGCGGTCCATGGAACCGCGGGCAAGGGTGAAGCGGACCCCCGTCTCGCGGGCGGCACGGATGACGGCGCCGGACAGGTCGCCCGAGCCCCGCGGATAGACGTAGTGGTGGTCCATGGCGGTGGTCGCCCCGCCGCGGGCCATCATGGCGAGCGAGCCCTGCGCGGCCGCGTGGAGCATCGGCTCGTCGATGCGGGCCCAGACCGGATAGAGCGCCACCAGCCAGTCGAAGAGATTGTGGTCCGTGGCCAGGCCCCGGGTGATCCACTGGTAGAAGTGGTGGTGGGTGTTGACCAGGCCGGGTGTGACGAGGTGGCCCGAGGCGTCGATACGGCGGGTGACACCCTCAAGGCCCTGGGGGGCGGCGCCCGGACCGACCGCCTCGATGCGGTTTCCGGCGACGACCACATGGCCCGTGGGGTATTCGGTGTCGTCGGCGTCCACGGTCGTGACCGCGCAGTTCTCGATGACGGTGCGCTGGACTGGGGCCATGGTTCGTCCTTTTCACTCTGGGGAGAGGGCACGGCAGGAACCCGGGAGGTGAGTGCCGCGGCGCGGGGCCACGGGTGCCGAAGAGGAGGAGAGGAGGAGGGGGGAGGGTGCCCCCGGCCGCCGGAGGCACCCGTGGGCGCCTACAGGTTGGTGAGGTCCTCCGGGATGCGCGCCTCGCAGCCGTCCCGCACCACCGTGGCCTCGATCAGGCCGTACGGGCGGTCCGCGGCGAAGTACACCGCCCCGTCGGGGGTGTCGTTCTTCAGGCCGAACGGCTCCAGGTCCACCAGGAAGTGGTGCTTGTTGGGGAGCGAGAAGCGGACCTCGTCGATCTCGGCGCGGCCGTCGATGATGCGCGCGCCCATCTGGTAGAGGGTCTGCTGCAAGGAGAGGGAGTAGGTCTCGGCGAACGCCCGGAGCAGATGCCCGCGCGTCTGCTCGTAGGACGTCTCCCAGTCCGGCATCTCCTGGGTGTCGTCGGTCCAGTTGAAGCGCCAGCGTCCGGTGACGGAGGTGGCCAGGATGCGGTCGTGGGTCTCGGGAAGGGTCGTGTAGCGGTCCTTGACGTAGCCCCAGAACTCGGAGTCGGTCGAGTTCATGACCGTCAGATCGGTCAGGCCCGACACCACTTCCCAGGACGAGCCGTCGTAGGTGATCTGGGCCAGCCGGGTCTCCCGGCCGGTGCGGACGAAGGAGTGCTCGCCCCGGCCCGCGTGTTCGATCCGGTCCCAGGCGTACTCCTCGATCCGGATCCGGGCCCGCTGGATGGCCTCCTGGGAGGTCACGAAGTGCCGCGCGAGATGGATGCCGAACTGTTCGGCGGACTCGATGCCGTGCTCCTTGGCGAAGGCGTACACCGTGTTCTTGGTGGTGTCGGTCGGCAGCACCCTGGCGTTGGAACCGGAGTAGTGGACCTCGTCCATGTCGCCCGAGAGGGAGACGGAGACATTGAGGTCCTTGATGTGGTGGGTGGTGCCGTCCCGCGTGATCCTGACAATTCGGTTCTCGGCCTTGCCGTACTGGTTCTGACCCAGGAGCACGGGGCGGGCAGGACGGGAATGGACGGTCATGGAGCTAGCTCCCTCGGTAAACGGAGTAGCCGAACGGGTTGAGCAGCAGCGGTACGTGGTAGTGCTCGCCCGGTACGACGGCGAAGGTGACCGTCACCTCGGGGAAGAACACTCCGGGGGGACCGCTGTCCCGATTCGCGGGGGCGTCCTGCTGCGTATCGGCTTGCTTCTTCTCTGACCTTTCGAAGCCGTCGGACCTTTCGAGCCTGTTGAACCTTTCGAGGTACGCCTCGACGTCGAAGTCGAGCCGTACCTGGGTGGTTCCCTCCGGCAGGGCCGGGAGGTCCTTGCACCGGCCGTCCGCATCGGTCGACGAGCCGCCGAGCGCCTGCCAGTCCACGTCCCGGCCGGGGCGGGCGCCGAGGCGGACGGTGACGCCCGGGGCGGGGCGGCCGACGCTGGTGTCCAGGATGTGCGTGGACACGGAAGCGGTGGTCTCGGTGCTCATGCGGGTCCCTTCCGGGCGGGTGTCGAGCGGTGGGGCGGCGGGATGTCACACGGTGTCGAGCAGCCGGGCGAGCCGGATACGGTTGATCTTGCCCAGCTCGGTGCGCACGATCTCCCGTTCCCGCTCCGGCGCGTTGCCGAGGCGCTCCCGGGCGGCGTCCCGCATCTGCTCTCCGGTCCTCCCGGTGGCACAGATCAGGAAGACATGCCCGAACTTCTCCTGGTACGCCAGATTGAGTGCAAGCATCTCCGCCTTGAGCTCCCCGGAGGCACCGGCCATACCGCGCTGCTCCCGGGCCGACGCGGGGTCACCCGGCGCGGGGCGGCCGATCGGCGGGTGCCCGGCCATCGCCTCCTGGAGGTCCGCCGTGGTCAGGTCGGCCATGGCGGTGTCGCTCGCGGTGCAGAGGTCGTCTGCGGTGCGATAGGGGCGTCCGGCGAGCAGCCGGGCGACCCATGCCGTGGAGGCGCACGCCTCGTGGAGGACGGCCGAGGCCGCCTGCTCCGCCAGGGCGTTGAACCGGGCGAGGCCCGGTGGCGTAGGGGTCGACGTCACGGGTGCCTCCCTGGCCGTGGGGCTGATCGGGCTGCGAACAGCTAACGCCCTCCGTCGAACACCGTCAACACTTTGTTGAAAATTCTGAGTAACAGAAACCGCCGCCCGGATGCCGGGCGGCGGTCGGTCCGACAGGGGCACCCAAGGGGCGCATAAAGCCTGGTAAAAAGCCTGGTCAGGGGCTCTTCTCCCGGTTGAGGTAGTTGTAGACGGTGAAGCGGCTCACGCCGAGGGCGCTCGCGACGGTCTCCACCCCGTGACGTACGGCGAAGGCGCCACGCGCCTCCAGGGTCCGCACGATCTCCTGCTTGGCCCTGCGGTCCAGTTCGGCCAGCGACGTCCCGTGCTTGCGCTCCATGGCGGCGAGGATGTGGTCGAGCGAGTCGGCCAGCTGCGGCAGGCGCACGGCGACGGCGTCGGCACCCTCCCAGACGAGCACCACATCGTCGGGACCGGCCTGGTCCGGGGGCAGCATCTCCCCGCCCATGGCATCGACCAGCGGCTTCACGGCCGCGATAAAGGGCTCGTCCCCCCGCCGGGTCATCTCCCCGCCTCCGCGACCACGTTGACCTGCAACGAGATCCGGGTGGCGCCCGCCTCCAGGGAGGAGCGCAGCAGTGCGTCCACGGCGGTGAGCACCGCCTCGGCGCGGCCCACCGCGGTGTTGCCGAACGGGCCGACGTCCACCGCGTCCAGTTCGGCCGCCTCGATGACCTCACGGGCGGCCAGCGCATGGGCGGGCGCCTCGTCGAGGTCGAAGGGTTCGGTGGTGAACTCCACTCTCAGTCGCACGGTGCCCCCAAGCACGGTCGTGAGCTGCACTGCCATCCGGATCGCCCAGGACGAGGGCACGTCGGGGTCTCCACCGGGACGGATTCCCACCCGCCCGGCACGACGTGACCCTAACCGACACGGAGCGAGAGCCGCTCCCCTTCCGACCCCTTGACAAGCGCCACCGAAGACCGCCAGCCTTCCATCAAGCAAAAAGCTGTTTCCGCCATACGGAATACAGCATGCACCGTGAGGCCACGGAACCGCAGAACCAAAAATCCACGGACCCACGGACTCACGGACCCGCAGACTCACGGACTCACGGACTCACGGACTCACGGACTCACGGACTCACGGACTCACGGACTCACGGACCCAAGGAGGGAGCGCCGCCCGATGGGATTCGCCGACCAGCGCTTCACCGTCAATCTGTCGATCCTCTTCACCGAACTCCCGCTCCTGGAACGGCCCGCGGCCGCCGCGGCGGCGGGCTTCACCGCGGTCGAGCTGTGGTGGCCCTGGACCGACTCCCCCACCCCCGGGCGGTACGAACTGGACGCCCTGGCCAAGGCGGTCGAGACCGCGGGGGTGCGGCTGACGGGCCTCAACTTCTACGCCGGACGGCTGCCGGGCCCGGACCGCGGCGCCCTGTCCGTCCCGGGCGAGGAGTCGGAGAAATTCCGGGCCAATGTCGAGGTGGCGGCCGGCTTCGCGGAATCGCTGGGCTGTACGGCGCTCAACGCCCTCTACGGCAACCGCGTCGACGGCGCCGACCCGGCCGAGCAGGACGCGCTGGCCCTGGAGAATCTCGTGCTCGCGGCCCGCGCCGCCGACCGGATCGGCGCGATCCTCCTGGTCGAGGCGCTCAACCGGCCGGAGTCACCGCACTACCCCCTGGTCTCCGCCGCGGCCGCGGTCGCCGTCGCCGACCGGGTGAACGAGGCGACCGGGCTCGGCAACGCACAGTTCCTGATGGACCTGTACCACCTGTCGATGAACGGCGAGGACCTGCCGTCGGTGATCGAGCGGTACGCCCCGAGGACCGGCCACGTCCAGATCGCCGACAACCCGGGCCGCGGAGCGCCGGGGACGGGTGCGCTCCCGCTGGCGGACCTGCTCGACGGGCTCGCCGAGGCGGGCTACGACGGCCGGATCGGCCTGGAGTACAAGCCGGGCGGCGACCGCACCGGAGCGGAGGCCTTCGCCTGGCTGCCCCCGGCGGCCCGCGCCGCCCGCTGAACCCCGGCACGGAGACCTTCGCCCGGCCGCCCGCAGCCGCCCCCGCGCCGCCCGTCGAGCCCCGACCCGCAAGACGGCAGCAGAGCCGTCGGAGAGGCACTCTCATGAGCAGCACACCCCCGGCCCCCTCCCGCACGGACCGCCCGGCGGTCGCCTGGATCGGCCTCGGCATCATGGGCTCCCCCATGTCCGAGAACCTGATCAAGGCGGGCTACGACGTCACCGGCCACACCCTGGAGCGAGAGAAGCTGGACCGGCTCACCGCGGCCGGGGGCACGGCGGCCTCCTCGGTCGCCGACGCCGTACGCGCTGCCGACGTGGTCTTCACCATGGTTCCGGCATCCCCCCAGGTCGAGGCGGTGGCCTACGGTCCCGACGGGATCCTGGAGAACGCGAAACCCGGCACCCTGCTGATCGACATGTCCTCGATCACCCCCGGCACCTCGGTCGAGCTGGCCCGCAGGGCCCGGGAGAAGGGCATCCGCGTCCTCGACGCACCGGTGTCCGGCGGCGAGGCCGGTGCCGTGGAGGGCGTACTGTCCATCATGGCCGGCGGCGAGCGGGCGGACTTCGAGGCGGCGAAGCCGCTCTTCGAGGCGCTGGGCAGGACCATCGTGCTGTGCGGTCCGCACGGCGCGGGGCAGACCGTGAAGGCCGCCAACCAGCTGATGGTCGCGGTGAACATCCAGGCCTGCGCGGAGGCCGTGGTCTTCCTTGAGCGGTCCGGGGTGGATCTCGGGGCGGCCCTGGAGGTACTGGGCGGCGGCCTGGCGGGGTCGACGGTCCTGGCCCGCAAGAAGGACAACTTCCTGAACCGCGACTTCGCCCCGGGCTTCCGGATCGATCTGCACCACAAGGACATGGGCATCGTCACGGAGGCGGCCCGCTCCGTGGGAGCGGCCCTGCCCGTCGGCGCCGTGGTCGCCCAACTCGTCGCCTCCCTGCGGGCGCAGGGCGACGGCGGCCTGGACCACTCGGCGCTGCTGCGGGGCGTGGAGCGCCTCTCGGGCACCCGGGTCTGAGCCCGGGACCCTCACATCTTCCGGGTGGTGCCGTCGCCGACATCTGTCCTGTCGCGCCCAGGCGCCGACACCACCCGGAACCCTGCACATCCACAACACTTCTGACGTTACGTCAGTACAAGGCGGGCCCGTCGCCGGACGACCCGGACAAGGGGTGGCCGTTCGGCACGGCGGGTCCGGTGGCGGGACCGCGGCGGAATCTCCTGTTCAAGGCGAGCCGAGAACCGGGGAGTGCGAGCCAGTGCGGTGGTGAAGGTCCCGGGGCGTCCCTCCCGACCTGAGAGAGGGCCGCCCCGAGGCCGTCGCACCGCCGCGGCACCCGCCCCACCGGGAGCGCCGGACGCGGATCCCTCCGTGTCCGGCGCTCCTGTCGTGCCCGGGGTGCGGAACGGGCCCGTCGGCAGGACGCTTGAGGACATGGAACAGTCGTTGCAGCATCCGCACATCGTGGTGCACGCCCCCGCCCTGGACGGATCCCGGCGGGTGACCGAGGGCGAGGTGACCCTGGGGCTGGCCAGCCACCTCGACGATGTCGTCGAGATCCTGCGCCTCGCCGACCTGGACCGGATCGAGGTCGAGGAGAGCGACCTCATCGAGTGGCAGGGCGGCGGCCCGGACGAGTGGCCGGGGCTGTCGGAGCACGGCCTCAAGGAGATCGAGTAGACCGGGGCAGGGCCGGGGGCACGGGGCACGGACAAGGGCCGCCTACGCGCACCGGCGTAGGCGGCCTACGCAACCCTCAAGTCAACCTCTGAACACCGGTCCGAGGGCTTCAACTCCCGTACCGCGCGGGCACATTATCGGCATACGGGGCCCGCCGGCACGGGGGCGGCGGGCCCCTCCGGAGAGGTCGGGGCGGCGCGGCGAGCGGCGCCCCGGGCACGGCGCCCACGACGGGGGACGCGGCGCGCCGACCCCTCTCCGGGAGCGACACCGCGAGGGGCGACCCGAGTCACGCCGGGCCGCCCCTCACCGCACCGGGCCTCGGACTTCAGCGCTCCAGCAGGCCCTCCAGCAGCTCGCTCCAGACCTCCAGCGCTCCGCCCCGGCCCTCCAGCCCTCCGCGTCAGACCTTCAGCGCTCCGCCTCAGACCTTGAGCGTTCTGACCGCGGTGGGTGTGTGACCCGGCTCGGTCGCGGTCTCCTCGAACTCGACGACGGCGCCGATGTCATTGGTGGTCGACATGGAGATGTCGGTGACACGTTCCAGGATCACTTCGACGACCACCGGCACCCGGTGCTCGGCGGCAAGCTTTCCCGCCTGCTCGAAGGCGGCGCCCAGTTCGGCGGGGTCGGTGACCCGGAGCGCCTTGCAGCCGAGGCCCTCGACGACCTTGACATGGTCGACGCCGTAGCAGCCCAGCTCGGGCGAGTTGATGTTCTCGAACTCCAGATTGACCTGGAAGTCGATGTCGAACGCGCGCTGCGCCTGGCGGATCAGCCCCAGATAGGCGTTGTTCACCAGGACATGGATGTAGGGGATCCTGTGCTGGGCGCCCACGGCCAGCTCCTCGATCATGAACTGGAAGTCGTAGTCGCCCGAGAGCGCGACGACCGGTGCCTCCGGGTCGGCCGTGGCGACGCCCAGTGCGGCCGGGACGGTCCAGCCGAGGGGGCCAGCCTGGCCGCAGTTGATCCAGTGGCGGGGCCGGTAGACGTGCAGCAGTTGGGCACCGGCGATCTGGGAGAGGCCGATCGTGGAGACATAGCGGGTCCCGGGCCCGAAGGCCTTGTTCATCTCCTCGTAGACGCGCTGCGGCTTGATCGGGATGTCGTCGAAGTGCGTACGGCGCTGGAGGCGGGCCCTGCGCTCCTGGGCGGCGGCGGCCCAGTCCGCGCGGTCCGGCAGCCGCCCGGCCGCCCGCCACTCGCGCGCCGCCTCCACGAAGAGGGCGAGGGCCGCCCGGGCGTCGGAGGTGATGCCGTAGTCGGGGGCGAAGATCCTGCCGATCTGGGTGGGTTCGATGTCGACGTGGACGAAGGTCCGGCCCGCGGTGTAGACGTCGAGCCTGCCGGTGTGCCGGTTGGCCCAGCGGTTGCCGATGCCGAGGACGAAGTCGGACTCCAGGAAGGTCGCGTTGCCGTAGCGGTGCGAGGTCTGGAGTCCGACCATGCCCGCGTTCAGCTCGTGGTCGTCGGGGAGGGCGCCCCAGCCCATCAGGGTCGGCACCACGGGAGTGCCCGTCAGCTCGGCGAATTCTGTGAGGAATTCGCAGGCGTCCGCGGTGATGACGCCGCCGCCCGCGACGATCAGCGGCCGCTCGGAGGCGGCGAGGAGCGCCATGGCCTTGTCGATCTGGGCGCGGGTGGCGCTCGGCCGGTGGACGGGGAGCGGTGCGTAGGTCTCCGGGTCGAACTCGATCTCGGTGAGCTGGACGTCGACGGGCAGATCGATCAGGACCGGCCCGGGCCGCCCCGAGCGCATCAGATGGAAGGCTTTCTGGAAGACACCGGGCACTTGGGCGGCCTCCAGGACGGTGACGGCCATCTTGGTGACCGGCCCGGCGATGGCGGCGATGTCGACCGCCTGGAAGTCCTCCTTGTGGATCACGGCCGTGGGGGCCTGTCCGGTGATGCAGAGGATCGGGACGGAGTCGCCGGTCGCCGAGTAGAGCCCGGTGATCATGTCGGTGCCGGCCGGTCCCGAGGTGCCGATGCACACACCGATGGCGCCGGGCCGGGCGCGGGTGTAGCCCTCCGCCATGTGGGAGGCGCCCTCGACATGGCGGGCGAGGGTGTGGCGGACTCCGCCGGAGGCCTTCAGGGCCGCGTAGAAGGGGTTGATCGCGGCGCCCGGGACGCCGAACGCGTGGCTGACGCCCTCGCGTTCGAGGATCTCGACTGCCGCGCGGGCAGCGGTCATACGAGCCATGGAGTACTCCTGCTTCGGCTGTCGGACTCGCGCTCCCGTCGCGCCCCGCGGTGAGCACTTCTTGCCGCATCGCGATCATATTTCCACAATACGGAAAGCAACTTCTGTTATCTGGAAGGAAATGTAGGCGGGGTCGTGAAGGCCGTCAAGAGAGAGGGGAGCCGGGCCGCGCGGTGTGCGAAGCCGAGGACAAGCGGGGGCCCGCGGGAGCAGGATGGGACCGCTGTCCGACAGGGCGGACCGCTGTTCGACACAAGGGGTGGATGAGGACCATGTCCGAGAGCGTCCTCGTACGCTGCCCGGTCTGCCGGCGCGAGCACCTCTACGCGGCACCGCGGTACCCCTGTGTCTGCGGCGCCCCCGTGGCCCCGCCCCTGGACCGGCTCGGGGAGCCCTCCGTCGTCACCCATCGCACCTGGGCCGACCACTGGGTCACGGTCCGCTGCGGCGCCTGCCACCGCGAGGACGAGTGGCCGCAGCCGGAACTGGGCTGCGCCTGCGGGACCGTGCTGCGCGTCCCGGTGGGCGGCGCGCCGGGACAGACCGCTCCCCCGGCGCCCGAGGTCCCCGCCCCCCGGAGTGCCTTCCGGCCGGTGGCGATACGTTCCGCGCGCGATGCCGTCACCGCGGCCGCGCTCTATCTGCGCTGGCTCGGCTACCGCGACATACGGCGCGCCGACCAGCGGCAGCCGCACGGGATAGGGCTGGCCGCACGCGGGATCCTGGCGCAGGTGGATCCGGCCGTGCGGCCCGCCTCACTGCGGGACGTGGAGTGCCTGTGGCTCACCGCCCTGTCCGAGTCGGCCCGTTGTGTCTACTTCTCCCTGGCGGGATACGCCGACAACGCCCGGGAGACGGCCGACCGCATAGGGGTCCCGCTGTTCGTCCTCGACCTCGGCGGCACGCCCCAGCCGGTGAACGGCCTGGCCGACGAACTGGCCGCCGGGCGCACCTGACCTCCTCGCCACGGCCCTCCTCGCCGCGGCCCCCTCTCCGCGAGCCCCCGGACCGTCGCGCTACCGCCGCTCCGCGCAGGTCTCCCTCAGCTCCACCTTGCGCACCTTCCCCGACACCGTCATCGGGAAGGAGCCGAGAATCCGCAGTCCGCTCGGGATCTTGTAGTGGGCGAGCCGCTCCTCGCAGAAGGCCCGCAGCTCCTCCAGGGTCGGCGGATCGGCCGGATCGCGGGGGATCACACAGGCGATGACCTCCTCGCCGTAGCGCTCATGGGGGATGCCGACCACCTGGACGTCGGCGATCTTCGGGTGGGCGTGGAGGAACTCCTCGATCTCGCGCGGGTAGACGTTCTCCCCGCCCCGGATGATCATGTCCTTGATGCGGCCGACGATCTCGACATAGCCGTTGGCGCGCATCGTCGCCAGATCACCGGTGTGCATCCAGCGGCCCGGGTCGATGGCCTCGGCGGTCCGGTCGGGCTCGTCCCAGTAGCCGAGCATCACGCTGTAGCCGCGGGTGCACAGCTCACCGGCCGCGCCGCGCGGCAGGGTCACTCCGGTCGCCGGGTCGACGATCTTCACCTCGATGTGCGGCAGGACCCGGCCCACGGTCCCGGTGCGGTGCTCCAGGTCGTCGTCCCTGCGGGTCTGGAGCGACACGGGGGAGGTCTCCGTCATGCCGTAGCAGATGGACACCTCCCGCATGTGCATCTCGGCGACCACCCGTTTCATCACCTCGACGGGGCACGGGGAGCCCGCCATGATGCCGGTGCGCAGCGAGGACAGGTCGAAGTCCGCGAAGCCGGGCAGGTTCAGCTCGGCGATGAACATGGTGGGGACGCTGTAGAGGGAGGTGCAGCGCTCCTGCTGGACCGCCTCCAGGGTGGCCCGGGGGTCGAAGGAGGGCGCCGGGATCACGATGCAGGCACCGTGCGTGGTGGCCCCCAGGTTTCCCATGACCATGCCGAAGCAGTGGTAGAAGGGGACGGGCAGGCAGATCCGGTCCTGTTCGGTGTAGCCGACGGTACGGCCCACCCAGTAGCCGTTGTTGAGGATGTTGTGGTGGGAGAGCGTGGCGCCCTTGGGGAAGCCCGTGGTGCCCGACGTGTACTGGATGTTGACCGGGTCGTCGCAGCTCAGCCCGGCTTCTGCCGCCCGCAGCCGGGAGCGGGGCACCGCGGCCCCGTCCGCGAGGAGCGCCTCCCAGCCGGGGTCGTCGATGTAGACCGTCTCGCGCAGTCCGGGGCAGTTGCCGCGCACCTGCTCGACCAGGGCGCGGTAGTCGCTCGTCCGGTGGGACAGGGAGGCGACCAGCAGGCCGACCCCGGACTGCCTGAGCACATACTCCAGCTCATGGGCGCGATAGGCCGGGTTGATGTTCACCATGATCGCGCCGATGCGGGCGGTGGCGTACTGGACCAGAACCCATTCGGGGCAGTTGACCGCCCAGATGCCGACCCGGTCCCCCTTGCCGACCCCGCGGGCGAGCAGCCCGAGCGCCACCTCGTCCACCGCGGCGCCGAACTCCGCGTAGGTCCAGCGGCGTCCGGACGCCATGTCGACCAGGGCGTCGCGGTCGGGGTGGGCGGCGACGGTCCGGTCCAGATCGGCGCCGATGGTGTCGCCGAGCAGCGGGGTGGTGCTGGTGCCGTGGGCGTAGGACGGTGCGCTCACCGGAAGTCCTCCTCGCGGTACTCGTCGCCGGACCCGGCGGCCGTGGCCTCGCGCAGTTCGATACGGCGGATCTTGCCGGACACGGTCTTGGGCAGGTCGCCGAACTCCAGGCGGCGGACCCGTTTGTAGGGGGCGAGGACCTCCCGGGAGTGCTCGAAGAGGGCCTTGGCGGTGTCCGGCCCGGGCTCCCAGCCCGCGGCGAGCACGATGTACGCCTTGGGCACGGCCAGGCGCAGCGCGTCCGGGGCGGGCACCACGGCCGCCTCGGCCACCGCCTCGTGTTCCAGTAGGGCGCTCTCCAGCTCGAAGGGGGAGATCTTGTAGTCGGAGGCCTTGAAGACATCGTCGGCCCGCCCGACATAGGTGATGTATCCCTCTTCGTCCCGCGAGCCGATGTCACCGGTGCGGTAGTAGCCGCCCGCCATGGCCTCCGCCGTACGGTCGGCGTCGCCGTGGTAGCCGGTCATCAGGCCGACCGGCCGGGCCGACAGATCGAGCGCGATCTCGCCCTCCGCCGCTCCCGGCGCCCCGGTGACCGGGTCGAGCAGTTCGATGCGGAAGCCCGGGCTGGGGCGGCCCATCGAGCCCGTCTTCAGCGGCTGGCCGGGGCTGTTGGAGATCTGCACGGCCGTCTCGGTCTGCCCGAAGCCGTCCCGGACGGTCACTCCCCAGGCCTGCCGCACCCGCTCGACGACCTCGGGGTTGAGCGGCTCACCGGCGGCGACCGCCTCGCGCGGCGGGGTGCCCAGCCGGGTCAGGTCGGCCTGGATGAGCATGCGCCACACGGTCGGCGGGGCGCAGAAGGTGGTGACGCCCGCCCGGTCCATCCCGGCCATCAGCCGGGTTGCGTCGAAGCGGGTGTAGTTGTGCAGGAAGACGGTCGCCTCCGCGTTCCACGGGGCGAACAGGTTCGACCAGGCGTGCTTGGCCCAGCCCGGCGAGGAGATGTTGAGGTGGACGTCGCCCGGCCGGAGGCCGATCCAGTACATCGTCGCCAGATGGCCGATGGGATAGGACACATGGGTGTGCTCCACCAGCTTGGGGCGCGCGGTGGTGCCCGAGGTGAAGTAGAGCATCAGCGGGTCGTCCGCCGGGGTGGGTCCGTCGGGCACGAACAGCGGGGAGGCGCCGTACAGGTCCTCGAAGGGCTGCCAGGGGCCGGTCGCACCGCCGACCGCGATCCGGGTGTAGTCGCCCGGCACCTGCTCGAACTTGCCGGTGTCCGCGGCGCGCGCGATCACATGCCGGACCCGGCCGCGGCCGACCCGGTCGCGCAGATCGGCGGGGCCGAGCAGCGGGGTGGCGGGGATGACCACGGCGCGCAGCTTCATCGCGGCCAGTGCCGTCACCCACAGCTCGGCCTGGTTGCCGAGCATGACGAGGATGCGGTCCTCGGCGCGGACGCCGCGCTCCCGGAGCCAGTTGGCGGCCCGGGCGGAGGCGGCGGACAGCTCGCGGAAGGTCAGCCGCAGCTCGCTGCCGTCCTCCTCGGCGATGTGCAGCGCGGTGCGGTCATTGCCGTCCGCGATGGCGTCGAACCAGTCGAGCGCCCAGTTGAAGTGCGCCGGGCGCGGCCAGTGGAAGCCCGCGTACGCCGTGGCGTAGTCCTCCCGGTGCGCGAGCAGGAAGTCCCGCGCGGTCCGGAAAGCGTCCGTCGGGTCGATCTTCGCCGTCACGTGTCCTCCTCATTGCCGGACAGCCACCTACCATCGTGTAATCCGTGACGCAGGTCTCACCACCCCCGGACGGGGGTGCGCCGCGACGAGGGGACGGGCACATGGCAGCAGACGCAGCCGAGGCGTTGGAGATGCGCGGGGCGCTGGTGCGGCTGCGGCGCGCCACCGGACTGCCGGTCGCCTTCGGCGGCCTGGTGGAGCCCGGGCGGCCGCAGATCAGGATCAGTGAACTCAGCGGCAATACGACGACGGCGCTCAGGTCGCTGGCCGTCGCCTCCGGCAACGGCCTGGGCGGCAAGGTGGTGGCGCTGGCCCGGCCGTGTGCGGTGACGGACTACTCGTCCTCGCGGCAGATCAGCCACGAGTACGACGGCGCGGTGGCGGCGGAGGGCCTGCGGAGCGTGCTCGCGGTGCCGCTCGTGGTGCGGCGCAGGGTCCGCGGTGTGCTCTACGGCGCGCTGCGGACGGCCCAGCCGCTGGGCGACCGCACCCTGGGCGCGGCGGTGGCGGCGGCGCGGGACGTGGAACAGGCGCTGGTCGCGCGGGACGAGGCGCGGGCGGTGCCGACGGCGGTGCGGGAGCCCGCGGGGGCGCCGTCCGGTGCGGCCTGGGAGCAGGTGCGGGAGGCGCACGGCACGCTCAGGTCGCTGGCCCAGCGGGCCGAGGACCCGGCGCTGCGGGCGGAGCTGCTGGCGGTGTGCGGGCGGCTCGCGGGCGCGGCCTGCTGCCCTCCCCCGGAACGCAGCGCGGGGCTGTCGCCGCGGGAGGTGGACGTGCTGACCTGGGTGGCGGCCGGTGCCACCAATGCGGCGGCCGCGGAGCGGCTCGGGCTACAGCCGGAGACGGTCAAGGGGTATCTGCGGTCCGCCATGCGGAAGTTGGGGGCGCACACACGCTGGGAGGCGGTGGTCGCCGCGCGGCGTGCCGGGGTGCTTCCTTAGAGCAGGGCGGCCATCTGGCAGTATCTGCACCGGTTACCGGTGAATTGGCACTCACCCGCACCTTTTGCGCACTCCGTGATTGCCGGGCCGCATTCATTCGGCCGCCACAGAATTACCTCGTACCGCCGCCTTGTTATGTGCCTCACCTCACCGGCTGTCCGAAATTCAAAGCCTCGTTGCCTAATATTGGCCAGGACACGACACACGGAGGGGAGCGGTGACCGTGCGACGGGACTTCAAGGAGCCTGCCAGACCCCGCCCCGACCTGGTCATCGGCCGGGAGGAGCTGCTCGCGGGAGCGCATGAGCAACTCACCGGCGGCGGGAGCGTGCTGGTGCACGGCCCGGCCGGAATAGGAAAGTCGACCGTCCTGCGCTCGCTGGCCGCGGATTACGGCGAAGCGGTGCGCACCGTGTTGCGCTGCTCGGCGACCGAGTCCGAATCCCATCTCCCCTTCCTGGCCCTCGCGGACCTGCTCGGCCTGGTCGTCGACGAGGTCGCCGACCGGCTGCCCGCCCCCCAGCGCACCGCCCTGGAGTCCGCCCTCACCGGCCGCGGCGAGTCCACCCTGCAACGGGACGGTCTCGCGCTGCGCCTCGCAGTGCTCTCCACCCTGCGGGCACTGGCCGCCCGCGGCCCCGTACTGATCGTCGCCGACGACCTCCAGTGGCTCGATCCGGCCAGCGCCGAACTGCTCGGCTTCGCCGCACGGCGGCTCGGCGGCACCCCGGTGCAGATGCTGTGCGCTGTACGCACCGACACCGAACCCCAGGGCCAGGAGCACGACCGCTATCTGGGCACCGCCCCGCCGGGCACCCTCGCCGTCCGGGTGGGACCGCTCCCCCGCGCCCAGGTCGCCGCGCTCCTCGACCACCGCGGCTACACCGGGCTGCCCCGCTCCACCGTCCGGGACATCCACCGCACCAGCGGCGGCAACCCGCTCTTCGCACTGGAGCTGGGGCGCGCCCTCTTCGAGAGCACCACACCGCCGAGCCCCGGAGAGCCGCTTCCGGTGCCGACCTCGCTGCGTGCGCTGGTCCTCAACCGGCTGGAGGCGCTGTCCGCGGAGGCGCGCCGCACCCTGCTGGTGGCGAGCGCCGGGGCCCGGCCCACGCTGGCCCTGCTGCGCGCCGCGGGGCGGTCGAACGCGGAGCCGGAGACCGCCCAGGCCGCGGCGCTCGGGCTGCTGGTGACGGAGCGGGACGCGCCC
Source organism: Streptomyces sp. NPDC052040 (assembly GCF_044548405.1). Lineage (NCBI taxonomy): Bacteria > Bacillati > Actinomycetota > Actinomycetes > Kitasatosporales > Streptomycetaceae > Streptomyces > Streptomyces sp. NPDC052040. The sequence goes on along the minus strand of NZ_JBIUBV010000001.1, from coordinate 474,616 downwards.
TGCGTACGGTTCGCGCATCCGCTGATATCGGCCGCCCTGTACGCGCAGGCGAGCGCACAGGAGCGGCGGGACGCGCACGCGGCCCTGTCGTCGGCGGCCGGCGACCCCATCGAGCGGGCCCGGCATCTCGCCCTCGCCAGCACCGGCACCGACCCCGAGGTGGCCGGGCGCCTCGGGGAGGCCGCGGCCGCCGCCCGGGACCGGGGGGCGCCGTCGGTGGCGGCGGAACTCGGACTGCTGGCGGCCCGGCACACCCCGCCCGGCACCGTGCCCGCCGCGGACGAACGGCGGCTCCAGGCCGCCGAGGACGCGCTGACCGCGGGAGAAACGGACTTCGCGCGGGACATCGCCCACGAGGTGCTGGCCCAGGCGACCGAGCCGGCGGACCGGGTACGGGCGTGGATGGTGGTGATCGACGCGGCCGGGCACGCCATGGCCGAGGTCGATGCGGTCTTCCCGCAGGCGCTCACGGACGCGGGCGACGATCCCCGGCTGCTCACCCTGGTGCACTACCAACTCGCCTGGCGGGCGCTGCTCGTGGAGGGCGACTTCGACCGGGCCCGGGAGGAGGGGGCGCTCGCCGCGGATCTCGCGGCCCGCGCCCGGGACCGGCGCAGCGAGCTGCTGGCGCTGGCCTTCCAGGCGCAGGCCGAGACCCTGATGGGGCACCCGGACGCGCCCGCCACCATCAAGCGGGCCCTGCGGGAGCCGCAGGACCCCCGGGTGGCGTGCGACCACAACGGCGCGGGCTCCGCACGCTTCCGCTGGCTGATCATGAGCGATCAGCTGGCCGAGGCGCGCAAGACGATCAGCGGTCTGCTGCGCGAGGTGCGGCGGCGCGGGATGGCCGAGGCCGAGGTGCACTTCCTGCGCGGGCTCGCCGAGACCGAACTGCGGGCCGGGCACTGCGGACGCGCCCTGGACCTGGCCCGGGAGAGTCTGCGGCTCGCCCGGGACACCGGCATCGGCGAGGGGGCGAGCGCCATGCTGACCTCGCTCGCGGAGGCCGCGGGCGGTGAGGTGGAGCGGGCGCTGACACTGGCCCGGGAGGCGGTGGGGCGCGCGGAGGAGGACGGCGACGTGCTCTATCTGTCCCGGGCCCTGGCCGCCCTCGGGCACGCCCAGCTGGTGGCCGGGGACGCGGCGGGCACCGCGGTGTCGCTGCGCCGGGTCCGGGAGCTGGAGGAGGGGCTCGGGGTCACCGACCCGGCCCGGGGGCGCTGGCAGGGCGATCTCGCCGAGGCTCTGGTGCGCATCGGGGAGCAGGCCGAGGCGCAGGACGTCATCGACACCACCCGCACCCATGCGCGGCGGCTCGGCCGGGAGAGCGTGCTCGCGGTACTGGACCGCGCCGAGGCACTGTCCCGCGCCGCACGCGGCGAACTCGACTTCGCACAAAGGCTGCTGACGTCCGCTCAGGACAAGCTCGGCAAGCTGGGCCACGGGCTGGAGGAGGCGCGGGCCGCCTATGCGCTGGCGGGTCTGCGCGCCCCGAAACCCGGCCCCTCCGCCTACGACGAGGCGGCCCGGCTCTTCCGCCGCTGCCGGGCCATGCCCTGGCTGCGGCAGGTGGAGACGGCCACCGTCACCGGGGCCGCCCAGCCGCCCCTGGCCGCGGCGGCCCTGGACACCCTGGCCGCCACCGAGCGGCAGGTCGCCGCGCTGGTCATGGAGGGCGCCACCAACCGGGAGATCGCGGCCCGCATGTTCATCAGCGTGAAGACCGTGGAGGCCACCCTCACCCGGGTCTACCGCAAGCTCGGCATCCGGTCGCGGGTGGACATCGTGCGGCTGGCGGCGGGGCACCACTCGGCCTGACCGCTTTCGGCCGACGTACCGCGCCACCGGTTTACGCGCGCAGACCGAGGGTTATCCCTGCTCAACTCCCTTAGGGGGTTCCCTCATTGGGAAGGGAGGGGCGCGGCTTCTAGCGTAAGGGCGTGCCGCTCGCCGGGCACACCGGGGCCGGTCCCCACCCCTCTCGACGGCCATTCGAGCGGGACGGGCCGACACCGACGTGCAGCACCCCCCACCCGTGCGACCCCCCACCGGCAACCCCACGAGGAGACTCATGTCCGGCCTCACCCGCGCCAGACCGGTGGTCGCCGCCGCCCACACGGCCACCGCGGCCGCACTGCCCGGAGCGGTCGGCGCCACGGCGCGGATCGTCGGCCGGGGCGCCACCCCGGAGAAGTGCGGCTCCTCCCAGCGGCTGCGCACCGCCACGGTCCCGGTCGTGCCGGACTCCAGCTGCAAGAGCTCCTACGGTTCGGACGGCGTCACGTCCGACATGGTTTGCGCCGGACACCCGTCCGGCGGCGTGGACACCTGCCAGGACGACAGCGGCGGTCCCCTGTTCATCGGGGGCGTCCTGGCAGGGATCACTTCCTGGGGCAACGGCTGCGCGGAGGCGGTGCACCCGGTGTCCGCACCCGGGTCACCACCGTCTCCTCGCCGGTGACCGCACCGGTCACCTCGTAGCCCCAGCAGGCTCCTGAGCAACCCTCAGGTAGAAGCCGGGGGGCGTTGCGGGCCTCCACGAGCGGTTCGCAACGCCCGGGCCGCAACCCACCCGGTGGGGTGGGGGGGGGGGGGGGGGCGGCCCCCCCCGCCCCCCCCCCCCCCCCCGCCCCCCCCCCCCCCCGCCGCCGCCCCCCCCCCCCGGCCCCCCCCCACGGCTCTTTTCCGGCCGCCGGACGCCCGAAGCCCCCATACCCCTCTCGCCCTCCCCCTCCTCACCCTCCCCCTTCTCACCGAATCCTGGGACGCACCTCACCACCGCACTGTTTGCCCGGTATATCCTGCCCGAGATCAGTAGACGTACGTTCGACCCGGGAGGCAGCCGCGATGTCCGAGCGCCGCGCCCGCCCAGCCGCCAACGGCCGCAGGCCGGTCTGGCGCCGAGCCCAGAATCCGACGACGCCACCGGCCGCGGACCCACCGGCCTCCCGGTCCGACCCGGCACCCCAGGACCCGGCGGAGACGGGCAGCGTCGTCCAGGCGGCCCTGTACCGGGACGGCGTCCGCATCTCCGCCCCCGACTCGCTGGCCGAGACCTTCCGCGAGCTGCGGGACGACCCGGACGGCATGGCCTGGATCGGCCTCGCCCGGCCCACCGAGTCCGAGCTGCTCTCCCTGGCGGCCGAATTCGATCTGCACCCGCTCGCGGTGGAGGACGCGCTGGAGGCCCACCAGCGCCCGAAGCTGGAACGCTACGGCGAGACGCTGTTCGTGGTGCTGCGTGCGGCCCGCTATCTGGACGCCCCGGAGGAGGTCGACTTCGGCGAGCTGCATGTGTTCGTGGGACCCGACTTCCTGATCACCGTCCGCCATGGCGCGGCCCCGGACCTGTCGGCCGTCCGCCGCCGTATGGAGGAGTCGCCGGAGCTGCTGAAGCTGGGCCCGGAGGCGGTGCTGTACGCGATCCTGGACGCGGTCGTGGACGGATACGCGCCCGTGGTCACCGGGGTGCAGAACGACATCGACGAGATCGAGACCGAGGTCTTCCGCGGCGACCCCGAGGTGTCCCGCCGCATCTACGAACTGTCCCGCGAAGTGGTCGAGTTCCAGCGCGCGACCCGCCCCCTGGTGGGCATGCTCCACGGCCTGATGGCGGGCTTCACCAAGTACGGCACGGACGACGAACTCCAGCGCTATCTGCGGGACGTCGCGGACCATGTCACCCACACCAGCGAACGCGTCGACGGCTTCCGCCAGGCCCTGACCGACATCCTGACGGTCAACGCCACCCTCGTCACCCAGCAGCAGAACGCGGAGATGCGCGCCCTGGCCGAGGCGGGCTTCGAGCAGAACGAGGAGATCAAGAAGATCTCCTCCTGGGCGGCCATCCTCTTCGCCCCGACCCTGGTCGGAACGATCTACGGGATGAACTTCACGGAGATGCCGGAGTTGCACTGGGCGCTGGGATACCCCTTCGCCATCGTCCTGATGGCGATCGTGTGCACCAGTCTGTTCTTCATCTTCAAGCGCAAGGACTGGCTCTGAGTCCTGGCCCCGTCCACGAGGTCCGGCAGGAGCCGTCCAGCACCCCGGCAGGCGCCTCGGCGGTGCCGGATACGCCGTCCGCCCGGGGGCGCGGCCCGGCGTCCGTCCCCTCGGGTGGCCCCGGCGCTGAGCCACCGCACCGCGGGCCGGGCGGCCACTAGGTTCGTCGGCGGATCACGGCCTGGCCGACACTCCGACACGGAAGTCCGACACGGAAGGACGGTGCCCACCATGGGTGCGTACACGATGCGGGTCCTCCAGCTCTTCGACCGCCTCGACACCGACAGGTCCGGCTACATCACCTCAAACGGCCAGCGGAAGGATCAGCGCCCGGAGACCGCGGTCACCGCGGACCTCGTGCGCAACCTCGTCACGGCCGCCGACGCCAACAAGGACGGCAGGGTGAGCAAGGACGAGCTGCTCGCGTACATCGAACGGGCCGTGGTCGGGAAGAGCGTCGACACGATCCCCGCCTATCTCACCGCGACCGCGGACGCGACCTTCCGCCTCATGGACACCGAGGGGAACGGGAAGGTCGGCAAGAGCGAGTTCGAGCAGTACCTCAAGGCCCACAACCTCTCGGCCGCCGACGAGTTCCCCAAGCTCGACCGTGACAACGACGGCTCGCTCACCAACGCCGACCTGCGCACCGCGATGCTTCACTTCCTCGCGTCCCCCGACCCGGCCCCCGAGCAGTGGCTCCTCGCCGTCTTCACCGACTGACACACCGGGCCACCTGGGAGCACACCCGCATCCATGCTCGAACTCAGATTTGACATCAAGGACATGGCGCATGTCCGGCACGGCATATCCCCGATCATGCACGTCATCGCGGGTATCGCATCATCGGAACACCACTGCGTCGGTGGCTCGCTCCGTCGTGATCGCTGGTGGCGCGGGGTGCGGCGGAACGTGCCGCACCGCGCCGCCCCGCTGCTCGACCTGATCAACGCCCACAGCGAGTCCGTCCCCGACTTCTTCTGCGCGGACGTGGACACCACCCGCCGACAGCTCACCGACGAACTCGACGCCCTGCTGGCCCTGCCCGAACCCCTCGTCCGGCGCGACCTCGCCTTCTACGGCTCCGCGCCCGGCCTGCCGCGCATCGTCCGGGAGATGCGCGACGGCGGGACACGGGAGCTACGGCGCATCACCGACGCCGTCTGGTCCTTCTTCCGGTCCTGCCTCGCCGCCGACTGGCCCGACATCCAGCGCCGCCTCCAGGCCGATGTCATGCACCATCTGCGGGTCTACGCCGAGGCGGGGCAGGGTGCCATGCTCGACGGTCTCCATGCGCACCTCTTCTGGCAGGACGACGGCACCCTGCGGTACGCGGCGCCCTGGCCCGTCCCCGCCCACGAACTGGGCGGCCGCGGGCTCGAACTACAGCCCAACCTCTTCCTCCAGGACGGCGTCGCCCTCCTGCTCGACCCGGACCGCCCGGCCATGATCGGCTACCCGGTCCGCAGGTCACCGGGCGCGGACACACCGGGGCCTCGCGCCCACGGGCTGCCCACCCTCATCAGCGCCGCACGGGTGCGCGCCCTGCACGCCGTAGGACTGTCCTCCTGCACCACGACGGAACTCGCCCGCCGCCTCGGCGTCACCGCGCCGACCGCGTCCGCGCACGCCGCCGCGCTACGCACCGCCGGTGTGATCATCACCGAGCGTGAAGGACGGCAGGTGCGTCACAGCCTCACCGCGCTCGGGCACGAGCTGCTGCTGAGCTGCGGGGAGCCCTGAGCCGACGGGCGGGGAGGATCGAAACCTGCGGTCCCGGGTCTCACCATTAGGCCCAGTGGCTAATAGCTGGTGGGCAACGCAGCGTTACCGCGATCCTGTCGTGTGCCAGAACGGCGCGGTCCGTGCCCGAGGGCTCCACGCACGATCGATGATCGAGGGTGTCCTCGGGGAGCCGCCTTCCGGATCCGGGACGTCGGCACCAGGCTGGTGACCACCGCCGACGACGGACGTCGTCCACACGTGCTCACCCGGACCATCGACGAGGCAGTGACCATGCCCGCGGGTCGAGCACGTCGTCGGACGGCTCACCGGCCAGGAGGGGACGGGACTGCCGGGAGCGGCGGCGGATGGGGAACCGAGTGATCATCTCGGGCAGTACGGAAAGCGAAGTCAATGAGCAAGATTCCACAAGGCCCGGCGGAGCCCACGCGGTTCCGGGTGCTGGGGGCCGTGACCGTCGAGGTCGGGGGCGACCGGGTCACGAGCGGGCCTCCTCAACGGCAGGCGGTACTGGCCGCGTTGCTGTTGCGGTGCGGAGCAGTCGTCTGTCTCGACCAGCTCCTCACCGATGTCTGGGGCGATGAGTCGCCACTCTCCGCGGCGCGGATCCTGCGCACGCATGTCTGGCAGATCCGGCGTCAGGTCGGGCCGGAACTGCTGGAGTCCGTGGGCGACGGCTACCGGCTCACGGTCGATCCCGAACATGTCGACGCCCATCGTGTGCAGGACTTGGTGAACAGTGCGGCGCAGGCGCAGCACGGCAGCCGGGTGGAGGAGTGTTCCCGGTTGCTCGCGCAGGCGGTGGCACTGTGGCACGGAGACCCCCTGGCGGGGGTGCCCGGCCCGTTCGCCGAGACCGAGCGCGAACGGCTGGGCGAACTGCGCTTCACCCTTCAGGAGAAGCGCATGGCCGTGGATGTCTCACTGGGCCGGTACGGCCGTGTGATCCCGGAACTCCTCGCGTTCACCCAGCAGCAGCCGTTCCGGGAGGGCCCCTACGGCTCACTCATGCGGGCGCTGTACGCCGCGGGGCGCCAGGCCGAGGCGCTGTCGGTGTTCGCACGGGCACGCCGGGTCCTGGGGGAAGAGCTGGGCATCGAGCCCGGCCCGCAACTGCGTTCGCTGCATGAACGGGTCCTGGCCGACGACCGCACGCTGGCCGCGCCGCATCTGCCCGAATCGCTGGCGGAACTCGCCTGTGAGGGCTGGTCGGTGAAGCGGACGCTCTCCCGGGCCGACGGGGGCGGCACGGTACGGCCCGCCCAACTGGCGCCCGATGTCAGCGACTTCAGTGGGCGCCGGACACTGGTGGCGGAACTGTGCGCCATCCTGGCCGAAGGGCCGCCGCACGCCCTGCCGGTCGTCTCGGTGAGCGGAATGGCAGGGGTCGGCAAGAGCACGCTCGCGGTGCATGTGGCGCATCGCGTCAAGGACCGCTTCCCCGGCGGCAGCCTCCATGTCGATCTCCGGGGCAGCAGAAGGGAGGCACTCGATCCGGGAGAGGCACTGGGCGGCTTCCTCACGGCACTCGGAATACCCGCGCACGCGGTCCCGCCGCAGTGTGCCGACCGGGCCCGGCTGTTCCGGAGCGTGCTGGAGGACCGGGCAGTCCTGCTGGTGCTCGACGACGCGCGGGACGCCGCCCAGATCGAGCCGCTGCTGCCGGGCTCGGCCCGGTGTGCGGTGGTGGTCACCACCCGGCGGCATCATCTGACCGGGCTGGCGGTGGTCCGGCACGCGCCCCTGGGCGTCTTCGGCATCGAGGAGTCCTGTGAACTGCTGGGCCGGATCGTCGGCGAGGAACGTCTCGGACGGGAGACACCGGCCGCGCGGCGGCTGGTGACCGCATGCGGAAACCTGCCGCTGGCGGTACGGATAGCGGGTTCCCGGCTGGCGGCACGGCCCGCGTGGGAAGTGGCGCACCTGGCGGACCGGCTGGAGGACGAGCGGCTGCGGCTGAGCGAACTGGGCCATGGACCCACCACGGTGACCGCCTCGTTCGCACGCAGTCACCGCCTTCTGAACGAGTGGCAGGACGACGCCCTGCGCCGCCTGGCCGCACTCGACGCGCCGCTGATCCGGCCCGGGGACGCCGCGACCGCTCTCTCCCTGTCCGGCGAGGAGACCCGGGCCCTGCTCGAATCCTTGACGGACGCGGCCCTGCTGGAGTCGGCGTCACCCGGCGACTACCGGTTCCACCCGCTCGTCCGCGCCTTCGCCCGGGCGCTGCCGCCCAGGATCCCCCGGGTCCGGTGCGTCACCGTGTGAAGGCCCGCTGCCGCCGCGGCCTGCTGCCCCAGTACAGCAGGCCGACGGCCAGGAGGGTGAACGCGGCGAGCTTGATCCATTCCGCGCCGAAGTCGCCGTCCATCGAGTAGCCGCCGGGGAACAGACGGGCCGGGCCGTCCGCCCGGGCGCCGAAGAAGGGGCCGGGGCCGAAGCCGAGCACCCAGGTGAGCGACGCCAGGAAGTTGTTCACCGACTTCTCGTGCCGGAAGCCGAAGCAGTAGCCGAGAGCCGTGCCCAGCAGCAGGAAGACCACCAGCATCCCGGTCGCCGTCGCCAGGTGCGCGAGGCGCTGGGCGAGAGGAAGCGGGGCGAGGAGGAGCAGAACGGTGAAGAGGGCGAAGGGGGGAAGTGCCTCCACCGGGCTGGTGAGCAGCCGGGCCCGCAGCCCACGGGAGGGGCGCAGCAGGAACTCCTCCGCGACCCCGGCCATCAGCTCCACCTCCCAGGTACCGACCGCTGCCGACAACGCGGTCAGCGGGATGAAGTAGCCGTACTGAAGGGTCAAGGTGGTGAGATCGAGTGCGTGGCCGTCCGCGGTGGTGAAGATCGCGAAGAGCAGCAGGATGTTGAGCAGGCTCAGCGGGGCGACTCTGAGGAGGAACTGAGAGGCGCCCTCCTGCCGTATCCGGCTGACGAGCAGCAGACGGGCCAGACCGCGGGTGTTCACAGCGCCGCCCGCCCGTCGACGAGGTTGCGTTCGATGCTGCGGTGCAGTCGGCCGCGGCAGGTCAGCCACACCGCGCAGGTCCACAGGGACACGGTGGCGAGGAACATCGGCACCGCAACGGCGGCCCGGGTGCCCGACGCGTAGGCGATGACCCAGCCCGTCGGCAGCAGCCGGGCCGTCTGCTGGGCGCCGGGGAAGGGCACTACCGACAGGCCGACGACGAGCAGGGCCAGCCGGAACCAGGGGACGGCGGCGGACGGGCGGGTGAACTGGCAGAGCAGCAGGGTGCATTGATGGCAGATCGCGGCCAGACACACATAGAGCATGGCGACAAGGAGCAGGGTCCTCGGCCCGAGCACGGAGGGAAAGGCCACCGCCGCACCGGCGAACGGCACACAGAGCGCCGGGGACATGACGACCGCGCAGGCGACCGACCGGAGGCCCAGCAGCCGTCCGAAGGAGACCTGCCCGAGCAGGACGTTCTCCATGGTGCCGTAGCGGAACTCGTTCTGGACGCTGGACATCGCGGACAGCAGGACGATGGTCACGCAGGTGAGCAGGGCCGCCCGGCACGCGAGCACCAGGGCGTGTTCCGGCCCGGTCGCCCGCCGGGCCAGCGCGAGGGTGAGCACCGCGGTCTGCAACGTGATGCCGATCAGGAACGAGGAGGTGGCCCGGCGGTCGATCCACTGCACCCGGACCAGCAGGAGGGCGAAGCGCGTCATACGACTCGCCCCTCCTTCAGCACCAGGGTGCGGGCGTCGGTCCGGTGCAGGAACTCCCGGTCGTGGCTGACGATCACCTTGGTCCGGTCCGGGGTGTTCCGCAGCAGGTCCTCCAGCAGGCGTACCCCGTCGGTGTCGAGGCCGTTGGTGGGCTCGTCGACGATCCACAGGGCCGAGGGCTCAAGCAGCAGCCGGGCCAGGTGCAGACGCTGGCGCATGCCGAGGGAGAACCGCGCGTAGAGGACGTCGGCCTGGTCCGCGAGCCCCACCCGGTCCAGCAGGCCGCCCGCCTGGCCGGAGGTGAGGCTGCCGCCCTTGAGCCCGGAGAAGAAGCGGAGGTTCTCCGCCGCGGTGAGCCGGGGGTAGAAGCCGAGCGGGGCGCCCGCGGAATAGTTGACATCGGCCCGGTACGCGGCCGGGACGGCACCGATCGGCTGGCCCCGGTGGCGCAGTTCCCCGGCGGTCGGGCGCAGCAGGGTGGCGAGGATCTTCAACAGGGTGCTCTTGCCCGATCCGTTGCCGCCGACGATGCTCAGCGTCTCCCCTTCGTGGACCTCGGCGCTCACCCCCCGCAGCACCGGAACGGGGTCCGGCCCGGCCGCGTGGGGGTAGGCGTACCAGAGGTCCGCCAGTTCCAGCAGGGGGCTCACTCCTGGGTCTGCCGTTCCACCCAGGTGGTGCGCCTGCGCAGTTCGAGCGGCACATGGTCGGCGTAGCGGGCGCCTTCCGGGTCCGGGGCGGGCTCCTCGCCGCGCTCCAGATAGAGCGGTACGTCCTCCGCCGGCGGCTTGACGCACAGGTTCTGGTCGTCGTAGGCCCGCAGGATGATGCGGCGTTCCCGGGGAAGCCCGGCGGCCCATCGCGGGTCGGTGATGACCCGGTCGCTGGCGACCAGCCAGGACGGGCCGTACTCCAGGAAGATGTTGCGGCGGGTGGTCCGGCTGTGGTTGGCGTCGACACGGTGCCACAGGCCGCCCCACATGAGCGTCATGGCACCGGCCTTGACCGTCAGGCGCTTCTCCTGCGGGTGGGGTTCATGGGTGTGGTACTGCGGCAGGTGGTCCCAGCGGTGGCTGCCCGGGATGTAGACGAGGTTGCCCATGTCCTTCTCGGGCAGCGCGGTGAGCCAGTAGCCCACCTTGATGCGCAGGGGCACACGGTTGCCGAACACACTGAAGGGCAGCAGCCTGGGGCCGTCGAAGTGCCAGTTGTTCCGGATGGTCTGGCCGGGTTCGCGCCGGAAGAACTCGCTGGAGAGGAGCTTCAGCATGTCTCCGTAGACATCGAACATCCGCCCGATGTGCTGCGGATGGTCGATCAGCGGCACGAACCGGTCGTCCAGGGCGACGATGTTCCCCTGGCGCGTCTTGGTGGCGTGGGTGTCGACGATGTCGCGCAGTGCGGTGATCTCGGAGGCGCCGAGGACGTCTTCGAGGATCAATATGCCGTCGCGTTCGAAGGTCTCCCACTCGTCGCGGTCGAATCCGGGGGGAGCGGGGATCGGTGCTGTCACTTCGTCTTCCTGGGGCGAGTCGAGTGGGTACGGCGCAGGGTGCGGGGGGGCTTCCCGGGCGTCGTCAGTCCAGCGGCAGTGCGCGGATCCCGGCGAACGGGGTGACCGTGGTGTCGAGATGGTCGGCCGTCTCGAACAGGCCGATGGCGGACATGGGGAGCCGCGCACCCGCCTCGGCGGCGAACACACACGGCAGCACCTGCTTGCGCTCGGCCACCCCCGGCTCCCCCTGCGCGCGTACGTGCTTGTGGGTGTGGATGAGGATCGGCATGAAGCCGCCGCCGAGGAAGCTGCCGCGCTGGATGACGGCGCCGCCGACGCAGTCCACGACGCACCCCTTCCCCAGGACGGCGTCCCGGCCCAGATAGAAGTAGGACGGGTAGGCGGCGGTGCCGTGCTCGACGTGGAACACCCCCGCGCCCAGGCCGATGATCGACCGGCCCGAGGTCCGCAGGACCGCACGGTAGAAGGCGATCAGCGCCGGTCTGACCGTCGCGTCGGGAAGCTTGAACTCCGGGCAGAGCAGAACGATGCGGAGCAGTTCGGCGAGCGTCAGCTCGGCACCCGGCACCTCGCCGGTCGGGACCACCTGGTCCCAGGGCACCAGGTAGTCCCGCGCGTCGACCATGTCGCAGCCGGTGTCCTCGGCGATGAGCTGCTCGGCCCGCGCGCTCAGATGGGACGACGCCAGGGCCTCGGGGCGGTTGCCGCTCTCGCGCAGACCGCCCGCCAGGACCCGGGCCGCGAGCAGCGAACGGGTCTCGCGCGTCCTCAGTTCGGCGGCGCGGGCCAGCAGGGCGAGACGCTGCTCCACCTGGCCGGGAATGTCGAAGAGGTGATCGATGCCGTCGGTGCGGATCAGGGCCTTGGCGCGCAGGTCCCGCATGCGCGGGGACACCGCGTCGGCGGCGGCCTCCTCCAGGAGCGCGCGGTGGTCCTCGAACCCGGCCGCCAGCAGCCGTTCGGCGGCCAGTGCCCGGTAGTCGTAGGGCAGCGAGGCCGACGTGGACAGCACGATCCGTACGAGCAGGGACCGGTAGCCGGTGAGGTCGAGCGCGGTCGCGGCCAGCTCCAGCGACAGATACGGCGAGCCGTCCCCCTGCTGGTGGATCCAGCTCTCGCCGTAGGGGGACTCGAAGCAGCAGGCGGCGGCGAACAGTTCGCGTGCCCGGGCGTCGTCCCGGAGCGCGTGGTGGATCCGCTCGCGGTGCGTCTCCACTCCGGCGGCTCCGTCGCCCAGCTCGTAGAAGAGGTCGGGGCTGAGCCGCAGCAGGGTGGAGAGGTCCGAATCCGGCGTCATCGTCATGTGGTTGCTCCGTTCATGTCTCCGGCGAGTGCCGCGGGATGCGGCACCGTCGCCTCGTACGGGCCGAGTTGTGCGGCCAGCCTTGCCATATGGGCGTGTTCTGCCTGGTAGAGGCGGTTTGTGCCGCCGTTCGGCGAGGTCAGTGCGCGCAGTTGGGCTGCGAGCGCGGTCGCGAGCTGGTTCTCGGCCACCGTGGTGACGTCCACGCCGGTGCCCGTGGAGACCACCACCGCGTGCGTGTTCTTGTAGGCGTCCCTGGCCGCGTAGTACGGCTCGTACACCAGGCAGCACCGTGTGCCGGAGGCCAGTTCGACGTCGGCGAAGCGGTAGCGCAGATCGGTCCCGTACCCGATGGCCCCCGTCGCGATCTCGTGCCGCACGGCCGCGGAGGCGAAGTAGGGACCGGCGAGCCGCGGGAAGCCCACCCGGCCGCACATGGATGAGTACAGTTCGATGTCCGGGAGCCCTCGCCCGGCGACGCCGACCCGCACCTCGCGTGTGATGCGCGGCCCGGGCGTGTCCAGATACGCGCGGTAGTCCTCGGGGCTGAGGAGTTCCCGCAGGATGGCCAGCATGTGGAACCACTCGTAGCCGACTTCGCCGTAGTCGTTGTCCACGAAGCGGCCCGCGGCGACGTCGGACAGCCGGTTCTTGGTGAACTCGACGGTGATCCGCGCGATCGGATCGGACGCGCTCAACCGGAGTACGGTCCCGGCCAGATGGCGCACGGGAGCGCTGTGGGCGTAGACGTTGTTGACCACTACCCGGGCACCGGGATGCTCGTCCAGCGTCCGGGTGAGGGCGGCGAGTTCCGACGGGATCACGGCCGGCTTCTCCAGCAGCACCCGCGCCGCGGGAGCACGGGTGAGGATCTGCCGGAGCGTCCGCAGATGCAGGCGGGTCGGCGTCGAGACGACCCAGGCGTCGATCCGTGCCACCAGTGCGTCCGGCAGCTCGCGGACGTCACGGAAGTCCGCGTCCGCCGCGCGGTCGACGGTGACCGTCCGATGTCCGGCCGCACGCAGGTTCCCGGCATGGAGCCGACCGATCCTGCCGATTCCGATAATCGCGACTCTCATCCCCGCTTCACCTGGGGGAGGTACCCTGAGCGACCGCGTCGCTCAGCGTGTGCTGCGTGGTGAACAGGCGGAACTGCGGCGCCTTTCCGGCGGCCGTGGCCAGCTCGACGAGTTCGACGGGGCGCACGGTCAGCTCGTCCAGCTTGACCGTCCCGGCGAGTTCACCCCTCAGTTCCTCGGCCGTACGCGCTCCGTCCGCCGGGTCGACGGGGACGATCAGCACCTCCAGCCGTCCGGCCTCCTGCTGACGCACCTGCCAGCGGTGCAGCGGTGTGCGGTCCAGGACGGCGCGCACCCGTTTGACGTTGACGAGGGTGCCGTCGGCGTCCGCGATCAGCGCCCGCTTGCGGCCGGCGAGGCCGGTCATCCGGGCGTGCGGACGCCCGCAGGGACACGGCTCGTGCAGCAGCCGCACCCGGTCACCGGGCCGGTAGCGCAGCAGTGACATCGCGCGGTTCGTCAGGGAGCTGATCAGGATGTGCGAGTCGTCGTCGACCGACACCGCGAGCCGCTCCTCCTCCACGTGGTAGGTGCCCGGGCTCTGCGGGCACTCCCAGCCCACCCTGCCGAACTCCTGTAGCCCGTACTGGTCGTAGTGGGGGCACCCGAAGACCTGGGTGATCGTTTCGCGGGTGCCTGCGTCAAAGCTGTCGCCATGGGTGAACACCGCCGACAGCTTCGGCAGGCGCAGCATTCCCTCCTGCTGCCGCAGTGCGGCCAGCAGCACCTCCAGCGGCTGGCCCCACAGGATGTCGGGCTTGAAGTCCGCGCACAGGCGCTCCAGATGGAGGGTGTCCCGCGGGGAGAGAGACGACACGTTGATGCGGAGCACCAGGGCGCCCCCCAGGTAGTGCATCGTCTCGAAGGCCACCGGCGCATGGGCCGGGTCGGCGGTCGCGCGGATCATACGGAGGCCGGGGCTCAGTCCGTAGGCCGCGAGGAAGCGCAGGTTGGTGGCGGCCGACTCGGTGAGCCGGGAGTCGTCGTGGGTGATCCAGACCGGGTCGCCCGTGGTGCCCGAGGTGTGGACCCGCAGCTCGTCCCAGGCGTCCACCAGCCCGGTCGTGACCGCCTCGGGCGAGTGGCGCAGCACCTCCTTCTCCAGGACCGGCAGCCCGGCAAGGACGGATTCCGCCTGCTCCGGAAGGACCGGCGTCTTCGCGAGGTGCGGGGCGAAGTAGGAGGTGAGGGCGGCGCGGTGCAGCGCACCGGCCAGCCGTTCGCGCCGGATCAACTCCAGCGTCTCCCGGTCGTATTCGCCGGGCAGGTACACCGTCTGAAAGAGCCGCCACCCTTCACCCACTGCCGCCGCGGTGCGCAGGCTGGCGTTGTGCCACCAGTGGTGACCAGTCATCATCTCTCCGTCGTTCTCGACACCGGCCACCGGGGAGGCTCGGCGAGCAGCAGTGCCCTGACAGGCAGTGCGCAGGCCAGGCGCGGGCCTTCGAGTGGAGGCCCGCACCTGCCGCGTCATGGGCCGACTCAGGCGGCCTCCTTCAGGGTGATGGTCATCGAAATTCACCTCCTCCGGCTCATCGGGGGCGCTTGTTCCCCCCGACACGCAGAAGCTTCGCCCACGCCGATCCGCGGCCGGTCTACGCGCGTTCCGCAGCTGATATACGGCTGCTGCGGGCAGCCGTCCGGCGGGGGCGCGGTCTGCGGTGCGGGCTCGGGAGGGGGTGGGGTGGGGGCGGGAACGGGGGTGGGGGTGGGGCGGGGCCGACCTGCTTCCGCGAGGCGATGTCCGGCGCACCAGGGCGCGGGCACGAGGATTGCCGTCAGGACCTTGAGTTGCCCGTCCGGTCCGTGAGTTGCCTGTCAGGGCCTTGAGTTGCCCCTCGGGGCCTTGGCCGGAACTCGCGTACCGCTGCGGTCGGCTTCATCCCTAGGGTGCGGGCACCGGTACCGGCCACGACGGCACCGGCAGCAGACAGGGCCGCACGGCATGCCGCCCGGAAGTGCTGCTGTACCGCCGGACCGCGCACACCCCTTCCCTCTGGAGAGGACCTCGCCATGCCGAACACCGTCCCGTCCCCCGCCCGCACCAGAGCCCGCGGCTCCCTGCACAGAGCGATCGGCGTCCTCTCCGGCGCTGCGGCGCTCGCTGCGGCCGTCCTGCTCCCGGCGGGACCGGCCGCCGCCGCGACCGCCACCCCGGCCCCGAGGTCGACCGAGTTGACCGTCATCAGCGCCGTGAACCTCGACGCCTACTGCCGCTCGGTGGGACACCCCAACGCCGTCCAGAACTCCGCGAGCGCCTCCGGCTGGTCCTGCAACGGCGGCGGCCCGGTGAACATCACCTCGGCGTGCCAGTACCAGTACGCGGACGCGGTGGCCAAGGGCATCGGTGTCTACGAGGAGCACGAACGCTCCGGCCCCACGGGATGGGTGTGCCAGGGGGCGGTGAACAAGCGGATCGACCTGAGCGGCGGCCTCGACCTGTCCGGCTACTGTCACTCCGTCGGGCTGGGGGACGCCTACAACGCGGTGCACAACGTGGACGGCTGGATGTGCGGCAACGGCGGCGCCGGTGCGCGCATCGATCTGAGCGCGGCCTGCCGCTACCAGAACCCCGGCTATGCGCAGGCCGGTTACGCCGTTGTGCACGGCTACCGGGACTTCACATCCTGGACCGGCATCGGCTGCCTGGCTCTTGCGTGACCGCACGCTGCGGCGATGCCGCCACGCTCTCCGCGCAACGGCACGGGGAGCGTCCGGCGGCGCGCGCCGGTGCAACTGTTCAAACTACCGGGGCAGTACGGCAGCATCTCCGAGCGCAGCCCCACTCCTGAAGGTCCGAAAATCGCCGCATCATGCGACGTCGGTGTGGGGAGATACGGGCGGTCATGAACAAAAGGTGACCAGGGGGGCACGTGGGGTGGAAACAGGCGTTCGACGATGCGATGAGGGAACTGCGGGAGGGCCGGAAGCAACTCGACCGACTCGATGATCCGACGGTCGGGCTGTCGGCGTTGCGCGGAGAGATCACACAGAGCCGTCTGAAGATCCTTGAGGCCGTCCAAGGCGGCGTCACCGGGCTGCGTGAGGAGAACCGCGAAGTACGCCGCCGCCAGGACCGGTTGATCAACGACCTGAACGACACCCGGGCTGAACTGCGGCAGCTTCTTGATCTTGCCGACGTCCTGCGCAACGCCGATCCGCTTCCGAGCAGCGTCGGCCGAGGCGAATCATCAGCCACCGGCGATGGGCCGTCCACCCCCTCACCGAGAGCGGAGGACGTACTGCCCGCTGACTCCGCCGCATCGACCGGGCACACGCCGGGCTCCGAGTCCGCAGCCGACACTCACCCTCGCACCGAGCCCGGCACCGATGAGCAGGGGGACACCATGACGACCATCGACCAGCAGCCGCAGCCCCTGTCCGGCAGCGGCGGCAAGGATCTCGTCCTCAAGCAGGCGATCGAGTCCGCCTACCGCGGCACGCAAGCCCCGGCAGGGGCCGCGGCCGCCGCGCCGCAACCGTCCAGCACCGGTCCCGAAGATCCGCGCATCGCCCACGGACTTCTGCTGCTGCGAGCCGCCGGTGTCGCCTCCGCCGAACTCGTCGCGCACCGCGACACCTGGGAGTGGCTCGCCGCACGGGCCGTCCACCACGGGCACTTCCGTACCCCGCCCGCGGTGGAGGACATCAAGGAGGGCCGCGTTCGCACTGTCCTGTCCGGACGTACCCTCATCGCCCTGCTGATCGAGCTGTGGAACACCCGCTCCGACGCCACCCCATTGGAAGGCGACTGGGCCCTGGCGACGACCTCCTACCGCCGCATCGAGGCCGAACTCACCGACGTCACCGGTCAGGGCGAAACGATCAGCATCGTCCTGGACGACGGCACGGCCCACGACCCCGGCGACTGACAACGAGCGGTAAGGGCAGACAAAGGCGGTCCGGTCCGCTCACCGGGCCGCCTCCCTGCGCGGACCGTCGCCATACGTCGGCTGACGTGGGGCTTCCTCGTAGTCGTCCGGTGAGCCGCTCTCACCCGAGAGCACATTCTTGCCGGTCATCGCGGGCCTTCGTACGGTGTGCACACATCCGACGTAGGCACGGGAGTTTGAAATGGCCATTCTCAAGACATACGCCCGGCTGTGGAGCGAGGACCTGGACAAGGCTCTGCCGCCGCTGGTCGAACTGGTCGGTGAGGACGTGCACATCCGGTTCAGCATCGGCGGGGTGGAGGTGGGCGCCATAGGCAACTTCCTGGTGATCGCAGGGAGCAGAGCCGCTGCCGCCGAGCTTCCCGACGCAACCGCGACGGTCGTCGTCAGTGACCTCGCCGAGGTTCAGGCGTTACTTGCCTCATTCGGCGGCGAGGTCACCTACGGCCCCGTGGAAGGGCCTACGGGCTCCTACCTGTTCGCTCGGCACGCGGACGGCTGCCAAGTCGAGTACGTCCAGTGGAAGCCCGAGCTCCAGGCGAAAATCATCGGGGGAGACCGGTAAGACCTGGCGCCCGGAATCGGCGCGCCGGGTTCCGGATGACCTGAGACCCCGCGCCCTCGGTCGGTCAGCATTCCGTGCCGACACGGCGCATGCGGGCCGCCAGGAGCTCGCCGCCTCCCTGGAGCTGCCGCTGACGACGGTGGTCGCCAGTGTCCACGAGCCGTCCGACTTCTCCGGTCTGCCCATCGTCGGCGACGACCCCGCGGTGTAGGGGGTGCCGATGGCGCCGCCGGAATGGGCCGTTGAGCTGGTGCTGGCCGGGCGGGGGCTGCTCTTCCTGGACGAACTCTCCACGGCCACCCCGGCCGTCCAGGCCGCACTGCTCCGGGTCGTACTGGAGCGGAGGGTCGGGGCGCTGCAACTGCCGCCGGGAGTACGGATCGTGGCCGCGGCCAATCCGCGGGCGTCGGCGGCGGACGGATGGGAGCTGAGCCCGCCGCTGGCGAACCGGTTCGTGCATCTGCACTGGGTGCACGACCGGGAGGTGGTGGTACGCGGGCTGGGCGGCGTCTGGCCGCGGGCGGAGCTGCCCCGGCTGGCTCGGTGGTGGCCGCCGTCGGTGCGCGGCCGCGGCAGGAGCGGTGGGAGGCGGCCTGGGCGGTCTTGGTCCGGGCCTGCGAGACCGGCGCCCCGGACCTGCTGGTCGCCCCGGCGACGGCGCTGGCTGCGCTGCGGCGCGATGACTGGGAGGTGCCCGCGGCGGTGGAGCGGCTGACCGAGGTGATCGGCCTCTCCCGGCGGGCGGAGGGGTCGGTGCGGCGGGCAGCGGCATCGGCGAGCGCCTCGCGTACGGCGACAGGGGCGGGCCGATGAAGGGTGCCGGAAGGCTGCCGGCCACCCCGTTCCCCGTGCCCCGGCCCGCGCCGCCGCGCACGGGGCGGCCCGGCATGGCCGACGTGGCCGACGTACCGGAGTCGTCGGGTGGAGGTCCCCGACTCCCGCTGGACATGGCGAAGTTGCTGTCCGCCCGGCTGCACGCGGTGCAGGTCCGCCCCTATCTGGCCGACGCGCTCTTCGCGCTGCATGTGGTGGAGGACCGGTCGGTGCCGACCATGGCGGTGGACTCGTACTGGCGCTGCTACGTCTCCCCCGGCTTTGTGGCGCGGACCCCGGTGGAGGAGTTGGCGGGTGTCTGGGTGCACGAGGTGTCCCACCTGCTGCGCGACCACCACGGCCGGGATGAGGTGTATGCACGCGAGCACGAGGAGTACGGTCCGGGCGCGCGGCTGCGGCGGAACATCGCCGCCGACTTCGAGATCAACGACGACATCTACGGTGACGGGCTGCCCCTGCCCGCCGGGGTGGTACTGCCGTCGCTGCTGAGCCTGCCCGAAGAGCTGCTGACGGAGGAGTACTTGGGGATGGTGTCGATGTCCGCGATCACTCCCGAATTGGCCTGGCTGGACTGCGGCAGCGGTGCCGACGGACAGGAACGGCCGTGGGAACTGGGGCCCGACGGTGGGCAGGGGCTGAGCAGACAGCAGCGGGACGCCGTACGCTTCCGAGTCGCCGAGGGCATCAAGGGACGGCCCGGCGACGCGCCGGAGGGATGGCGCCGATGGGCGGAGGAGGCGTTCCATCCGCCGCAGCCGTGGCGGCAGTTGCTGGGGGCAGCGGTCCGTTCGGCGGCCAGCGCGCCGGGGGCGGGCGAGGACCACAGCTACCGGCGTCCGTCCCGGCGCTCGGCCGGTGTCCCCAAGGTGGTGCTGCCGAGTCTGCGCCGTACGCCACCCCGGGTCAGCGTGGTGATCGACACCTCCGGGTCGGTGAGCGACGCCGAGCTGGGCAGTGCGCTGCTGGAGGTGGCGGCGATCTCACGGGCGGTGGGCGGCCGACGCGATCTGGTCTCGGTGATCTCCTGCGACGCGGCGGCCGGGGTCGCGGTACCGCTCTGCCGCGCGGAGAACATCGCACTCGTCGGCGGTGGTGGTACGGATCTGCGCTCCGGTTTCGCCCGGGCGCTCAGATCCCGCCCCCGCCCGGATGTGATCGTGGCCCTGACGGACGGTCAGACTCCGTGGCCCTCCGCACCACCGCCGTGCCGCACCGTGGTCGGACTCTTCCCGCGCCGCACCCGCCGCGTGGACGAGGAGAACCCCGACTACGTCCCGGACGGCCCACCGCCGTGGGCACGTGTCGTCACCATCGGCTGAGCCCCGGGCAGCGTTCACCTGCCGCGGTCCGGACGCGGGGGCGGTGCGATGCCCTGGCTCAGTGCCTCCAGGGCCTGGACCTGATCCTTGTCGACGTCTACCGCCGCCATGGACCCGTCGGAAAAGTGCAGGTCTACACGTTCCGAGAGCGATGTGTGCCGGACTTCGACGCTTCGAAGCTGTTCCGGCAGTATCTCGCCCAGACACTGGGCTTCCCGATGCTGACGCTCGGGTGGAAGATTGCTGGGCCGTGGCCCCCTGGCAAAGGTCGTCTCCATCACCAGGATCCTGGATTCGGTGAAGACCATGATCGCATCTTTGTTGTCATAGTTGCTCGAGGAGCGGGTGCGAGGTCCCGTGCGCACAGCGATCGCGAACTGGCCCGCCAGGCTCTGCCATCCGCCCTTGAGACCGGCCCCGCGCACGACACGCCGAATGGTGCGGGTGATGCCGAAATCGACGAACTCAAAGGCTTCCGCGATCGAGAGGACGGCCTCGAAGGCACCGGCCATCGCACCGAGTACGCCTGTTGCGTGCTTGCCGGGCCGCACCTTGCGGGGCAGTCTGCGGCGGATCAGAGTGCTCAGCTCCACCTTGACGATCCCGAGCAGCCGCTCATGCGGATGCAACCACGGTGCAACCAACGGCGCATAGGAGCCGCCATCCCACATGCGCGGTTCGAAGACGGGCTCCGGCGGGCCGTACTGGTGGGCTTTCATCCGAAGTCCTCCTCGATGCGTGTTTTCGGTACACGGTAGGGAGCCTCGTCCCT
Organism: Streptomyces sp. NPDC052040; assembly: GCF_044548405.1. Classification (NCBI taxonomy): domain Bacteria; kingdom Bacillati; phylum Actinomycetota; class Actinomycetes; order Kitasatosporales; family Streptomycetaceae; genus Streptomyces; species Streptomyces sp. NPDC052040. Next base: position 453,906 of record NZ_JBIUBV010000001.1, on the reverse strand, counting down.
GCGGCCGTCGAGCTGGCCGGTCAGGGCATCAACGGCCGTGTCCTTGCTCAGCTCGTCGGTGACCGCGCTCACCGGGCCGTCGGCGCCGATCACCGCTCCGATGCCGCCTGCGACGACGCCCTTCGGGACGCCGAACACGGCCTGGGTGGCACGGGCGGCCGCGAAATCCCCGAGGTTCGCCAGCGACGGGGAGCGGACCATCCGCCCGGCAATCTTGGCCTGGTTGATCCCACCGCCGAACTTCTTCACAGCGTGCGCCGCCTTCAGGCCGTCCTTGATCGTCCGGAAGGACTTGCCGGACTCTTTGATCTTACGGACCGCCGCCTGCAAGTCCTCCAGGGTCTTCGCCAGATCGGTGGAGACCTGTTCCACCCGCTTGATGAACACGGTGATCTCGGCATCCGCCACGAGGGCGTCGGCCGCGGTCGCGAGGCCGAGGGTCAGGATGTCGATCGCGACCATCGCGGCGAGGGAGACGATCAGTGCCTCGATCGCCTCCCGGATGATCTCGATGATCAGGTTCTCGGCGAGCTGGCAGGCGGCCGCCGCCTGGCTGATGATCTGCGCGACCTCGTCCATGTCCTTGGCGGTGCCGTCGATGGCCTCGACCACCTGGCCCATGTGCGTGCCGAACGCGTTGGACGCGGTGCCTTCCCACTGCCCGGCGAGCGTGCCGCCGCCCTCGCGCAGCGCGGTGCTCACCGCCCGCATCGCTTTCGCCTGGGCCTGCCACTCCTGGGAGGCCGCGGTGAGTCCGGCGAGGTTGCCGGTGACCTCCTCCAGCCTGTCCATCAGCCCGGTGGAGTCGAGGGCCGCCTTGACGAGGCTGTCCAGACCCGCGTCCAGGCCGTCCGCGACGGGATTGTCGATCTGCGGAAGGGGGATCATCGGTTCCTCGATGAAGTCCCGCGTCCACTTGTACGCGTCGCCGATCTGCTGGAACGTGCCGCCGTTCACTGCCCGCCCCCGAACGAGGCCTCGATGTGCGCGTCCTGGCTCTCGTAGTTCGCCGCCGTGGTCCGCAGGCCCTCGCAGGTGTCGTGCAGCAGCTCCAGCAGGTCGGCGAAGTTCTCCCGCTCGGCCTGCACATGTTCCTGGTAGGCCTCGTAGAGGTTGTGTGCGTCCGGCAGTTTGCCGAAGTCCTCCGACGACAGGGGCACCGACTCCAGCCTCGGCCAGATCTGCGCGAGCTGGTCGGTCTGGTCCTGGATGACCTGCTCGTAGGACGTCAACGCGCCCGGATGGACCCGGAATCCTTGTTCCACCGCAGCTTCCCCGCATCGCCCCTGATCGCACAACCGACGCGCCATCATACGTGCGGGGTGTCGGTCAGGTTGAAGCGCTCATGCCTGCTCCACCCCGACCGCCTCGGCGTCGGATCGCGGAGCGGAGGCGGGGAGGGTGAAGGTGATGCGGGTGCCGGGGCCGGGGGTGGGGTCGAGGGCGATGGTGCCGCCGTGGTGTTCGACGATCTTCTTGCACATGGCGAGGCCGATACCGCTGCCGGGATAGCGGTCCTTGGTGTGCAGGCGCTGGAAGATGACGAAGATCCGGTCGGCGTACTCGGGGTCGATGCCGATGCCGTTGTCGGTGACCGTGAACCGCCACAGGCCGTCCTGCTCCGCCGCGGCGACGTGGATCTCGGGCAGCCGGTCGGGGTCGCGGAACTTCACCGCGTTGGAGATCAGGTTCTGCCACAGCATGCCGAGCTGGGTGGAGTCCCCGACGACGGACGGGAGGCCGTCGCGGGTGACCCGGGCACCGGCTTCCGCGATGGAGATGCTGAGTGTGTCCAGGGTCTGGTCGACGAGGGCGTTGAGGTCGACGGCGTCGTGGTCGTTGTGGACCCGGCCTATCCGGGAGAAGGCGAGAAGGTCGTTGATGAGGGTCTGCATACGGTTCGCGCCGTCCACCGCGTAGCCGATGTACTGGTCGGCGCGGTCGTCGAGCTGGCCCGCGTAGCGCCGTTGCAGAAGCTGGGTGAAGCTGGAGACCTTGCGCAGGGGCTCCTGGAGGTCGTGGGAGGCGATGTAGGCGAACTGCTCCAGCTCGGTGTTGGAGCGTTTGAGGTCGGCGGCCTGCTCGTCCAGGAGGCGGCGGTGCTGCTCACTGGTGGCGAGTTCATCGGCGAGACGGCGGCGCATGGACTCGATGTCCGCGCCGAGACCGCGCAGGTCGGCGGGGCCCGAGGCAGTGATGCGGTGGGCGAAGTCGCCGCGGGTGACCCGGCCCGCGTCGGTGCTGAGCCGGGTCAGCGGGTCGGTGACACCGCGCCGCAGCCCCTCGAACACGGCGACCGCCATCCCCGCGATGACCAGGGCGATCGCAAGGAAGACCCCATTGCGCAGGCGCTCGGCACTCCGCAGGTCGTCCACCGCGGACATACGGGAGTCGAGGAGGCGGTTCTGCTGGGCCGTCATCGCCTGGCGCAGGCGGTCGAACAACGACTTGCCCTCGGCGGCCCGGTCACCGGCGAGCTTGACGGGGGCACCGGCGGGGGCGGCGGCGACGGGAGCAGCAATGCGCTGCTGCCAGGCTTGCGCGCGGCTGAGGACGGTGCGCAGGTCGGCGAGGTCGCGGGGGTGCCCGGCCAGGAGGTCGTCCAGGCGCGCTGTGGCCGTCTTCTGGTCGCGGAGCCCCTGCTCGTACGGCTCCAGGAACTGCCGCTCGCCGGTCAGGCCGTATCCGCGGCTGCCGGTCTCCTGGTTGACCAGCGCCGCTTCCAGCCGCACGGAGTTGGTCAGCGCGGGCGAGCGCCGGTCGACCAGTTCCCCGGTGATCGAGGTGGCCCGGTCCATGGCCCAGACGCCCACGCCGCCCAGGAGGACCAGCAGAACGAGGGCCACCCCCATGCCGTGGCGCAGCCAGCGGCGGGTGGTCCAGGTCGAGGGGCCGGCTCTGCGGGGAGCCGGTTCCTGCGCTGCCGTCATCGCGAATACTCCTTGGTGTCCGGATGGCCGCTGCGCCCTGCGTGCGGCGAGGACACTCTAGCGCCACGACAACGCATGTTGTCATCCGCGCGGGACTGCCCCTAAAGTGTGCGCATGCCAGGCATCCATTTCTCGCTCCGGATGGCCGACGCAGAGATCGCCGAGCTCGCCGCCCGTGAGGTCGCTGACCTCGTCGGTCGGCTTCTTCCCGAGGTCTTCGAGCCCGTGTCCGGGCCGGTGGCGCACTCACCCGAGCAGGCCGAGGCCCTGGCGCACCTCCATCTGCTCACCTATCTCCAGCAGGCCGTGGACCAGCTCGAGGCCAAGGCCGCCCATCAGGCGGCCGACGCCGGAGCCGGCTATCCGCAGATCGGCAGAGCCTCCAACTTGACGAGGCAGGGTGCCCGCCGCCGGTGGCCGGGCCTGCTCAACCAACCGCCGTCCCCCGCAGACCCCCCAGCACCCTCCGAGCCCGGGAGCCCCCGATGATGATCGCCCCTGTCCGTCCCTACGATGTGCTGCTGGTGGAGGACGACGAAGCCGATGCCATGCTCATCGAGGACGCGCTCCTGGCCCGCGGCGGCACCCGCACTCTGACCAAGGTCCACGACGGCGTCGCCGGTCTCGACTACCTCCGCGATCCCGCCAACCCCCGGCCGGACCTGATCGTGCTCGACCTCAACATGCCCCGGATGAACGGCCGTGAGCTGCTCGCCGTCATCAAGGGGGACCAGGATCTGCGCGCGATCCCGGTGGTCGTCCTCACCACCTCGTCCGCACCCGACGATGTCACCGGCGCCTACCGGCAGCACGCCAACGCCTATGTCACCAAGCCGGTCAACCTCGAGGACTTCGAACGTGCGGTGCAGAGCATCGACACCTTCTATCTCGAAACCGTCACCCGGCTGCCGCGCGGCTGACGGAACAGCTGCTTCTTCGACTTCGGCTTGGGTTTCAGGAGGGGAGAGATCGTGACGTTCGCCATCAGGTCCGCACAGACCCGCGGCGCCGCGCTTCCGGAGGTGGGCGACGCCTCCGGGGTGGCACCGAAGGACGCCCGTGAGCTGTCGAAGCTCTTCTTCGAGCGGCTGACCGTACTGGAGGAGGGCACGCCCGAGTACCAGTACGCGCGCAACACGCTGATCGAGATGAACATGTCCCTGGTCCGCTTCGCGGCCGGGCGGTTCCGCAGCCGCGGGCCGCAGGAGATGGAGGACATCGTCCAGGTCGGCATGATCGGCCTGATCAAGGCGATCGACCGGTTCGAGCTGTCGCGCGAGGTGGAGTTCACCACGTTCGCCGTGCCCTACATCGTCGGCGAGATCAAGCGTTTCTTCCGGGACACCTCCTGGGCCGTGCACGTGCCGCGCCGCCTCCAGGAGGCCCGGGTCCAACTGGCCAAGGCCACGGACGAGTTGAGCAGTCGGCTGGGCCGCACTCCGACGACCGGGGAGCTGTCCGAACTGCTCTCCCTGTCCGAGGAGGAGGTGGTGGAGGCCCGCCTCGCCGCCAACGGCTACAGCTCGGCCTCCCTGGACGCCACGATCGGCGGCAGCGAGGACGGCGAGACCGTGCTCGCGGACTTCATCGGGTCCGAGGACGCGGCGCTGGGACTGGTGGAGGACTTCCACGCGCTGGCCCCGCTGATCGCCGGGCTCGACGAGCGCGAGCGGCGGATCATCCATCTGCGGTTCGTGGAGGAACTCACCCAGGCCCAGATCGGGGAGCGTCTCGGCGTCTCGCAGATGCATGTCTCGCGCCTGCTGACGCGCACCCTCGCCCGGCTGCGGACGGGGATGCTCGCCGCCCACTGACGACCGCCCGCGATCGCCCGGTCCCCCGAAGTCCGCCGCCCCGCGGCGGACTTCGTCGTTTCCGGGCCGGACTTCGGCGTTGCCGGGGGCGCGGGTCGGGCGAACGGCTCCCCCGCCGAGGAGCGCGGTGCGCGCGTCGGGGCGGTGGCGGGCGGCGGGCGCTGCGTACGATCCCCCGGTGGTCCTCTTCCGCCTCGAACGCCTTGCTCCGCTCCCCGCCGACCAGGCCTGGCAGCGGCTCACGGACTGGCCGCGCCACGGGGACGTGGTGCCCCTGACCCGGGTGACCGTGCTCACCCCGCCGCCGACGGCCGTGGGCACGGTGTTCGTGGCGCGCTCCGGGAGGGGGCCGTTCACCTTCGACGACACGATGGAGGTGACCGTCTGGCAGCCCCCGGCGTTCTGCCGGCTGGAGAAGCGCGGCCGGGTGGTGACCGGCTGGGCGGAGATCGAGGTGCGGCCCCGCGGGGAGGACCGCTCGTGTGTGGAGTGGCGGGAGGATCTCTCCGTACGTCCGCTGCCGGGCCTCTTCGACCCGTCGCTGGAGCGGGCGGCCCGGTGGATGTTCGGGCGGGCGGTGGACGGGCTGCTCGGGACCGGTCCGGGGCCCGGTGTCAGTGGTGGGCCGTAGGGTCCGTGCCATGACCGAGACCCCGCCCCGGACTCATGCCCTCGCTCCCCGGGAAGGCGGGGCGGGAGCCGCCGCATCTGCGGACCACCCGGGCGTCGTACGACACGGTGGCCGCCGACTACGACCGGCTGCTGCGGGACGCGCTGGCGGGGATGCCCTTCGACCGGGCCATGCTGGGGGTGTTCGCGGAGCGGGTGCTCGACGGCGGTGGCGGGCCCGTCGGGGACCTCGGATGCGGCACCGGTCGTATCACGGCGTATCTGGCCCGGCTCGGGCTGGATGTGTTCGGTGTCGATCTGTCCCCCGGGATGGTGGCCGTGGCCCGGCAGGCCTGTCCGGAGCTGCGGTTCGAGGTGGGGTCCATGACAGCTCTCGATCTCGGAGAGAGGGCGCTGGCCGGTGCCGTCGCCTGGTACTCCACCGTGCACACCCCGCCCGGGGAACTGCCGGTGCTGTTCGCCGAGTTCCACCGGGTGCTCGCGCCGGGCGGACAGCTGCTGCTGGCCTTCAAGGCGGGCGAGGGGCAGACGCATCTGGACCACGCCTACGGCCACGACCTCTCCCTGGAGGTGTACCGGTACGCGCCGGAGCGGATCTCCCAGCTGCTGGGGCGGGCCGGTTTCGAGGAGGTCGCCCAGCTGGTGCGGGCCGCCGACGGGGAGCACGAGAAGACTCCGCAGGCCTGCCTGCTCGCCCGCAGGCCCGGCTGACCGACTGACCGACTGACCGGCTGACCGGCTGACCGGCTGACCGGCTGACCGGCTGACCGGCTGACCGGCTGACCGGCTGACCGGGGTCGTATCACCGATTCGATCCGGCGCACCCGTAGTCCGGGGCAGGCCATCGAACCGCCCACCTCAGACCACCGAACCGACCCACCACACCATGACCATGGCCCGCGGCCCGCAACGCGCGGCCTGCGGCCCGCTGCCCGCTGCCCGGCTCAGGCCACCGAGCCGATCCGGCGCGCAACAGCCCGGGCGATGTCGTGGTGGATCGGGGTGTGTGCGCCGGTGAGGGAGGCACCGCTGCCGCCGCGGCGGGCCGCCACGATCTCCGAGGCGATGGACAGGGCGGTCTCCTCGGGGGTCCGGGCGCCCAGGTCCAGGCCGATGGGCGACCTCAGCCGGGCCAGCTCCAGTTCGGTGACGCCGACCGCGCGCAGGCGGTCGTTGCGGTCCAGATGGGTGCGGCGGGAGCCCATCGCGCCGATGTACGCCACCGGCAGGCGCAGGGCCAGCTTCAGCAGGGGCACGTCGAACTTGGCATCGTGGGTGAGGACGCACAGGACGGTGCGCGCGTCGGTCCGGGTGCGCTCCAGGTACCGGTGCGGCCACTCCACGACGATCTCGTCGGCGTCCGGGAAGCGGGCACGAGTGGTGAAGACCGGGCGCGCGTCGCAGACGGTGACGTGGTAGCCGAGGTACTTGCCGATGCGCACCAGCGCGGAGGCGAAGTCGATCGCGCCGAACACGATCATGCGGGGCGGCGGGACGGACGACTCGACCAGGACCGTGAGCGGTGCTCCACAACGAGAGCCCTGCTCTCCAACCTCCAGTGTGCCGGTGCGGCCCGCCTCCAGAAAGTCAGCCGCCTCGGCCGCCACCGTCCGGTCCAGCTCCGGGTGGGCGCCGAGACCGCCCTCGTACCCGCCGTCGGGCCGCACCAGCAGCGCCCGGCCGAGCAGCTCCGCCGGGCCCGCGACGATCCGGGCGAGCGCCGTGGGGGTGCCGGAGGCGGCGGCGGCCAGCGCGGCCGCCACCGTCGGCCGGTCGGGGTCGGCTGCCCGGACCGGGGTGACCAGGACATCGATTACTCCGCCGCAGGTCAGGCCCACCGCGAAGGCGTCCTCGTCGCTGTAGCCGAAGCGTTCCGAGACGGTGATGCCGTCCTTCAGGGCGCCCCGGCACAGCTCGTAGACGGCTCCCTCCACACAGCCGCCGGAGACCGAGCCGATCGCCGTGCCCTCGGCGTCCACCGCGAGGGCGGCGCCGGGCTGGCGGGGGGCGCTGCCGCCGACCGCCACCACGGTGGCGACGGCGAAGTCACGTCCCTGCGCGGCCCACCGGTGCAGCTCGTCGGCGATGTCCAGCATCTCTCGATCTCCTTGGCGGTGTGTGGGGGGGGGAAGGAAGGACGGACGGGGGCTAGCGGACGCCCAGCCAGCTCTCGATCGGGTGGAGGGCGAAGTAGACCAGGAAGATCACGGTCAGGCCCCACATGAAGGCGCCGATCTCGCGGGCCTTGCCCTGGGCTGTCTTGACGGCGGTGTACGCGACGACTCCCGCTGCGACACCGGCGGTGATGGTGTACGTGAACGGCATGAGGACCACGGTCAGAAAGACCGGGATCGCGGTGGCGCGGTCCGCCCAGTCGACGTGCCGGGCGTTCATCAACATCATCGCACCGATGACGACCAGCGCGGCGGAGGCGACCTCCTGCGGGACGAGCGCGGTGAGCGGGGTGAAGAACAGGCAGGCCGCGAAGAACAGGCCGGTGACGACCGAGGCGAGGCCGGTGCGGGCGCCCTCGCCGACCCCGGTGGCGGACTCGATGAAGACGGTCTGTCCGGAGCCGCCCGCCACCCCGCCGATCGCGCCGCCCGCGCCGTCGATGAACAGCGCCTTGGACAGGCCCGGCATACGGCCCTTGTCGTCGGCGAGGCCCGCCTCGGTGCCGACGCCGATGATGGTGGCCATCGCGTCGAAGAAGCCCGCCAGGACCAGGGTGAAGACGATCATCGCGACGGTCATCGCGCCGACCCTGCCCCAGCCGCCGAACGCGACATGTCCGAAGAGCGAGAAGTCGGGCATGGAGACCGCGCCGCCGTGCAGCTCGGGGGGCCCGGCCGCCCAGACGCGGGCCCCGACGGCCCCGGTGGCGTTGAGGAGCGCGGCGACGAGGGTGCCGCCGAGGATGCCGATCAGGATGGCGCCGGGCACATTGCGCACCTGGAGCATGAAGATCAGCAACAGGGTGCCCGCGAAGAGCAGGACGGGCCAGCCGGTGAGCTGCCCGGCCGGGCCGAGGGTGAGCGGGGTGGCCTTGCCCTGGTGGACGAATCCGGACTTGGAGAAGCCGATCAGGGCGATGAACAGGCCGATACCCATGGTGATGCCGTGCTTGAGTGCCAGCGGGATCGCGTTCATGATCATTTCCCGCAGGCCGGTGACGACCAGCAGCATGATCACGGCGCCGTACAGCACGCACATGCCCATAGCCTGCGCCCAGGTCATCTCCGGGGCGACCTGGGAGGAGAGCACACCGGAGACGGAGAGTCCGGCGGCGAGGGCGAGCGGCGCCTTGCCGACGAATCCCATCAGCAGGGTGGTCAGGGCCGCGGCGAACGCGGTGGCGGTGATCAGGGCCTGGCGGCCGAGCGTGTCGCCCGCCGCGTCCCGGCCGGAGAGGATCACGGGGTTGAGCAGCAGGATGTAGGCCATCGCCATAAAGGTGGTGATCCCGCCGCGCACCTCGCGGGCGACGGTGGAACCGCGCCGGGATATGTGGAAGTACCGGTCGAGCCAGGACCGGCCGGCCGGGACGCGGGTTCCCGCGCCCGCCTCCTCGGCGGTGGTCCTGGGCTCCAGGGACTGCTGGGTCATGGTGCCATCTCCCAAGGTTCACAGGGGCACCCGTGGCGGCCGCCCGGTGGCGGCGCGCCCGGGATTTGGGAATGGACGACCCGGGGGACGGCCCGAGACGAACGGTGGTGCCGTACTGCGACAAACGGTGGTGCGGTGCTGCACTCCGGACGGCCCTCGGTCGGGCCCGTCCGGCGGATGTGCCACCGTGCCCGGCCCCTCGGCTGGTCCGGTCCGGCGGCGATACGCCGTCACGCCCGAGCCCTCGGTCGGGCCCGTCCGGCGGCGGTTGCCGTCGCACCCGAGCCCTCGGTCAGGCCGGTCCGGCGGCGGTGTGCCGTCGCGCACGAGCCCTTGGCCAGGCCCGTCCGGCGGCGATGCCCCGTCGCGCCCGGCGCCGTGCCGCCGAGGCGGCACGCCGGTCGGGGCGGCGCGGGGTCCTATGCGGTGCCGGTGAGGTGTTCCGGCCGCACAGGGGTCCTGTTCAGCTCCAGGCCGGTCGCGTCGCGGATCGCCGCGAGGACCGCCGGGGTGGAGGACAGGGTGGGGGCCTCGCCGATGCCGCGCAGCCCGTAGGGGGCGTGGTCGTCGGCGAGTTCGAGCACATCGACGGGGATGGTCGGCGTGTCGAGGATGGTGGGGATCAGATAGTCCGTGAAGGAGGGGTTGCGCACCTTGGCGGTCCTGGGGTCGACGACGATCTCCTCCATGACCGCGATGCCCAGGCCCTGGGTCGTGCCGCCCTGGATCTGGCCGATGACGGACAGCGGGTTGAGCGCCTTGCCGACGTCCTGGGCGCAGGCCAGTTCGACGACCTTGACCAGGCCCAGTTCGGTGTCCACCTCCACCACGGCGCGGTGCGCGGCGAAGGAGTACTGGACATGTCCGTTGCCCTGGCCGGTGCGCAGGTCGAAGGGCTGGGTCGGCCGGTGCCGCCACTCGCGTTCCAGCTCGACGACCTCCTCGCCGAGGACGTCCACCAGGTCCGCGAGTACCTCGCCGCCGTCGGTGACGACCTTGCCGCCCTCCAGCAGCAGTTCCGCGGTGGCCCAGGCGGGGTGGTACGGGCCGAAGCGGCGGCGCCCGAGGTCGAGGACCTTCTCCCGCACCTGCTCGCAGGCGTGCCGTACGGCGCCGCCGGTGACGTAGGTCTGGCGGGAGGCGGAGGTGGAGCCGGCCGAACCGACGCGGGTGTCCGCGGGGTTGATGGTCACCTGGCTGACGCCCAGCTCGGTGCGGGCGATCTGGGCGTGGACGGTGACCCCGCCCTGGCCGACCTCCGCCATCGCCGTGTGCACGGTGGCGACGGCCTCGCCGCCGAGGACCTCCATACGGACCCGGGCGGTGGAGTAGTCGTCGAAGCCCTCGGAGAAACCGACGTTCTTGATGCCGACGGCATAGCCGACACCCCGTACGACGCCCTCGCCGTGCGTGGTGTTGGACAGTCCGCCCGGCAGCTGGCGCACATCCGTGCCCTCGGAGCTCTCCCACTGGCGCTCCGGCGGCAGCGGCAACGCCTTGACGCGGCGCAGCAGTTCGGCGACGGGTGCCGGGGAGTCGACGATCTGCCCGGTGGGCATGACCGCGCCCTGGGACATCGCGTTGAGCCGCCGGAACTCCACCGGGTCCATGCCGAGCCGACCGGCCACCTTGTCCATCTGGGCCTCGTAGGCGAAGCAGGCCTGGACCGCTCCGAAGCCGCGCATGGCGCCGCAGGGCGGGTTGTTGGTGTAGAGGGCCACGGCCTCGATGTCGACGTCGTCCACCACGTACGGGCCCACCGCGAGCGAGGCCGCGTTGCCGACGACGGCCGGGGAGGAGGAGGCGTAGGCGCCGCCGTCCAGGACGATCCGGCAGCTGATGTGGGTGAGCCTGCCGTCCTTGGTGGCGCCGTGCTCGTAGTGCAGTTTCGCCTGGTGGCGGTGGACGTGCCCGAAGAAGGACTCGAACCGGTTGTAGACGATCTTGACGGGCTTGCCGGTGCGCAGGGCGAGCAGGCAGGCGTGGATCTGCATCGACAGGTCCTCGCGGCCCCCGAAGGCGCCGCCGACGCCCGACAGGGTCATCCGGACCTTGTCCTCGGGCAGGCCCAGGACGGGCGCGATCTGGCGGAGGTCGGCGTGCAGCCACTGGGTGGCGATGTAGAGGTCGACGCCGCCGTCCTCCGCGGGGACGGCGAGCCCGGACTCGGGGCCGAGGAACGCCTGGTCCTGCATGCCGAAGACGTAGTCGCCCTCGACGATCACATCGGCCCGCCGCCGGGCCGCGGTCACATCGCCGCGGACGACGGGCTGGCGGTGGACGATGTTCGGGTGCGGGACATGGGCCGCGTGATGGTCGTCGCGGTTCTCGTGCAGCAGGACCGCGTCCGGGGCGGTGGCGGAGGCCTCGTCGGTGATGACGGGCAGCTCCCGGTACTCGACCCGGATCCTGGCGGCGGCGCGGCGCGCGGTCTCCGGGTGGTCGGCGGCGACGATGGCGACGGGCTCCCCGTGGTGGCGCACCCGGCCGTGGGCCAGGACGGGGGTGTCCTGGATCTCCAGTCCGTAGTGCCGCACCTCGGTCGGCAGGTCGTCGTAGGTCATGACCGCGTACACGCCAGGAGTGGCGAGGGCCTCGGCGGTGTCGATGGAGACGATCTCGGCGTGGGCGACCGTGGAGCGCAGGATCTGGCCCCAGAGCATGTCCTCGTGCCACATGTCGGAGGAGTAGGCGAAGGCGCCGGTGACCTTGAGGGTGCCGTCCGGGCGGAGCGTGGACTCGCCGATGCCGCCCCTGGTGCCCGAGCCCTGGGTGATCTTGGTGGGAGCGCCGTTGGGCATGCTCAGACCCCCTCGGACTGACGGGCGGCCGCCAGGCGGACCGCGTCCATGATCTTCTCGTAGCCGGTGCAGCGGCACAGGTTCCCGGAGAGCGCCTCGCGGATGTCCGCGTCGGTGGGGTTGGGGCTGCGCTCCAGCATCTCGTCGGCGGCGACCAGCAGCCCCGGGGTGCAGAAGCCGCACTGGACGGCGCCCGCGTCGATGAACGCCTGCTGGACCGGGGAGAGTTCGGCGCCCTGGCCGCCGCCCGGGCCGGAGCCCTTGGCGTCCCAGCGCCTGGCCTCGTCGAGGGAGGTGCCCCGGCCGCCGGTGCCGCAGGAGCGCTCGGCGGCGTACTCAGCCAGGCCCTCCACGGTCACCACCTCGCGGCCCTCGGCCTGTCCCGCGGCCACCAGGCAGGAGCACACCGGCACCCCGTCGAGGCGGACCGTGCAGGAGCCGCACTCGCCCTGTTCGCAGGCGTTCTTGGAGCCGGGCAGGCCGAGCCGCTCGCGCAGCACGTACAGCAGGCTCTCGCCCTCCCACACGTCGTCGGCCTCCTGCGGCCGTCCGTTGACGGTGAAGCGGACACGCATCACGCGGCTCCTTTCGCGGTGCGGGCGGTGCCGCGGTACGACTCCCAGGTCCAGGCCAGGGTGCGGCGGGCGAGGACGCCGATGGCGTGGCGGCGGTAGCCCGCGGTGCCCCGGACGTCGTCGATCGGGTTGCAGGCGGCGGCGCACAGCTCGGCGAACTGCCGCGCGGCCGACGGGGGGACGGGCCCGCCGCTGTCCCAGCAGCCGCCCTCCTCCAGTACGGCGTTCAGGAAGTCCTCCGCGGCCCTGGCCCGGACCGGGGTCGGGGCGGCCGAGCCGATGCCGGTGCGGACCGTGCGGGTCTCCGGGTGCAGGGCGAGACCGAAGGCGCACACCGCAATCACCATCGCGTTGCGGGTGCCGACCTTGGCGTACTGCTGCGGGCCGTCGGCCTTCTTCACCCGGACCGCCCTGATCAGCTCGTCCGGGGCGAGCGCGTTGCGCTTCACCCCGGTGTAGAAGTCGTCGATCGGGATCAGCCGGGTGCCGCGCACGGACTCCGCCTCGACCTCGGCTCCGGCCGCGAGCAGGGCGGGGTGGGCGTCACCGGCCGGGGAGGCGGTGCCGAGGTTGCCGCCGACGCCGCCGCGGTTGCGGATCTGCGGGGAGGCGACGGTGTGGGAGGCGAGGGCCAGTCCCGGCAGCTCGGTCCGCAGCTGCTCCATGATCCTCGCGTACGGGACCGAGGCGCCGAGCCGCACGCTGCCACCGTCGGTCTCCCACTCCTGGAGTTCCCCGATGCGGTTCAGGTCCATCAGGCAGGAGGGGCGACGGTGGTCGAAGTTGATCTCGACCATCACATCGGTGCCGCCCGCGATCGGCACGGCGGAAGGGTGCTCCGCCTTGACGGCGAGCGCTTCCTCCCAGGTTGCGGGGCGAAGGAAGTCCATTGAACGGCTCTCTTCTCCGTCTCGTGAGGCATGGTAATCGAGCCAGATCGGGTGCGGCGGTCGCGGCTCGTTCAAGGTCCTGTTCCACAAGGGGTGGGCCCAGTACACCGCCGTGTACGCCATCGCCATCAGTCACCGAAACCATGAAGGAGTTGGCTGGCCACGGCCGCCATCTTGTAGATTCATATGAACGGAGGCCCTCGGTAACCTCTCCGCTTTCCTCCGGAAACACAGCACCCTTCCGGAGGGGGACGCGAGCGGCCTCCACACCCCGGGGCATCGTCCCGGACTGCTCTCGGAGGCCGAGAACACCCCCTCGGCACACCGTGGGCGCGCGCTCCGGACGGGAGGACCTCCTCCCGGAGCGAGGACCCGCCTGCCGGGCCCTCACCCTGACCGAACATGGATTTCTGGACAAGAACGGCGGCGACGAGACATGCGCCTGCGCGCACTGCTGAACACCGACGCCCTGGGGCTGCGGCTGCTCGGCGGCGAGGACAAGCTGGACCGCACCGTGCGGGGTGTGATGACGACGGACCTCAAGGACCCGAGCCGCTATCTGTCCGGCGGCGAACTGGTCCTCACCGGCCTGGCGTGGCGGCACGACGGGTCGGACGCCGAACCCTTCGTCCGGGTCCTGGCCGGCGCGGACGTCGCCGCGCTCGCCGTGGGCGAGGCGGAGCTGGGCGACGTCCCGGACGATCTGCTGGAGGCCTGCGCCCGGTACCGGCTGCCGCTGTTCGCCGTGCACGAGTCCGTGGCCTTCGCCACCATCACCGAGCATGTGGTGCGCCAGGTGTCCGGCGAGCGCGCCGGGGACCTCGCGGCCGTGGTGGACCGGCACCGCCGGATGATGACCTCGGGACCGGCGGGCGGCGGCCCGGACGTCGTCCTGGATCTGCTCGGCTCCGACCTGGACCTGCGCGCCTGGGTGCTCTCCCCCACCGGGCGGCCGATCGCGGGCCCGGTGCCGGGCCCCGGCTCCGACGTGTGCGCCGCGCTGGCGGCCGAGCAGCTCGCGGCGGCACGCACCGGACGGCGGGGGCCGTACCGGACGACGGTGGGGGCGGACACCTACTCGCTCTTCCCGGTGCACGGCAGCGGCGGACGGCCGGGCGGCGGCGCCCGGGACGTACGCGAGACGGTGCTGTCGGACTGGGTGCTCGCGGTCGAGGCGGACGCCGGGGACTGGCCCGCCGAGCGGCTGGACCTGCTCCAGGGCGTCACCCAGCTGATCGCGGTGGAGCGGGACCGGCGGGACGCGGCCCGTACGGTGCGGCGGCGGCTCGCCCAGGAGGTCCTGGAACTAGTGCAGACGGGTGCCGCGCCCGCCGAGATCGCGGCCCGGCTGCGGGTCGCCGCGCCCGTGCTGCTGCCCGGGCTGGGCGCCGCCCCGCTCTGGCAGGTGGTCGTGGCGCGCGTCGAGTGGGACGGCGCGGCGGGCGAGGACATCGCGGGCGGCCCGGTCGCCCAGTCGCTGCTGGAGGAGATCCTCGTCGACCCGCGGTCCGCCGGTCCCGAGCCCTCCGACCGGATCGCGGTCGCCCACTCGGACGACGAGGCGATCGCCCTGGTCCCGCTCCCGGCGGTCGCCGGGGAGCCCGACGCCGCCGAGCCGGGCATCCTCGCCGACGCCCTGCTGGAGGCCGTACGGGGCCCGCTGTCCGCGGGCCTTGACGACGACGGGCGGCTCACCCTGGGCGTCAGCGCCGCGGTGCACTCGGCCGAGGGGCTGCGCGGGGCGCTGGAGGAGGCACGGCACGCCCGCCGGGTGGCCGCCGCCCGCCCCGGCCGGGTCTGCGCCGCCGGCCACCACGAGCTGGCCTCGCACGTCCTGCTGCTGCCGTTCGTCCCGGACGACGTCCGCCGTGCCTTCACGGCCCGCCTCCTCGACCCGCTGCGCGATTACGACCGGCGGCACCGCGCCGAGCTGATCCCGACCCTGGAGGCGTTCCTGGAGTGCGACGGCTCCTGGACCCGCTGCGCGGCCCGGCTGCACCTGCATGTCAACACGCTGCGGTACCGGGTGGGGCGTATCGAGCAGTTGACGGGACGTGATCTGTCACGCCTGGAGGACAAGCTCGACTTCTTCCTGGCGTTGCGGATGAGCTGAGGTCATGGCCCTCGGGCACCGGTGGCACCACCCGCCCCAGGCGTCACACGACTTTGTGAATTCCTTCACCCACCCCCTTGGCCCGGTGCCGCGATTGGTGCTGGAATGCCGCCACCACTCAACAGCCCAATGGCGTGCTCGGGGAGGGCAACGTGGCGCATACCGCCATGTCCGGTTCCGGAACGACCGCAGATGACGATCCGCTCCAGACCGCGGTGTGGCGGCTGCGCTCCCGCGCCTGCTGGGCCGACGCGGCAGCCCTGCTGCCACCGGAGACGGCCGGGGCGTCGCTCCAACGGGCCTCGCTGTTCGTCGAGCGGTGCCTGTACACGGAGCGCGGCTGGGAGGAGGCCGAGGACGCGCTGCGGACGGCCGAGGCGCGGGCCCACAGCGACGAGGAGCGGGGCGCGGCCGCCTGTGAACGCGGCCAACTGGCCTACGCGGCCACGCTGCACGGGGTACGGGACCGGGCGGACGAGGCACGGGCCGCCCTCGGCCGGGCCGCGGCGCTGATTCCGCCGGGCGCCCCGGGGCGGGCCCTGCTGGACTTCCGGCGCGGGCTCCTCGCCGAGAACCTCGCCCGCTCCCCGCAGGCCGCCCGCGCCGCCTACCGCCGCGCCCACGCGGGCGCCACCGCGCACGGCGACCCGCTGCTGCTCTCCTTCACCTGGCGCCATCTGGCGGGACTCGCCCTGCGGGACGGCGAGTTGGCGGAGGCCCGGCACGGCTTCGCGGAGTCGCTGCGGATCCGTGAGGAACTGGGCTATCTGGTGGGTACGGCCCCCGCGCTGGCGTCCCTCGCGGACACGGAGGCCGAACCGGACGCCTCCCGGCTGCGCGCGGAGGCGGGCCGCCTGTTCCGCCTCCTGGGCGGCGTACCGACGTGGCTGGCACGGCAGCTGGCGTCGGTGAGACCGGCGCCGGGACCGGTGGCCGGACCGGCTGCGTCGTAGGGGCGCTGGGCGCAGGCGCAGGCGCGGGTGCAGGGGCGCCGGGCGCTGGGCGCGGGTGCAGGCGGAGGGGCGATCGGTGTGTTCGGTTCAGGCCGCGCCGGTGAAGTGTTCGCGCACCAGGGACTGCACCACCGTCAGGTCCCGGGCGACCAGGGCGTCGAGCAGGGCCGTGTGTTCGGCGGCGTCCGCGATCAGGTCCGCGTGACCGCGGGTACCGGGGGCGCCGAGGAGCGGCCACTGCGCCCGGCGGTGCAGGTCCTCCGCGATCCGCACCAGCTGCTCGTTGCCCGCCAGGGCGAGCACCGCACGGTGGAAGGCGCGGTCGCACTCCGCGTAGGAGGCCCGGCACCCGGAGGTCGCGGCCCGGGCGGTCGCCTCCGCCAGCGGCCGCAGCTCCGCCCAGCGCTCGGCGGGCACGGTACGGGCGAGCCGCAGCATCACCGGGACCTCGATCAGCTCCCGGATCTCGGCGAGTTCGGCCAGTTCGCGGGCGCCGCGGACGGCGACCCGGAAGCCGCGGTTGGGGACGACCTCGACCGCCCCCTCCAGCGCGAGCTGCTGCATCGCCTCGCGCACGGGGGTCGCGGACACCCCGAAGCGCTCGGCGAGCACGGGTGCCGAGTAGACCTCCCCGGGGGCCAGCTCTCCCGCGACCAGCGCGGTGCGCAGGGCGTCCAGGATCTGGCGGCGGACGGTGGCCCGCTGCACGGCAGGGCGCCCGCCCTCCCCGGACGGCGTCCCGCACCCGGCCCCCTCCGGGCCCACCCCGGGCCACTCTCCGCGGACCGTCGGCCCCGCGTAGGCCGCCACCACTCCCCCGTTGGCCGCCGCCACTCCCGCGTTGGCCGCCACGGCTTGCCCGGCGGCCGTCATGGCTCCCCCGGCGGCCGCCACCGCCCGCCCATCGGCCGCTGCGGCTTGCCCGCCCCCAGGGTGCTCGCCGCCGAGGGCGCCTCCGTCGCCGCAGGAAGGCCGTTTCGGCAGGCGGGGGCGCGGGACGGCGGGCTCGCCGTGGGTGTGCTCACCGCGGGTGGCGGGCTCGGGGGCGCCCCGCTCGCGGACCCCGTCCGCCGCATCGGGCCGCACCGCCCCGGGCCGGGCGTCCGCGGTGCGCTCCCCGGCGGAGCCCTCCGCGCGGCGCGAACGGGCCTGCTCCACGGGCTCCTCCTGGGGTCCTGACGGTGCTGCGGGGCCGAGCACGTCCCGCTGGGGCTGTTTACCGCTCGTAAAACACCTTGGGCACCTTACGCTCCGGTTCCCCCGCCTTTCATCTTCGATACGTTAGGTAAGGTAAGGCTTGCCTACGACAGCTCGTGAAACGGCGGTCCCCCCATGCCCTCCCTCTCCGTCCTGCACCCGTCCCCGCTCTCGGCGGCGTACGCCCGGCTCGGCGAGGCGTATCCGGCGCTGACCATCGGGGAGCCGGGTCCGGACGAGGCGACCCCCGAGGGCGACGGCTGGCTTCCGGCCGCCCGCCTGGCGCAGGACGAGGCCGCTCTCGACGCGTTCCTGGCCTGGGACGAGGCCCAGGTGCTCCGCGACTACGGGCAGCGGGCCCGGCCGGACGTCGTGGCGAGCTTCGGACTGCACCGCTACGCATGGCCGGCCTGTCTGCTGATCTCCCTCCCGTGGTTCCTGCTGCGCCGGGTGCCCCGGCTGTCCGTGGAACAGGTCGCCCTGCACCGCGGTACGGGCCGCATGGCCGTGCGCACCGGCACCTTCGCCTGCCTGCCGGACGACCCCGCCGCCGCGCTGCCCGGGGCCCGGGTGGTGGCGGACGAGGAGGCACTGCGGGCCGAGGTGCGGGAGGCCGTGGCCGAGCACCTGGAGCCACTACTGGCCGCCTTCGGCCCGCGGATGCGACGGCGCGGGCGGGCCCTGTGGGGAATGGCGACGGACGAACTGGTCGAGGGCCTCTGGTACGTCGCCAGGCTGCTCGGCGAGGAGCGGCGGGCCCTGCGCGAGCTGGAGCTGCTGCTGCCGGGCGCCACCAAGCCGTACGCCGGTTCGGCCGGGTTCCGCAAGCTGGCCGGTCCGGACGGCGAGCCGCGCGCGACCCGGGACCGGGTGAGCTGCTGCCTCTTCTACACCCTGCGCCCCGAGGACATGTGCGCCACCTGCCCGCGCTCCTGCGACCCGGTCAGGGCGGCCAAGCAGACCGCGCTCGCCGCGAGTTGAGGCGTCTTCGGCGTGCGGTCCGCCGGGGGCCGGCGGACCGGAGGCTGTGTGACGTGCCGTAAGATCCACTCGAACGAGACCCCACTCGGACGGCAGGTGTATCACACCGCCCCCACCCGCCTCAGTAACTTTTCGCGGAACCGCCCGTCCGGGTAGTCTTATTCGCACTCAACTCCCGCCCCTCACGCGGCAGTTCGAGCAGAACGTCGCCCAGGGCATCCCCTTGCACTTCCTTGGCGGCCTCTTGCCCCGAAACCCCCTGAGGGCCGGTGGAATTGGGCCACTATGGCGGGCGTTACGCCCTATCCCAATGCAAGGGACCCCAGATGAGACTGACCGACATATCGCTGAACTGGCTGCTTCCCGGCGCCGTGCTGCTCCTGGGCGCAGTGGCGGCGGTGGCGGTGCTCGCGCGCGGAAAGCGCTCCTCCGGGGAGAAAGCGAGCGCGGACGACTCGTGGGAGCGTGCCGAGGAGCGCCGCAGGCGCAAGGAGACCATCTACGCCTCGGCGTCCTATGTACTGCTCTTCTGCTGCGCCGCCGTCGCCGCGGCGCTCTCCTTCCACGGCCTGGTCGGCTTCGGCCAGCAGAACCTGGGCCTCACGGGCGGCTGGGAGTACCTGGTCCCCTTCGGCCTGGACGGCGCGGCCATGTTCTGCTCCGTGCTCGCGGTGCGCGAGGCCAGCCACGGTGACGCCGCCCTCGGCTCCCGGATCCTGGTGTGGACGTTCGCGGCCGCTTCCGCCTGGTTCAACTGGGTGCACGCCCCGCGCGGCGTCGACCACGCGGGCGCGCCGCAGTTCTTCGCGGGCATGTCCCTGTCGGCCGCGGTGCTCTTCGACCGCGCGCTGAAGCAGACCCGCCGGGCCGCGCTGCGTGAGCAGGGCCTCGTGCCGCGTCCGCTGCCGCAGATCCGTATCGTCCGCTGGATGCGGGCCCCGCGCGAGACGTACCGCGCCTGGTCGCTGATGCTGCTGGAGGGCGTGCGCAGCCTGGACGAGGCCGTCGAGGAGGTCCGCGAGGACCGCCGCCAGAAGGAGCAGGACCGGACGCGCCGCCGCGAGCAGCAGCGCATGGAGCGCGCCCAGTTGAAGGCCCTCAGCCGGGGCCACCGCGCGCTGAGCGGCGGCAACGGCGGACGCCAGGTGGACATGCCCACCGTGGAGCGCGCCGACGCGCCGGTCCCCGCGGAGGCCGCCACGGCGGCGGGGGAACTGCCCTCGTCGAACCGCCCCTCGCTCCAGCCCGTCCGGAACTCCTCCGCCGACCCGATCCGGGTCGACCTCACCGCGGAGGACGACACCATGGCCCTGCCGCGGCTGGACTCCCTGGAGCGCAAACTCAAGGACCTTGAACAGCAGTTCGGCTGAGAAGACCGGACCTGGCCGGCGCCGGGCCGCCATCGGTCGTCATCGGTCGTCGTAGGAAGGGGGCGCGGCGCATGCCGCGCCCCCTTCCGTCTCGGGTGGTCAGGCCGCCTCCGCCTCAAGGTCGAACCAGACCGCCTTGCCCACCCCGTGCGCCCGGACCCCCCACGCGTCGGCCAGGGACTGCACCAGGACCAGGCCCCTGCCGTGTGTGCCGTCGTCGGTGGTCGGCATCCGCAGATGCGGTCGGCGCCGGACGAAGTCCCGTACCTCCACATGGAGTCCACGGGAGGAGACGGTCGCCGTCAGGACCGCGTCGCGGTCGGTGTGGACCAGAGCGTTGGTGACCAGTTCGCTGGTGAGCAGTTCGGCTATCTCGGACTGTTCCGGCTTCCCCCAGTGCCTCAGCAGTTCCCGCAGTGCCCTGCGTGCCTCGGGCACCGCCCGTAAGTCCGCCCGTCCCAGCCTGCGGCTCAGCTGGGGGTCCGCTGCGCGTCCCCTCGCGCCCTCGGCCGCTTCCGCCGTCTTCTTCGCCGAGAAGGCCCCGATGGTCGCGGGACCGCCTCCTCGCACTCGCCTCTTCATGGCCCCCGCCCGTACGTGGTTGTCGGTACCCCTCCTACCCGAACCCGTCAGGGGGATCCATGCCCCATCCGGCAGTCGCCAGTCCTGTCGAATCGTCAACTGACGTGCGTACAGCACCAGATGGGACTTTCCCGGACGACCACCGCCCGTGGGATTGTGTCGCGGGGTTCTGTTGTGAGGCTCTGTTGCGGGGTTGCGTTGAGGGGCCGTCAGGGGCGGGGCACGTTGCGCAGGTTGGAGCGGGCCATCTGGAGCATGCGGCCGACTCCGCCGTCCAGGACGACCTTGGAGGCGGAGAGCGCGAAGCCGGTCACCATCTCCCGGCTGATCCTGGGCGGGATCGACAGCGCGTTGGGGTCGGTGACGATGTCCACCAGCGCGGGCCCCTTGTGCCGGAAGGCGTCCTTGAGCGCGCCCGCGAGCTGCTTGGGCTTCTCGACCCGGACGCCGTACGCCCCGCAGGCCTCCGCCACGGCCGCGAAGTCCGGGTTCTTGGCACCGGTCCCGTACGCCGGGAGTCCCGCCACCATCATCTCCAACTCCACCATGCCCAGCGAGGAGTTGTTGAACAGCACCACCTTCACCGGCAGGTCGTACTGCACCAGCGTCAGGAAGTCGCCCATCAGCATGGAGAAACCGCCGTCCCCTGACATCGACACGACCTGCCGCCCGCGGTCGGTGAACTGCGCCCCGATCGCCATCGGCAACGCGTTCGCCATGGAGCCGTGGGAGAAGGAGCCGATGATGCGGCGGCGGCCGTTCGGGGAGATGTAGCGGGCGGCCCAGACATTGCACATCCCGGTGTCGACCGTGAAAATCGCGTCCTCGTCGGCGACCTCGTCCAGCACGGAGGCCACATACTCGGGGTGGATCGGCACATGCTTGTCCACCTTGCGGGTGTAGGCCTTCACCACGCCTTCGAGCGCGTCCGCGTGCTTCTTCAGCATCTTGTCCAGGAAGCGCCGGTCCTGCTTGGCCCGCACCCGCAGGGTGAGACACCGCAGCGTCTCCTTGACATCGCCCCAGACCGCGAGGTCCAGCTTGGAGCGGCGGCCCAGGTTCTCCGGCCGCACATCGATCTGGGCGATCTTCACATCGTCCGGCAGAAAGGCGTTGTACGGGAAGTCCGTGCCCAGCAGAAGCAGCAGATCGCACTCGTGGGTGGCCTCGTAGGCGGCGCCGTAGCCGAGCAGCCCGCTCATTCCGACGTCGTACGGATTGTCGT
Source organism: Streptomyces sp. NPDC052040 (assembly GCF_044548405.1). Taxonomy (NCBI): domain Bacteria; kingdom Bacillati; phylum Actinomycetota; class Actinomycetes; order Kitasatosporales; family Streptomycetaceae; genus Streptomyces; species Streptomyces sp. NPDC052040. Next base: position 432,239 of record NZ_JBIUBV010000001.1, on the reverse strand, counting down.
ACTGGATCCATTCCTTGCCGCGCAGGGCGTGCCCCACCGGGGACTTGATCGTCTCGGCGAACTCCATGACCTCGGCGTGCGCACCCCGGGTGCCGCTGCCACAGAAGAGGGTGACCCGGTCCGCCTCGTCGATCATCGCCACCAGCCGGTCGATCTCGGCGTCGCCGGGGCGGACGGTGGGCCGGGAGGTGACGAGGGCGGTCTCGGCGGACTTGTCGGGCGCGGGCTCGTCGGCGATGTCACCGGGGAGCGCGACCACGCTGACACCACCGCGGCCGATCGCGTTCTGGATCGCCGTCTGGAGCAGCCGGGGCATCTGCTTCGGGTTGGAGATCAGCTCGCTGTAGTGGCTGCACTCGCTGAACAGCCGGTCGGGGTGCGTCTCCTGGAAGTAGCCGAGGCCGATCTCACTGGAGGGGATGTGGGAGGCGAGGGCGAGCACCGGCGCCATGGAGCGATGGGCGTCGTAGAGGCCGTTGATCAGATGCAGGTTGCCAGGGCCGCAGGAGCCCGCGCAGGCGGTCAGCTTCCCGGTGATCTGCGCCTCGGCGCCCGCCGCGAAGGCCGCGGTCTCCTCGTGCCGGACATGCACCCAGTCGAGTGCGGAGTTGCGGCGTACGGCGTCCACGATCGGGTTGAGGCTGTCGCCGACCACTCCGTACAGACGTTTGACTCCCGCGCGGGCGAGGATGTCGACGAACTGGTCGGCGACGTTCTGCTTGGCCATGGATCCATGCACCCCTTCCGTCTCCTGGGGTCCATCAATCCACAGTGACCGCGATCACGCCTCCCAAACGGCGGCCGCCGTACGGTCGTCCGCATACCCCTTGACCCTCACCCGGGTGTCCGCGAGGAACGCGTCCAGCCCCGGCGGCCCGCCCCTCGACCAGCGGAGCGTCAGATGCTCGGCGAGCTGCGGTTCGCCGCGCAGGGGGTCGGCCAGGCCGCTGGTGCACAGCAGCAGGGTGTCACCCGGGCGGGCGACGGAGGCCCGGAAACGGAAGGGGTCCCGGGGCGGCTCGGCGGGGTCCGGGAGGTCCGGCGGCGTCGTGACACCGAGGTCCAGGGTGACGCGGTCGCCCTCGGGTGTCTCCGACGGCGGCGAACCGAAACCGGCCACCGCCTCGCCCGCCGTCCCGGCGAACCGGGGCTCGATGTCCTGCCACTCCCCGTCCCGCAGCCGGAACAGTCCGCCCTCCCCCACCCCGAAAAACACCCGGGTCCGGCAGGACGGGTCCCCGGGCAGCAGCAGACAGCGCAGGTCGGCGGTGTACTCCTCCGGGTCGGCCCCGAGTTCCTCGGCGCTCGCCCGGAGCCTGCCGAAGCCCCGGTCGGTGAGCCGGTGCAGGCCCGACTTCAGCTCGCCGCGGCGGGCGGCACGGATGTCCTCGACGAGCCGGAGATGGCTGCGCCCGACGGCGCGTCCAATCCAGTGGCACACCTGGGCGGCGGCGCGGTGCGCCCCCGGAGTGCCCCGCGCGCCGGTCGCCATGGCGACCAGGACGAGGGCCTGCTCCCCGGTGCCGAAACGGGCGGTGAGCAGGCAGTCCCGGCGCGGCTCGCCCCGGAACCGCGCGGAGTCGCCGCGCACGGAGGCGGCCCGCAGCGTACCGGCCCCGATGCGCGCCCCGTCCAGCACGGTGTCCGGAACCAGTTCATCGAGCCCGTCCGGATCAGCGAGCGGCAGAGCACTGGGCTCGGCATCGTAGGTGGGCGGCCCTGAGCCCACGTAGTCGGTGAGGGGCGGGTCGGTGAGGGCCGGGTCGGTGGAGGGTGGAGCGGGTACGGCGGGGAGCGGGTCGGTGGAGGGTGGGGCGGCTGCGGCGGGGAGCGGGTCGGTGAGGGGCGGGGCGGCTACGGCGAGGGGCGGGAGCTGTCCGTTCGGGACGGCTTCGATGGGGTCCAGGGGAGCCTCGGTGGGGGTGGGTGCGGTGGGGGCCGGGGCCTGTCGGTTCGGGGCGGCTTCGACGGGGGCTGGGGCGACCTCGGTGAGGTCGGGGACTGGTGCGGTGGGAGCGACCTCGGCGGGGTCCGGGGTGGATCCGGTGGGGAAGGCGGGGGGATGGGCAGGAGGCGGCGGTGCGTCGGGGAGGGGGTGGACAGGGGACGGCTGTACGGCAGTCCGGGGCGCCCCGGTCGGCGGGGGTGGGTCCTGGAAGGGACGGGTGGGGAGCTGGGGTGCGGGCGAACGGGGGTCTACGACCGGCGGGGGCGGCCCCGGCTGGGCGCGATCCGGGGACGAGCGCTCGGGTGCTGCGGGCGCGGCCGCACGGGGATCCACGGCCGACAGAGGCACATCCAACGGGGGCACATCCGACGGGGAGCGGTCGGGCGGCGGCAGAACATCCCGCGAGAGAGCACCCGGAGGCTGCTGCTGCGCAAGGGTCGGCGGATGGTCCGGAGGCGGCGGTGCATCCGCGGGAGGGCGAGCCGTCGGGACATCGGCCGAAGGACTGCCCGGCGGCACATCGGCCGCAGTACGCCCCGACGGCACATCCTCCGGAGGGCGCCCCGGAGCCGGCTCGGCCGCCGGAGGACGCCCGGGCTCCACGTCGGCCGAAGCACGGCCCATGGGCGGAGGTGCCGCAGGCGGTGGTTCCGTAGAGCCCTCGCCCGGCCGGGCCTCCGTGCCGAAGCCCGACGGCTCAGGGCCGGACGGGAAGGTCACCGGACCCCGCGGCTGCCTGGACGGCGGATCCCACGGGGCAGGGCCGGAACGCGGGGCGGAGTCCGATCGCGGGGCCGGGCCGGAACGCGGGACTGAACCGGACCCCGGGGCGGGGCCAGAACCCGGGGCGGAGTCCGAGCGCGGGGCCGGGCCGGAACGCGAGGCTGAACCGGAACGCGGATCGGAGCCGGAACGCGGGGCGAAGCCTGAGCGCGGGCCGGAGCCGGAACGCGGGTCGGAGTCTGACCGCCCGGCGAAGCCGGAATGCGGGCCGGAGTCTGACCGCCCGGCGAAGCCGGAATGCGGGCCGGAGCCGGAATGCGGGCCGGAGCCGGAATGCGGGTCGGAGCCGGACCGCGGGGCCGGCTGCCAGGGCTCTCCGGGGCCGGGCGGAGCAATGCCCGGCGCGGAAGCGGCGAAGTGGCCGGAACCGTCCGCCGGTCGCCCCTGAGGCTGCGGACCCGGTTCACTCCCCCGCCCCTCCTCCGGCGGCCCGGACGGCGGGATCTCCCCGCCGACGGTGTCCGCCGCGGAGGCGAAGCGGTCGTCCAGGCTGTCGGCCCCGGGGGCCGGTCCCGCGTCCCCGGGGGAGTCGTCGTACAACTGCCCCCACCAGTCGTCCTCGTAGCCGTCGGGTTTCTCCCCCTGCTGACTCATGTCCCCAAGTGTCCACCGAGCGCGGCCCCCGGAAACGGGTCATCGGGAAAACGGTTCTCTTCGGCAGGACCTGACGGGGTGCCGGGTGCCCCGCAATACCGCGGATTCCGGCGCCGGACGGGCAGGTCGGGCCGCCGGACGATTCCACCCCCCACGGGGGAACCGCCCGACGGCACCGGGGTGACGGGTCCGGCACGCCTCCGGTCTCCCGTCACGTCTTCGAGGCCCCACGGCTCCCTCGGTCCGCGTCCGCGCAGGCCGAACAGACCCCACAGGGCGGTACGGACAGGGCGTGGACGGCGGTTCGAGCGGCGAACACCTTCGACGGCGCCACCTTGGCAGACGCACGGGGGCTGCGGCGATGATGTTCCGAGGCGGGTTTGCGCCGTGGCTGTTTCCCGCCACGCGCGACACCGCGGGTCTTGTCTCAGGGGAGGGGACGACGGCTGATGCTGGCAGCGATAGGGCTGGACGAGAGACACGAGTCCGCGTACCGGGCACTGGTGTCGGTGGGCGCCGCAGATGTGCCCGATCTGGCGCGGCGGCTGATACTCGGCGAGCGCGACACCGAGCGTGTGCTGCGGCGACTGGAGCGGCACGGCCTCGCCGCCCAGTCGTCGGCGCGGCCCGGCCGCTGGGTGGCCGCACCGCCGGGGGTGGCGCTGGGGGCGCTGCTCACCCAGCAGCGGCACGAGCTGGAGAAGGCCGAGTTGGCGGCCGCGCTGCTGGCCGAGGAGTACCGGGCGGCGGCCTCCGAGCCCGCGGTGCACGACCTGGTCGAGGTGGTGATCGGCGCGGCCGCGGTCACCCAGCGCTTTCTCCAGCTCCAGCTGGGCGCCACGGAGGAGGTGTGCGCCCTGGTCACCGGGACCCCGGTGGCCGTGACCGGGACGGAGAACGACGCGGAGGCGCAGGCCGCCGGACGCGGTGTCCGCTACCGGGTGGTCGTCGAGCGCGCGGTGCTCGACCGGCCCGAGGGCGTCACCGAGCTGGCAGCCGCGCTGAGCCGGGACGAACAGGTGCGGGTCGCCGATAGGGTGCCGACCAAACTGGTGGTCGCGGACCGGGCGCTGGCCATGGTTCCGCTCACCGCGCACAGTGCGGAGCCCGCCGCGCTGGTGGTGCACGCCAGCGGGCTGCTGGAACTGCTGTCGGGCCTGTTCGAGTCGGTGTGGCGGGACGCGCTGCCGCTGCGGCTCGGTGCGTCGGGCGCGACCGAACAGGCGCCGGACGGCCCCGACGGCACCGACCTGGAGGTGCTGTCACTGCTGCTCGCGGGGCTGACCGACGCCAGTGTCGCCAAACAGCTCGACCTGGGGCTGCGCACCGTACAGCGGCGGGTGAAGCGGCTGATGGAGCTGACCGGGGTCACGACCCGGCTCCAACTCGGCTGGCAGGCCTACGAACGCGGCTGGGTGGCCCGCAACTGACGGACGGCCCGTTCACCGGAGACGTGGTCAGCCGCCGGATCCCGTCAGGTCGACGGCCGCGGCCAGCGCCGCCATGCCCGCGTCGTCGAGATGGAGGTGGTCCCCCGAGTCGTAGACCGGCCGGATGCGGTCGGGGCGTCCGGGGTCGCGGACGGCCGCGTCGAAGTCCGCGACGGCGTCGAACACCCCGCTGCGGATCTGGGCGTTGACCGCGTGCCGCAGTCCCTCGCGGGCCGGGGTCCAGGCGCTGTGGCCGCCGAAAGGGGTGAGGGTCGCGCCGATGACACGGATGCCGTGGGCGTGGGCCTCCTTCACGATCCGGCGGTACGCGCGGACGAAGGCGCCCGGATCGGTCTGGGGCGGAGTGCCCTTGAGGTCGTTGACGCCCTCGAAGACGATCAGTGTCCGCACCCCGGTGCGGGAGAACACGTCCGCGTCGAGGCGTTTCAGGGCGCTCGGGCCGACTCCGTCGCGCAGCAGGCGGTTCCCGGAGATCCCGGCGTTCAGGATCCCGGGGCGTCGCTCGGCGGGCAGTTCGCGCACTCGCCGGGAGAGCAGGTCGGGCCAGCGGTGGTCGGTGCCGTACGAGGATCCGGTGCCGTCGGTGAGGGAGTCGCCGAGCGCGACGACGCTGTCGGGGGCGGTACGGCGCAGGACGTCGACACCGGTCACGTAGTACCAGTGGGAGACCCGGTGGGTGTAGGCGGCGGCCGGGGTGTCGGCCGCGTGGTTGCCGCCCCGGGCGAGGAAGGCGGGCTGGAGGGAGGTGCGGTGGTAGGTCGCCGGTCCGCAGTCGGCCGGGGTGTGCACGGTGACGAGGAGGTCGGCGTCCGCCGGCACGGTCAGCCGGACGGCGTCGGTGACCCGGTCCTGGCCGGGCGGGACGGTCACCGAGCGGGCGCCGTCGAAGGTGGCGGTGTGCAGGGACCCCGGCACCGCCCCGGCTCCGGCGGCCGACCCGCCCCGCCGGAGGGCGACGGCGACGGTGACGGCGTCGAGGCGGAGCGGGGCGGTGCCCAGCCGGTTGGACAGGCGGATCCGGGCGTCACTGCCGCCGACGCCGATGTGCACCACATTGCGGATCGAGGTGCCGGGCAGCGCGGGGGCGGTGCCGGACGGCGCGGCCTCCCAGGTGCCGGTCCACCGAGGTGCCGTCTCCGCCCGGCCCACGGCGCTCGGGAAGACGGCGGCGGTCGACAGGGCGGTGAACACGACAACGGACAGGCAGCGGCGCCGGGTTGCGGTGATCTCGGGCAGGTGGTTCATATGGGCTCGCCCTTTCGCGCCGACGGCCCCGGGCACGGAGCCGGAAAGCGCTCCATGTCTTCCCGGGACACGTCGACGGGATAACACCCCGTCACACATTCGAGTGACCAGGCGATTCGGGACACCCTGCTACGGTCCGCGCCGCAGCGCCCGTCAGTGCCACCGTCCCCGCTTGGCCTCCATGGCCGCCTTCCCCTCGGCGCCCCTCCGCTTCCACTCGCGGCGCAGTTCGGACCGCAGCCGTGCGTCCGTCCTCGCGAGGATCCACTCGTTCTCGCGGAGCAGCTTGCGGTAGCTGTCCAGGCGCCGCTGCGGCAGTTCCCCGGAGTCGAGCGCCGCACGCACCGCGCAGCCGGGCTCCGTCTCGTGCGCGCAGTCGGGGAAGCGGCACTGGGCGGCGAGTTCCTCGATCTCGGCGAAGGCCTGCCCCACCCCGTCCCCGGCGTCCCAGAGTCCCACCCCGCGCAGTCCGGGGGTGTCGATGACGACTCCCCCGCCCGGCAGGACGAGCAGATTGCGGGTGGTGGTGGTGTGGCGGCCCTTGTCGTCGGTGTCCCTGGTGGCCCCCACCGTCATGATGTCCTCGCCGAGCAGCGCGTTGGCGAGGGTGGACTTGCCCGCGCCGGACTGTCCGAGCAGCACGGTCGTACCGCCGGAGAGGACGGCCGCGAGTACGTCGAGCCCCTCGCCCAGCCGGGCGCTGACCGGCAGCACGGACACCGCGGGCGCTGCCTGCTCGATGTCCTTGACGAGATACGAGAGCGTCATCGCGTCCGGCACCAGATCGGCCTTGGTGAGCACCACGACGGGCTGCGCTCCGGACTCCCAGGCGAGGGCGAGGAAGCGTTCGATACGGCCGAGGTCCAGTTCCACGGCGAGGGACACGGCGACGACGGCGTGGTCGACATTGGCGGCGAGGATCTGCCCCTCGGAACGCTTGGAGGAGGTGGAACGCACAAAGGCGGTACGGCGCGGCAGACACGTCCGTACATAGCGCGGGGCGCCGCCGGGGTCGACGGCGACCCAGTCCCCCGTGCACACCACGCGCAGCGGGTCGTGCGGGGTGACGAAGGCGGTGTCGGCCCGCACGACGCCGCCGGCGGTGACGACATCGCACTGCCCGCGGTCGACACGGATCACCCGCCCGGGGAGCAGGCCCTCAAAGTCGTAGGGAGCGAACTGTTCCGCCCACGCCTCGTCCCAGCCGTAGGGAACGAGAGCGGAACAGGCGGAGAAATCGGTGCTGGAAGTCAAGGGAAACCCTTCACAAGGGCGGCCCCGGCCACGCGCACGTCGTACGCGCTGAAGTGAGGAAGTGTCAGCCGGAGACCACGGGGGTGGAGTGGACAAACGTCTGATTGCGGGCAGCACCCATCACAGAGACAGCCATCGGTCACACCTCCCGTATCTCACGCGGCTCATCACCGAACGAACGCAGCAGCCGACAGCCACTGCGTGAAGCGGTTCTCACCCTAGGGACGACCACACCGCGACGCCACCGAGTTTTCCGACCGGGCCCCGGGGCGGACCGCAGTGCGTTGCCGTGAATCACACGGCTCAGCGCGCCTGTGGGGCGGCGGGGCCCGTGGTGGCCTGCTTCGGCCGGGATACGTGGGCGACGAGCAAGAGCAGTACGCCACAGGCGGCGACCAGGATCCAGCCCGGACGGGACGCGTGCGCGAGACCCGCCGGGCCGGTGCCCGTCACCAGGCCGCCTGCGATGGCGATGCCGAGGGCGGAGCCGATTTGCCGTGCGGTGGAGGTGATCGCCCCGGCCACGCCTGCGCGGGCGGGCGGCAGTCCGTTGACCGCGGTGTTGGTGATCGGGGCGTTGGCGAAGCCGAAGCCGATGCCGATGAGCACGTACGCGGCGAGGAGCAGGAGCACACTCGTGTGCGGGGTGAGCCGGACCAGGCAGAGCCCGCCGACCGTGATGAAACCGCCGGCCAGGAGCAGCGGCAGCCGCGGTCCCGCGCGGCCGACCATGCGGCCGGACCAGGGGGCGCAGACGGTCGCTCCGAGGGCCAGGGGCAAGGTCGCCACGCCTGCGGCCAGCGGCGTCCATCCCCGAGTGTGCTGAAGGTAGAGGGTGTTCAGCAGCAGGGTCACGTTCAGGGCGACGAAGACCGCCACCGCACCGACGACGGCACCGGTGAAGACCGGGCGCCCGAAGAGCGGCAGATCCATCAGCGGTTCAGGTCGGCGGGACTCGACCCGGACGAATCCGGCTGCCGCCACGGCGGCCCCCGCGTATCCCGCCAGTGCCGCAGGCGATGTCCAGCCGATGCGCGGCCCCTCGATCAGGACGCCGACCACGGCCGCCAGGACCATGGTCAGCAGGACCTGGCCGGGCAGGTCGAGCCGCCGGGCCCGCCGTGCCCGGGACTCCGGTACGAACACCGCGCTGAGCAGCAGGGCGGCCGCGATGACGGGTGCGTTGATCCAGAACAGCGCCCGCCAGTCCAGCCCTGCGAGCAGCGCGCCGCCCGTGACGGGTCCGGCGGCCATGCTCAGTCCGAACACCGACGCCCAGACGCCGATCGCCTGTGCCCGTTCCTTCGGGTCCGGCATCGCGTTCACCACGATTGCGAGCGCCACGGGGCTGAGCATCGAGGCGCCGACGCCCTGCACGGCGCGCGCCACGATGAGTAGGCCCACCGACGGGGCGAGCGCGCAGACCAGTGAGGCCGCGCCGAACACGACCAGCCCGCACTGGAACACCCGGCGGCGTCCGAAGCGGTCCGCCAGCGCGCCGGAGGAGATCAGGAGGCTGGCCAGGACGAGGGTGTAGGCGTCCACGGTCCATTCGAGACCGCGCGTGCCGACATCCAGGCCGCGTCCGATGGCGGGCAGGCCCACATTGACGATGGTGGTGTCCAGGCCCACCAGGAACATGCTCAGGCAGCAGACGGCCAGTACCGTCCAGCGTCTGCGCGCACTCAGCGTGGGTGGAACAGGCTGTGTCGTCGGGGATGTCGTCGTGGTCACGGTCTGCCTCTGGGGTCCGGGAACAATGCCCGGCCAGGCTCGGCCCGGGCGGGGGCCGCGGCCCATCGATTTTGCGGACTCTGCAAAACTGGGCCCATGAACACAGGGTCCGGTGACGCGGAGCTGAAGCAGATCCTCGATGGCATCGGGCCCCGGCTGCGCAGGCTGCGCCGGGAACGGGGACTGACGCTTGAGGCTCTCGCGGCCACGACCGGGATCTCGGTCAGCACACTGTCACGGGTGGAATCGGGCAAGCGGCACCCGACCCTGGACCTGCTCATCCCACTGGCCCGGGCGCACCGCGTCGCGCTCGACCAACTGGTGGCGGCACCGGCCAGCGGCGACCCCCGGGTGCATCTCCGGCCCCTGCACAAGGAACGCGGGAGCGTCCTGGTGCCCCTGACGCAGTATCCGGGCCGAGTACAGGTCTTCAAACAGGTCCTGGCACCCCGCCAGCCGGAACTGGTCACCCACGAGGGTTACGAGTGGCTCTACGTCCTCGCCGGTCGGCTACGCCTCATCCTCGGGGCGCGGGACTTGACGCTGCGCCCCGGCGAAGTGGCCGAATTCGACACTGCCGAGCCCCACTGGTTCGGCCCCGCGGACGCGAATGCCGTAGAGATCCTGCACCTGTTCGGCCCCCGAGGAGACCAGGCCGTCATCCGCACCGGCCCACCCCAGACCGATCCCGCCCCACCGATCACCCCCAACCCACCCTCAACAACGCCGTGATCGTCAGCCTCGCGGGTTAGATGTCTGCAATACCTGATGCCCGCGCTCGTCGATGAGAGCCGTATCGACTGTCGGACGCATACAGGGGTCGAAATACTCCAGCATTTTCCGCGACTCGATGAACGAGATTCCGAGCTCCTCCTGGAAAACCATGAGAAACTCAAGAGGAGTGAGGGGACGAGAGCCCCTCTGGTGCAGGGATTCAAGGGCCTCCATAAAAGTTGCCCCCTCGGCAACAAGCTCTGGGAGGGTTCTACAATCCAAGATACTCGCCTTCCTCCGGCCGGTATGTGCGGGTTCCTCCCACCCACCCGATAATCAGGTCCAGCACCGCACGCCACTCGAATCTTACGGTGAAGCGATCAGCGCAACCCGAGGACTGATCTAGCGATTGAACACCGAGAAAGACCCAGGTGGGCAGCAGGCATCTGCGCCTATCCCCCGAACCAGGTCATGATGCGCGTGCGCTCTTCGCCGCACCGGCCGCCGCCGGATGACTGGACGCTGTTCGGGTTGAAGGTGGAGCCATACAGTTCGGAGGTGAGCCCGCAGACTTCCCGTACGGGCTGTAGAGCGTAGTAGCCGAATGCGGTCAGTGCCGCAAACAGCAAGGCCGTCACTACGTATCGGCGGGCTCTCGGAGAAGGCATGCGGTGATGTTATCGGCGCGGCATGCTCCGGCAGTCCTGCCAGTCGGTCCCTGTCCGTCGGTCCCTTTCCGTCGGCTCCCGTCCCTCCACGCGGCGTTCTCGGGGGTGCCGTCAACTGCCGTGTGGGGAGGCCGCGTTCTCGAGCGGGCCGACCAGGGGTGCAAGCGGCGGCAGACGCGGGCAGAACGGGGTAGCCAGGACGAATTCGGCGGGATCGGCGGGAGGGTGGCGGGATCACGCCCCTGGCGGCGGAAGGGTCTTGAGGATGAGCGGGTGCGCATGGTCTGATCCTGGTCGCCGCGTCCGCCGGGGGGTAGGCCCACTCGGCACACTCGGGCCATCACTGATCATGATGGCTGTCAGAGCGAATTGGGCCTTGGACGGCTCGCGCACGGGTGCTGGACTTGGCGAGTGACGGGGCGCTCCGCGGGCAGCGGCGCGCGGCCGGTCGCACTGGTCGTCGGACGGCGGATGGTACACAAAAGGTAAACTTTTTCGGCGCGTGCAGCACCTTGTGGGAACATCACTTCCAGCGGTTTCCCCTTTCGTCGACACAGAAAGTTCGACGGCGGGGATTCCGCCATGCCATACGGACACACACGGGGGAAACGGGTGGGGTTTTCGAGGGGTCGCGCGCTGCCCCGGCCGAAACAGCGGAAAGGGATCGGACCCGTCCGTCCCAGTACTTCGCCCCGCTCGCGGGCACCTTCACTCCGAACCCCGGTGATCTGCGGGTTCCAGGCCGCAACTGGGCGGCAATAAAAGCGCTGGTGAACATCTGATTAACCATTCTCACCCCTTGTGGGAATCGCCCGGATGTCGCTCCAGGCCAGGCCTGAGTTATTCCTCAGGCACCCGCCCGATTCAGTACCGACGTAAACCGGCGAGGCTTGCGGGCCCATGCCGGTGTCGATAGCATCCATTTCGCCTTCGGGGGTCGCAACCGGCCATGTGATTGCATATCCGGTGTGCCGCGAAGAATTCCAGGCCTGCCCGGAAGTTTTCCGTACGGGAAACTTCCGGCGTGTCACGCGGGCCTGTTGAAGTACGCACCAGGCAAGAAGTACACACAAGGCAATGGGGGACGGGGGAAACGCCATGTGTCAGCCGACCGGCACCGACTTATGCGTCGCGGCTCACGATGCGAACCATCGCCCGCGACCGGGCGCTCGACTCCGGGCATCGCTCACCCTCACAGCCGCCACCTCGGACAGTCAACGGAGGAGACATGGTCACCAATCTCGATGTGACGCTGCGAGACGGGGGTTACCGCAACAACTTCGACTTCCCGCTCGACTACGCCCTGCACCACGCGCAGGAGAGCGTGGCGGCCGGGGTCGAGTGGGTTGAGATCGGCTACCGCAAGGGTTCCTTCCAGCCCAAGCCGGGCGTGGGGCTGACGGGCCTGGGCGCCGACGACTACATACGGGCGATCGCCGACGTGATACCGGCCGAGCGGATCTGCGTGATCCTGCACCCGAAGAACATCGAGGACGCCGACCTCACCCAGATGTTCGAGGCGGGCGCCCGGCTCGTACGGTTCTGCCTTCCCTCCAAGGCGCCCGAGCCGGGGCTGGCCATGCTCCGCAAGGCGGCGGACATCGGCTTCACCACCACCGTGAACATCACCCGCGTCAGCCAACTGGACCGTAGACGGCTCGTGGAACTCGCCGCGATGTCCGAGGACGCGGGCGCGGACGTGATCTATCTGGCGGACTCCAACGGCAGCCTCCTGCCGGACGAGGTCGCACGACTGGTCACCCTGGTGCGCTCGGTGACCGGCTCCGCGATCGGCCTGCACGCGCACAACAACCTGGGCCTGGCCCTGGCCAACTCCATCGCGGCGGTCGACGCGGGCGCCACCTGGATCGACTCCTCGGTCCTCGGCATGGGCAAGGGCCCCGGCAACCTGATCACCGAACAGTGGCTGGCCTACCTGGGGCGGGCGGGCCGGACCGACCGGTACGACCTCGGGCGGATCCTGACCCTCGCCCACCGCATGGAGTCCGAGATCGCCGAGGCCAAGCCCTCACTGCCGCTGCCCGACCTGGTCCTCGGCCACTTCGACCTCTCGGTGGAGGAGCGCGCCAAGCTGCCCGTGGACCACATGGGTGCCGCCTTCACCGCCGCGCGCGAACTCACCTCTGCGGCGGTCCCGGCGTGACCTCGCAGTCCTCGACAACGGTACCGGCGCGCCTCGGTGCGCCGGCACCGGCCCCGGCACCGGCCCCGGTCGCCGTGCACCTGGGCGACCCGCACGCACCCCGCACCGCCTGCGTACTCGCCCCGGTCATGGCCCAGTGGGACCACGGAGCCTTTTTCGAACCCGTCGCCGAGGCACTGCTGTCGACCGGCCACCGGGTGACCGTGTACGACACCCTGTCGCTGCTGCGCGCAGGGGACGACCTCGCGGCACTCGCCGACCGGTGGGCTGACGTCCTCCGCGCCGAGCAGCCCGACCTGCTGGCGGGCAACGCGCTGGGCGGCGCCGTCGTACAACAACTCCTCGACCGGCCCTGGACGCACCGGACCCGTGTCGTCCTGCTGTCCGCCCCCACGGTGGCCGACGAGACGCTCGACGCGACCCTGGAACGTATCGCGGCAGCCGTGGAACCGGACGGAACGGCGGCGGCGCTGCGTCTGCTGCACGAGGTGGTCCGCGGTCCCGCGGAGCCCTCCCCCGCACCCGGCGCGCCGGGGCACCTCGACGACGAGGCACTGAGCGGATGGCGGCTGGCCACCGGACTGCGCCTGCTGCGCCGCGCGGACGCCCGCCGCCGCGTCGAGGCGTTCCCCGGCAAGCTGTTGCACGTCTACGGCACCGAGTCGAGACTCGTCCGGCACCACCACCTCGCAACCGGCCCCGGACACACCCGCGTCGGCATCCCGGAGGCGGGCATGCGCCCGCACGCCGACCGGCCGGACGCCACCCGGCAAGCCGTCGCCGCGTTCCTGGCACCACCGTCAACGAAGAGGATCCATGAAAAGTAAGACCGTCGCAGTCCTTCCGGGTGATGGCATCGGCCCCGAAGTACTCGATGCGGCCCTCCCGGTGATCGACGCCCTCGATCTGCCCATCACCCTGGAACACGGGGACATCGGCTGGGAGTTCTGGCGTACCGAGGGGGACCCGGTGCCCCGGCGCACCTGGGACCTGATCGAGCGCAGCGACGCGGTACTGCTCGGCGCCACCACCAGCAAGCCGGGGCGTGAGGCCCTGGCCGACCTGAACCCGGACCTGCGCGACCGGGCCCCGCACTACATCTCGCCCATCATCCAACTGCGCCAGCGGCTGGACCTGTTCGCCAACCTCCGGCCGGTCGAAAGCTACCTCGGCGGCACCCCGTACCGCTTCTGCGTCGTCCGCGAGAACACCGAGGGCCTCTACGCGGGCCTCGACTGGGACCGGGTGCCCGAGGAGATGTGGCCGCTCGTCGCCGACCACCCCAACGCCCGCCGCAGCGGCCGCGAGGCGACCACCGCGAGCGTGCGGATGCTCACCCGGCACGGCCTCGACCGCATCCTGCGCTTCGCCTTCGAGCATGCCCGCGCCCACGGGCACCCCCTGGTCACTCTCGCGGACAAGCCGAACGTCCTGCGACAGAGCAGCGCGTACGCCCGTGAGCGGCTGGAGGAGATCGCCGCGGACTACCCGGAGATCGCGTACGAGATCCTCAACGTGGACGCCGTGGCGCTGTGGATGGCGCGGCGCCCGGAGCGCTTCGGTGTCATCGTCGCCGAGAACATGTTCGGCGACATCCTGTCCGACCTCGGCGGCGGCGTGATGGGCGGGCTCGGCCTCGCCCCCAGCGCCAACATCGGGGAGAACGGCAACTACTTCGAGCCGGTGCACGGCAGTGCCCCCGCCCTGGCCGGGACCGGCCGGGCCAACCCGCTCGCCGCCTTCCTCACCATCGGCCTGCTCCTTGAGCACCTCGGCTTCGGCGAGGCCGCGGGCCAGGTGCGGGACGCCGTCTCGCATGTCACGCGCCGCCGGGACCGGGTGACGTACGACCTGGGCGGTACGGCGACCACCACGGAGTGCGCCGCGTCGGTGCTGGACGCCTGCCGTGCCGTGCCGCGCACCCACACCTCCGCTGTCGTCACCGTCGGGGACGAGCTGCTGCGGGCCGCCCTGGACGACACCAACGCGGGCGAGGCGTCCCGCAGGCTCGCCGCCCGCGGTGTGCCGACCCGCGTCCGGCACACCGTCGGGGACGACGAGGCGGCGATCGCGGACGCCGTGCGCGCCTCCCTCGGCCGTGACGACGTGGTGGTGGTCATCGGCGGTCTCGGCCCCACCTCGGACGATGTGACCCGGGCCGGGGTCGCCCGCGCGCTCGGCCGCCCGCTGGAGCACCGCGAGGAGGCCTGGCGGGGTGTCGTCGAACGGCTCACCCGCTTCGGTGTCGCCGTGCACGAGGACAACCGCCGCCAGGCGCAGTTCCCCGAGGGCGCCGAACTGCTGCCCAACACCAACGGCACCGCCTGGGGCTGCCGCCTCGACGTACAGGGGACCACTGTGGCGATGCTCCCCGGGCCGCCGCGCGAGTGCCTGCCGATGCTCGACGCCCTGCTGCGCGACGGCCTCGGTCACCTTCCCGAACCGGAGCCCGTGGTCACGGTGTTCCGCCGCACCCTCGGTGTCATCGAGGCGGACGCCGCCGCCGCGGTCGACGCCCTCGTCCAGGACCTGGGGCTGAGCGTCAAGCCCGCCTACCGCTGGCACTACCCCTATGTGGACATCCGGATCGACTGCCCACCCGGCAGCGCGGACGAACTCGCGAAGAGGCTGGACGACGCCCTCGGGACATATGTGGTCACCGACCGGGAGCGCACCGCCGTCCAGGAACTGGCCGCCCTGCTCGACGCCCGCGGCCTGGCCCTGGAGGTGGCGGACGACCGGGTCACCGGCGGCCGGTTCGCCGCCGAGGTGGCCGCCGAGCGGCAGACGGCGCCGGACCAGGACCCGTCCGGCCGGGTGTCCGTGACGCTGGACGCGGCCTGGGACGGCGGCGGTCCGCAGGACCACACGGGCACCGTACGCCTCCTGTGCACGGTCGGTGGCGGAGCACAGGACCGCGCCGGGCAACCCGCCGGCGAGCTGACCGTCCCCAACCGGGGACCCGAAGTCCTCACCTACGCCGCCCACTTCGCCGCCTGGACCGTCGCCCGCCGTCTCGTGGAGGAGACCGCATGACCACCGCATCCGCCGACCCGCTGCTGGACAGCGCCCTGCGCGCCCGCCTGGCACGGCTGGACACCGCCGCCCTCTCCGACGCGGTGGACAGCCTCCGGGCAGCGCCCTGCGTCCTGCCCGGCATCGCCGCCCGCACCCCCGGCAGCGTGGCCTTCGGCCCGGCGTTCACCCTGCGCTACCGGCCCGTCGAGGACGACAGCACCTTCCACAACGCCGCCAACTACATCGACGACGTACCGCCCGGTTCGGTCGTGGTCGTCGACAACGGCGGCACCGGCGCCTGCACCAACTGGGGATCCCTGCTGACCTCCGTGGCGCTGCGCCGGAGGATCGCGGGCACCGTCGTGCACGGGGCCGTCCGCGATGTGCGGGAGACCCGCGAGGCCGGTTACCCGCTCTTCAGCACCGCCGTCACCATGGTCAGCGGCAAGAACCGGGTGGTGCTGGACCGCACCGGCGGCACCCTGGACATCGCAGGCACCCTCGTCGGCCCCGGCGACCTGGTGTTCGCGGACGACAACGGAGCCCTGCGCATCCCCGCCGACCTCGTCGAGGAGGTCGTCCGCCGCGCCGAAGCCGTGGAGCGGACGGAACGGCGCATCCGGGAGGCCGCCCTCGACGGCACCCGGCTGGACGAGGCGCGGGCCCGCTACGGCTACGCCCGCCCCTGGGAGGACGAGGGACACGATGACGCTCACTGACCCCCGGCCCACGACGACCACCGCCGAGCAGGCCGCGTTCGTCGACGTCCACTACCACGTCGGCCCGGACGCCTACGTACGGCGGCGCACCGCGGCCACGGCCGGTGTCCGCTACGCGCAGCTCGGCGGCTGGGTGGTGCTGAAGAACCACCTGGGATCCACCGCCGCCCAGGCGTGGGAGGCCCGTCAGCAGGGTCTGCCCGTCTCGGGGTCGATCGTGCTCAACGACATCGCGGGCGGCCTGGACCCCCGGCTGGTGCAGCAGGCCGTCATCCAGCACGGGGAGGACAGCGGTCTGCGCCTCATTGTCCATCTGCCGACGGTGACCGGCCGGACCCACAAGAGCCGCCTGGCCCGCACCCCGGCCCATCCCCTGCTGGCCCGGGACGGACTGCGCCCGCTCACCGTCACGGACGAGGGCGGCGGGCTCCGCGCGGAGGTGCGCGAGATCCTGCGCATGGCTCGTGACCTGCCCATCGTCGTCTCCACCGGGCACGCCGACGGACGCGAGGTGGCCCTGCTGGTCGAGGAAGCGGTACGGCTCGACGTGCCGCGCCTGATGCTCAATCAGCCGGCCAACCCGATGACCGGTCTGACCTGCTCCGATCTTCTGGACATCGCGTCCGCCGAGCAGGTCTGGGCCGAGCAGACCGCGCTGACGCATCTGCTGGGCTACCAGGAGTGGGACGACTTCGCCGCCGTCCTCGCCCGGGTCCCGCGCGTGGTCTACAGCTCCGACCTGGGGCAGACCTCCCAGATGGACATCGGGGAGTGGATGGCGCGCAGCCAGGACTGGTTCACGGAAGCCGGTCTGGACGAGGCCCGGATCACCGAGGTCGTGCGGGACGCGCCGCTGAGGATGCTCAGCCTCTGAGACGCCGGGCGGCCCCGCTTCTGCGGGGCCGCCCCGGGCGTTGCGGGGGTGCGGGCGTCGCGGGGTCGCCGGGCATTCCGGGCGTGGCGAGTGCTGCGTGCTGCGTTACGCGACCGTATCGGTCGGCACCGGCCGGTTCCGGTGTTCTTCCGCGACCTTTCTGCGGACCCGCGCGGCGGTGGCGGTGAGCAGTTCCAGACGCGCCGGGTCCGCGTCGTCCCGCAGCGCCAGGAACATACCCATGGTGATGGGCTCCCCGTCCAGCGGGAGCAGCGCGATCCGGCGCGACGAGACCGTGTCGGCCGCCGTCGGATACATCAGGGTCCAGCCGTCGCCACTCGCGCCGATCTCGGCCAGGGTGTCCTGGAACCCCGTGAAGGGCGGCCCGAACGCGGGTTCGAAGCCCGCCTTCCGGCAGGCGGCGACCACCGCGTCGTGGAGCACCGGGTTCTGGCCGCGGGACGCGATGCGCAGCGGTACGTCCGCCAGGTCGGCGAGGTGCAGAATCTTCCGCCCGGACAACGGGTGGGCGGCGGGCAGCGCCGCCAGCAGAGGGTCGTACCAGAGAGTGAGAAGCCGCAGGCCAGGGGCGCTCTCGATGCCCCGGACGAAGGCCGCGTCCAGCCGTCCGGCACGTACCTCCTCCAGACGGCTGCGGGCGCCGAGCGTCTGGAACTCGAAGCGCGTGCCGGATCCGGAGTCGGGCAGCGCGTCCAGGAAGTCGTCCAGGCGCGCCCCGAGCGCGGAGCTGATCCCGACCCGGAAGGTGGCCTCGTTCTGCGCCGCCAGCCGTTCGGCCTTGGCCACGAAGGAGTCCAGCGCCTTGAGCAGTTCGCGGCCCTCGGGCAGCAGGGCCCGGCCGGTCGGTGTCAGCGTGACGGTGCGGCTGGAACGGTCGAAGAGCTGGGCGCGCAGTTCCCGCTCCAGTCGGCGCACCTGCTGGCTGACCGCGGGCTGGCCGATATGCAGCCGCTGCGCCGCCCGGCCGAAATGCAGTTCCTCCGCTACGGCGACGAAGTACTGGATCTGACGCAGTTCCACGGGCCCCCCAGCCTCAGAGCGGGCGACACCTATGGTTGAAACTCAAAATATCTCTGCTGAATATCCCAATACAGCCTTCGGAGCCGCCGCAGAGGAATCTTCCCACATCAGGCAGCGGACCCGCACTGGGGCGGGCCCGCTGTCATCACCGTGCGGCCGGGGCGGCCGTACGGCGGGTGCCGTGCGGCGGGTGGCCGGGGGGCGCTATTCCATGGCGGCTTCCTGCATGGCGGCCTCCTGCACTTCCGCGTCCGGCAGTTCGTCGCTGCGGGCCGCGCGGTCCTTCGGGGGTACGGCATCCGCCGTGCGGGCCGCCAGGGAAAGGAACAGGGCGAAGGCGCAGATTCCCAGCACCGCGGCGGCGAGCACGAACCAGCCGAGGGCGAACAGATCGCCCGCCGGGAGCCGGCTGGACAGATAGATGCCCAGCGAGGCGGACAGCAGCTGGAGCGCGCCCATCAGGCCGGATGCCGAACCGGCGGTCGCCCGGAACGTGGTCACCCCCGCACTCATCGACAGCGGCAGCAGGAAACCGTTGCCGAAGGTCATCACCGGCATGAAGACCAGCACCAGCAGCCCCCAGCGGCCGCCCGCCCCGCTGAGGCCCAGCCCCAGCATCATCAGCGCCCCGGCGAGGAAGAACCCGTGGCCCGTCCACAGCAGCCGGTTGACGGACCGGGTGCGGACCAGGGCGCGCGAGGTCAGGTTGCCCGCGACATAGGCGAGCGAGACGGTGATGTAGCAGTAGCTGGTGGTCTCGGTGGCCAGCCGCATCTTCTCGAACACCAGCGGAGAGGCCGCCAGGTATCCGAAATAGCCCCCGTACGCGACACAGAGGTTGACGGTGTAGGCCCAGAACAGCGGGCGGCCCAGCAGCTTCGGGTAGCCCCGGAGCGTGGCGCCCAAGTGCTTGCTCCGCCGCTCCGGCGGCAGGCTCTCCGGGATCGCGGTGACCATGGCGACCAGGGTCACCAGACCGATCAGCGCGGTGACCACGAAGGGCGCGCGCCAGGAGACGTAGGTCGTCAGATAGCCGCCGATCAGCGGGGCGACCGACGGGGAGACACCGACGATCGGCATGACCGTGGCGAACATCCGGGCCGCGTCCTTCTCCTCGTAGAGGTCGCTGATCACCGCACGGCCGAGCACCATGCCCGAACCGGCGCCCAGCGCCTGAAGGAGCCGTCCGGTGCCGAACACCTCGACCGTGGGCGCCGCCGCGCACACCAGCGAGGCCAGGACGAACAGACCGAGCCCGGAGACGATGACGCGCTTGCGGCCGTAGGCGTCCGATATGGGCCCGTAGACCGCCTGCGACACCGCGATGCCGATCATGAACGCGCTGAACGTCCACTGCACCGATGCGACCGGGGTGTGGAAGGCGTGCGCGGTGGCCGGGACGCCCGGCAGATTGATGTCGGAGGCGAACAGACCACCCGCGTTCAGCGAGGACAGGACGGCGAGCAACAGCGCGTAGGGAGTGCGTGTTGTTGCGGTCTTCATGACACGTGGCAACTTTCCTTGATCAAGTCGACTCCTGTCCGACTGCGGGGGCCTCTCGCGGCTGGGCCGCGGGGTCTCTCACGGCCGTACACGGGCCGGGCGGCCCGAGAGAGGCGCCGTTCCCGGGCGAAACGGGGGATGTTCGCCCGGGAACGGCGGCTGGGGGGGGCGGCCCGCCGGGTCAGCTGGAGGGCGGCCCGCCGCGGGTCAGCTGGGGAGCGGCCCGCCGCGGGTCGGCTGGAGGGCGGCCCGCCGCGGGTCAGCTGCGGGCGGCGCGGGCGGCGAGCGTCTCGCCCGCGACGGACCAGCTGTCGGTGCCGATCTCCTGCACGGTCACCCAGACGCTCTCCGGCTTGCTGCCGGTGGCCCTGACGTACGCGTCGGTCAGCTCGCGAACCAGCTCGGCCTTCTGCTCGGCGGTCTTGCCGGGGGTCTGCTGCACATGGATGAGAGGCATCGCGTTCTCCAGGATCGAGGTGGTACCGACGGCGTACGGCCCCTGGCCGGTCGGCCGGGATCCGCCGCGGATCCAGTCCAGCACCGGGCCCGGGGCCGTCCAAGACGCAATACGCTCTGGGACGGATCACGAATCGTGATGGATACCGGGTGTCGCCGCGGCCGGTGTCATCGCGGCCGGAGCAACCACAGCTGGTGTCGCCGTGGGCGATGTCCCCGCACGGGCGCCGAGCTGTGCTACGGTCTTTGCGTTGCAGTTGTGGTACCCATGAACCCATGTGCGCCTGACAGGAATGCATTCTCCTTGAGGCGCATTAGTTGTTTTCCGGCATCTCCGGATGGGGCCTCTGCCTACAGAACGGAGAAGGTCGTGGCACAGGGAACCGTGAAGTGGTTCAACGCCGAAAAGGGTTTCGGCTTCATCCAGCAGGACGGCGGCGGCCCGGACGTGTTCGCCCACTACTCGAACATCGCCACCCAGGGCTTCCGTGAGCTCCTCGAGGGCCAGCGGGTCAGCTTCGACGTCACGCAGGGCCAGAAGGGCCCGCAGGCGGAGAACATCGTCCCCGCCTAATCGCCGGACGCGTATCCGCTCACCGGGGTCCGCACCATCACGGTGCGGACCCCGGTTTGTGCTGTTTCCAGGAAGGCAGACCACCGCATGTCCCGCAGGCCCCAGAAGCCGAGCCGGCGCCCCTCGTCATCCCCGTCGTCCGTGTCGTCGCCGAGGGAATTCCGGCTGCCGGAGAGCACGACACCCGCACTTCCCGCCGTCGAGGACTTCGCCGGTCTGGACATGCCCGCGGGGCTGCTGAAGACCCTCACCGCGCAAGGCGTGACCACCCCCTTCCCCATCCAGGCCGCGACGCTGCCGAACTCTCTCGCGGGACGTGACCTGCTGGGACGGGGACGCACCGGATCCGGCAAGACCCTCGCGTTCGGGCTCGCGCTCCTGGCCCGTACGGCCGGACTGCGCGCGGAGTCCAAGGCGCCCCTCGCCCTGGTGCTGGTGCCCACCCGGGAACTCGCCCAGCAGGTGACGGACGCGCTGACCCCCTACGCGACGGCGGTGAACCTGCGGCTGGCGACCGTGGTCGGCGGGCTGTCGATCACCAAGCAGGCGGCCACGCTCAGGCGCGGTGCCGAGGTGCTCGTGGCGACCCCCGGCAGGCTCAACGATCTCGTGGACCGCGGGGACTGCGTGCTCGGCGACGTACGCATCACGGTGCTGGACGAAGCCGACCAGATGACCGACATGGGCTTCCTGCCGCAGATCACCAAGCTGATCCGCAACGTGCGGTCCGACGGGCAGCGCATGCTCTTCTCGGCCACCCTGGACGGCAACATCGACCGCCTGGTGCAGCAGTTCCTGACCGACCCCGTGGTGCACTCCGTGGACCCCTCGGCGGGGGCGGTGACGACCATGGAGCACCACGTGCTCCACGTCCAGGACGAGACCGACAAGAAGGCCGTCACCACGCGGATCGCGGCCCGCGACGGACGGGTCATCCTGTTCCTCGACACCAAGAGGTCCGCCGACCGGCTGGCCAAGCGGCTCCTGGCCGTCGGTGTCCGCGCGGCGGCGCTGCACGGGGGCCGCTCCCAGCCGCAGCGCACCCGCACTCTGGAGCAGTTCAAGAACGGCCAGGTCACCGCGCTGGTGGCGACGAACGTCGCGGCCCGGGGCATACACATCGACGACCTCGACCTCGTCGTCAACGTCGATCCCCCCACCGACCACAAGGACTACCTCCACCGGGGTGGACGCACGGCCCGCGCCGGTGGCTCCGGCAGCGTGGTCACCCTGGTCCTGCCCGAGCAGAAGCGGGACATGACCCGGCTCATGTCCGATGCGGGCATCCGCCCCCGGACGGCCCGCATCACGTCGAGCGACACGGAACTGGCCACCCTCACCGGCGCCCGCGAACCGTCCGGCGTGCCCGTCACCATCGAGGTCCCCCAGCCTGCCGCACCGGCGGCGTCCCGCCCGGACGGCAAGCCCGGCGGCCGCTCCGGCCGCCGACGCCGGAGCGGCGGCGGCACCGGGACGGGGACCGCGGGCAGGGGCTCCGACCGTCGGACCACCACCGGTGACACCTCCACGACCGGCGGACGCGGCTCCGCCTCCCGCACGGGCGGGACGGCGGGCGGACGCGGCGCCGACCGCCGGACGGCGGCCGGTACCGCAGCGGGCAACGAGGCCCGCGGCTCCCGCCGCCGCAGGACGACCGGCGGAACCACGACCGGCACCACCGCCACCGGCGGCCGGGGCGGCACGGACCGCCGGGGCGGCCGACGCCCTTCGGCCACCTAGGGCGTCCCCCAGGAGCAGGCCACACGCCGGTTGCCGCTGCCCATCGGATCGGCCGCCCCGGGATCACACCGGACGTGACCCCGGGGCGGCGGCACGGCCTGCCGGCTGATCAGTTGTCGGGACCGAGTGTGGTCAGGTCGATGGTGCTGGTGATGGCGCTGTAGCCGTCGGCCGTGAGATTGACATGATCGCCGGAGTCGTAGTCATGGGGTGCGGCGCCGGCGTTGAGCATCAGGGGCGTCGGGTCGTCGGTGCTCGTGGTGTCAGGGACGGCGACGGTCGATTCGGCATCGACGTAGCTGACGCGGGGAGCGGTGTAGTCGGTCTGGTCGGTGATCCAGCTGTTGGTCTGGGCACGGTTTTGGTCGATGGCCTTGGTGCAGGCGCTGTTGCCGCGGCAGGGGGTGAGGGTGGTGAAGATGACCTTGACACCCCAGGTCCTGAGTTGGTCGCGGAGCAGCGTGAGTGTGCTGACGACGTCGGTGTCGTCGTTGCCTGCGACGATGTCCTTGAGTCCCTGGGCGACGATGACGGTTTTCAGGTTGGGGATGGACAGGACATCCCGGTCGAGGCGCGTGAGGACGGCGCGGCCGCCGGTGTCCTGGTCGTCGGCCAGGTAGTTGTTCGGAATGCCGGAGGCGAGGACACCGTAGTCGGGGACGTTGTCGGTGTTGGTGCGCAGGCGGTAGGAGAGGTCGTTGTTGTAGCGGAGCGTCTGGTTGCCGGCCGTGAAGCCTGAACCGGTGTTGACCAGGCCGTCGCCGAGTACGGATACGGCCGGCCGGTGATCGGTGCTGGTGACGTCGACTTCCGTGAGGATGTCGGAGAAGCGGCCCGTGGCGGTTCCTGTGCCGTTGAACGCGGTGTCGGTGGTGTCGGTGGTGTGGTCGCCGCTGCCGGCGGCACTGACGTAGCCGAGGGTGTCGGGTGCCGCCCAGGGGTGCATGACGAGGTAGTTGACCACATTGACCAGATGCATGCTGGTGGTCAGTGATATGCCGGGGGCCACGTGCATGGGTATGGGATCGCTGTAGAGTTCGCCGCCTTCGGGAATGACCACGGATCTACTGCCGCCGAAGGTCACGTCAACGGGTGCGGCCGTCGTTGCGGCCCCGCTTTTGTAGTAGCCGGTGGTGACGTGGTCGAGGGTCAGCGGGTCCGTGCCCAGGGCGTTGGACAGCCGGAGCCGGACGTTGTCGCCGCCGGCGCTGCTCTGGGTGATGATGCGGATGGTCTGGTCCTTGAATGCGCCGACGTCGGTGAACTGGAGGCGCTGCTCGGTGGGTGCGCTCCAGGTACCGGTCCAGGTGGCACCGTCGGCCGCTGTGGTGGTGTCCCGGACGCTCATGCCGAGGATGTGCATCCCGGGGACGAATGCGCGTGCCGCGTCCGCCAGGTCGGGCAGGGTCACCGAGTCGAGGGCGGCTCCTGCCTTGAGCGGGACGGCGAAGGCATAGATGTTGGTGTTGCGCGTCTGCTGTGTGGTCTTGCTGTTGCGATGGGGGAGGGTGACGGCGGCGAGGGTGTCGGAGCCGTATACCCAGTCGGGCATGGTGAGGTAGTAGCCCTGCGTCGTGCCGTCACCGTAGGTGATACTCCCCCGAGGGGTCACGCAGTCCTCGTAGGTGCCGCTGCCCAGGCTGCAGTTGGTGGCCGAGGTGTTGGTGCCGTCGGGCACGACAGGGCTGGTGGAGTCGTCGTCGTGGTGTTTGGACGAGACGGAGCCCCATGTGGAGTAGCCGAGGAAGACAAGTGCCTGCCCGCTGCCGTTCATCCGGATGGTCTGGTTGGCGGCCATCACGTTGTCGCCTGCCGAGGAGCCGAAGTTGGGCAGGGTGAAGGGTGCGCCGTCAACGGTGATCTTGCCGCCGGGTTGCCAGCCGGCCGCCTTGAGGTCCTGCAAGGACAAGGTGGCGCCATAGCCATCGGCGTCGCCTGTGGTGTGGTTGCCGTCGTCGGTGACGGCGGTGTTGTTGAAGGCTGCCGGCAGGCTTGCATAGGTCTTGGCGGCGTGGCCGAGCGCGGTGAACTCGTACTGCTGCTGTGCGGAGACGTTGCCGGCGGCGTCAACGGCGTAGGCATACAGCGTGTGCGTACCCGGCGCGGGTGGGGTCACGGTGATGGTGGCGGTGTTCTTGGCGGCGGTTGCCGTCTGCGAGGGCGGTGTGTTCGAGGTCGGTGGAGCGGCGTCCAGGCCGTAGAGGAACTTGGCGGCGTTGTTGCCGTTGGATCCGGGGTCGACGGAGACGGTGAACTTGCCGGGTGTGCCCGCCTTGGCCACGCCCGGGGAGTCCTCGGGGTAGAGGCTGTCCGCGCTCTTGATGGCCGGCTGGGCGGGACTGTGCAGGTCGACCGTGAAGTGGCAGGTAGCGGAGGCCGCGGAAGTGTCCTCGCCATCGCTGGAGGTGACCTTCCAGTTCACGACGCTGCCGTCGGCGAGGCCGCTCATGAACGAGGAGGACAGCTGTTTGGGGGCACCTGAGCCGCTGGAGACCGTTGCGCTGGTGGTCGTGGTGGCGGAGCCGCTGCCGACCCAGTAGGAGTATGTGGCGGCCAGGGCGTCCTTGTCGGTGTCGCTGACGGTGGCGTTCAAGGTCGGTGGAGTGGTGGCCAGGGTCTTGCCCACGACGGGGTAGGGGGTGGAGGTGCCGCAGCCGAGCGAGGTGGAGCCGACCTTGGTGGCCAGACTCCCCGGCTTGTTCGGTACGTGGTTGTACTCGATGGACATCGACGGGCTGCTGTCGAATCGCTTGAAGTAGTTGCCGTCCCCGCTGCCGCTGTGGCTGTTGACCAGGGCGAAGGTGAAGTTGCCCCAGTGGTCCGAGGCGGCTTTCGCGATCGTGGAGGTGATCGGGAAGCCGCCGGAGGGCTCACTGGAGCAGGCGGGTCCGAAGCTCTTCGTGGCGAGCTTGCTGCTCAGTGACGGCTTGCTGTTCCAGGTGGTGGAGGAGCCGATCCCGCCGGACCAGTACAGATAGACGTCGGAGGACAGGCTGCAACTTGCGGAGTAGTTCTCCTTGGCGTCCACCGTGGCGGAGACGACATGGGCGTCGTAGATGCTGGAGGGCACGGCCAGCTGGAAGTAGGAGCGTTCCTGGCCGATGCAGCCGGACCAGCTGTTGTAGCCGGTGCCGGGGTCGCCGTACTGGGTGGAGTCGTAGTTCTTCGCCGTGGGGCAGCCCGCCTGGGTCTCCATGTAGTGCTGCTTGACGCCGGTGGCGTAGTGCGGGTTCCAGGAGGGGTCGATCATGACGGGGTATCTGGTGTGCGCATCACTGAGCAGGCGGCTGTCCGGGACGAGAGACAGGGCGTTGCCGTGCAACCGCCCCTGCACCCGGGCCACTTTGGACCTGGGCGCGGGCCCCTGCCCAGAAATGGCCTGCTGGGAGCTGGGACTGCTGGAGTCCCACATCACCGGCTGCGGGGCACTGAACAGGACCCGGCCGTCCGCGGCGGTGGCGTCGAGGTTGCCGTGTCCGTCATCGGTCACGGCAACGCCCTTGGCCCGTGTGGCGAGTGTGATCTGCCGGAGAGCGGGATTGGCCGCGGCCCGGGCGTTCTTGACGATCAGGATCTCGGACCAGCCGCCCTGGGTGTCGGCGGTGACCTTCAGATCCACGTCGGGCAGGACGCCGGGGTAGGTCAGACTCGCGCCGGAGGCATGTGGTGCGGGCAGCGCCTTGGGCCAGGACAGGGCAAGGGAGGCGTTGCCCCGCACCATGGTGGCCAGCGGGGTGGTGCCACCGCCCGAGAACGACAGTGGCTCGGGCGTGGTCCTGGGACTGAAGGTGCCATCGGCCCGGCGGACCAGCGTGGCGTCCACCGGGGCCCAGCCGTGCCCCTTGCGGACCCTTACCGGCAGCAGGCTCGAGGTGTAGGTGAGGGTGCCCGACGGGTTGGCCGTGGTGGTGGCGGTCTCCGTGGTGAGGGCGTCGACGCCGACAGGCCGACCGGATGCCGCGGCCTGCTTCTGCGCCGACGCCAGTGCGCTCTGCTGGGCCGTCGTCAGATCGCCGCCGTCCTCGGCGCGCAGGGATCCGGTCGGCTCCGGTTCCTCGGTGGGACGGGCAGGTGCCGCGGTGATGTCCGGCTGGCCGACCGTGACGTCCTCGACCGAGCCGGGGCCTGTGTCTGCTGAAGCCGACACAGCGGGCAGTACGGACAAAGACAGCGCGCCGACCACGGCTGCGACCAGTAGTCGACCGGATATTCGCGTTCTCTCTGCGGATTCCCCACGCATAGAGAACGGGCGGAAAAGGCCGGACATTTGCCCCCCAGGTTGTGTCCGTAGAAATAAGTACCGATAGGCGCCAGGAGGCTACCCGCGACTGCACCAAGGCGGCAACCGGAAACCAGAAGGTATGCCACCCTCCGGCTCGCGACCTGAAGAGCCGACGCAACTTCCTTGTGAATGCCTCCTTGAGATTTGCTTGACGAACGGCCCGCCCACTGGGCTACTTCAGGCCAGATCTGGCATTTCTTGACCATGCCATGGACTTCTCATGGCAGTAGCAAGGCCTGATCCTTGCCATGAAGAGTCTGTGAAGACCCCTCACGGTGTGATCGAATTCCTTTTCGGCAGTGACGCTGAATTGGGGGGCCGGGGTGCGTCGAAAATCGGTGTGGCGAATTTACGGCAGGGCTGTACGGATACACGGACCAGCCGCTTTGTGGATCGTTGCCGTCGCCTCGCTCAGCCTTCTGGCCGGTCTCCTCTCTCCGCAGGCCGCCATCGCTTCCGGACGTTCCAAGAATTACCTGGTGAAAGCCGAAAAGGAACACTCCGTTCCCGTGGTGCCGGTCAGGGGAAAACCGGCCGCGGCACCGCGCATGGGCCGCTGGAACCCGGCCACGGCCCGGAAAGCCTGGCCCACCGCAGGCTCGGCGGACGTCGCCATTTCGGCGCGGAATTCCGTCCCTCAGCGGGGCGGCCGCATGCCGCTCTCCCTCTCGGCGGGCGAGAAGGGCCGCCGCGCCGAGACGGGCACCAAGCTGCATGTACGCCTGCCGGGCCAGTCGGCCGCCGAGAAGCTGGGCGTGCGCGGCATGGTGTTCACCGTCCAGCCGGATACCAGGAACCCTGGCGGCAGTGCTCACCTGAGTCTGGACTACTCGGCGTTCAAGGATGCCTACGGTGCCGACTGGTCCGGGCGGCTGCACCTCGTTCAGTTGCCAGCCTGCGCGCTGACCACCCCCGGCAAGCCCGCGTGCCGGACGCAGACCCAACTCGCCTCCACGAACGACGCCAAGTCCCAGACCGTCTCGGCTGACGTCGTGCTGCCCGCCGGCACACACACCAGCAGGAGCGCCGCGGAAGTCACCGGACAACTGGCCGCCGCACAGCCGATGGTGCTTGCAGCCGAGGCCGGTGCGTCGGGTGGCGGCGGCAGTTATGCGGCGACCTCGCTGGCCCCGTCCGGCCAGTGGTCGGGCGGCGGCTCCAGCGGAGCCTTCTCCTACTCGTACCCGATCACGGTTCCCGACGTCCCCGGTGGCCTGGCCCCGACCGTCTCCCTGGGCTACAACTCGCAGAGTGTGGACGGGCGCACCTCCTCGACGAACGCCCAGTCGTCCTGGATCGGGGATGGCTGGGACTACTCACCGGGCTTCGTCGAACGCACCTACGCGTCCTGCGCGGACGACACGGCGAACGGCTCGCCGAAGACTTCTGACGAGTGCTGGTCGGACGCGGTCGACACCCTGACGCTGTCGCTGAACGGCTCGTCGAACACCCTCGTCCACGACGACAAGACGGGCACCTGGCACCCGCAGGGCGACAACGGCGAGAAGATCGAGATAAAGACCGACACGGTCAACGACGACAACGACCACGAGTACTTCGTCGTCACCACCGCCGACGGCACCCAGTACTACTTCGGACTGAACCGCTTGCCCGGCTGGGCTTCGGGCAAGGCGACCACCAACTCGGTGTTCACCACGCCGGTCTACGGCAACGACACGGGCGAGCCGTGCCACGCCTCCACGTTCGCGGCGTCCTGGTGCCAGCAGGGCTACCGATGGAATCTCGACTACGTCGTCGACAAGCACGGCAACGCCCTCAGCTACTGGTACACGCCAGAGACCGGCTATTACGGCCGGGACAACGCCACCACCGCCACCTCGTACACACGCGGCGGCTACCTCGCCAAGATCCAGTACGGGCAGTTGGCGGGCAAGGTCTACGACTCCACGGCACCGGCGGCCGCGCAGGTGTTCTTCGACACCTCCGAACGCTGCCTCGCGAACTCCGGCTTCGACTGCGCCGCTTCGAAGATGACGACGGCGAACGCCACACACTGGCCGGACGTGCCGGTCGACCAGACCTGCGCCTCGTCAGGCGCATGCAACAACCACGGACCGGCATACTTCAGCACCAAGCGCCTGACCGGCATCCGCTCCCAGATACTGGTCAATTCGGCCTACCAGGACGTGGACAGCTGGTCGCTGTCGCACACCTTCCCCTCCACCGGGGACACCACCACCCCGTCGCTGTGGCTGTCCTCCATCACCCGTACCGGCAAGGGCGGTGGAAGCCTGGCCATGCCCGCGGTGAAATTCGCCGGGCAGGCACTGGCCAACCGTGTGGACGGCCTGGACGGCTACCAGCCGATCACCCGCTACCGGCTGACCACGATCACCACCGAGTCCGGCGAAGTGATCACCGCCAACTACTCCGGCCCGCAGTGCCAGCGCGCCGGTACCACGGTGCTGCCCTCCAGCCAGGACAGCAACACCTACCGGTGCTATCCGTCCTACTGGACACCGCCGGGCCAGACCTCTCCGCAACTGGACTGGTTCAACAAGTTCGTCGTCAACTCCGTCACCACACAGGACCCCACCGCCGGCGGCCTGCCCGTCCAGACCTCCTACACCTATCTCGGGGACCCGGCCTGGCACTTCAACGACGACCCACTCACCCAGGCCAAGTACCGCACGTGGAACCAGTGGCGCGGCTACGGCACGGTGGAGACCCGCACTGGCACCTCGCCCCAGAAGCTCACCCTGGCCCGGGATACCTACTTCCGCGGCATGGACGGCGACAAGACCTCCTCCGGAACGCGTAGCGTCACCCTCAACGACCGCGCCGGTGACGACGCTCAGAAGGACTCCGACTGGCTGACGGGGCAGGCGTTCGAAGCCCTGGGCTTCAACGGCGACAGCGGCGCCCTGCTGTCGGACGAGATCACCGACCCCTGGAGCTCACCGGTCACGGCGAGCCAGTCGCGTACGAAGTCCGGCCTGGACGCTCTCGTCTCCCGGCGCGTCAACATCCAGCGCAGCCGCGCGGTTACGACCAAGGCAGACGGCACCCAGCGCACCACCGAGACCGACTACAGCATCGACGACGCCACCGGCCTGCCCCAGAGCGTCGACGACAAGGGCGACACCTCGACCGCCGCCGACGACATGTGCACCCGCACCTGGTACGCCAAGGACACCTCGGGCGCCACTCTGCCCACCCCCCGCCGCGTCCAGGAAGTCGCCGTCTCCTGCTCCGCGACCCCGACCTACCCGCGTGACCTGATCAGCGACGACCTGACGTTCTTCGACAACTCCACCGACAACACCGCGTCCCCCACGACGGGCGATGTGACGATGGTGCAGAAGGCCGACTCGGTCACCGCCGACGGCACGGTGCACTACATCACCGCCTTGAAGAACACCTACGACGCCTATGGCCGGGAGAAAACCGAGACCGACGCCGACGGCCGCACCACCACCACGACGTACAGCCCCGCCACCGGTGCCGCTCCGAACTCCATCACGGTCACCCAGCCCAAGGTCACCGGCCAGAGCGCCGCCTTCTCCTCCACCACCACCGTGGACCCGGCCCGCGGCCTGGACCTGAAGACCACCGACACAGCGGGCTACTCCACCACCAGCACCTACGACCCGCTGGGACGGCTCACCGCCGTATGGAATCCGGGCTTCTCCACGAGCAACAACCCCAACATCAAGTACAGCTACAGCCTCAGCCCCGACGCGCCTTCGACGGTCACCACTCAGTCCCTGCTCGACAACAACACCTACCGCACCTCCATCGCGATCTACGACGCGATGCTGCGCCAGCGTGAGGCGCAGACCGCGACCCTGGACGGCGGACGGATCATCACCGACACCGTCTACGACAGCCACGGCTGGGCGGTCAGCTCCTCGTCCCCTTACTACAACAGCGGCGCCCCTTCCGGCACGCTGGTGGACGCCCCCGACAACCAGACGCCGTCCCAGACCGGCACGGTCTACGACGGCGCCGGCCGCGTCACCGCCTCGATCGCTTACCACTTCGCCTCGGAGACCTGGCGCACCACCACCGCCTACCCCGGGTCCGACCGGACCGATGTCACTCCGCCGACCGGCTCGACACCCGTCTCGACGTACACCGATGCGCGTGGCCAGACCGTCAAACTCCTGCGCTATCACGGCAGCACACCCACCGGCGCCGCTGACACCGTCACCTACAGCCACGACGCGGCCGGGCACCAGACCGGCCAGGACGACGGCCAGGGCCACACCTGGTCCAGTACCTACGACCTCCTCGGCCGCCGCATCTCCCAGACCGACCCGGACACGGGCACCTCCAGTTCCTCGTACGACAACGCCGGCCAGCTGCTGACCACCACCGACAACCGCCACAAGACCGTCAGCTACGCCTACGACGAACTCGGCCGCAAGACGGCCGCATACGACACCACCGGCGGAGCCACCCCCTCGACCGGCAACGAGCTGGCCTCCTGGACCTATGACTCCCTGAAAAAGGGCAAGCCCACCTCCTCGACCCGCTACGTGGGCGGCGCCGGCGGCACCGCCTACACCGATAAGGTCCTCGGCTACGACAGCCATGGCTGGGTCCAGGCCACCGAGCTCGTCATACCGACAGCCGAGGGCGCCCTCGCCGGCAACTACATCCACCAGAACAACTACAACCTCACCGGCACGCTCGCCCACTACACCGACCAGGATCCGAGCACGGTCACGCTGCCGGAAGAGACCATCGGCTACACCTACGACGACTACGGCCGCCCCATCGGTGTCGGCGGCTGGAACACCTGGGCCTACGTCGGCAAGCTCAGCTACACCGAGTTCGACGAGCCGTACCAGTTCACGTACGGCACCTCCGGAAACTTCGCCCAGCAGACCCTCAACTACGACGACCAGACCCACCGGCTGGCCGACTCCACCACCGTGGCCAAGTCCGGTGCGGCGATGGCCGACAAGACCGCCTACACCTACCAGCCCTCCGGCAACGTCACGAGGATCAGCGACAAGCTGGACACCGGCCAGACGGACACCCAGTGCTTCACCTACGACTGGGCGCAGCGCCTGCAAGCCGCATGGACGGCGACGGACTCCTGCTCGGCCACCCCGACGCCGGGTGCCTCCTCCACGGTGGGCGGTCCCTCCCCGTACTGGCAGTCCTGGACCTACGACGCCACGGGAGCCCGGCAGAGCCAGGTCGACCACGACCCCTCCGGAAACACCTCCCATGACACGACTGCCACCTACACCCCGTTCGCGGCGGGCAAGGGACCCGCTCACGCGGTGTCCCAGGTGGCCAAGGTGACACCGGGCGACGCGACCGCCAACACCACCAACAGCTACACCTACGACGAGGACGGCAACGCCCTCACCCGTACCTCCCGCTCCGGCACGGACACTCTCACCTACGACGACGAGGGCAAGCTCAGCGAACTGTCCTCCACCGGCTCCAGCGGCGACACCAAGTATGTGTACGACGCCGACGGCGGGCTGCTGCTGCGTCACAGCCCCGACGCCACCACCCTCTACACGGGCGACGAGGAGATCACCCTCAAGAAGGGCTCCGCCAGTGCCGATGGCATCCGCTATGTCTCACTCGCCGGCCAGACCGTGGCCACGCACTCCTCCGACGGCCACTACACCTATCTGATCCCCGACCGTGAGGGCACGGGCAGCCTTGCGATCGACTCGGGCACCCAGGCCGTCACCCGCCGCCAGTACAAGCCCTTCGGCGAGCAACGCGACCAAACAGGCACCTGGACGGCAGGTCAGCGCGGCTATGTCGGTGGCGTCCAGGACGACAACACAGGCCTGACCAACCTCGGCGCCCGCGAATACGACCCGGCCATCGGCCGATTCCTCAGTCCTGATCCCCTCCTGGACTCGGGCGCCCCACAGTCCTGGAACGCCTACGACTACGCCGACGACAGCCCGGTCACCACCTCCGACCCCAGTGGTGCCTGCGCGGCAGCGGACTGTCCCACCCGCAACTGCCCGTACTGCCTCAACGCCACCCCGGGTGACCCGGGTTCGATCGCACGGGCGATGCACGACCACCCTGGCTCCGGCAGCACTCCCAACAACACCAAGTCCTACGCCAAGCACTACGCCCAGCAGAACAAGGCCGACATCAGCGAGTCCGCTCACCCGGAACAGGCCTGGCACCAGGCCGTGGAACGCGCGAAGGCCACCGCCGACGCGACCCTCTTCGCCGCCAAGAAGGAGGCCTCCGGCCTCAAACACCAAATTCTCAGTCTCGTGGCGGACGTCATCGGCCTGACCGACGCTTACAACTGCTTCACCAAGGGCGATGTCATGGGCTGCATCAACACCGCCCTGACCGCCGTCCCCTGGGGCAAAGTGTTCAAAGCCATCAAGGTGGGCATCGAGGCATTCAAGGTCTGGCGAGCCCTTGACCGCGCCTACACCGCGGTCAAGGACGCGGAGGAAGCCGCCAAAATCGCCGACGACGCGCTGGACGCCGAGCGCGCCTTCCGAGAAGCCAGTGATGCCGAAAGCGCCGGGGCCGACGCGGCCGGCTGCGCGACGCACAGCTTCGTCCCCACCACAGCAGTCCGCCTCGCCGACGGCGCCTCCAAACCCATCAGCCAGGTGAAGGCCGGCGACACCGTCCTGGCCACCGACCCCCAGACCGGCGTCACCGCCCCGGAGAAGGTCCAGCGCGTCATCGTCACCACCACCGACCGTGATTTCACGACCCTCACCCTGGACACCGCCCCGGTCCGCGGACCGCCGCACCACACCACCACCCAGCAGCAGACACTCACCACCACCTGGCACCACCCTTTCTGGGACGCCACCCACCACCGCTGGACCGACGCCCACAACCTCACCCCCGGCACCAAGCTCCGCCAGCCCGACGGCACCACCATCACCGTCCGCACGGTCCGCAACTTCCACCAGCACCGGACAACCTACGACCTGACCGTCAACCACCTGCACACGTACTATGTGCTGGCCGGGGCCACACCGGTTCTTGTTCATAACTGCAACAGGGCTGGTCTGGATTTCACTGATGCTGAGAGGCAGAAGGTCTACGACGCTAACGCCGCGAAGAATGGCGGCGAGTACAAGTGCGACTACTGCGGGCAGACGGTGGAACGGCGCGCATCGCGAGATGCCGATGGAAACGCCATCAAGGGAAGGCCTGACGATGCCCAGATCGACCACATAGAGCCGAGGGCCAGTGGCGGACATGGCGGCGACCATAATGGTGCCGTGGCCTGTCGTCGATGCAACAGGGATAAGTCCACGAAGCCTCTGGAGGATTGGGACGATGAGCTCAGAGAATTCCTCGATGACTAGCGCTGGAAAGTTGACGTCGGACGATAAGCCGGAGAGGCTGTACAAGGTAGCCTTCGACCTCCCTGAAGAGACGGCGCACTGGGCGTGTGCATCTGTGGAGCGGCTCTGGACTGGGAAGACTTCCGTGAAGATGGAGGTTCAGGTTCGGAACACCCCCTTCTACGTGAAGGGTGTTGCCTTCGGGGATATCGTGCGGGTCAGGGCTGATCACGAGCGCAGGGAGTTCGTGTTCGAGGAGTTCGTTTCTGAGTCCGGCCATTCCGCAGTCCGTATCATCATCAAAGGCGACGGCGCGGAAGGGGAAGTCGACGCCACGCTTCGCGCCTTTGATTGCTCCTGGGAGATTGATGCAACCGGGTCTTTGTGGGCAATCAATGTGCCGCCGCACGTCGATTACGCATCTATGAGGAATGCTCTCCTTCGTATTGCCGGTGAAGGGAAAATTGGCATCGAAGAGAGTGCCCTCGCGCGGGCTCACCGCAGCGGACTCGGATTGCCAGACTCAGACCGCTAATATGGCGCCGCAGAAGCCCCACCGGGTTTCATTCTGGTGGGGCTTCTGTGGTGCTTGACGGCGGTGACGGCAACGTCAGCGGCCGACGGCTGCGGTGGGTGGGTCGTCGGGGACATCGTCGCCCTGGCCGAGGGCGTTGCCGAGGGTGTTGATGGCGTGGCGCTGGAGGCGGAGTCGTACATGGGCGTAGACGCCGGCGGTGACGCGGATGTGGGCGTGCCCGAGGAGTTCCTTGATGATGACGAGATCGATGCCTTGTTCT
This sequence comes from Streptomyces sp. NPDC052040, assembly GCF_044548405.1. NCBI lineage: Bacteria > Bacillati > Actinomycetota > Actinomycetes > Kitasatosporales > Streptomycetaceae > Streptomyces > Streptomyces sp. NPDC052040. The sequence continues at coordinate 397,400 of NZ_JBIUBV010000001.1, read as the reverse complement.
AGGAGCAGAGTGGCCGTCGAGTGTCGGAGATCGTGGAAACGGATGGTCCGGAGCTGTGCACTGTGGAGGAGTCGGCGGAAGCGGCGGGTGAGATTGGTGGGGTCGAGCGGTCTACCGGTCAGGGTGGTGAAGACGAGCCCATTGTCCGTCCAGTTCGTTTCGGCCGCCTGACGCTCTTCCTGCTGTCGTTCCTGGTGGATCTTGAGGGAGTTGATGCATTCGGTGGGGAGGGCGAATTCGTACAGGGCGTGGAGCCGGTCGCTGCTGGCTGCGTGGAGGAACTGCCGGGCCTCGCTCGCGGTGAACGGCGTGAAGCGCCGGGGGCGGGGCGCCGGGGTCTTGACATGAGCGGGAGGGTCGAGCACATCTTCGACCCAGGAGCGTTGCCGTACCCACAGCAGATCTATCGCAGGAACCTATGAGTGCCGTGCGACCCTGAAAGTGATAGGTGGTGACGTTCACATGGTCGGTCCCGCAGAGTACGACAAGGACATTCCTCACATGCAAGAGCATTTGCGTAAATTTGAACGTGCCTTTGGGAAGGTTCGCGGAACCCGCAAGGGGCGCCCGGTGGACGAAATTCGCCAGGCCCTCCAGGAAGAATTCGAATCCGAGGGGCTCATCTTGTGGAGCGAAGTTGCGGATGACGCGGCTCGCCGCATTTCCGAAGAGCAGGCGGATGGGACGTAAGGCCTCCCGCGTATAGGCTGCATCGGCTCCGTGTAGTTGTGACAGCAAACCTGAGGCCTTACAGGTCGTAACTGGTGGGCTCCAGGTGTTGGTGCGGCGGATGGCGGCCGTGCTCCGGCCGAGGTCGAGGTCGAGGTCTTCCCAGCAGAGGCCGAGGAGTTCGCCTTTACGGAGTCCGGTGTGGAGCGCAAGTTCGAACAGGGCATGGAGCCGGTGTCTGCACGCGACTGTGAGGAACTGGCGGGCTTCCAGGGCAGACTTGAGCACGGAGTGGATGTAGGCCAGCGTCAGCGGAGAGAGTCGCTTCGAACAGCACGATCCGACGGCGCAGCAACGGGCCTCATCACGATTGACATCGATGCCGTGCGAGCAGCACTGGCAGGTGACGCGGAGCTGATTGAGCCAGGCGCGGACATCCTTGGCGGTGAGTTTGGCGAGCTTCTACTTGGCCAGGCCGGGGACGCGGTACCGGTTCACGCAGGCGGTACGCGGGAGCGGCGTTCCGTGGGGCAGGAGGGTGGCGACCGCGTCCCTGGCAAGGGCGGCGGAACAGGGCGCGGTCGAGGGCTCCGGAGGCGTTGGTGGATTTGGTGACGTACTTGGTCACGTAGGCGGCTACGGCCTGGTCGGTGAGTTCGGCGTCGCGGGCGCCTCATCGGCGATCTGGCCAATGCTGCGGGCGGGCCCCGGCAATGTCCGGGGCCCGCGGGGGGATTCAGGGGGTACTGCTGGTCCGGAGTGATCGGGCGGGGGTCGGCGTCATTCGGCGTCGGGGCTCGGATTTGGGTTGGCCAGGTCGGTGGGGTCGGTGTTGGCGCCGCAGAGGACGACGCAGACCTTTTCGCCTTCGGCCGGGCGGTAGTGGGTGTCGGGTGAGGTCAGGGCGGCCAGTGCTGTGGCGGCTGCGTGTTCGACGGCGAGTCTGCGGTGGTCCCACAGCAGTCGGCGGGCGCGGATGATCTCGGTGTCCGGCACCAGGAGGGAGCACACCTCCTCCTGCTGGGCGGCGTGCAGGGCCATGGTGGAGGCGCGGCGGGCGCCGAGGGAGTCGGCGGCGACGGAGTCGACGGTGACGTCGACGGGACGGCCGGCCTGTAGGGCGGCGTTCAGGGCGCGGCAGTTGTCCGGTTCGACCGCCACCGTGCGGATGCCGTGGTGCCGGGCGGCCGTGGCCACGCCTGCGAACAGTCCGCCGCCGCCGACCGCGACGACCACGGTGTCCAGTCCGGGGAGCTGCCGGTGGATCTCCTCCAGCAAGGTACCCGCACCGGCCGCGATCAGCGGATGGTCGTACGCGTGGGAGGAGAGCGCGCCGGTGGTGGCGGCGAAGGACTCACAGGCGGCCAGGGCGTCGGCGTACTCCGTGCCGGTCAGCCGGACCTCGGCGCCGTAGCCGCGGAGCCTCTCGACCTTCACCGCGGGGGCGGTGGCGGGCAGGAAGACGGTCGCGGGCACGCCGTGCTGCCGGGCGGCCCAGGCGCAGGCCAGACCGGCGTTGCCGCCGGAGGCGATGGTCACCCCGGCCTCGGGCAGGGTGCCTGCGTCGCGGTGGGCCCGGAGGAAGTTGTACGCGCCGCGGGCCTTGAAGGATCCGGTGTGCTGCATGAACTCCAGGGCCAGCCATACCTGGCAGGGCTGTCGGGGGCGCTCGTCCGGGGTGCTCCGGTGGGCGGTGGGGATCGCGCCGGGGTCGAGGGGGGCGAGGGTGACGGGGCGGATGTGTCCGGTGGTGCGGTCGGCGGCGGCCGTGATGTCGCCGTACGTGAGCTGGTGCACGCTGGTGCTCCTGTGGGGGAACGGGCCGTTGGCGCGCCGGGCGGGTCCGGTGCGGATCAGGGGGCCAGTGTGCACGGCGTGCCGTTCACCGTGAAGGCGGTGGGTGAGGTGTCCGGGCCGTGGCGGGTGGCGATGAAGCCGAAGGCGGCGGTTCCGTGGGCGGCGATGTGGCGGTTGTAGTCGGCGGCCCGGACGGTGACCCGGGGGCCGTGCTGGGCCGCGTGGCCGTCCCAGAGCTGGGTGATGCGTTGGCCGTTGCCGTAGGTCCAGTCGAGGTGCCAGTCGTCCAGGGCCCGGGCCGAGGTGATCGTGACGGCCGCCTGGAAGCCCTTCGGCCAGGCGTCGGTGATCGTGTAGGTCACGCGGCAGGCCGCGGGCGACGGGTCGGGTACGGGGCTGTTCGAGGTGGACTGGGGTTCGGTGTCGGAGTCGCCGGTCCGGGTCGGGGCGGCCGAGGCCTTGGGTGTCCCGGTGGCGGAACGGGGCGGGGTCGGCAGGGAGGGTGTGGGGACGGCGGCCGCCGCTTCGGCCGGGTCGGCGTCCGCGTGAGCGCGGTCGTTCGGGTCGCCGGAGTGGAGCAGGGAGACCGTGAGCGCCAGCGCCGAGACGGTCAGGGCGGCGGCCAGGGTCCCGGTCCGGCCGATCCGGGGGCGGCGCGCCGCCGTACCCGGCGCGATGCCCCGGTCCGTGCCCGCGTCGGCGCGGCCGCCGCTCAGCCCCGCCTTCGCGGCCCGGCGGCGTCGTTCGAGGTAGGCGAGGCCGCCCCAGCCGATCACCTGGCTCGCCAGGGCGGCGGCCGTGCCCTCGCCCCGGGCCCGCAGACAGGCCGCGGCCTCGGTGCACTCGGGGCAGGTGGCGAGGTGGAGGAAGAGGCCCTCCGGCGTTGTGCCGGTGCCGGTGCCGGGGGCGGGGCTCGCCGCGTCGAGGAGCCGGGCGTAGCCGCGGCACTCGGGGCTCATCGGTGTCTCACGGTGGTTGCGTCGGCAGCGGTCCCGGAACAGGGCCCGTACCTGGTCGCGTTCGCGCTCGGCGGCGGCCGGGTCCAGACCGAGCCTGCGGGCCGCGTCGGGCGGGGGCAGTGCCTCCACCTCCGTCAGCCACAGCAGCGCCGCGTCCGGTGCCTGGAGGTCCCTCAGGCCACGCAGGGCCGGGGGGCGCAGCAGGGGCGGTCCGGTGTACCGGGCGGCCTTCCCGGAGTTCAGCCACAGCCGCAGGTCCGGGTCGAGCAGATGTCCCCTGCCCTGCTGCTCCCAGGCCGCGGCGGTGGTGCGGACCGCGGCCAGCAGCAGCGGGATCCGGGGCAGCCGGGCGGTGCGGTGGCCGGTGGCTCCGGCCCGGGCCTCACTGTCGCGGACCTCGCCGATACCGCGGCCGAACGCCTCGGCGGCCAGTTGCCGGGCTCCGCCCGAACCGGCGGTGCACAGCTCGGCGTAGGACAGGACCGCGTCCCAGCACTCCGACAGGAGCGCGGCCTCGGCGGCGTCCTGAGGGGTCGGCAGGTCGGGCATGGCGGCTCCTGCGTCACGTGCTTCTCCGTGCATGCGATGCCACTGGAGTGTCACGTCAACTCTCCTGGTGGGTGCAGGAGTTGGTGGGATTTCCAGGGCGTTCCGAGAGCCTTTCACGCTTTCCGCACAACTGACAAGCGACCTATTCATTTGCCGCCGTCCGGGGGGCACGCCGTGGTAGGAGGTACGGCCGCGGGCCCCGGTACGGAGTTCCGTACCGGGGCCCGCGGGCCCTGCGTCACTTCTGCTGTATCTGTTGCGGATATCTGTCGCGGTTACGCGGGAGAGGTGTCCTCGGACGGCTCCCGGGCCGGAAGGCTGTCCATGAAGGAGCTGACGGAGAACACCGCGCGGCCGGGTCCGGGGGGCCCGTATCCGGGGGGCGAGGAGAGTCCGAAGTCGTCCATCGTGGCCCGGTATGCCTCCAGCAGGCGGATGTGGTACTCCAGCGGCGCGCCCTGGGGGTTGGCCTTGCCGAGCGGGGTGGTCGGCTCCGGGCACCAGGTGGTGAAGCGGGGCGTGATGCCGTGGGACATGAAGAAGCGCAGGCCCTCCGTGGTGGAGGCGATGGCCTCGTCGACGGTGGTGAAGCCGAAGGGCTCGGCCATCTCCACGCCCGCCACGAAGTTCGGGATGACATTGCGCGCGCCGAAGATCTCCGCGGAATCCAGGATCCGCTTGTGCCACTCGTCCCGGCCGACGTAGCGCTCCTTGCCGGGGCAGTACAGCTCGAACAGCCGCCGGTCCCACACCTCGAAGTTGGGGTGGTAGATCTGCACGCCGTAGTCCTTGAAGCGCTGCACATCGGGCTTGGGCAGCGCCTGGGCGACGACCTTGCCGATCCAGCGGCCCGGGAAGCGCTCCTCGATGGCCTTGGCGTAGTGCCCGTAGAAGTCCGCCTCGTCCCGGCCCGCGACCTTGGAGGTGATCGCACCGCCGGTGAGGGTGTAGGCGGTGGACGCCTTCTGGGTGTCGTAGCGGTCGATGATCTCCAGCGCCTCGAGGATCTCCTCGACGTCCTTGACCCCGGTGTAGGGGCGGCCGGCCGCCTTGTGCTGGCGCCAGTTGTGATTGATGTCGCAGTACTGGCACTCCTCCTTGGCGCCGAAGTACTGGCAGACGCGGAAGACCGTGAGGTAGATCAGATAGCCCCACTGGATGGTGGGGGCCACCTCCATCACGGACTTCCCGTTGGAGAGGGTGTGCCGGTAGTACTCGGGCATGGGCGGTACGCCGACGTCCGCGATCCGCCGTCCGTCGAGGTAGAGCCCGAGCATGCCCTCCTCGTCGGCGGCCACCCGGTAGGGCGAGGCCGGATTGACCCGTACCGACACGACGGTGCGGCGCAGGTCGTAGGGGCCCCCGGTGAGGATGATCTCCTCGGGCGGGCGGCGCAGGGCTGCCTCGCCCAGCTCGGGCAGGGTGCCGTGGTCGAAGGAGAAGATGAAGTACGACTTCGGCTTGACCTCGCCGCTCTCGTTGTCCGACAGGGCGGAGGCGTCGAAGGCCACACCCCCGCGGAGCAGGTCCTCCTTGAAGACCGCTTCCCGCGGTACGTGCGGGAAGCGCTCCATCAGATCCTCGACCAGTGCGGTACGACTGCCCATCCCGGCTCTCCTCCCTGCTCAGGCCTGCTCAGGCATGCGACTCCTCACGGTATGCCCCCGCCCGCGCGGCAGCCGTGCCGGGTCCCCCCGCGCCGGGGCGCGGCCACCCCGGGGTGACCTGCGGCACACCCGTCGGAGGGTCCAGCCCGGGCACACCCGTCGGAGGGTCCAGCACGAGGGGGCCGGGACGGCGAAGGCCGGAGAGCCGTAGCTGGGCGGCCCGGCGATATAGGTTCGGCGGTGGGCAGGTACGCGCGGACGCGCGGCTCTCGTGAGCCGCGGGGAGGGACGCCGGGATGACCGGAAGCGTGACCAACTGGGCGGGCAACATCGTCTACGCCGCCGACGAGCTGCACCGGCCGCGTTCGCTCGACGAGCTGCGCGCACTGATCGCCGCGCGGGCGAAGGTGCGGATCCTGGGCAGCGGCCACTCCTTCAACGAGATCGCGGAACCCGGACCCGGCGGTGTGCTGATCTCGCTGTCCGCACTGCCGGGCGAGGTGGACGTCGACACCGCGGCCCGCACGGTACGGGTGGGGGGCGGTGTGCGGTACGCCGAGCTGGCCCGGGTGGTGCACGGACACGGGCTCGCCCTGCACAACATGGCGTCCCTGCCGCACATCTCGGTGGCGGGCTCGGTGGCGACCGGCACGCACGGCTCGGGGGTCGCGAACGGCTCGCTCGCCTCGGCCGTACGGGAGGTGGAACTGCTCACGGCGGACGGCTCGGCCGTGCGGATCGGGCGGGCCGACCCCCGCTTCGACGGCTCCGTGACCGCCCTCGGCGCGCTGGGCGCGGTCACCGCACTCACCCTGGGCCTGGAACCGGCCTTCCGTGTCGAGCAGCATGTGTTCACCGAACTCCCTTTGGAGGGGCTGGACTTCGAGGCCGTGGCGGCGGCCGCGTACAGCGTGAGCCTGTTCACCGACTGGCGTGCGCCCGGCTTCCGGCAGGTGTGGCTGAAGCGGCGCACCGACCGGGCGCCGGTGGACTTCCCCTGGGCCCGGCCCGCCACCGGGGCGCTGCACCCGGTGCCCGGCATGCCCGCGGTCCACTGCACCCGGCAGTCCGGGGTCCCGGGGCCGTGGCACGAGCGGCTCCCCCACTTCCGGGCGGACTTCATGCCGAGCAGCGGTGCCGAACTCCAGTCGGAGTATCTGCTGCCCCGCCCGTACGCCCGGGAGGCGCTCGCCGCCCTCGACGCGCTGCGGGCGACGGTTGCGCCCGTGCTCCAGACCTGTGAGGTACGTACGGTCGCCGCCGACGCGCAGTGGCTGAGCCCCGCGTACGGCAGGGACTCGGTGGCGCTGCACTTCACCTGGACCGACGACACGGCGGCCGTGCTGCCGGTGGTCCGGCGGGTGGAGGAGGCGCTCGGCGCGCTGGAGGCCCGCCCCCACTGGGGCAAGGTGTTCACCATGGACCCGGGGACGCTGCGCGATCGCTACCCGCGGCTCGGGGACTTCGCCGCGCTGGCCGCCGGGCTGGATCCGGCAGGGAAGTTCCGCAACGCGTTCGTCGGGGCCGTGCTGGGGGCGGCATGAGCGGATGGCCCGGCTCCTGAGCGGATCCCCCGGCCGTGTCCGCGGGCTTCGGCCGCTGTGTCGGGCCCCCTCTCCCCGTCCTTGTAGAAACCACGTGGGCAGTCATAGGCTCGCGCCGCGCCGGGCGCGTACGCCCGGGCGTGCGGAGGGGCAGATGAAGCGCGGCACCTCACGTGACATCCGTACCGCCAACCGGTACGAGGTACTGCGCCGGATCATCGCCCGCTCCCCGGCCTCCCGGCAGGAGCTGGCCGCCGCCACCGGACTCAGTCTCGCCACGGTCGCCACACTGGTCGGCGAACTGCTCGGTCTCGGGCTGCTGACCGAGGCCGGATTCGAGGACTCCGCGGGCGGGCGGCCGCGGGGGCTGGTCGCGGTGCACAGGTCGGGGGGCGCCCTGATCGGTGTGGACATCGCGGAAACCTGGGTCCGCGTGGAGCTGTTCGACCTGGCGCTGACCGTACGGGCGCGCGCCGAGGAGCGGATACGCCCCACAGGGATCCGTCCGGAGCAGGTCGCAGCCCGGGTGGCCGCGGCCGTCGACGCCGTGGTCGCACAGGCGGGTGCGGCAGGTGCCCGGGTCCTGGGGACCGGCATCTGTGTGCCCGGTCCGGTCGACCGCGACCGGGGCACGGCCGGGTACGCCGCACACGGGGACCGGCCCGAGGTGCCGCTGCTCGGCCTGCTCGCCGAGCACCTCGGCCATCCCCTGTACCTGGACAGTCCGCTGCGTGCCTCGGTGACCGCCGAGCAGTGGTTCGGTGCCGCCCGCGGCCGGGGGGACGCCGTGGTCGTCACTCTGGGCACGGGGGTCGGGGCCGGGCTGGCGCTGGGCGGCGGACTGCACCGGGGCGCCGGCGACAGGGCCGGGGAGTGGGGCCATACGACGCTGGTGCTGGACGGGCGGCCCTGCCCCTGCGGTGACCGCGGCTGTGTGGAGGCCTATGTCGGGGCGCCCGGGATCCTGCGGAATCTGCGGGAACGGAGCCCGGACAGCCCCCTGTTGCGCCCCGGGGACCAGACCGCCACCCTCGACGCCCTCGGCCGCGGGGCCGCCGAGGGGGATCCCGTGGCGCTCGCGGTGGTCCACGACACCGCCCGCTTTCTGGGGGCCGCGACGGCCGGTCTGGTCCAGCTGCTCGACCCCGAGGTGGTGGTGCTCAGCGGCTGGGTCGCGGCGGCGCTCGGCGAACCGCTGCTGACCGAGGTGCGCGCGGCCGTCGGACGGCACGCGCTGCGACGGTCCTTCACCGCCACCGAGATCGTTCTGTCCACCGTACCCACCGATCCGGTGTGCCTCGGAGCGGCGGTCCTCGCCCTCGAAGGCGCGCTCCGGTCGGTCGGCACGCCCCGCACCACGCCTGGCCCGCCCCCACCGAGGACCTAGGAGAACGATGTCCCACCACACCTCTCCCTCCTCCCCCGCCCCTCCTTGCGCCGCCTCCGCTCCCCGGTCGGCTGTCGTCGGCTACGTCGAGGACGTTGGGCCGGGCCGCGGGTGCCTGCCGCCGCGCGCCTGGTACGCGGCCTCGGACGCCGCCTCCCTCTGTCTGAACGGCAGATGGCGTTTCCGTCTGTCGCCGACGGCGGACGCCCGGGACGACTCCTTCGCCGAGCCCGGATACGACGCCGGGGACTGGGACGAGATCGCGGTCCCCGGCCACTGGGTGCTCCAGGGCCATGGGGCCCCGATCTACACCAACCAGCGGTATCCCTTCCCGGTCGACCCGCCGCGCGTACCGACCGAGAACCCCACCGGCGACCATCTGCGCCTCTTCGACCTGCCGCAGGGCTGGCCCCGGGACGGCGGGGCCGTGCTGCGCTTCGACGGGGTCGAGTCCTGTGCCCGGGTCTGGCTGAACGGGACGGAGCTGGGCGACTTCAAGGGCTCCCGGCTGCCGCACGAGTTCGCCGTCGGGCAACTGCTCAGGCCCGGCGGGAATGTGCTCGCGGTCCGGGTCCACCAGTGGTCCGCGGGCTCCTATCTGGAGGACCAGGACCAGTGGTGGCTGCCGGGCATCTTCCGGGACGTCACCCTGCTGCACCGCCCGGCGGGCGCCGTCCGCGACCACTTTGTGCACGCCTCGTACGACCACCGCTCCGGCGAGGGCACGCTCAGGGTCGACTCGGATGTGGACGGCCGGGTCACCGTGCCCGCCCTCGGCATCGACATCGCCACCGGAGAGCCGGTGAGCGTCCCCGTGGAGCCGTGGTCCGCGGAGATCCCGAGACTCTACGACGGTGTGCTGGCCACCGAGGGCGAGCGGGTCCCGCTGCGGATCGGCTTCCGCACGGTGGCGGTCACGGACGGACTGATCGAGGTCAACGGGAGGCCGGTGCTCTTCAAGGGGGTCAACCGGCACGAGTGGCATCCCGGGACGGGCCGCGCGCTCGATCCGGAGACCATGCGCGAAGACGTACTGCTGATGAAACGGCACAACATCAACGCCGTACGCACCTCGCACTATCCCCCGCATCCGGCCTTCCTCGACCTGTGCGACGCGTACGGCCTCTGGGTGATCGACGAATGCGACCTGGAGACCCACGGCTTCACCGAGCAGTCCTGGCGCGGCAACCCGGTCGACGACGACCGCTGGACCCCGGCGCTCCTCGACCGCGCCGTCCGCATGGTCGAACGGGACAAGAACCATCCGTCGGTCGTCGTCTGGTCGCTGGGCAACGAGGCCGGCACGGGGCGCGGGCTGACCGCGATGGCCGAGTGGATCCGCGGCCGGGACGGCTCACGGCTGCTGCACTACGAGGGTGACCGCTCCTGCCGGGACACGGACCTCTACTCGCGGATGTACGCCGACCACGAAGAGGTGGAGCGGATCGGCCGACGGCTGGACGGCGGGGGCCACAAGCGCCGCGAACTGCCCTTCCTGCTCTGCGAGTACGGGCACGCCATGGGCAACGGCCCCGGTGGACTCGCCGACTACCAGCGGCTCTTCACGGCGTACGAGCGGCTCCAGGGCGGTTTCGTCTGGGAGTGGATCGACCACGGCATCACGGACGACCGCCATGGCTTCGCCTACGGCGGTGACTTCGGGGAGGAACTGCACGACGGGAACTTCGTCTGCGACGGGCTGCTGTTCCCGGACCGGGAGCCCTCGCCGGGTCTGATCGAGTACAAGAAGGTCATCGAGCCCGTGCGGATCGAAGGCGGGGGCCGGGGCGGAACCGTGCGGATCCACAACGCGCATGATGTCGCCGACCTCTCGGCCCTCGCCTTCGAGTGGTCCTTCCAGGCGGACGGCGCGACGGTCGCGAGGGGCGCGCTGCCGGTGCCGCAGCTCGCACCGGGCGAGTCGGCGGACGTGAAGCTGCCGGAACCGCCCGGGGTTCAAGGTGCCGAGACCCACTGGACGGTACGGGCGGTGCTGGCCAGCGACACCCCCTGGGCGCGGCGGGGGCACGAGGTGGCATGGGGTCAGTTCCCGGTGGCGCAGCGACCCCGGCTGGGGTTCGCCGGTGACCGTGTCCCGCGGGTCGGCCACGGCAGGATCACGCTCGGGCCGGCCTCCTTCGACGCCCGCACGGGTGAGCCGAGGTCCATCGGCCCGGTGGATCTGACCGGACTCCGCCTGGATGTGTGGCGGGCACCGACCGACAACGACGAGGGCGCCTCCTGGCAGGGCGGCCCCCGCCACGGTCTGCTGTGGCGCGCCCTCGGCCTGCACCGGATGCGGCACCGGCTGGACGCGGTGGAAGCGGGCGGGGACGCGCTGACCGTACGGACGCGGGTCGCGCCCGCCGCCCGGGAGGTGGGGCTCGCCACGGTGTACCGCTGGACCTCCGACGGGGAGCGGCTGAAGCTGACGGTGACCGTCACGCCCGAGGGCGAGTGGACGGTGCCGCTGCCCCGGCTGGGCGTCCGCTTCGGACTGCCGGGCTCCGCGGACCGTGTGCGGTGGTACGGCGGCGGGCCCGGTGAGGCGTACCCGGACACAAAGTCGGCGTCCCGGATCGGCCGTTGGGAGTCCACGGTCGACGCCCTGCACACGCCCTACGTCCGGCCGCAGGAGAACGGCGCCCGGGCCGACGTCCGTTGGGCCGAGATCGGGGGCCTGCGGATCGAGGGCGAGCCGGAGTTCTGGTTCACCGCCCGCCGCTGGACCAGCGAGGAACTGGACGCGGCCGACCACCGCACCGATCTGACCCCGGGCGACCGGGTCTGGGTGAACCTCGACCACGGCCAGCACGGCATCGGCTCCCAGTCCTGCGGCCCGGGACCGCTGCCACGCTACTTCCTGCGGGCCGAGCCCACGGAGTTCTCGTTTGTGTTCACGGTGACGGGAGCTCGGTGACGAGTGCGCCCCCTCACGCCGCCTCGGCCGTGACTTCCGGGTGGCGTAGGCGTACGGGGGTGAGCAGGGCGAGGGCCGCTATGGCTGTGCAGGAGACTCCGGCTGCCACGCCCACCGCCGCGGTACCGCGGTGCTGGGCGGCCCAGGTGAGGGTGACTGCGCCGATGGGGGCGGCCGCGTAGTGGATCGTCCAGAACGCCGAGGTGACCCTGCCCAGCAGATGGCGGGGGGTCACCTCCTGGCGCAGGGACATGGAGCAGGTACCCGCGACGGCGGTGCTCCCGAGGAAGACGGTGGTCAGCAGGGCGACGACCGGTGCGGAGCGCGCCCAGCCGATCCCGGCGAGGGCCGGGCCGCAGAGGGCGACCGCGCCGATCCAGGTGGGTCCGAAGCCGAGGCCGCGGCGTATCCGGGCCACCAGCAGGGACCCGGCGACCGTCCCGAGGGCGCCGACGGCGAGCACGGTGCCGACCGCGTGGTCGCTTCGGTGGAGGTCGTGCTTGAGGTGGTAGATGAGCAGGTCGTTCAGGCCCAGTTGGAGAAAGCTGAACAGGGACAGCAGGACGGTCAGGGTCCGCAGCACCGGGTGGTGCCACAGATAGGAGGCGCCGGTGAGGAGATCCCGCCGCAGCCGCAGCGGGGGCGCCGCCGGTCCGGGCCCCGCGGCCGGTGCGAACCGTACGAGGACCATGCAGATTGCCGAGACGCCGAAGCTGGCCGCGTCCACCGCCACGGCGGCGACCGGGCCCGCCCAGGCCGCCACGGCGCCCGCGGCCACCGGGCCGATCACCCCGGCGGCCGCGGCGGTCGCGTTCAGCCGTCCGTTGGCGGCGGTGATCCGCTCGCCGTCCACCAGTTGGCGCACGACGGTGACATAGGCGACGGAGAACAGCATGCCGACGGCCTCGCACAGCGGAAGCACCGCGTACAGCAGCCAGATGCGCGGCCCGGTGAGCCACAGCAGCGGGATCAGCCCGTACAGCAGCATGCGGACCAGGTCGCAGGCGATCAGCAGCCTTCTGCGGTCCACCCGGTCCACCACCACCCCGGCGAAGACCCCGGCCAGCACGGAGGCCGCCCCGCCCACCGCGGTCAGCAGCCCCATGCGGGCGACGGATCCGGTGGCGTCCAGCACCAGCAGCGGCAGCGCGATCAGGGCGAAGGAGTCGCCGAGCACCGAGAGGGTCTGTCCGGCCCAGAAGATCCCGAAGTCCCTCTTCCCCCGCCGCGCCCGCGCCTCTTCCAACAGCCCGTCCCCCGTGTCTCGTTGCCGTCGTGCCGTGGTGCCGTCGTGCCGTCCCGGTGTGAACGACCGGACGGCCAACGGATACCACTGCGGAGGGGCCCGGCCAATCGAATTTCGGGCCCGGGAGGCACGGTGGAAAACCGCTGTCGTCCCCCGGACGGCCGCTCCTAGACTGCGCCCGACCGGGTGCGCCGGGCCGCAACCCGGCGCGCCTCAGCGACCGTTCGAGGAGAGCAGGACCATGAGCGACCTTCACTACGACGTCCGCGGCGACGGGCCCGTGCTGCTGGTCGTCCCCGGTGGCGCGGGGCACCCCATGGGGCTCGAGCCGCTGACGGCCGCTCTCGCCGGACACTTCACGGTGGTGACGTACGACCCTCTCGGACTCGCCCACGGCCGCCTCGGCCTGCCCGTCCCGGAGCAGCGGGTGGCGGACTGGAGCGAGGGCGCGCACCGTGTGCTCGGCGAGGTACTGCCGGACGGCGATGCGGCGTATGTCTTCGGCTTCAGTTCGGCCGGTGTCGCCGTACTCGATCTGCTCGCCCGCCACCCGGAGCGGTTGCGGCGGGTGCTCGCGCACGAGCCGCCGGTGGTGCGGATCCTGCCCGACGCCGACCGGCAGTCGGCGATGTTCACGGAGGTGTACGAGGTCTACCGCTCCAGCGGTCCGGAGGCGGCCGGTGCCCTGATGGCCGCCGGGCTGGCGGGCACGTCCGCCCCGGCCCCGGGGCCGGCCCGGCCGCTGGCGCCCGAGGAGGAGTTGAACAGCCCCATGGCCCTCTTCCTGAGCCGTGTCCTCCCCCGGTTCACGGCGTACGAGCCGGATCTCGGCGCCCTGGCCGCGTCGCCGCCGGTGCTGGCGGCGGGGACCGCCTCGCGCGGCCGGCTGCTGCACCGGACCGCCGCCCTGGCGGCCGAGCTGACCAGCGGCGGCTTCGCCGAGTTCCCCGGCGGCCATCTGGGGGCGGTCGAGCATCCCCGGGAGTTCGCGGCGCGGATGGTGGAGACACTGCTCGACTGACCGGGTGGACTCCCGGGGCGTCGGCGTGCCCGGGCGGGGCGGGACCTGGGGCGCCCCGGTTCCGGTCGGGACGCCCCAGGGGCGTGTGGGCGGGGCGTACGGCAGATGTGCCGGACCCGCGCGTCGGGGGCCGCGGCAGACGTGAGCGACCCTCCAGTAACAAATCCTGCGTCACCGGCGCGCCGTGCACCAGACCCGGGTACCCCGGGGACCCGGCGCCTCACCGGACGAATGGCGGAAAGCGGTGCCTCCGGGACGCCGTGTCACGTCCCGTCCTCCGAACGCCGAAAAGGTAGGCGCACGGCACCGGGAGGTCAACGGTCCTACGCGGACGGGGCCCGTCCGGGCCACCATGACACCCGCCCGGGCGTGAAGTGGCCGTCGCGCGCCCCGGCGGCGCGCATTCGTTGCGCTCCGGCGGCCCGCGCTCGATACGCCCGGGCGGCCCGCGCTCGGTGCGCCCGGGCGGCCCGCGCTCGGTGCGCCCGGGCGCGGGCTCCGGTGGTGCATCCGTGGGCGTCCGAAGCAGCCCGATGCGGAACCGGGAGCCCTTGCGACAGACTTTGGTTGTCACACGACAACTGAGTTAACCTTCGACGGATTTTTCAACCGGCAGATCCTGTGAACTGCCGAAACGCGGGGGCGGTAAAACGGGACCGTTCGCGGGCCCGGCGCGGTTCCGAGTCCTCGGCGTGAGGGCTCCTGGGGAGCGGAACGAGGGTGCGCATGACCAGCAAGACGACCGGGACCGTGGAGCGGACACCGGGCGACCAGGAGCTGCGGCAGCTGCTGGCCGGGCTGACCGCCGTGCGCGACGGCGACTTCGGCACCCGGCTGCCGTCCGACGGCGAGGGCCTGCTCGGCGACATCGCCACCGTGTTCAACGGCATGGTGGACCAGCTGTCCGTGTTCACCTCCGAGGTGACCCGCGTCGCGCGCGAGGTCGGTACCGAGGGCACGCTCGGCGGCCAGGCGGAGGTGCCCGGCGTCTCCGGCACCTGGGCCGACCTGACCGACTCGGTCAACGCCATGGCCGGCAACCTCACCACCCAGGTCCGTGACATCGCCCAGGTGGCGACCGCGGTGGCCAAGGGCGACCTCTCGCAGAAGATCGATGTGCCGGCCCGCGGCGAGATCCTCCAGCTGAAGGAGACCGTCAACACGATGGTCGACCAGCTGTCCGCCTTCGCCGACGAGGTCACCCGCGTCGCCCGCGAGGTCGGCAGCGAGGGACGGCTCGGCGGCCAGGCCCAGGTGCCCGGGGTCGGCGGTGTCTGGCGCGATCTCACCGACTCGGTCAACTTCATGGCGGGCAACCTCACCGCCCAGGTCCGCAACGTCGCCCAGGTGGCCACCGCGGTGGCACAGGGCGACCTCTCCCAGAAGATCACCGTCGACGCCCGCGGCGAAATCCTCGAGCTCAAGAACACCATCAACACGATGGTCGACCAGCTCTCCGCCTTCGCCGACGAAGTCACCCGCGTCGCCCGCGAGGTCGGCACCGAGGGCAACCTCGGCGGCCAGGCCATCGTCCGAGGTGTATCGGGCACCTGGAAGGACCTCACGGACAACGTCAATGTGATGGCGTCCAACCTGACCGGCCAGGTGCGCTCCATCGCCCAGGTCGCCACCGCCGTGGCCCGCGGCGACCTCTCGCAGAAGATCACGGTCGAGGCGAAGGGCGAGGTCGCGGCCCTCGCGGACGTCATCAACACCATGGTCGACACGCTGTCCGCCTTCGCCGACGAGGTCACCCGCGTCGCCCGCGAGGTCGGCACCGAGGGACGGCTCGGCGGCCAGGCGCACGTACCCAATGTGGCCGGCACCTGGAAGGACCTCACCGACAACGTCAACTCGATGGCCAACAACCTCACCGGCCAGGTGCGCAACATCGCCCTGGTGACGACGGCGGTGGCCAACGGCGACCTGTCCAAGAAGATCGACGTCGACGCCCGCGGCGAGATCCTGGAGCTGAAGACCACCATCAACACGATGGTGGACCAGCTGTCCTCGTTCGCCGCCGAGGTCACCCGCGTCGCCCGCGAGGTCGGCAGCGAGGGACGGCTAGGCGGCCAGGCCGAGGTGGAGGGCGTCGAGGGCACCTGGAAGCGGCTCACCGAGAACGTCAACGAGCTGGCCGGGAACCTGACCCGGCAGGTCCGGGCGATCGCCGAGGTGGCGAGCGCGGTCGCCGAGGGCGATCTGACGCGGTCGATCACCGTGGTGGCCTCCGGCGAGGTCGCCGAGCTGAAGGACAACATCAACTCCATGGTGGAGTCCCTGCGGGAGACCACGCGGGCCAACCAGGAGCAGGACTGGCTCAAGACCAACCTGGCCCGGATCTCCGGTCTGATGCAGGGCCACCGGGACCTGCCGGTGGTCGCCGAGCTGATCATGGACGAGCTGTCGCCGCTGGTGTCGGGCCAGTACGGCGCCTTCTATCTCGCGGAGGAGAGCGAACGCGGGTCCGAACTGCGGCTGGTGGGCTCCTACGGCTTCCCCGACGACGAGGACCGCCCGGCCCGGATCCCGGTCGGCCGCTCGCTGGTCGGGCAGGCCGCCCGCAACCGCCGCGCCATCAGCGTGGAGGAGCTTCCGCCGGGATACGTCACCATCTCCTCGGGGCTCGGCCGGGTGGTCCCCAGCGCCCTGATGGTGCTGCCCATCGTGGTCGAGGACCAGGTGCTCGGCGTGATCGAACTGGCCTCGGTCTCCTGCTTCACCCAGATCCACCAGGACTTCCTGGCCCAGCTGATGCCCACCATCGGCGTCAACCTCAACACCATCGTGGCCAACGCCCGCACCGACGAGCTGCTGGAGGAGTCCCAGCGGCTGACCGCCGAACTCCAGGCCCGTTCCGAGGAGTTGCAGGTCCAGCAGGAGGAACTCCAGCGCTCCAACGCCGAACTGGAGGAGAAGGCGTCCCTGCTGGCCTCGCAGAACCGCGACATCGAGGCCAAGAACCTCCAGATCGAGCAGGCCCGGCAGGAGCTGGAGACCCGCGCCCAGGAGCTGGCGCTCGCCTCCAAGTACAAGTCGGAGTTCCTGGCGAACATGAGCCATGAGCTGCGCACCCCGCTGAACAGCCTGCTCATCCTGGCCCAGTTGCTCGCACAGAACCCCTCGCGCAATCTCACCCCGAAGCAGGTGGAGTACGCGGGCATCATCCACTCCGCGGGCTCCGACCTGTTGCAGCTGATCAACGACATCCTCGATCTGTCCAAGGTCGAGGCGGGCAAGATGGACGTCAGCCCCGAACGGGTCTCGCTGCGGCAGCTGCTGGAGTACGTCGAGGCGACCTTCCGCCCGATGACCACGCAGAAGAGCCTGGAGTTCACGGTCACCACGGCCCCGGGCGCCCCGGCCGACCTGCTCACCGACGACTCCCGGCTCCGTCAGATCCTGCGCAATCTGCTCTCCAACGCGGTGAAGTTCACCGAGCAGGGCAATGTCGAGCTGCGGATCGAGCCCGCCGCCGACAAGGAGGTGCCCGCGGGTGTCCTCCGCGGCGCCACCGTGGTGGCCTTCCGGGTCATGGACACCGGCATCGGCATTCCCCAGCAGCAACTGGAGACGATCTTCGGGGCGTTCCAGCAGGCGGACGGCACCACCAGCCGCAAGTACGGCGGCACCGGCCTCGGCCTGTCGATCACCCGGGAGATCGCCCATCTGCTCGGCGGTGCCGTCACGGTCGACAGCACCCCGGGGCAGGGCAGCACCTTCACGCTCTATCTGCCGGTGGCGCGCGCCGACTTCGAGGAGCTGGTGGACGGCAGCGGCCGGGCCCTGGAGCCGAGCGACCAGACGCTGCCCGCCACGGTGGTGCCGACACCGCGCCCGGACTCCGGCGGCATCCCGCTGGTGATGCCCGGGCAGCGTAGACGGCGGCTGCTGGTCGTCGAGGAACGGCCGCGCGGTCTGCTGACCCTGGTCGCGGAGAGCGCGGTCGCGGACATCGTGCAGGACCACGACAGCGGGGACACCCGCGGGGCGATCGACATCATCACCGCCATCGGGGCGCAGGAGGCGGCGAGCGCCCTGGCGGCCGAGCCGTGCCACTGCGTCGTACTGGAACTCGGTATGCCGGACGAGGAGGCCGCGCGCCTGCTGGAGGCGATGCGGGGCGACTCCGCGCTGGCGAGCGTGCCGGTGCTCGTGCACAGCGGCCACCGGGTGGACCTGTCCCAGGAGCATGCCCTGCGGTCCAGTTCGGGCGGCCGCCCGCTGGACTTCCTGTCCAGCCTGGACGAGCTGCGCGAGCACATCACCCTGCATCTGTCCGCCGAGGAGCCGGGGGACGTGCTGTCCCTGGTCCGCGCGGACGAGCCGCAGCACGCCACCGCGCACCCCCTGGACCACGCGTTCCTCGGCCGTACGGTGCTGGTGGTCGACGACGACGCGCGCAATCTCTTCGCGCTCAGCGGGATCCTGGAGCTGCACGGCTTCCGGGTGCTGCACGCGGAGAACGGCCGCAAGGGCATCGAGACGCTGCTCGCCCACCCCGACATCGCGGTGGTGCTGATGGATGTGATGATGCCGGAGATGGACGGTTACGCCGCCACGGCCGAGATCCGTACGATGCCGCAGTACGCGGACCTGCCCATCATCGCCGTCACCGCGAAGGCGATGCCGGGCGACCAGGAGAAGAGCCTCGCTTCGGGGGCGAACGACTACGTCACCAAGCCGGTGGACACCAACGATCTCATCGCCTGCGTCCGACGCTGGCTGCCCGCCTGAGAGGGGGCGCCCGCCGCACGCACCAGCCGACCGGGCGCCCGCGGGCGCCCTCCGTGTGGCGTCCCGGGACGTCCCAGCCGAGGAACAGGCCCATCGTGAGCAACCCCCCGCAGCCCGCCGAACCGCAGCCCCCCGAACGGCAGCACCCCGAACGGCCCGCTTCCGGCCCGCCCGCGCGTCCTGACGACTTCGGTCCGGCCAGGTCGGGTCCGGACAGATCGGGTTCTGACCGGTTGGGCTCTGACAGGTCGGGTCCGGACAGATCGGGGCCGGACGGCTTCGATCCGGACAGCTTCGAGTCCGCGGTGGTCGGTCCCGGTGCGGACGGCTTCCGGGCCGGACGGGCCGGCGGTCCGGGGATCCCCCGCCCGGCGGCCGCCCGCGTCGGAACGGGCGCCGCCGCGCGACCGGGCCCCGGTGCCGGGGAGCAGGACGGCGCCTCCCCCTTCGGCAGGCTGGCGGCCACCGTGGAGCGGCTGCGGCGGGAGGTGCTGGCGGCGCACGCCGAGGCCGACGGGCGCGCGCTGGTCGAACTCGCCAAGGGCATCCTGGTCGAACGGCTGGGCTGCGGCCCCGCGCAGGCAGCCCGGCAGCTCGCCGAGCTGACCGAGCAGGCCGGCGCCACCCCCCTCGAATTCGCGGTCGAGGTCATCAACCAGGCGTCCCGCGACCGGCTCTCGGAGGTCACCTCCGCCTTTCTGGCCGTCACCACGGGCACCGGCGCCCGGGAGACCGCCACGGCCCCGGGCACCGCCCGGAACCGGTCGTCCGCAGTACGGCTGCGAGCCGCGGAGAGCGGCGCGCTGGCCGCCGACGACACCCAGGCCGTGGCCGACTCCCTGCTGGAGCACGCCCTGACCCCGCTCGGCGCGGAGGCCGTGGCCATCTGGGCCACGGGCGCGGACGGCTCCCTCACCCTGGCGGGCAGCGCCGGTTTCTCGGCGGCGGAGGCCGGACGCTGGCGGTATGTGCCGCCGGGCGTGGCGACCGTGGCGCGCCGGGGTCTGGCCGAGCGGTCCGGGCAGTGGATCGCCTCCCTGTCCGCGACCGGGCTGCCGACCATCGGCCAGCACCACCATCCGGACGGCGGCCGGGTGGCGCTGCCCGCGGGGGCCGGGGGCCGTATCCACGGAGTGCTGGAGATCGCCTGGCCCGCACCGCTGGCCCCGCAACCGCCGCAGATCGTCCGTCAGATCGAGGCCCTGGCCGAACTGTGCGCCCACACCCTGGAGTCCTCCGCGCGACTGCATCCGGACGGTGAGGTGTCCCCGCGGGTGGTGCCGGACGTCGCGGAGCTGATGGACCTGGCGGACGGGCTGCACGACCCCGCTCTGGTGCTGGCGCCCCAGCTCGACGCCGACGGGGATCTCGTCGACTTCCGCATCCAGCACGTCAACAGCCACTTCCTCGACCCCGCCGGGCGGCCGCGCGGCGTCGTGAGCGGTGCCCTGCTCCTTGAGGCGTACCCGATGGCGGCCGGGCACAGCGAGCTGTTCGAACGGATAGAGCGCGTCTACGCGACGGGCGAGCCGTTCCGCGCCCACCGGATGCGGCTCACCGCGCTGGTGGGCGAGGTCCCGCTGGCGGCGGTCGCCGACATCAGCATCAGCCGCCATGCGGGCAGCGTGCTGCTGATCTGGCGGATCGAGGACGAGGCGGCCCGCCTGGCGAGCCTGCTCCAGCACGCCCAGCGCCTCGGCCGCATCGGCGGTTTCGAGGAGAACCTGCTCACCGGCGAGATCACCTGGAACGGGCAGCTCTTCGACCTCTACGGCAAGCCCGTGTCGAGTCCTCCGGTGCCCCTGGAGGCTCTGGCCGCGCATGCGCACGCCGACGACGCCGTCGCCATCGGCAGGTTTCTGCGCACCCTGCTGCACGGCCGCCGCCCGGCGTCCACGGCCTTCCGGTTGCAGCGTCCCGACGGGGTGACACGGCACATCCGGGTGGTGGCCGAGCCGGTGCTCGACTCCGACGGGCGGCCGTTCGTCGTCCGGGGCGCCTACCAGGACATCTCCGCGCAGCACTGGACCGAGGTGGCGCTCGCCGCGACCCGGGACCGGCTCGCGCACACCGAGCAGCAGGCGAGCGAACGCAACCGGCTCACCCTCCAGTTGCAGCACGCCATCATGCCCCCGGCGCAGGCTCCGCTGGAGGCCGACAACCTCCAGGTGGCGGTGCGCTACCGGCCCGCGGAGACCGAACAGCTGGTGGGCGGCGACTGGTACGACGCGGTCGTACTGCCGTCCGGGCTGGTGCTGCTGTGCGTGGGGGATGTCGCCGGGCACGGTATCGAGGCCGCCACCAGCATGGTCGTGCTGCGCAACGCGCTGCGCGGGCTCGCGGTGACGGGCGCCGGGCCGGGCCAGTTGCTGTCCTGGCTCAACATGGTGGCGCACCATCTGACCGGCGCGGTCACCGCCACGGCGGTGTGCGCCCTGTACGACCCGCGGGACCACAGCCTGCGCTGGGCCAGGGCGGGGCATCTGCCGCCCGTCCTGGTACGCGACGGTGAGACGGCCGCGCTGCCCCTGCTCAGAGGCATACTGCTGGGTGCCGTACCGGAGGCGGTGTACGAGGAGCACGAGGTCCAGCTCGCCGTCGGCGACACGCTGCTGATGTACACCGACGGCCTGATCGAGCGCCGCGACCGCTCGGTGGAGGAGTCCCTCGCC
The DNA here is from genome assembly GCF_044548405.1 of Streptomyces sp. NPDC052040. Classification (NCBI taxonomy): domain Bacteria; kingdom Bacillati; phylum Actinomycetota; class Actinomycetes; order Kitasatosporales; family Streptomycetaceae; genus Streptomyces; species Streptomyces sp. NPDC052040. The sequence goes on along the minus strand of NZ_JBIUBV010000001.1, from coordinate 376,292 downwards.
CAGCTGCTGACCGCCGCCCGGACCGTGCCGCCCACCCTGGACCAGCAGTTGGACCGGCTGCTGACGTACAGCAAGTCGGACACCGACGACGACACCTGCATCGTGGGCATCCGGGTCGCCTGAGCCCCACCGCCCCCGGACCCGAACCCGGTCCCGAGACCGGACCCGGCCCCGGACTCGGTCCAGTCCCGTCCCGGTCCCGGTGACCACTCCTTGGACGGGGCGGGGCGGCCCGCCCGTTCCTCGGCTAGCGTCGGGACATGACCGGCACCGCCCCTCCCCCGCTGAACCGGACCTTCGCCGAGGCCCTCGCCGCCGGGACGCTCGTCCTGGACGGCGGGCTGTCGAACCAGCTGGAGGCGGCGGGACACGATCTCGGGGACGCGCTGTGGTCGGCGCGGCTGCTCGCGGAGCGGCCCGGGGCGATCACCGCGGCGCACCTCGCGTACTTCGAGGCGGGCGCGGACGTGGCCATCACGTCCAGCTACCAGGCAACCTTCGAGGGGTTCGCCGAGCGGGGCATCGACCGCAGCCGCGCGGCCGGGCTGCTCGCCCTCAGCGTGGACCTGGCCCGCGAGGCGGCGGACCGGGCGCGGGCCGGGGGCGTCGGACGGCCGCTGTGGGTGGCGGCATCCGTGGGGCCGTACGGGGCGATGCTCGCGGACGGCTCCGAGTACCGGGGGCGCTACGGCCGCACGGTCGCCGAGCTGGAGGCCTTCCACCGTCCGCGCCTTGAGGTGCTGGCCGCGGCCCGGCCCGATGTACTGGCCCTGGAGACGGTCCCGGACGCGGACGAGGGCACGGCGCTGCTGCGGGCGGTGCGCGGCCTCGGCGTGCCCGTCTGGCTGTCGTACAGCGTTCTCGGGGACCGTACGCGCGCGGGGCAGCCGCTGACCGAGGCGTTCGCCCCGGCGGCCGAGGCGGACGAGGTGATCGCAGTGGGCGTGAACTGCTGCGCGCCCGAGGACGTCGGCGCCGCCGTGGAGACGGCCGCGCGGGTGACCGGCAAGCCGGTGGTGGTCTACCCGAACAGCGGTGAGCGGTGGGACGCCGGGGCCCGCGCCTGGGACGGCCGCACCACCTTCACCGCGGCACAGGTCTCGGAGTGGCGGGCGGCCGGGGCCCGGCTGATCGGCGGCTGCTGCCGGGTGGGCCCGGAGGCGATCAGCTCGATCGCCGACACACTGCGGACTCCGGGACGCCGGACACCGGGCTGACCCCCCGCCGGGGAGCCGGGCCGAGGGAGCCAAGCCGGGCAGCCGGACCGAGCGGCCGGACCCAGGCGCGGGGTCGGGGCCGAGGCGCGGGAGCGGGGTCGAGGTCGGGCCGTTCCTAGGTTCAACGGCGCCGCGTGGCCCCCGGCCTGCGCAGCCGCCGTAGGGCCGACAGCGGGGTCGCGCTCCCGAGGAAGGAGCCGCCTCCCGCACCGGACCCGGCGGGCCTGGGCTCGGCGCGCGCGGACGCCGCCGCCCACAGCGCCATCTCCCGGTCCCGGGGGCCATGGGCCACGGGATCCCCTCCGCCGCCGAAGACTCGTACCGGACGGGTGGGGTCCCAGGCGGGCCAGCCGGGGTCGCCGTCCGTCGCGTAGCGCACCCATGCCGAGTGCATCTCCCGGGCGAGTTCGCGGGGCGCCCCCGGGCCCGTGAGCTGCTCCGCCTCCGGCACTCCGGAGCTGTCGAACACGAAGCCGAGTTCCAGGGCGTGGCAGGCGCCGAGGCCGGGCCGCCGGGAGGGCCAGGCGAACTCGTAGACATGGGCGGGCGCACGGCCGCCGCCGGTGCGGGATCCGGCCAGCCGGTGCAGCGGATACCGCAGCAGCCGGTCGGTGAGCATCTGGCCCACCAGTTCGGAGGCGGGGGCGCCGGAACGGGCGGCACGGTAGCCGCGCGGCACCTCGGGGCCGCAGTGGCAGCGGGCCATCGCCCCGGCCAGCGCCACCGGGCCCAGCCGGTCGATGTGTTCGGTGAGCCCGGTGGGCACGAGCCACAGCCGGTACTCGTCGCTGGTCCAGCCGAGGAGCAGGGGTACGTCCGCGGAGGCGCCGTCGAGCAGTGCGGCGAGCGGGTCGCGGGGCACCAGGTCGCCGTCGACGACGATTCCGAAGGCGGGGCCGCCGAGGAGCGGGCCGGACCGGCGGGCCGCCTCCGCCTGGGCCTCGGCCAGCAGCGCCCGGTCCACCCCGGCGAACGCGGCCGCGGTGGCCGGTACCTTCAGCCGGGCCGCCATCCGCCGTACCAGGCGCCGCACCGTGTCCCGTTCCGTCGACTCGGGCGGCCCGCTCTGGAGCACCGCCCGCCGGAACAGTCCCCGGGCGCGGGGGCTCGCCAGCAGCGCGCCGATGCTGATGGCGCCCGCGGACTCCCCGAAGACGGTCACCCGGTCGGGGTCCCCGCCGAAGGCGGCGACGGCGTGCTGCACCCACTCCAGCGCGGCGATCTGGTCGCGCAGTCCCGGGTTGGGCGGGGCGTCCGGGAAGAGGCCGTATCCCTCCACGCCGAGGCGGTAGTTGAAGGAGACGAGGACGACTCCGTCGCGGGCGAAGGCGCTGCCGTCGTAGACGGGCACGGCGGAGGAGCCGCGGGTGAGGGCGCCGCCGTGGATCCACACCAGCACCGGAAGCCGGGCTCCCGGATCGGGCGCCGGGGTCCACACATTGAGGTTGAGGCAGTCGTCGCCCGGCACCACCGGGTCGGACAGATAGCGGGCGAACGCCTCGGAGTACGGCGGCTTGGGGGGCGTCGGCCCGAAGGCGCCCGCGTCCCGCACACCGTCCCAGGGCTCGGGCGGCACCGGCGGGCGGAAGCGGCGCGGGCCGAAGGGCGGGGCGGCGTAGGGGATGCCGCGGAACACGGCGATCCCGTGTTCGTGGCGCCCGCGCACCGCGCCGTGGGGTGTGCGGACCACGGGGTCCGCCGCGTTCCCCGGGTCCGTGGCCGCCTCGTCCGCACGCTCCATCCGGGCTCTCCTTCCCGTCCGGGCCCGACCGGTCGCCCGGAGCCCGCCCGCCTCACCGCATCGGGTTCCCTTCCCCGTCCGGCCGCCCCGGGTTCCCCCCGGTTCCCCGGGCTCCGGACCGTACCGCCCCCGTCAGTGCCCGGAGTCCCCCTCCGCATCCCCCTTCTTCCCGAACGGGTGGGGCTCCTTCCCGGACGGGTGGGACTCCTCCGCGGGCGGGTGGGACGGCTTCCCGGACGGGTGGGACCCGCCGCGGGCCTGGGTGCGCAGGCGGGACGTCACGTCCTCGGGGGGCAGGAAGCGGGACCAGCGCTCGGGGAACTCGGAGGGCATGTCCGGGTCGTCGGGGTCGTCGGGCTCCGCGGCGCGGGCCGCCGCCGCGCGGGCCACGTACTCGGCGGCCTGCTCCTGCCGCAGCCGCTCGTTCGCCGCGCGGGCGGCGGCGGTGGCCGCGGCGGGCCACACCCGGTCGATGGCCGCGTTGACGGCCGCGCCGACCAGCACCGCGAAGGCGGCCACCCCGATCCACAGCAGCACCGCCACGGGCGCGGCGAGCGAACCGTAGATGGTGGGCCCCTCGATGGTGTGGGTCAGATAGATGCGCAGCAGGAAGCTGCCCAGCACCCACATCGCGAGCGCCACCAGGGCGCCGGGCACGTCCTCCACCCAGGGGGAACGCACCGGCACGGACACGTGGTAGAGCGTCGTCAGGAAGACGACCGACAGGATGATGACGACCGGCCAGTACAGGATCTGCACCACCGTCGCGGACCAGGGCACCACGTTCACCACGGCGTCCGGGCCCGCGACCATCAGCGGCAGCGCGACCGAGCCGATCAGCAGCGCCACGATGAACAGGCCGAACGACAGCAGCCGGGTCTTCACGATCCCCCGGGTGCCGTCGAGCCCGTACATCACCGTGATGGTGTCGATGAAGACGTTCACCGCCCGGGATCCCGACCACAGGGCGAACAGGAAGCCGACGGAGATGACATCGGGCCTGCCGCCCTTCATCACGTCGTGCAGGATCGGCTGGGCGATCTCCGCGACGCCCTTGTCGGACAGGACCGTGCGGGACGCCTCCAGCAGGTTGCGCTCCAGGCTCTGGATGGTGTCGGCGCCGGTCCAGGCGTCCACATAGCCGAGCAGCCCGATGAGGCTGAGCAGCAGCGGGGGCACGGACAGCAGCGTGAAGAACGCCGCCTCGGCCGCGAGTCCGAGAATCCGGTACTCCATGCACGAGTTGACCGTGTCCTTCAGCAGCAGCCAGGCGGTCCTGCGCTTGGAGACGTTCCGGTACAGGGCGCGGGCCCGGTGGAGACGGCCGGAGGAGCGCTCGGGAGGTTCGCTTGCTGCTGGCTGCACGCCTTAACGGTATCCGCCGCCCGGGCCTGCCCTCATCCCGTGCCCGGGCCGCTCCGCGCGGCGCCCCCGGCTGTCCGGGGACACGGGTGACCCGCGGCCTACCGAGGGGTAGGTTCGCCCCATGGCAGCCACCACGCACACCGTGACCAACCAGGTTCCGCCGCTGGTCGGATACGACGTCTTCACCGCCGACCGTGCTCTCGCGGAGGCCGTCGAGCGGCATCTCGATCCCGCTCTCCTCGACGAGGTCCGCGCCGATCTGTCCGGGCTCGGGCGCAGCGCCGGTTCCGCCCAGGCGCAGGAGTGGGGAATCCAGGCCAACGAGAACCCGCCGAAGCTGCGGACCCACGACCGCTACGGCAACCGCGTCGACGAGGTCGAGTTCCACCCGGCCTGGCACCGGCTGCTGGGCAAGGGGGTTGCCGCCGGGCTGACCGCGGCCTGGTCCCGGCCCGGCGGTCATGTGCGGCGGGCGGCGGGGTTCGTGGTGTGGTCGCAGGTCGAGGCGGGCCACGGCTGCCCGTTGTCGATGACGCATGCCGCGGTCCCCGCCCTGCGCGCGGACCCGGCGCTGGCCGCCGAGTGGGAGCCCCGGCTGACCTCCCTCGTCTACGACCGGGAGCTGCGCCCCGCCGCGCAGAAGGCCGGGGTGCTCTTCGGGATGGGGATGACGGAGAAGCAGGGCGGCAGCGACGTCCGGGCGAACACCACCGAGGCCCGGCCGCTGGCCGAGGACGGGGCCTATGAGCTGCGGGGCCACAAGTGGTTCTGCTCGGCGCCGATGTCCGACGGCTTCCTGGTGCTGGCGCAGGCACCGGGCGGCCTGACCTGCTTCCTGGTCCCGCGGGTGCTGGCGGACGGCACCCGGAACGTGTTCCTGATCCAGCGGCTCAAGGACAAGCTGGGCAACCGGTCGAACGCCTCCAGCGAGGTGGAGTTCGACGGCACCTGGGCGCGCCGGGTCGGCGAGGAGGGGCGGGGGGTGCGGACCATCATCGAGATGGTCGCGGCCACCCGGCTGGACTGCGTCCTCGGTTCGACGTCGCTGATGCGGCAGGCGGTGGCGCAGGCGATCCACCACTGCGCGTACCGGGAGGCCTTCGGCGGCAGGCTCGTGGACAAGCCGCTGATGCGCAATGTGCTGGCCGATCTGGCCCTGGAGTCGGAGGCGGCGACGACGCTGGCGCTGCGGCTGGCGGCGGCCTACGACGACGGGGGCGCGCAGGAGCGGGCGTTTCTGCGGCTCGCGGTGCCCGCCGCCAAGTACTGGGTGACCAAGCGCTGCACCCCGCTGGTCGCCGAGGCCTCCGAGTGCCTCGGCGGCAATGGCTATGTGGAGGAGTCGGGGATGCCCCGGCTGCTGCGCGAGTCCCCGCTGAACTCGGTCTGGGAGGGTGCGGGCAATGTCCAGGCGCTCGATGTGCTGCGGGCCCTCCAGCGTGAGCCCGAGGCGCTGAACGCCTTCCTCCAGGAGGTCGGCCGGGGGCGCGGTGCGGACCACCGGCTGGACGGCGCGATCAAGGACCTGCTCGCGGAACTCGCCGATCTGGAGGGCGTGGAGGCGCGGGCCCGCCGGCTGGTGGAGCGGATGGCGCTGGTGCTCCAGGGGTCGCTGCTGGTCCGGTACGCCCCGGCGGAGGTCGCCGACGCCTTCTGCGCCTCCCGGCTGGGCGGCGACTGGGGCGCGGCCTTCGGCACGCTGCCGCACACCCTGGACCTGGCGTCGGTGGTGGAGCGGGCCCGACCGGCCGCCTGACGCCGCGTACCGGGGGCGGCCGTGGCGCCGGAAGCGGTGGGCACGCGAGTCGCAGCCGTGGCGCCGGAAGCGGTGCGCACGGGGGTGGTGCCGCGCCGACACGGCGCCACCCCCGCTTGCCTGGCCCCCCGCAAGGAGCGCGGACGTCGACAAAACGACGTTGCACAAGCTTCAACCACCACGGGAATGTCCACCAGAGTTGCAGAGGGTTGCAACTTTCCACCCCCAGTTGGCCGGACTGCGTCCCTCCGTCGCGGGCAGCGGGCAGTATGAGAGCCACCGTCGGCACCGGACCGGCAGTCTCCGGCCACGGGGGCCGACGGCCACGGCGAGCGGGCCGTAGCGGGCAGCGGCAGGTCCCTGGGGGAGGCACGCGTGGCGCACTCGGCGAAAGACGTCTCCCGGCTCGCCGTGCTGGACGTCGCGCAGGCGGCACGCGTCCTCAGCGAGATCCGTGACGCGGCCCTCTCGGGGCAGCGCGCCCCCGCCCCGCCGCGCCCGGTGATCGGGGCCTCCTGGGAGCGGGTGCGGCGCGGGGGCGTGGATCCCGACCACGACGTACGGGCCGATCCGCTCGGGCAGGAGGAGATCGAGCGGCGCCGACGGGACTCGCCGCTGCGCCATGTGCTGCCGGTGCTGCGGGAAAGCCTGCTCGCGGTCGCGGACGTGGCCCAGCACATCATGGTGGTCGCGGACTCGGACGGACGGGTGCTCTGGCGCGAGGGCAGCCCCTCGGTGCTGCGCAGGGCGGACGGCATGGGCTTCGAGCCCGGTGCGGACTGGGGTGAGGGGGTGGTCGGCACCAACGGGGTGGGCACCCCGGTGGTGGCCCGGCGCCCTGTGCAGGTCTTCGCGTCCGAGCACTTCGTACGCTCCCACACCTCGTGGACCTGCACCGGCGCCCCGATCACGGATCCGCGCGACGGCCGGCTGATCGGCGTCGTGGATGTCAGCGGCCCGCTGCGGACGATGCATCCGGCGACGCTCGCCTGGGTGGAGACGGTGGCCAAACTGGCCGAGGCCCATCTGCGGGAGCTGCATCTGACCTCGCTGGACCGGCTGCGCGCGGTGGCGGCACCGCTGCTGTCCGGGCTGGGCGGCCGGGCGCTGGCGGTGGACCGGGACGGCTGGACCGCGGCGGTGACCGGGATGCCGTACACGGGCCGGGTGGCGCTGCCCGGGGCGCTGGAACCGGGCCGCTGTCTGCTGCCCGTGCTGGGCCCCTGCTCGGTGGAGCCGCTGCCGGGCGGCTGGCTGATCCGGGCGACGGACGCGCCCGTGCCGGAGCGGACCACCCGGGTGGTGCTGGACATGGGGCATCCGCGCCGCTGGTCGGTGACGGTGTCGGGCGACACCGGGTCGTGGACCCATGAACTGAGCGCGCGCCACGCCGAGTTGCTGTGTCTGCTCGCGCTGCACCGCGCGGGCCGCTCGGCCGCCGCGCTGGCCGCCGACCTGTTCGGCGACCCCGCCCGCACGGTGACGGTCCGGGCGGAGATGTCCCGGGTCAGGCGCTACCTCGGCGCCATCCTGGAGCACCGCCCGTACCGCTTCCGGGACACGGCGGAGGTCGAACTGCTGCTGCCCCGCAACCCCCAGGACCTGCTGCCCCATTCCCTGGCGCCCGCGGTGGTCCGGGCCCGGAGCACCCCCGCGCCGGACGGGACGCCCACCCGCCGCCCGCGGTGAACGGAAGCCCGCGTTCCCCGCCGCCGAGGGCCCCGGCGCCGCCCGCAGCCGTGGTCCGCGGCGGCCGGACCGCTGTGACCACGGGGGCCGTTGGGGCGCGGCTCTCACCCTCACAGTGGGGATATCCCTGCTTTTCCCGGGTCTTCGACCGGCCCTTCGGGTGACTGCCGTAGCATCCCCTGCACAGGCCGACCCATCCGCTCCTTACGTCAACATCCGGTCCGTGAGGAGCAGTTGGCCGCCGGGAGGTTGTATGAAGCACCGTGGCAGACACCGCCGCAGGCGCCGGGGCCGTGCCCTGCGGGCCACGCTGGCGGGGACCGCGCTGGCGCTCACCGCCGCCGCCACGCTGATCAGCACCTCCCAGGCGGCGGGCGGGGACAACCCCGGGGGCCTGACCCGGGTCACCGCCGCAGCCGGGACCGCGGGGCTCCGCCTGCACGAGGACCTGGCCGACCGGCCCGCCGTCGACTCGCTCACCCGGGCGATGGGCGGCGGCGTGGACGTGCACGAGGTCCTCCAGTCCGCCGACCACCCGATGCGCGACCGCTCCGACTGCGACGCGGCGGAGACGGCCGCGCTGCCGGTGCGGCCGACGGCCACGCGCGCATACTGCTGGGACGACGGCGACGCGACGACCACCGAGTGGCGGCCGCGGTCGGTCACCACCTCCGGGGACGCCACCGCCGACGGCCGCTTCGGCCCCGACCGGGTCGTCCTGTCCGGGTGGACGCACGACGACCGCCGCTCCCCCGCGCCCGCCGCCGACCGGGGTCTGGCCAGGATCGCGTTCATCGACGCCGGGGACCCGGCCCGGCTCGCCTACCGGTGGGTGCTGCTGGTCGCCCCGCGCGACGGCGGCAAGGACTTCGCGGCCGTGCACGCCCGTCTGTCCGGGATGGTGTGGTACCAGGACAAGCTGATCGTCACCGCACGCGACTCGCTGCTGGTCTTCGATCTGGGGCGCATCCTGCGGGCGGACGTCGACAGTGACGCGGTGGGCCGGGTGAAGGGCGGCTACTCGGCGCACGGCTACCAGTTCGTGCTGCCCGCGATCGGCTCCTACCGCCTGGCGGGCGGCGCCTGTTCAGGGGCGGCCGACCGCACGGTCCCCTGCTTCTCCGCGCTCTCCCTGGACCGCACCTCCAGCCCCGCGAGCCTGGTGGCGAGCGAGGGGTTCCGGCCCGGGAGCACCGACCGCCCGGCCCGGCTGTGGCGCTACGCCTACAGCTCCGCCCCCGGCCGCGAAGGACTGCTGGCGGCGGACGCCCATGGCGACGTACGGGCGGGTGAGACCTATCGGACCGATGCGACCGGGGTGCAGGGCGTGCTGTCGCACACGCGCCCGGGAGCGGCCGGGCCCGACTGGTATGTCGACCGGGCGCCCTCCGTCGGCGGCCGCCACGGCACGCTCTGGCGGCAGACGGAGTCCGGGGCGAAGGCCACCATCTGCGCGGCGGACGAGACCCATGCCTGCTGGGGGCGGCACACCGCCTCCCTGTCGTACTGGCCGCAGACGGACGAGCTGTGGACGCTGACGGAGGGCGCGATCGGCGAGGACGGGGGCTCAGCCTCGGCCGACGGGCGCGTGCTGTACGCGGTGCGGCTGGACGCCGTGGACGGCGCACTGGAGTAGACACCCGGGGCCGCCCGGGAGGACCGCCGCCTCACCCGGAACCGAAGAGAAAGCCGCCGTTCGCCCGACGGACCCCCCTCCTCCTCCCCCGCGCCCCCGTGATTCCCTGGCCGCATGAGCACCCTCACCGTGACCACCTGGTCCCTGGAACAGACCTCCCCGGCCGATCTGCGGCCCGCCGCGGCCCCCGGGGGCGAGGTCCGGGTCGTCCGGGCGGACGTGCCCTCGCCCGAGTTCAGCCGGTTCCTGTATGCCTCGGTCGGCGGTGACATCCGCTGGACCGACCGGCTGGGCTGGAGCTTCGCGCGGTGGCAGGAGTACCTGGCCCGGCCGGGGGTGGAGACCTGGGTCGCCTACGACCGGGGCACCCCCGCCGGGTACATCGAGCTGGAGGCGGTCGGGGAGGGGGTCGTGGAGATCGCCTACTTCGGGCTGCTCCCGGCGTTCCGCGGCCGCCGCATCGGCGGGCATCTGCTGACCCGCGGCACGGAGCGGGCCTGGGACCTCGCGGACCGCTGGCCGGAGCTCACCCCGACCAAGCGGGTGTGGCTGCACACCTGTAGCAAGGACGGCGCCCACGCCATGGACAACTACCGGCGCCGGGGATTCCGGCTCTTCGACACCAAGGTCGAGGAGGAGCCCGACCTGCCCACGCCGGGCCCCTGGACCGGGGCGTTCCACCCGGCCTGACCTGCATCGGAGGCAGAATCCCGGCCAGGTGACCACGAGCACCCCCGTCCCGTATCCCGGGACAGGGGTGTCCACATCACGGACGGATCTGGACTGGGTCCAAGCCGCCGTGCCACGCTTCCGTCATGTCTGGAACGGGAACCGCCCTGGTGAGTCGACGGCACGTCGATCTCGGCCGCATGTCCAGCGCCATCTGTCCGGCCGTCTGAGACCCCGGTCATTCTCTCTTCTCCTGCTCCTCCCCCTCGCGCAGCGTCGCGCCCCTCCGACGTGCGCCGGTTCACCCGGTATAAGCAGGTCAGAGCCGCTGTCCCGTCTGTCCCGAAGGACGTATCCACCATGGCCGCCTCCCCGCAGAATTCCGCCACGCCCCGCCGCAAGGTGAGCCGTCACCGTGGCGAGGGTCAGTGGGCCGCGGGTCACTTCACCCCGCTCAACGGCAACGAACAGTTCAAGAAGGACGACGACGGTCTCAACGTACGGACACGTATTGAGACGATCTACTCCAAGCGGGGCTTCGACTCCATCGACCCCAACGATCTGCGCGGCCGGATGCGCTGGTGGGGCCTCTACACCCAGCGCAAGCCCGGGATCGACGGCGGCAAGACCGCCATCCTGGAGCCGGAGGAGCTGGACGACCGCTACTTCATGCTGCGGGTGCGCATCGACGGCGGCCGGCTGACCACCCGCCAGCTGCGTGTCATCGGCGAGATCTCGCAGGAGTTCGCCCGCGGCACCGCCGACATCACCGACCGGCAGAACGTCCAGTACCACTGGATCCGGATCGAGGACGTCCCCGAGATCTGGCAGCGCCTGGAGGCCGTCGGGCTGTCCACCACCGAGGCGTGCGGCGACACCCCCCGGGTGATCCTCGGCTCCCCCGTGGCGGGCATCGCCGAGGACGAGATCATCGACGGCACCCCGGCCATCGAGGAGATCAACCGCCGGATCGTCGGCAACACGGACTTCTCCAACCTGCCGCGCAAGTTCAAGAGCGCGATCTCCGGTTCGCCGCTGCTCGACGTGGCCCATGAGATCAACGACATCGCCTTCGTCGGCGTGGTCCACCCGGAGCACGGCCCCGGCTTCGACCTGTGGGTCGGCGGCGGACTGTCCACCAACCCCAAGATCGGGCAGCGGCTCGGCGCCTGGGTGCCGCTGGACGAGGTGCCGGACGTCTACGAGGGCGTCATCTCCATCTTCCGCGACTACGGCTACCGGCGGCTGCGCACCCGCGCCCGGCTGAAGTTCCTGGTCGCCGACTGGGGCACGGAGAAGTTCCGCCAGGTGCTGGAGGACGAGTACCTGGGCCGCCCGCTCGTCGACGGCCCGGCCCCCGAACAGCCCGTGCAGCACTGGCGCGACCACGTCGGAGTCCACCGGCAGCAGGACGGCCTCTTCTACGTCGGCTTCGCACCGCGGGTGGGCCGGGTGGACGGCACCACACTGACGAAGATCGCGGACCTCGCCGAGACGCACGGCTCCGGCCGGGTGCGCACCACCGTCGAGCAGAAGATGATCGTGCTCGATGTCGCGGAGGACCGGATCGACTCGCTGGTGGAGGGCCTGGAGGCGCTCGACCTCAGGGTCCAGCCCTCGCCCTTCCGGCGCGGCACCATGGCCTGCACCGGCATCGAGTACTGCAAGCTCGCCATCGTCGAGACCAAGGCCCGCGGCTCCTCGCTGATCGACGAACTGGAGCGCCGCATCCCGGACTTCGACGAACCGATCACCATCAACGTCAACGGCTGCCCCAACGCCTGCGCCCGGATCCAGGTGGCGGACATCGGCCTCAAGGGACAGCTGGTCCTCGACGACCGGGGCGAGCAGGTCGAGGGCTTCCAGGTGCATCTGGGCGGCGCGCTCGGCCTGGAGGCGGGCTTCGGCCGCAAGGTCCGCGGTCTGAAGGTCACCTCCGAGGAACTGCCGGACTACGTCGAGCGCGTCCTCAAGCGCTTCCAGGCGGAGCGCGAGGACGGCGAACGGTTCGCGGCCTGGGCCGCCCGCGCCTCCGAGGAGGCCCTGTCATGAGCGAGCGCGCGGCCCCCTTCTACTGCCCCTACTGCGGTGACGAGGATCTGCGGCCCAGCGAGCAGGGGCACGGCGCCTGGGAGTGCGCCTCCTGCAACCGGGCCTTCCAGCTGAAGTTCCTGGGCCTGCTGGCCCGGGGGCTGCGGCGCGACGACACGGGAGGGAACGGGATATGACGGCGACTCGGCACGAGCGCTCCACCGGCGACCTCAAGGCGCTCGCCGAGCGGGCGGGCCACGACCTGGAGGACGCCACCGCCCAGGAGATCCTGCGGTGGGCGGCCGCCGCCTTCGGCAGCCGCTTCTGTGTGACCTCCTCGATGGAGGACGCGGTGGTGGCCCATCTCGCCTCCCGCGCGATGCCGGGCGTCGACGTGGTCTTCCTCGACACCGGCTACCACTTCCCCGAGACCCTCGGCACCCGGGACGCGGTCGAGGCCGTGATGGACGTCAACGTCATCACGCTCACCCCGCGCCGAACGGTCGCCGAGCAGGACGCCGAGCACGGCCCCCGGCTGCACGACCGCGACCCCGACCTGTGCTGCGCCCTGCGCAAGGTGCAGCCCCTGGAAGAGGGTCTGCGGGACTACGACGCCTGGGCGACCGGACTGCGCCGCGACGAGTCCCCGACCCGGGCGGACACCCCGGTCGTCGGCTGGGACGAGAAGCGGCGCAAGGTGAAGATCTCGCCGATCGCCCGCTGGACCCAGGACGACGTGGACGCCTATACCGCCGAACACGGCGTCCTCAGCAACCCGTTGCTGACCGACGGCTACGCCTCCGTGGGCTGCGCCCCCTGCACCCGCCGGGTGCTGGCGGGCGAGGACGCCCGCGCGGGCCGCTGGGCGGGCCGCGCCAAGACCGAGTGCGGGCTGCACGGCTGACCATGACACAGCTTTCCCCCGACCTTCCGACCATCAGGGAGACCCACGTGACCACCGGAGCCACCGTCTGGCTCACGGGCCTGCCGAGTGCCGGCAAGACCACCATCGCCCACGCACTGGCCGGCCGGCTCCGAGCGGAGGGCCGCCGGGTCGAGGTGCTCGACGGCGACGAGATCCGCGAGTTCCTCTCGGCGGGCCTCGGCTTCGACCGCGCCGACCGGCACACCAATGTGCAGCGGATCGGCTTTGTCGCCGAACTGCTCGCCCGCAACGGCGTCATGGCGCTGGTCCCGGTGATCGCGCCGTACGCGGACAGCCGTGAGGCGGTGCGCAAACGCCATGAGGCGAGCGGGACCCCTTATCTGGAGGTGCATGTGGCGACACCGGTCGAGGTGTGCTCCGTACGCGATGTGAAGGGCCTGTACGCCCGGCAGGCGGCGGGCGAGCTGACGGGCCTCACGGGGGTCGACGACCCCTACGAGCAGCCCGAGTCGCCGGAGCTGCGGATCGAGTCCCAGCACCAGACCGTCCAGGAGTCGGCGGCAGCGGTCCACGCGCTGCTCAGCGAGAGGGGGCTGGCATGACGACCACCGTCGCCACGACCGCGGGGGGTACGGACAGCCCGTACGCCCTGTCGCATCTGGACGCCCTGGAGTCCGAGGCCGTCCACATCTTCCGGGAGGTGGCGGGCGAGTTCGAGCGGCCGGTGATCCTCTTCTCCGGCGGCAAGGACTCCATCGTGATGCTGCATCTGGCGCTGAAGGCGTTCACGCCCGCGCCGGTGCCCTTCTCCCTGCTGCACGTGGACACCGGGCACAACTTCCCGGAGGTGCTGGAGTACCGGGACCGTGCCGTGGAGCGGCACGGGCTGCGGCTGCATGTGGCGTCCGTGCAGGACTACATCGACCGGGGCTCCCTCAAGGAACGGCCCGACGGCACCCGCAACCCGCTCCAGACCCTCCCCCTCACGGAGCGGATCCAGGCCGAGCGGTTCGACGCGGTCTTCGGCGGCGGGCGACGGGACGAGGAGAAGGCTCGCGCCAAGGAACGCGTGTTCTCGCTGCGCGACGAGTTCTCCCAGTGGGACCCTCGCCGTCAGCGCCCCGAGCTGTGGCAGCTCTACAACGGGCGGCACGCGCCCGGCGAGCACGTCCGGGTGTTCCCGCTGTCCAACTGGACCGAGCTGGACGTGTGGCAGTACATCGCCCGGGAGGGCATCGAACTGCCCGACATCTACTTCGCCCATGAGCGCGAGGTCTTCCGGCGCAGCGGCATGTGGCTGACCGCGGGCGACTGGGGCGGCCCCAGGGACGGCGAGACGGTCGAGCGGCGCCGGGTGCGCTACCGGACCGTGGGCGACATGTCCTGCACCGGTGCCGTCGACTCGGAGGCGGTGACCCTGGAGCAGGTGATCGCCGAGATCGCCGCGTCCCGGCTCACCGAGCGCGGCGCCACCCGCGCCGACGACAAGCTCTCCGAGGCCGCCATGGAGGACCGCAAGCGCGAGGGGTACTTCTAGCCATGACCACGACCACAGAGCTCTCGGCCACCACCCTGCTGCGGTTCGCCACCGCCGGGTCGGTCGACGACGGCAAGTCCACGCTCGTCGGGCGGCTGCTGCACGACTCCAAGTCGGTCCTCGCCGACCAACTGGAGGCCGTGGAACGGGTCTCGGCGAGCCGCGGGCAGGACGCCCCGGACCTGGCGCTGCTCACCGACGGGCTGCGCGCCGAACGCGAGCAGGGCATCACCATCGACGTGGCCTACCGCTACTTCGCCACCCCGCGCCGCCGTTTCATCCTCGCCGACACCCCGGGCCATGTGCAGTACACCCGGAACATGGTCACCGGCGCCTCCACCGCCGAGCTGACGGTGATCCTGGTCGACGCCCGCAACGGGGTCGTCGAGCAGACCCGCCGCCATGCCGCGATCGCCGCCCTGCTGCGCGTCCCGCATGTGGTGCTCGCCGTGAACAAGATGGACCTCGTGGACTACCGCGAGCCCGTGTTCGCGGCGATAGCCGAGGAGTTCACGGCGTACGCGACCGAGTTGGGCGTCCCCGAGGTCACCGCGATCCCGATCTCCGCGCTGGCCGGTGACAACGTGGTGGAGCCGTCCGCGACCATGGACTGGTACGGCGGCCCCACCGTCCTGGAGCATCTGGAGACCGTCCCGGTCAGCCATGACCTGGCGCACTGCCACGCGCGCCTGCCGGTGCAGTACGTGATCCGCCCGCAGAACGCCGAGCACCCCGACTACCGGGGCTACGCGGGCCAGATCGCGGCCGGTGCCCTCCGCGTCGGCGAGCAGGTCACCGTGCTGCCCTCGGGCCGCACCACCACGGTCGCGGGGATCGACCTGCTCGGGGAGCCGGTCGAGGTGGCGTGGACACCCCAGTCGGTGACCCTGCTGCTGGCGGACGACATCGACATCTCGCGCGGCGATCTGATCGTGCCGAGCAAGGACGCGCCCGCGACCACCCAGGACATCGAGGCGACGGTGTGCCATGTCGCGGACCAGGCGCTGACCGTCGGCCACCGGGTACTGCTCAAGCACGGCACCCGCACGGTCAAGGCGATCGTCAAGGACATCCCGTCCCGGCTCACCCTGGACGACCTGTCCCTGCACCCGCACCCGGGACGGCTCGCCGCCAACGACATCGGCCGGGTGAAGATCCGCACCGCGGAGCCGCTGCCCGTGGACTCCTACGCGGACTCCCGCCGCACCGGCTCGTTCATCCTGATCGATCCGGGCGACGGCACCACGCTGACCGCGGGCATGGTCGGCGAGTCGTTCGCCGCGCCCGAGCCGGTGGCGGACGCTGCCGACGACGACGGGTGGGACTTCTGACCATGACCACCACCTGCTTCTACTCGACGTTCGCCAAGGAGGGCGGCCGTGTCGGCAGCGGCGCCCTCGGCAGCGGGCAGGGCGGAGTCGCGCGATGTGCGTTCTGACGTACGCGCACCGCCTGCGCGCCCTGTCCCCCCACCTGCCGTCCCAGCAGCGACGAAGACCCCTGCCGGACTCCCGGCCACGACCTGAGAGACCGTGACCGCCGGGCCAACGAGAGGACCGCCTCCCGTGCCTGTCATCCTCCCCTCCCTCCGCCTCCGCCCACGCGGCGCCGCCGGCTCCCGGCTGCGCGCCGGTGCGGCCGCACTCGTCGCTCTCCCCCTGCTCACGCTCACCGCCTGCGGCTACGGCTCCCAGGCCACCGGCGACTCCTCCGACCAGAAGATCGCGGCCGGGGCGAAGAAGACCGACGGCCTGGACTCCGTGAAGATCGGCTACTTCGGCAACCTCACCCATGCGACCGCGCTCGTCGGGGTGCAGAAGGGCTTCTTCCAGAAGGCGCTGGGGGCCACCAAGGCCAAGTACCAGACCTTCAACGCCGGTCCCTCCGAGATCGAGGCCCTCAACTCGGGCGCCATCGACATCGGCTGGATCGGCCCCTCCCCGGCGGTCAACGGCTACACCCAGTCGAACGGCAAGAGCCTGCGCATCATCGGCGGTTCGGCGTCCGGCGGAGTGAAGCTGGTGGTCGACCCGAAGAAGATCACGTCGCTGAAGGACATCAAGGGCAAGAAGATCGCGACGCCCCAGCTGGGCAACACCCAGGATGTGGCCTTCC
Source organism: Streptomyces sp. NPDC052040 (assembly GCF_044548405.1). Lineage (NCBI taxonomy): Bacteria > Bacillati > Actinomycetota > Actinomycetes > Kitasatosporales > Streptomycetaceae > Streptomyces > Streptomyces sp. NPDC052040. Next base: position 359,650 of record NZ_JBIUBV010000001.1, on the reverse strand, counting down.
TCAACTGGATCGCGGAGCAGGGCTGGAAGGTCGACGCGCAGAGCGGCAAGGGCGATGTCTCGGTCGTCCGCAGCGACAACAAGGTCACCCCCGACGCCTTCAAGTCCGGCTCGATCGACGGTGCCTGGGTGCCGGAGCCGACCGCGTCCAAGCTGGTCGCCGAGGGCGGCAAGGTCCTGCTGGACGAGTCCTCGCTGTGGCCCGGCAAGAAGTTCGTGATCACCAACATCATCGTGTCGCAGACGTTCCTCACGAAGCACCCCAAGGCGGTGGAGGCGGTGCTCAGGGCGTCGGTCGACACCAACACGTGGATCAAGGCCAATCCGGAGGCGGCGAAGGAGGCGGCGAACAGGCAGTTGGCGGCCGACTCCGGCAAGGCGCTCCCGGCGGACGTGCTGGACCCGGCGTGGAAGTCCATCCAGGTGACCGACGACCCGCTGGCCGCCACCCTGCGCACCGAGGCGCAGCACGCGGTCAAGGCGGGTCTGCTGAAGACCCCGAAGCTCGACGGCATCTACGACCTGACCCCGCTGAACAAGGTCCTTGAGTCCGAGGGCCGGAGCCCGGTCGGCGCCGCCGGTCTCGGCACCCAGTAGGCCCGGATCCCGAAGAGTCCCCAGGAGGTGACGACCATGGCCACCGCACTCGCCAGGGCCGCCGACGGCGCCCGCACCGTGGAGCACGCCGCACGGATCGAGCATGTCTCGAAGTCCTTCGCCGGGCCCGCCGGACCCCAGCTCGTCCTGGACGACATCACCCTGGATGTCGCCCCGGGAGAGTTCGTCACGCTCCTGGGGGCCTCGGGCTGCGGCAAGTCCACCCTGCTGAACCTGGTGGCGGGGCTGGACAAGCCCTCCGCGGGCAGCATCACGACCCAGGGGCGCCCGGCCCTGATGTTCCAGGAACACGCCCTGTTCCCCTGGCTGACCGCGGGCAAGAACATCGAACTCGCCCTGCGGCTCAGGGGAGTTCCGAAGAACGAGCGGCGCGGCCGGGCCGAGGAGCTGCTCGAACTCGTCCGGCTGGGCGGCGCGTACGGCAAGCGGGTGCACGAGCTGTCCGGCGGTATGCGCCAGCGCGTGGCCATGGCCCGCGCCCTGGCGCAGGACAGCAGACTGCTGCTGATGGACGAGCCGTTCGCGGCGCTGGACGCGATCACCCGGGACGTGCTGCACGACGAACTGACCCGTATCTGGGCGGAGACCGGGGTGTCGGTGCTGTTCGTCACGCACAACGTGCGCGAGGCGGTGCGGCTGGCGCAGCGCGTGGTGCTGCTCTCGTCCCGTCCGGGACGGGTGGAGCGGGAGTGGACGGTCGGGCTTCCGCAGCCGCGCCGTATCGAGGACGCCCCGGTGGCGGAGCTGTCCGTGGAGATCACCGACGTACTGCGGGGGGAGATCAGCCGTCATGGCCGGCACTGAGACCACCGAACCGGGGGCGGACACCTCCGTCGCCTCCCACGCGTCCACCGCGTCCACCGGATCCGCCGCGGGGGGCGCCGGGCTGGGCGGTCTGGAGGCGGGCCTCGACGCCCTGGAGTCCTCCGCCGCGCGCCGGACGCCCTTCCGGCAGACCTTCGTCCACAAGATCCTGCCGCCGGTCCTCGCGCTCGCGCTGGTCCTGCTGGTCTGGCAGTCGCTGGTGTCCTTCGGGGTCGTCGACGATCCGACCAAGCTGCCGTCCCCGGGCGCCGTGTGGGGCGAGGTACGGGACGCCTGGCTCCAGGGCAGGCTCCTCGGCTACATCTGGACCAGCGTCTCGCGCGGTCTGCTGGGCTTTCTGCTCGCACTGGCGATCGGGACCCCGCTGGGTCTGCTGGTGGCCCGGGTGAGGTTCGTCCGGGCGGCCATCGGCCCGATCCTGTCCGGGCTCCAGTCGCTGCCGTCGGTGGCCTGGGTGCCTCCGGCGGTGATCTGGCTGGGTCTGAACAACTCGATGATGTACGCGGTGATCCTGCTCGGCGCCGTGCCGTCCATCGCCAACGGCCTGGTGTCGGGCGTCGACCAGGTGCCGCCGCTGTTTCTACGGGCGGGCCGGACGATGGGGGCGACCGGGCTGAAGGGCACCTGGCACATCGTGCTGCCCGCCGCGCTGCCGGGCTATCTGGCGGGGCTGAAGCAGGGCTGGGCCTTCTCCTGGCGCTCCCTGATGGCCGCCGAGATCATCGCCTCCTCGCCCGATCTCGGCATCGGCCTGGGCGCGCTGCTGGAAAACGGCCGCAACGCGAGTTCCATGTCCATGGTGTTCGAAGCCGTCCTGCTGATCCTGACCGTCGGTATCGCGATCGACCTGCTGATCTTCAGTCCGCTGGAGCGGTGGGTGCTGCGCAGCCGCGGACTTCTCGTCAGGAGCTGACCTCCCATGTCCCACCGTCTGTCCCACCGTTCTGTTCTCCTGGTCATCGCCCACGGCAGCCGCGACCCGCGGCACGCCGCCACGGTGCACGCCCTGGTCCGCCAGGTGCGGTCGCTGCGGCCCGGGCTACGGGTGGAGACCGGCTTCCTGGACTTCAACGTCCCCTCCGTGCAGGGGGTGCTGGAGTCGCTCGCGGCCGAGGGCGTGCGCGAGGTGGTGGCGCTGCCGCTGCTGCTGACCCGGGCGTTCCATGCGAAGGCCGACATCCCGGCGGTGCTGCGCCAGGCCCCGTCCCGGCTGCGGATCCGGCAGGCGGAGGTGCTGGGCCCCTCACCGCTGCTGCTGCGCGCACTGGAACGGCGGCTGTCCGAGGCGGGGCTGACCCCCGCCGACCGGGCCTCCACCGGGGTCGTGCTGGCCTCGGCGGGCTCCAGTGACCCGGAGGCGATCGCGGTGATCGGCGGTGTGGCGCGGGAGTGGCGGCGCACCGGCTGGTGCGCCGTGCGGCCCGCGTTCGCCTCCGCCGCGTCCGCCCCGGGGTTTCCGCCGACCGAGGAGGTGGTGCGCGCGCTGCGGGCGGCGGGCTGCGCCCGGGTGGCCGTGGCGCCGTATGTCCTGGCTCCCGGCTTTCTGCCGGACCGTATCGCCCGGGGCGCCGCCGAGACGGATGTCCTGGCCGAGGTGCTGGGCCCCGCACCGGAGGTGGCCGGCACGGTGCTGGAACGCTACGACGAGGCGCTCCTCCCCCGCCTGACGGCCCTCGGGGCGTGAGCCAACCGACCCGGCGGCCCGGGGCCGGAGTTCAGTCCCCGGGCGCGGTCATCTCGACCAGCTTGACCACGGTGTTCCAGTTCCGGGTGGTGGCGATCAGTCCCTTGACCAGCCGGGGCCTGGCGAGATACTCCGCGAGCTTGGAACGGCCCAGCCCGTCGGGGGCGTAGAGGTAGAGGGCGCGGTCGCCGAGGCGGAACTCCTCGGGCAGATACGCGGCCGGGTCGATCTCGGCGAAGCGCTCGGCGCCGACCGGTTCCGAGAACAGGGTGAGGTGCAGCTGTCTGCCCTCAAGACGGTCCGCGGGGAAGGGGCAGACGTCGCGCACGGCCTTCAGATAGGCGTGGTCGCGCACGATCACCCCGGCCGTGAAGCCGAAGCGCCGCTCGATCCCCTCGGTGAGTCCGGCGGCGAGGGACTCCTCGTCGCCGTGGTCGCACCCGAAGACGGCCTGGCCGCTCTGGAGGTAGGTGCGGACGTCCTGGTGACCGAGTTCCTCCAGCAGAGCGCGGAGTTCGGCCATCGGGAGCTTCTTGCTGCCGCCCACGTTGATCCCGCGGAGCAGCGCCGCGTAGGTCGTCGTCATCCGCCCACCGTAGATCCGGGGCGCCTCCGGTCGGCGCCTGCGGTCCGCCGCCCCGCGGGCGTGGTGCGGCCCGGGGCAGTGGGACACTGGCGGGCGGACGGGCGTCCAGGCGCGCCCCGGGGGTGTCCGGCGGCCGTTCGTGAACGTAACGAGGACCGCGTCGAGGCACGGAGGGCGAGCACATGGACGAGGCGACGGCGCGGGATGTGCTGGCGGCGGCGGAGGTGCTGCCCGGCCGTGCCGGGGACGCGCGGCTCCTCGCCCTGGGCGAGAACGCGGTGTTCGCCGCCGGTGACCTGGTGGTCAAGGTCGGCCGGGACGCCGCGCTGCTGGACCGGGCGCGGCGGGAGCTGGACACCGCTCTCTGGCTGGCCGGTGAGGGCGTCCCCGCGGTGCGGGCGGCCGCACCCCGGCCGCTGCTGGTGGACGGCCACCCGGTGACGGTGTGGCACCGGCTGCCCGACCCGGTACGCCCCGCGGAGCCCCGGGATCTGGCCGGGCTGCTGAGGATCGTGCACGCCCTTCCCTCCCCTTCCTTCACGCTGCCGCCCCGCGATCTGCTGGACGGTGTGGAGCGCTGGCTGCGCCTTGCGGGCGCGGCGATCGACCCGGCGGACGCGGCCTATCTGCGGGAGCGGCGGGACGGTTTCGCCGCCGCGGCCGCGGGTCTGACGCCGCAGCTGCCGCCGGGGCCGATCCACGGGGACGCGCTGCCCCGCAATGTGCACATCGGCCCGGACGGGCCGGTCCTGGTGGATCTGGAGACCTTCGCGGCGGACCTGCGCGAACATGACCTGGTGGTCATGGCCCTGTCCCGGGACCGCTACGGGCTGCCCGCCGAGGCGTACGACTCCTTCACCCGGACCTACGGCTGGGACGTGCGCGACTGGGCGGGCTGCACGGTGCTGCGCGGCGCGCGGGAGACCGCCAGCTGCGCCTGGGTCGCACAGCACGCCCCGAGCAACCCCAAGGCGCTGGCCGAGTTCGAGCGGCGGGTGGCGTCCCTGCGCGACGGCGACGAGACCGTGCGCTGGTACCCCTTCTGAGCCGGGGCCGCCCGGAAGCCCCTCAGACCGTGTGCCGCTCCGCGGTCCGCAGCGGCCAGGCACCGTCCACCACGGCCTCCGGATCCCCCTTGCCGCGTAGAAACGCCTGGAGGTCCGCCGCCCAGTCGGCATGCCACTCGATCTGGTGGCGGTGCAGCTCCGCCGGACCGAGCGCCGCGATCTTCGGGTGGCGGTCGGCTATCGCCCCGGCGAGCCGGGCCGCGGCCAGGGCGTCCGCGGTCGCGTCGTGCGCGGCGTCCAGGGGGACGCCGTACTCCGCGCAGACCGCCTCCAGGGTGCGCTTGCCCCGGCGGTAGCGGTCGGCCCGGCGGTCGATGGTGTACGGGTCGACGACGGGCGCCGGGTCCACCCCGCCGAGCCGCTCGCGCAGCGAGGGCAGTCCGTACCGGCGCAGCTCCGCGGCGAGCAGGGTCAGGTCGAAGGAGGCGTTGTACGCGACGACCGGGACACCGGACTTCCAGTATCCGGTGAGGACGTCGGCGAGCGTGTCCGCGACCCGGTCGGCCGGGCTGCCGTCGGCTGCGGCCCGCTCGGTGGTGATCCCGTGCACCGCGACCGCGTCCGCCGGGATCTCCACGCCCGGATCGGCGAGCCACTCGCGGCGGCCGAGCGGCTCGCCGTCCTTGACCTCGATCACCGCCCCCGTGACGATGCGCGCCTCGCAGGGATCCGTCCCGGTCGTCTCCAGGTCGAATCCGATCAGCAGCTCTTGGTGCCAGGCCATGGCGGCCCCCCTTCTCGGTGGTGCTTTCCCCCAGTGGTCCTCACCCTCGCATGCGCCACTGACAGTCCGGGGGCCGCACTCCCCGAAGAGGCGGATACCGGTGCATCACAGGATGGATCAGGACACGGGGCGCGAATCGGCCCAGGCGAGTTCGAATTCCTCGCGATAGGTGGGGAAGAGACCGCTCTCGTCCGCCTCGTCGGACTTGACCACCCGGCTGCCGTTGCGGAGCACCAGCACCGGCGCCTCCATGCCGCGGCTGCGCCGCAGATAGGACTGCACCACCGCGATCCCGTCGGAGCCGTCCCCGTCCACCAGGTACGCCGTGAAGCGGGGGGTCTCGTCGAAGACCTGGATCTCGAAGGCGCCCGGATCGCGGAGCCTGGCGCGCACCCGGCGCATGTGCAGGATGTTCATCTCGACGGCCCGGCTCAGCTCGCCCTTGCGGATGCCGAGTTCCCGCTCGCGCCGCTTGACGGCGCTGGAGGCCGGGTTGAGGAACAGCAGGCGCACCCGGGAGCCCGATTCCGCGAGGCGCACCAGCCGCCGCCCGGAGAAGTTCTGCACCAGCAGATTGAGCCCGATACCGATGGCGTCCAGGCGGCGGGCGCCGCCGAAGATGTCCTCGGCGGGAAACTGCCGCAGCAGCCGCACCCGGTCGGGATGGACGGCGACCACGTCCGCGTAGCGGTCGCCCACCAGGTCCTCGACGGCGTCCACGGGCAGCCGCCGCGCGGAGGGCACGTCACCGCCAGCGCCGAGGATCTCCAGCAGCCGGGCGGAGGCGCGTTCGGCCTGGGCGAGCACCGCCTCCGACAGGGCCCGGTTGCGCGAGACCACGTTCCGGGTCACTTCCAGCTCGTCCAGGGCGAGTTCGACCTCACGGCGCTCGTCTATGTACGGCTCGAAGCACGGCCAGTGCTGCACCATCAGCTCGCGCAGCTGCGGCAGTGTCAGAAAGCTGAGGACATTGTCGTCGGCGGGGTCCAGCAGATACCCCTTGCGGCGGCTGACCTCGCGTACCGCCACCGCACGCTGCACCCACTCCTGCCCGGCGGGCCCGGCCGCGGCGACAACCCAGTCGTCGTCGCCGTGCACGGGTTCGTAGATCGGGCGGAGAACGGCGGCCACGACCGCGCGCAGCCGCTGTTCGACCAGATTCAGCCAGATGTAGGCACGCCCGGCTCGCTGGGCGCGGGTGCGCACCTCGCGCCAGGACTCGGCGTTCCAGTCCAGTTCCGGGCCGATGGACCCCAGGTCCATCGGCCGTGCCAGGGACACCGCCCCGGGCGGGACATCCGTGGAGTTTCCCTCGTGACCCTCGTCACCAGGGGGCAGCTCCAGCCCTCCCGAGCCCACCCGCGCACCGCCTTCCGCTCCCCCGAGCCTCCTCAGGGGCCAGGCCCCAGCCAACGATCAAGGAAGGGTACTCCGGGAGAGCGGCGGGATGCAGCCGGATGGACAGGGTGGATTATCAACTGCCAGGCTGCACATGCCCGTTCTGGCCCGCGAGGGCCGGCGGAGTGAGGGGATTCATAGCTGTGACATCGCGCGGGGCGATGGCGAAACCCTGCCAGTGCACCGGCATGGGCTGCTGGTCCTCGTCGCGGGCGATGTGGTGGAAGCCCACGTTCATCCACACCACCGGGTGAGTGAGCGTCTGGCCATTGACCCAGGTGTCGACCGACTTGCCCGCCCGGGCACCGCAGTTGCCCAGATTGTCGCTCGCGAACTGCTCGCACGCATTGTATTCGGTGAAGTAGACGTCGTGGCGGGTGAATTCGTGCCCGGGGTACTTGGTGCTGGCGCCCGGGACGAGTTCGTAGGACCGGGCGTGGCCGTCCTTGTTCTTGCCGGTGGCGCTGACGATCCGCCACCAGCGCATGTTCTTGGCGTCGCCCGCGAGTTCCTTGGCGACCGGGGTGCGGGTGGTCTTGTTGGTCGGCGCCTGGCCGCCCCGGGCGGGCGGGCTGACCTGGGAGTCGTACTGTTCGACCCGGTTCTTGGACGAGCCGTCGAGGCCGAAGTCCAGCCGCCAGAAGACATTGTGGCTATGGCTGGTGGCGTAGCCCCGCGCGCCCTTGCCGATGGGCCAGCCGCGGCCGTCGCCCGCATCGTAGTCGAAGGGCGAGAGGCTGCCGGTCGCGCCGACGTTCATATTGACCGTGCCGTCGTCCTGGAAGCGCCACTCGGTGATGTACTCGTACCAGCCGACCTTGTTGACGGTGTAGACCAGCAGGTCCTTGCCCTGGGTCTGGTAGACCTTGTTCCCGGTGTCGCTCTGCATGCGGTAGGCGTGGCCACGGGAACGGGTCGTGGTGCAGAGGCCGTTGACGGTGGGGTGGCGCGGGTCCCAGGCGTTCGGCACCTTGACCGGCTTGATGGTGCCGCCGGGACATTCGGCGGGTGACATCGGCGACAGGCCCTGGGCGAAGCCCGCGCCCGTCAGATCGCTGTACTCGACCGAGCCGTCGTCGTAGGGCACGTCGATCTGGGCGAGCCGTGCGCTGTTGAGGACCTGGATCGGGCGGGCCTCGCCGGGCGGCTGGTAGGAGACGTGTTCGAGGACGAGACCGGCATGGCTGTCGTAGCGCCAGCACATCCGCCAGGTGGTGCCGGTGGAGAGCTTCTGCTCGATCCGGTAGGCCGCGCTGCACCCGGCGGCCGGCTGGGCCGCGGCGGCGGCCCGGGGCTGGGCGACGGCGGGCGCGGCCGCCGTGCCCCCCAGGACGAGGCCGGCCGCCAGCAGGGCGGCCGCGGTACGCCTGCGGGCGGGGCTGTTTCTGTTCACGCGCATGACGAAGAGACTCCTCTTGCATACCTCGCGCGACGGCGAGAGGGGCGGAACGGAGCGGAAGGGGTACGGCGGTGGGCCGGGCGGCGCGTCCGCGGTCCGGGAAGCGGTGCTCCCGGGCCCCGGTGGCGCCGACGGCGTCCGGCTCAGGCGAGCCTGCCGACCTTCCGGCTGCTCAGGTCGATCACAAAGGAGCGGGTGTCGATCCAGGAGCCGTTCGGGATCTTCGGGAAGAGCCGCACACAGCGGTCGTGGCCGCACTGGCCGAGGACGGCCGGCTGGGCTCCCGGGACGGCCCGGTAGACGATGCTGGTGAGCATCAGCTGACCGGGCGAGGTCAGGTCCTTGCCCGTGGCGTCCTTGTAGTCGGCCTTCAGGCCCGCGCCCAGCGGATCCGCGATCAGCAGCCGGGCGGCCTCGGTGTTCTCGTCCGGGGCGAGCGGCGGCTGGACGCCCTGCTGGGTGGCGGTCCGCTCGACCTTCCCGGTCTCCAGGTCCACGGTCCTGGTGACGAGGGCGTCGTCCTGGTAGTCGTAGAACACCACCTCCGCGCGGCGCGGTGCGTCCGCGTCGTCGAGCCGGTCCGGGCCGGGGTCCGCGAGGTCGACGCTCAGCCGCTGCGGTCCCTGCTTCCCCGCCACGTCCCGGCCCGCCGCGAACTGCTGACGGGTCAGCGCGGCGGTCTCGGCGCGCCGCGTCTCGTCGTCGGTCAGCGGGTCGTCACCGCGGCCCTTCACCCCTTCGGCGGGAGCCTGCTCGACGACGCCCGGCGCCACCGCCGGGGAGCCCCCCGCCCCGTCCTGCCGGGCGGCGGCCCGGCCGCTCCCGGATGCGTCGGCCGACACCGAACCCGGCAGTGTGATCCCGACCATCACGGCGGTCCCCGTCACCGCGATGGCCGTACCCGCCACCACCTTGCCCAGATGGCGGCGCACGATATTGCGCACGTTTCCCCCTGCTCCCCCTGTGTCACGGGAGTGGCTAGAGCCCCACTGGTTCGGCACACGTGGTCGCACGCGTGGCTGCGCCTTACCACGTATGCACCGGTCGGCTGTTAAGAGGGATGTAAGTCATGGGGGGTTCCGCGACTTTCGGGGAAGACTCGGCTTCAGGGCGCCCCTCGGGGCCAGGACAACCGGGAGTGTCGTGTCCATGCAGGTCTGGCCTGGAGAGGCTTATCCGCTCGGCGCCACCTACGACGGCGCCGGGACCAACTTCGCGGTCTTCTCGGAGACCGCCGACCGGATCGAGTTGTGCCTGCTGCACGACGACGGCTCGGAGACCGCGGTGGAGCTGCGGGAGACCGACGCCTTCGTGCGGCACGCCTATCTGCCGGGGGTGATGCCCGGGCAGCGGTACGGGTTCCGGGTGCACGGCCCCTACGATCCCGCGCGCGGGCTGCGCTGCAACTCGGCGAAGCTGCTGCTCGACCCGTACGCGCGTGCGGTCAGCGGATCGGTGACGTGGGGCCAGGAGGTGTACAGCTACCCCTTCGGCTCCCCCGACAAGCGCAACGACCTCGACTCGGCGCCGCACACCATGGCGTCGGTGGTGATCAACCCGTACTTCGACTGGGGGGACGACCGGCGGCCGCACACCGAGTACCACCGCACGGTGATCTACGAGGCCCATGTGAAGGGCCTGACCATGCGCCACCCGGACCTGCCGGACGAGCTGCGCGGCACCTATGCGGCGCTCGCCCACCCCGCCATCATCGAACACCTGACTGAACTCGGTGTCACGGCGCTGGAACTGATGCCCGTACACCAGTTCGTCAACGATCACCGGCTGGCCGACATGGGCCTGGCCAACTACTGGGGCTACAACACCATCGGCTTCTTCGCCCCGCACAACGCCTACGCCTCCTGGGGCGACCGCGGCCAGCAGGTCCTGGAGTTCAAGTCGGCGGTCCGGGCCCTGCACGAGGCGGGCATCGAGGTCATCCTCGACGTCGTCTACAACCACACCGCCGAGGGCAACCACCTCGGCCCGACGCTGTCCTTCCGGGGCATCGACAACCCCTCGTACTACCGGCTGACGGACGACCCGCGCTACTACATGGACACCACCGGCACCGGCAACTCCCTGCTGATGCGCTCCCCGCACGTGCTCCAGCTCATCATGGACTCGCTGCGCTACTGGGTCACCGACATGCATGTGGACGGCTTCCGCTTCGACCTCGCGGCGACCCTGGCACGCCAGTTCCACGAGGTGGACCGGCTGTCGTCCTTCTTCGACCTGGTCCAGCAGGACCCGGTGGTCTCCCAGGTGAAGCTGATCGCCGAGCCCTGGGACGTGGGCGAGGGCGGCTACCAGGTGGGCAACTTCCCGCCGCTGTGGACCGAGTGGAACGGGAAGTACCGCGACACCGTACGGGACCTGTGGCGCGGCGAGCCGCGTACGCTCGCGGAGTTCGCCTCCCGGCTGACCGGCTCCTCGGACCTCTACCAGGACGACGGCCGCCGCCCGCTCGCCTCGATCAACTTCGTGACCTGCCACGACGGCTTCACCCTGCACGACCTGGTGGCCTACAACGACAAGCACAACGAGGCCAACGGCGAGGAGAACCGCGACGGGGAGAGCTACAACCGGTCCTGGAACTGCGGGGCCGAGGGCGACACCGACGACCCCGGCGTGCTGGGGCTGCGGGAACGCCAGATGCGGAACTTCATCGCCACCCTGATGCTCTCCCAGGGCGTGCCGATGCTCAGCCACGGCGACGAGTACGCGCGGACCCAGGGGGGCAACAACAACGCCTACTGCCAGGACAACGAGCTGTCCTGGGTGGAGTGGCCCGAGGACGACGGCGGCGGGCTGCTGGAGTTCACCCGGGCGATGGTGTGGCTGCGCCGGGACCACCCGGTCTTCCGGCGCCGCCGCTTCTTCCACGGCCGTCCGGTGCAGGGCACCCACGACGAGCTGTCCGACATCGCCTGGTTCACCCCGCAGGGCCGGGAGATGACCCAGCGGGACTGGGACTCGTCCCAGGCGGGCGCCCTGACGGTGTTCCTCAACGGCAACGCGATCTCCGAACCCGACCCGCGCGGGGAGCGCATCACCGACGACTCCTTCCTGCTGATGTTCAACGCCTCCCCGAAAACGCTGGAGTTCGTGGTGCCCGTCGACCACGGCCGCCAGTGGCAGGTGATCGTCGACACCTCCGTCCCCGAGGGGGTGACACCCGGCACCGGGGACAAGCTCCCGGCGGGAGGCGTGCTGACCCTGGTGGACCGGAGCATGGTGGTCCTCCAGCGACCGGCCTAGGGGTGCCGGGGGGGCGCTCCGGCGGGTCGCGCGGGGATGCCCGGTGGCGCTCCGGCCGACCCGCCCGGCGAAGCCGGGCGGCACCCGGCGGCGCGTCCGCGGCACAAAAGGCGGCCGGGCGGGTACGTAGGCTCCATGACACCTGAGCGTCCCGCCCCGCCGGTGCCCACCGCCACCTACCGGCTCCAGCTCCAGCCGGAGTTCCCGTTCGGCGCGGCCGAGGCCGCCGTGCCGTACCTGGCCGCACTCGGCGTCTCCCATCTGCATCTGTCCCCCGTCCTGGAGGCGGTGCCCGGATCGACGCACGGCTACGACGTCGTCGACCCCGCACGTGTCCGGGAGGAACTCGGCGGCGAGCCGGGACTCCGCGCCCTGGCCCGCACCGCCCGGGAGCACGGGATGGGCCTGGTCGTGGACATCGTCCCCAACCACATGGCCGCCGACCCGCGCCACAACCGCGCCCTGTGGGAGGTGCTGCGCGAGGGACCGGCGTCGCCGTACGCGCGCTGGTTCGACATCGACTGGGAGGCGGGGGGCGGTCAGGTGCTGCTGCCCGTGCTCGGCCGACGGCTCGGCGAGGAGTTCGGGCAGCTGAAGGTGGACGGTGACCTGCTGCGCTGCCGGGACCTGGTCCTGCCGCTGCGCGAGGGCACCGCGACGCTGCCGCTGCCTCAGCTGCTCGACGCCCAGTGGTACCGCCCGGCGTGGTGGCGGCTGGCCCGCACGGAGCTGAACTACCGGCGGTTCTTCACCATCTCCGAGCTGATCGGCGTCCGGGTGGAGGACCCGGAGGTCTTCGCGGCCACCCATGGCACGCTGCTGCGGCTGCTCGACGAGGGAGTGGTCGACGGGCTGCGGGTGGACCACCCGGACGGTCTCGCCGACCCGGAGGGCTATCTGCGCCGACTGCACCGGGCCACCGGCGGCCGCTGGACCGTCGTGGAGAAGATCCTCGCGGCCGACGAACGGCTGCCCGCCACCTGGCCGGTCGCGGGCACCACCGGATACGACGCCCTGCGCCGGGTGGACGGGCTGTTCACGGACCCCGCGGGCGCCGCGGACCTGCTCGGCCACTACCGGCGCTTCGCGGCACCCGCGGGCGACCGCGGCGGCCACTGGGCCTCCACCGCCCGGCGCGCCGCGCACCGGGTGGTCACCCATGACCTGGCGGCCGAGGTGGACCGCCTCACCCGGGTGGCGAGCAGGCTGTGCGAGACCTCCCCGGACCCCGCGCTGCGCGACCACGCGCCCTGGGCGCTACGCACCGCGCTGTGCGAACTCCTCGTCCGCCTGGAGGTGTACCGGCCCTACGCGCCGGAGGACGCCGCCGCGGTCGTCACCGAGGAGGCCGCCGCCGGGGCCCGCGCCGCGTTCGCGGTGCCCGAGGAGGCCCATGCGGTGACCGTCGTACGGGACCTGGTGCTGGGCCGGGCCGGGGAGGGGCCCGTCCACGCCGAGTTCCGGGCCCGGTTCGCGCAGACGGCGTCGGCGCTGCGCGCAAAGTCCCTGGAGGACGCCGCCTTCTACCGCTATGTGCCGCTGCTGTCCGCGAACGAGGTGGGCGGCGACCCCGGCGCCCCGGCCGTCGCGCCCGAGGACTTCCACGCGTACTGCGCGCGGGTGCAGCGCGACTGGCCCGCCACCGGGACCGCGCTGTCCACCCATGACACCAAGCGCAGCGGGGATGTGCGGGCCGCGGTCTCGGTGCTCGCCCAGTGCCCCGGGCGCTGGGCCGACGTACTGGCCGAGGCGACCCGGGCGGGCGGCACCGGACCCGACCCGCATCTGGCCTGGGCCGCCTGGCAGACGCTCTTCGGACTCGGGCGCGCCGACCGGGACCGCCTGCACGGGGCCCTGCTCAAACAGGTGCGCGAGGCGGGCCTGCACACCACCTGGACCGAGCAGGATGCGGCCTACGAGGAGGCGGTGGCCGCGTTTGTCGGCGAGGGGCCCTGCGGGGCTCCGGGACGGCTCGTCATCGGGTTCCGCGAGGAGCTGGCGCCGCACATCCGGGCGAACGTCCTCGGGGCGGCGCTGCTCCAGCTGACGATGCCGGGGGTGCCGGACCTCTACCAGGGCACGGAGGACGAGTACCTGGCCCTGGTCGACCCCGACAACCGGCGGCCGTTCGCACCGCGCGAGGAGTCCTCGGAGAAGCGGGACCTCACCCGGGCCGCGCTGCGGCTGCGCGGGCGGCGCCCGGAGGTCTTCGGCGCGACGGGCGGCTACGCGCCACTGCGCGCCGAGGGTCCGGCCGCCGGGCACTGCGTGGCCTTCGCCCGCTCCGGGGAGGTGCTCACCGCGGTCACCCGGCTGTCGCTGCGCCTCGCCGAGGCGGGCGGCTGGCGCGACACGTCCCTCACCCTGCCGCCCGGCGCCTGGACGGACGTCCTCGCCCCCGAACGCCGGTTCGCGGGGACCGTACCGGTGGCGGACCTCTTCTCCCGGCTGCCGGTGGCGCTGCTGGAGCGGGCCACCGGGGAGTGAGGGAGCCCGCCCCGGACGGAGGCCGGCGACCCGGGCGTCACGGCTCGCCCGGGCCGCTGGGTCAGTGCTGCGGGCCCGGGCCCGGGCCGCTCGGTCAGTGCTGCGGTCCCGGGGCCGGGATGTCCGCGATCGCGAACACCATGCCGGTGCGCGCCTTCATCTCGCAGGAGTTGGCGAAGGTGTGGCTGTACTGGACCGGGCGGCCGCCCCACTCGCCGCGCGCGGCCACCGTCACGGGCGCGTAGAGCATCGGGCAGAACGAGTGTGCGGGCGGGATGCGTCCGATGTCCCCCCGTGCCGCGTCGAGTTGCGCGCAGGCCCGGGCCGCCTCCGCGGGGCCGTGCGGCGGGTCGCACAGCAGCAGGGTGCCGCTGCCGTCCCGGGAGCGGTCGTCGCCATGGGTGACGGTCAGATAGAGCCAGTGGCCCACGGTGTGCGGGCGGGGCGCGGCCTGGGCCGGGGTCAGGGGAAGCAGGGCGGCCGCGGCGAGCAGGGCCGCGCGCACCAGCGTGGTCTTCGTGGTCATTCCGTATGCATCGGCACCGCGGCCCGGGCGCCCCAGCCCGACTCACCCGAATGGGAGCGCACGGGCGTGTACCGACCGGCCAGTTCGACGGTCGCGAGCACCACGCGTGCCTGGTACTCGGCCTGCCGTTCGACCGGGATCCAGCGTGCCCCGTAGCCGTCGCGGTAGTCGGCGCACCAGCCGTCGATGAGCGCGTCGAGTTCCGGCAGGGTCCGGGCCGCCTCCGCACCGGCGGCGCGGGCCAGCCGGTGCAGCAGCCCCGCGGTGCGCAGGGCGACCCGGCGGCCGGAGATCCCCAGCGAGGCCAGCCGGGCGGCGTCCAGCGGGGGCAGGGGCCGCTGCCGGGTGCCGTGCGCGCCCGGGTCCCAGGAGTCGGCGAGTTCGGGTCCGACCAGCAGATAGTCGTCGACCGGGGCGAGCAGCCGGGCGGCGTCGGGGACTGCGCCCGCCAGGGGGCGTATGCGTTCCAGGAGGCCCGCCAGCAGCCGCAGGTCGTGGCGGAGGCGGGCGCCGACGGCGCGGAGTGCCGCGTCGGGGTCCGGGAGCGGGGAGGCGTCCTCCACCGCTGCCACGCCCCACATGGGTGCCTCCACCACCGCGGTGACGGTGCCGTGGCGGTGCGGGTGGTACCAGGTCGACTCGACCGCGGCCTCGGTGATGGCCGCGGCCAGGTCGCCGCGCCGGGGCGGCGGTATGCGGTACACGGCGGGGCCGAGCGCGGGCCAGTACAGGGTGTCGTAGGGGGCGAGTTCGCGCGGGATGCCGAGGCGGGCCGCGGTGCGGGCGAGGTGCCGGTCCAGGCCCGGCAGGTCGCGGGTCAGCTCGACGAATCCGCCGCCGATGTCGACGCCGTGCAGGGAGCACTGGACGAAGGGCCGCAGTTCGTCCTGAAGGTCGAGCAGGGTGCGGGTCTCGGGCAGCGCGGCGCGCTCCGCGCCGTCCGGCAGCCATTCGGGCTGTTCCAGGAAGCCCGGCCGGAAGAAGTGCCGCACATAGCCGCCGAGGCGGTACGGGCCGGACAGCCAGCCCTCGTTGCGGCGCGCGCCGTCGGGGTCCAGGCAGAGCAGCAGATCCCAGGTGAGGCCGTCGCCCGGCGGGGGCCCGGCGAGGACCCGCTCGGCCAGGCGCAGGACGGTGGCCCCGCCGACCGGTTCATTGGCGTGGGGTCCGGCGACCACCAGGGCGTGGCGTTCGCCGTGTCCGACGGAGAGCAGCCACAGGGGCGTGCCCCCACGGGAGGTACCCACCCGGCGCAGCCGGGCGTCACGGGGGTGGCGGGCGGCGAACGCGGCCGCCCGCGCGCCGAGTTCGTCCACGGTGAGATAGCGGAGGAGGGGCGGCATGGCACACCTCCACGGTGGGGTGCGTCGGTTCACCCGGTGTCCCGGTGTCCCGGTGTACGGACAGTCAGTCACGTCACGGGAGGTACGTCAACACCGCGGCGGAAACGGGGGCGAAGCGGGGCGGACGGTACCGCTTCGGCGGATCGGGGCGGCGCGCACCAGGCGCCTTGGGTGCCGTAGGGCGGTTACTGCGCCGCCAGCCGGAAGGCCATCGTGCCGAAGCTCACCTGGTCGCCGTCGCGGACGACGGCGGCGCCGATCACCCGGCGGCCGTTGACCGTGGTGCCGTTGGTGGAGCCGAGGTCGCGCAGCACCCACAGGCCGCCCTGGTGCCGGAGTTCGGCGTGCACCCGGGAGACCGTGTCCTGGCTGAGCCGGAGGCCGCTCGCGGGGTCCCGGCCGATCCGCAGCGGGTAGGGGCTGCCGGGCCGGGGCAGCAGCAGCTTCGGCAGCCGTTCGGCCTGCCAGGCCCGGCGCAGCCGCACGGTGAATCCGGAGACCGCCCCGACGGTCTCGAAGACCAGCCGCGACCAGCGGTTCTCGGGGGTCAGGTCGGCGGTGAGCGCGGCCAGTTCGGCCGGTTGCCGGGCCGCCAGGGCCAGTTCCATGCGCCGCAGGAAGGTGTCGTGCGACAGCCGCCCCACGGCGACGCCGTCGCTCAGTACCTTCAGCGCCCGGTCGCGCTCGGCGTCGGAGAGCCGTGCGGGGTGCGCGGGGTAGGTCTGGAACTCGAAGGACGACGTCACGGAGGTGATTGTCGGTCAGTAGAACCCCCCTGTCCAGGAAACGACAAAACGACCAACGGGGCCGTCGGAGTCCTTCGGGCGTGTCAAAAGGGCGGATCCCGCGGCCGATTGATCGCGGATGACGCACCATGGACGCGCTACATCACGATGAGCAGACGAGGGGGAACCGTCCGTGCAGTTCGAGGTGTGGGCACCCGGGGCAGCCCGGGTGACGCTTCATTGCGAAGGCGCAGAGCGCGCGTTGGCCCGCGATCCGGAGCGCGCGGGGTGGTGGACCGGTGAGGCGGAGGCCGGGGACGGCGCCCGGTACGGGTTCGCCGTGGACGAGGGTCCGGTGCTGCCCGACCCCCGGTCGCGCCGCCAGCCGGACGGCCCGGACGGGCCGAGCGCGGTGGTCGACCAGGGGCGGTACGGGTGGCGCGCCCCGTGGGCGGGGCGGGGGCTGCCCGGTGCGGTGCTGTACGAGCTGCATGTGGGCACGTACACCCGCGAGGGCACGCTGGACGCGGCGGCGGAGCGGCTCGGCCATCTGGTGGAACTGGGCATCACCCACGTGGAGTTGATGCCGCTGTGCCCCTTCCCGGGGCGGCACGGCTGGGGGTACGAGGGGGTCTCGCTCTGGGCGGTGCACGAGCCCTACGGCGGGCCCGAGGCGCTGAAACGGTTCGTCGACCGAGCCCATGAGCTCGGCCTCGGGGTGGTGCTGGACGTGGTCCACAACCACCTCGGCCCCTCCGGGAACCATCTGCCCGCGTTCGGGCCGTACTTCACGGACAGCTATCACACCCCCTGGGGTGCCGCGGTGAACCTGGACGCGCCGGGCTCGGACGAGGTGCGCGCGTATCTGACCGGCAGTGCGCTGGCCTGGCTGCGCGACTACCGGCTCGACGGGCTGCGCCTGGACGCGGTGCACGCGCTGCACGACAGCCGGGCGCTGCACTTCCTGGAGGAGCTGTCCGCGGCGGTGGACGCGCTGGCCGACGAGACCGGGCGGCCGCTGTTCCTGATCGCCGAGTCCGACCTCGGCGACCCCCGGGTCGTCACCCCGCGCGCGGACCACGGGCTGGGGCTGCACGCCCAGTGGAACGACGACTTCCATCACGCCCTGCACACCGCGCTGACCGGCGAGTCGCAGGGCTACTACGGGGACTTCGCCCGGGCCCCGCTCGCCGCCCTCGCCAAGACGCTGACGAACGGCTTCTTCCACGACGGCACCTACTCGACCTTCCGCGGCCGGACGCACGGGCGGCCGCTGGACCGTACCCGGATCTCCGCCCACCGGCTGCTCGGCTACGCCCAGACCCACGACCAGATCGGCAACCGCGCCCTCGGGGACCGGCTGTCCGCGTCCCTCTCCCCCGGGCTGCTGGCGTGCGCGGCGACGCTGGTGCTCACCGCGCCGTTCACACCGATGCTGTTCATGGGCGAGGAGTGGGGCGCGGGGACGCCCTGGCAGTTCTTCACCGATCACACCGATCCCGGGCTGGCCGAGGCCGTACGCAACGGCAGGCGGCGGGAGTTCGCGGCGCACGGCTGGGCGGCGGAGGAGGTGCCGGATCCCCAGGACCCGACGACCCGCGACCGCTCCTGCCTCGACTGGTCCGAGCCGGCCGGGGGGACCCATGCGCGCCTGCTGGCCTGGTACCGCGAGCTGATCGCCCTGCGCCGCGCCCAGCCCGACCTCACCGACCCCGACCTGGCGGGCGTGAAGGTCGCCCACGACGAGGACGGCCGCTGGCTCGCCTTCCGCCGCGGGGACGTCCGGGTCGCCGTGAATCTCGGCGCGGAGCCCGCACGGATCCCCCTCGGCCTTCCCGGCGCACGCGTACTGGCCGCGTGGGACCCCGTGGAGCCCCCGGACGCGGAGGGTGCGCTGCGGCTGCCCGGCGAGTCGTGCGT
The DNA here is from genome assembly GCF_044548405.1 of Streptomyces sp. NPDC052040. Lineage (NCBI taxonomy): Bacteria > Bacillati > Actinomycetota > Actinomycetes > Kitasatosporales > Streptomycetaceae > Streptomyces > Streptomyces sp. NPDC052040. The sequence goes on along the minus strand of NZ_JBIUBV010000001.1, from coordinate 341,088 downwards.
GGTGCTGACCCAGGCGTGAACGCGGCCCGGCCACGGCAGCCCGCACTGCGGCGGGGGCCGCCGTGGCCGGGGACTGCTGTGGCCTGAGGCCGCCGTGGCCAGAGCCGCCGCGGCCGGGGACTGCCGCGGCCGGATGTCGCCGCGGCCTGAGGCCACCGTGGCCGGGGGCCGCTGTGGCCGGGGGCCACCGTGGCCGGGGGCCGGGCCGCTGTGGCCTGAGGCCGTCGCGGCCAGAGCCGCCGAGGCCGAGGACTACCGCGGCCGGATGTCGCCGCGGGATTGAGGCCACCGTGGCCGGGGGCCGCTGTGGCCGGGGGCCGCTGTGGCCGGGGGCCGCCATGGCCTGAGGCCGTCGCGGCCAGAGCCGCCGCGGCCGAGTACTACGCGGCCGGACGTCGCCGCGGCCGGGACCGTCGCGGCCTGAGGCGGCCGTGGCCTGAGGCCCCCGTGGTCGCCGTGGGGTTTCGCTACGGCGCCTCGTCGTCCGGCAGTTCCGTGATGCGCTCCAGCAGGATTGCCTCCCAGGCGCGGTGCAGCCGGGCGCGCAGGACGGGCTGCGGGGTGGGGTCGCGGCCCTCCAGCGCGTCGGCGAGGCGGGCGAGTGTGTCGCACCGGGCGAGCCACAGACCGCGCAGGCAGGGGCGGGCGCCGTAGCCCGCGAGGGTCGCGGCCCGCACCGCCGCGGGGGCGCCGACGGAGGCCGCGAGGCAGGCGATGTCCTCCGCCGGGTCGCCGACGACCGCCTCGCTCCAGCCGAGGATCCCCCGCACCCGCCCGTCGCCGCTCATCACCAGATGGTCGCCGCCCAGGCCGTGGTGGACCAGGACGGCGGCGCCGGGCTGGGCGGCCAGCTGGGCCGCGACGGTCGCGGTGAGCTGGGCGAGCCGCCCGGGGTCGAACTCCTCGTCCCCGGCGAGGGCCCCGGCCCGGCTCGCGGCGGCGGCCCGGAGCGCCGGAAGGGAGCGGGGCGGTACCCGGGGGACACCGGCCGACTCGGCCTGGCGCACGGGCACCTCCCGCAACCCGGTGAGCAGGGTGGCGAGATCCGCCTCGCCGAGCGCGGAGACGGCCGGTCCCTCGGCCGCGGTGCCGGGCAGCCGGGCGTCCAGGGTGTAGGCGAGCCCGGCGGCCCACTCGCCATGGGCGACGCCGGACGGGATCGCGATCTGGGTGTGCTGCCGCACCAGGGCGCGCAGCCGCAGTTCGCGGCGCTGGCGCGCGGAGGCGTCGCGGTCGGTGGCCAGCCGCAGCACATGCCGGGTGCCGACCCACCAGGTACGGTGCCCCGGGCTCTCGGCGGCGGGTGCCACCTCCACCGGGCCCTCGCCGGGGAGCAGGGAGCGGACCAGTTCACGGACGGTCTCCGCCGTCGGTGTCGGTGCCTGAGTCATGATCGCGCCGTTGTCGTCTCGGGGGTGGACGGGGGACTTCCCGGGTACCGGGGCGGCCGTCCTCGCCGGGCGGCCGCCCCGGCCGTCAGCCGACCACGGCGAGCTCGCGGGAGGTGTTGTTCAGGCGCCGTCCGCCGTCCTCGGTCACCGTCACGATGTCCTCGATCCGCACCCCGAACCGGCCGGGCAGATACACCCCGGGCTCCACGGAGAAGCACATCCCGGGCACGAGGGGCTGCTCCTCCCCCTCGATCATGTACGGCGGTTCATGGGTGGTGACGCCGATGCCGTGCCCGGTGCGGTGGATGAAGTACTCGCCGTACCCGGCCTCCGCGATGACCGCGCGGGCGGCACGGTCCACGTCCTGGCAGGCGGCACCCGGACGGACCGCGCGGAAACCCTCCTCCTGGGCGGCGCGCACCAGTTCGTGCACCGTGCGCTCCTCGTCGGTGGGCTCGCCGACATGGACGGTGCGGGAGGTGTCCGAGCCGTAGCCGTGCTTGAGGCCGCCGAAGTCGAGGACGACCATGTCGCCGCGCCCGATGACGCGTTCACCGGCCTCGTGGTGCGGGTTGGCGCCGTTGGGGCCGGAGGCGACGATGGTGAAGTCGACCTGGCTGTGCCCGAACCGCCGGAGCAGACCGTCGAGATCGGCGGCGACCTCCCGCTCCCGGCGTCCCTCGAAGCGGACCTTCCGGATCTCCTCGTAGGCGGTGTCCGCGGCTGCTCCCGCGGCGGCCAGCCGGTCGAGTTCCGCGCTGTCCTTGACGGCCCGCAGCATCGGCAGGGCGCGGGTGAGGGCGAGGTGCCCGGTGTCCGGGAGGCGCTCGCGCAGTGCGAGCAGATGCAGCGCCCAGGCGTTGTCGCTGATGCCGTAGCGGCCGGCGGGCCGCAGCAGGGCGGCGGCCGCCCCGTAGGGGTCCTGGCCGTCGGTCCAGTCGCGCAGGGTCAGCGCGGGCGCCCCGGCCGCCCCGGCCGCGTCGGGCGCCTCCAGGGCCGGCACGACGAGGACGGGGTCCTGTCCGGCCCGCAGCACCAGCAGGGTGAGGCGTTCGGTCTCCACCGGCCGGTATCCCGTCAGCCACACCAGGTCGGGTCCGGGCGCGATCAGCAGCCCGGCGAGCCCGGCCGCGTCGGCGGCCTCCGCGGCCCGCCGCATCCGGGCCGTGTAGTCGTCGGCCGTGAAAGGGGCGGGACCGCCAGGGGCGGGCGGGGCGGGCGTGCCGGTCATCCATGTCCTCCGCGGGTCCGGGTTCTCCCAGGATCTACGGGCAGCATCCTGCCCCTCCGCAGGGGCGGACGCGAGCCCATCGCGACGGTGGCGGCCGACGACGACACGGCACAGGCCTCGCGGCTCGCGGCTCGGGGTTCACGGCCCGGGGTTCGCGGCACACCATCACACCGTCCCACCGCCCACCGCCCGCCGTCCCACCGCCCGCCGACCCGGGGCTCCCGACCCGGGGCTCCCGACCCGCGGACCCGGATCAGGTGAGGACGCCCGGTGTCGCGGTCAGGTGGGTGACGGAGCCGTCGGCGCGGCGGACGGTCAGGGTGACGGGTGTGCCGGGGCGGACGGCCGCGACCGCCCGGGCGAGGTCGGCGGCCGAGCACAGGCGCCGGTCGCCGACGGCGAGCAGGACCTCGCCGCTGACCAGACCCGCGGTGTGGCCCGCGCCCGGGACGCGGACACCGACCAGCAGCGCGCCCCCGTGCTCGGCGTCGACGGCCTCGACGCCGAGCACGGCCCGCGGGGCCGCGCGGGCGGACCAGGGACCGGAGTGCCGTCGGTGCCCGGGCAGGTGCGCCGGGACGCGCCGCGAACTCTCCGAGGCCGGGGTGGCCAACGGCCCGGCCTTGTCGGTGAACCGCTGCGCCTGCGCCAGCCTGCCCATGCCGGTGAGGGTGGCCCCCACCGTGCCGAGCCCCACCCCGGACAGCACCAGGAACACCCCGGCGACCAGGGCGGACAGCAGGTTCGCCCCCCGTCCGCCCCGGCGCGGGGGCAGCGCCCGGCGCCGTGCGTGGCCGGACGGCCGCCCGCCGGGGCCCCTTCCGGGTCCGGGCCGGTCCATGGTCCGCCTCCCGTTCGCCGGGCGTCCCGTCGTCAGCCGGCGACCGGCAGCGGCCGGCGGATCACGGCGGAGGCCAGGTCCGGGACGAAGCCGTGGGCACGCCGGGCCAGGTCGGCGGCGCCGTAACGACGGCAGCCGCGGTGCCAGTTGAGGATGCCGGACATGTAGTTCTGAAGTTCTCCGACATAGCCGTCCAGGGCGTCCCTGGCCTCCTTGGAGAGGTCGAAGTCCTCGTAGAGCACGGGCAGTTCATGTGCGGAGACATGCTGGAACTGGCGCATCCGCTGTGTCATCAGGTCGCCCACGATCCGTACGGCCGTCGGATAGTCGCAGCCGAAGAAGTTCTGCACCACGAGGACGGCGTTGTGGATCTCGCCCTCGTACTGGATCTCCTTCTGGTACGAGAACACGTCGTTGATCAGCATCGCGTAGTCGATGGCCGCGTTCTCCAGGGCGCGGACGGGTCCGCTGCGGTAGACCTCCGGCGGGACCGCGGGGCCGTGTCCCCTGCGGCACAGGTTCTTGGTGAGGTCGGCGCCGAAGGTCGCGCGGCGCATCTCCAGATAGTCCACCGGGTCCGGGATGCGGTTCTGGAGCTGGTTGGACAGCTCCCACAGCCAGCTCTCGGTCATCGCGTCCACGGCCGCGCGCAGCGTCTGCCGGTCGTCGGGGGTCATCCCGGCGGTGGAGCGCGCCCACAGGTCGATCAGACCGCGCTCCATGGCGTTGACGGGCACCGGGAAGTCCCCGCCGTCCAGCGGCATGCACGAGGACAGCCGCCCGGTGCACTCCCTGGCCCCCGCGAGGTCGCGCCGCAGGCCGAAGACCAGGGGGTAGTAGTCGTCGCCGTAGGTGCCCCAGGCGAGCCACTGGGAGCTGAGGTCCAGGGCCTCGGGGGTGGCCTCCGGGTCCAGACCGGCCGCGCACAGCGGAAGGTCGTAGGCGAGGAGTTTGTCCTCGTCCCAGACGCCCTCCCGGAGGATGCCCGTCCGGTGCGCCCAGGGGGTGAGTCGGTCGCGGGCGCCGTCCAGATGGGGGCTGAGTTCCAGTTCGTAGGGCATGTGGAAGTCGGGCAGGAGGGAGGGGCCCACCTGCTGGAAGGGGACATGGGTGTGGGCGCGCAGCCGCTCGGCCCCCGCGTCGGCGAGCAGGACGCGCACATCGGCGGCGGAGGTGCCGAGGCCGCTCGGGAAGGGGCCCCGGTTCACGGGGGCTGCCTCCTTGTTCATATAGCGGCTGGACTTCATGTGCCATTCGTGGCCGCCGGACTGCCAGTCCTGGAGTCCCTGCGCGTACGCGCCGATCGCGGTGACCTCGGCCGGGGTGAGGCCCTTGTCCAGGGCGAGCGCGGGCACCTCGGTGAGCGCCGTGTGCTCGAACTGGTGCAGCCGTGAGGTGAGGACGTCGTTGACGGTCTCGGCGGCCTCCTGCGTGGTGCAGCCGAAGAAGGTCTCCAGGACCAGGACGCCGTTGCTGAGTTCGCCCTCCTCCTCGACCTCGCGCTGGTACGAGAACAGGTCGTTGCGCAGATGGACGGCGTCGGAGAAGGTCTCCATGAGCACCCTGAGCGGGCGGGACTCGGCGACGGCGGCGGGCACTTCGGCGGTCGCGAACTCGACCAGGCCCGCGGACCAGGGGGCGCCGCCGACCTTGCGGCGCATCTCGATGTACTCGACGGGGTTGGAGATCCGTCCCTCGTTGATGTTGGACAGCTCCCACAGCGACTCGTTGAGCAGATGCTCGGTCGCGACCGCGAACCGGCGCCGCCAGTCGGGGGACATGGACGGCACGGTCCGCGCCCACAGGTCGGCGAGGCCCGCCTCGACCGGGTTCTCCGGCTCGGGCACGGGGGTCGCGGGGTCCAGGGGCATGAACAGCGGCAGCCGGTCCAGATGGGACTTGCCGCCCTCGCGGTCCTGGGTGCGCTTGAAGGCCTCCAGGAAGTGGTCGTCGAAGAAGAACACCCACACATACCAGTCGGTGATCAGGGACAGGGCCGGTCCGTCGCAGTCCGGGTGGGTGTACGCGCAGAGCAGGCCGTAGTCGTGCGCATCGAGATCGGACTGCTCCCAGATGCCGGAGCCCTCCAGCATGCCCATGGCACGGGCCCATTCCGTGGAGTGGGACCGCGCCTCGTCGAGGTGCGGGTTCAGCCGCGCGGGATACGGCATGTAGAAGTGCGGGAGTTGGAAGGGCTGCGTCATGGCCGGGCCCTACCCGGGGGCCCTGCGGGCCATCCGTGTGACGGGAGGTGATCACACCATCGCGTGAATTCGGTGCATGTACGCCGTCCAGCGCCCGGAGCGTGGCCGCTCGCGCGCCGCCCGTGGTGTCACGCCCCCTTGCCGCGCCCGCTCCCCGCGGCCACGGTGGTCCCATGACCTCCTTCGTGCTGCCTCATGAAGTGCACGGCGACGGCCCCCACAAGGTGTTCGCGGTGCACGGCTGGCTCGCCGACCGGGCCGCGTACGCCACGGTGCTGCCGGACCTCGACCGCGGTGCCTTCACCTACGCCCTGGTGGACCTGCGCGGCTACGGGGCGGCGCGCGGCGCGACCGGCACCTTCGGCACTGCAGAGGCCGCCGCCGACCTGGTGGCCCTCGCGGACCGGCTGGGCTGGGACCGGTTCTCGGTGATCGGGCACTCGATGGGCGGCGCGGTCGCACAGCGGCTGCTGGCCCTCGCCCCCGGCCGGCTGCGCCGGATCGTCGGTGTCTCGCCCGTCCCTGCCTCGGGCCTCGCCCTGCCCGCCGACCAGTGGGAGCTGTTCGCGGGAGCCGCCCACCGGCCTGCCAGCCGACGCGTGATCCTCGATGTCACCACCGGGGGCCGGGCCCCGGCCGCGTGGCTGGACCGGATGGTGGCGCGGTCGCTGGCGCACAGCGACGCGACGGCGTTCCGGGCCTGGCTGGACTCCTGGGCCAGGGAGGACTTCCACACCGAGGTCGAGGGCGCGGCGGTGCCCGCGCTGGCGGTCACGGGCGCGCTCGACCCGGCGCTGACGACGCAGCTGCTGCGCGAGACCTGGCTGCGCTGGTACCCCGGCGGGGCGCTGGTCGAGCTGGCGTCGGCGGGTCACTACGCGATGGACGAGGCGCCCCTCGATCTGATCCGCGCGGTGGAGGACTTCCTGCGGGCCGAGGACGTCACGGCGTGAACGCCCGTACGGCGCCACCCGTGCCCGATGTCTTCGACCCGCGCCGCTACGCGGAGGGGGTGCCCCATGAGGCGTACCGCGTCCTGCGCGACCACCACCCCGTGGCCTGGCAGGAGGAGCCCGAGGTGCTCGGCTGGCCGGCCGGGCCCGGCTTCTGGGCGGTGACCCGGCATGCGGACGTGGTGCGCGTGCTCAAGGACCCGGCGACGTACTCCTCGTGCCTCGGCGCCACCCAGATCCGTGATCCGGACCCCGCGGACCTTCCGTTCGTCCGGCGGATGATGCTCAATCAGGATCCGCCCGCCCAGGGGCGGCTGCGGCGCCTGGTCAGCCGGGCCTTCACCCCGCGGCGCATCGAGCGCTTCACCGGCCTCGCCCGGGACCGCGCCCGTGCCCTGCTGGCCGGTGCGCTGGACCGGGCCAGGGCCGGGGACGGCACCTGCGATGTCGTGGCCGCCGTCACCGACGACTACGCCGTCCTCAATCTCGGCGATCTGCTCGGGGTCCCCGGGCCGGACCGCGGTCTGCTGCTGGACTGGACCCGGCGGGTCATCGGCTACCAGGACCCGGACGAGGCGTCCCCGCGGCGGGCGGATGCCGCGGGCCCGCCGGTGGATCCCAGGTCACCGGCCGCCCTGCGGGACATGTTCGGCTACGCGCAGGATCTGGCCGCCCACAAGCGGGCCCGGCCCGCCGACGACATCATGACCACCCTGGCCACGGACCCCGAACTCACCGGCCCCGAACTGGAGATGTTCTTCTTCCTGCTGACGATCGCCGGGAACGACACGGTCCGCGCGGCCGCGCCCGGCGGGCTGCTGGCCCTCGCCCGGCACCCGGCGGCGTACCGGGCGGTGCGGGAGCACCCGGACCGGCTGCCGCTCGCCGTCGAGGAGTTGCTGCGCTGGCACCCGCCCGTGCTCAGCTTCCGGCGGACCGCCGTACGGAACACCGTGCTGGCCGGGCGGCGCATCCGGGCGGGCGACAAGGTGGTCGTCTTCCATGCCTCCGCCAACCGGGACGAGCGGGTCTTCACCGCGCCGGACCGGCTCGATCCGTTCCGCACGCCGAACCCGCATGTCTCCTTCGGGGACGGCCCGCACGTCTGTCTGGGCGCGCACTTCGCCCGGCTCCAACTGCGGGTGCTCCACGGGGAGGTGCTGCGGGCCCTGCCCGCGCTGCGCCTCGCCGCACCGCCGGAGCGGCTGGTCTCCAACTTCATCAACGGCGTCAAGTCGCTGTCCCTGCACCTCACTTGACGGTCACCGACGGGTCCCCGTGCGCGCGGCCCGGATCACGGCCGGACCTGGATCAGCGCATGGGTGCCGCTGGTGCGCCAGTGCTGTCCCTCGGCGGCGGTCAGGGCGGTCTCGGTGGCCGAGTCCAGGCCGACGACCACATCGGATTTCAGCGTGCGCAGCGCGGCCACCGGGCCGGGAAACCGGACGACGGCGTCCGCGAAGGGGGTGGTCGGCGGATGGAGCCGGTCGCCCACCAGGCGCCGGTAGTTGAGATCCCCCTTGAAGATCGTGAGGTCCGCCGCGGCGAACCGGTCGCGCAGGTCCGCGGGCATGTCCGCGTACGGCAGCGGGGCGCAGAAGAAGGGGTGCGCCGCGACCTCGATACGGCCGTCGGCGAGCGCCGCCCACAGACGCTCCCCGGCCTCACCGGCAGCCCCCTCCGCAGCCGTCAGCCGACGTACCGCGTCCACGACGTCGGCCGTGATGGCGTCGGAGACGTAGTAGGGGTACGGCTTCACCTGGAGCAGGGCGCGCCGGGCCCGTCCATGGCCCAGCAGATGGTCGAGGAGCAGCAGGTCGGGGATCAGCTCCCGGCCCGCGTTGTCGGCGACCAGGCAGACGGTCCCGACGGGCAGCAGCGGGCGGAGCGTCTCGCCGTCGTCGGCGACCAGCCGGGAGCGGGCGGTGGGGGCGCCGGGCGCGGAGAGCCGGAAGCCGAGGTCCGCGCGGTTGCCCCAGAGGGAGCCGTGCAGCAGGGCGCGCTCCCGCTCCTCCTCGGGCCGCTCCGCCAGCCGGTCCAGGGCCGCCAGTTCCCCGTCCGTCTCCGGGGCGTCGAGTTCGGCGAGCTTGAAGGGGCGGAAGGGGTCGACGCCCTGCCAGGGCCCGGGGCCGAAGTAGCCGACGGCTTCGAGGAGGCAGCGGTAGAAATAGCTCTCGGACCACAGGAAGGGGGCCGCGAACCAGGAGCGGCCGAGGTGGTCGGCGGCGCCCCAGGCCGCCCAGCGCTCGTCGTCCTCGGTACCGAGCGGTTCGATGACGCCCTCGGTGACGGAGGTGAGCAGCGCGTCCAGCGCCCGCCGCTGCCCGGGGCCGTAGGGGAAGGCGTCGCGCACGGCGCGGATGAGGGCGGGATGGCGTCCGGCGAGGACCCCGTGCGCGAAGGAGTCCGGCTCCTCTGCGGTGATCACCGGGGCCTCAGGCATGGCCGGGGCTTCCCGTGGGCCCGGCCTGGAGCCCGGGCGGCAGCTCGGCCTCCGCGGCCCGTTCCTCCAGCTGGGGCCCGTGTCCGGCCTCGGTCCACACCAGCTTTCTGAACTGCTCCGGGGTCAGCCGCCCCGGCCAGGGGGTGCCGCCGGGGCAGAACACCGACCCGCATCCGGTGCAGTGGTACGCCGGGCGCCACAGCGCCTCGGCGCGGGGTGCGCCCGCCGCCACGAGGACCCGCTCCCGGGTCTCGCCCCGGACCACCACGAGGGTGCCGACGAACAGCACTACGGCGAGCAGCGAGCCCCCCGCGGTGAAAAGGGGCTTCCCGCCGCGGATGCCGCCGCAGGCCAGGGCGATGCCGACGGCGGCCATCAGCATGCCCTCGGCGAAGTGCAGCCCGCTGTCGAACCGGGACGGCGCCTCCGGCGACCGTGCCAGCCGGTCGGCCAGGCCCTCGCGCCGGGCCGCGGGGTCGGCGCAGACCTCCGGCACCGCGCGCGCCCCGCCAGGGCCGCAGCCCGGACACCTCACCTCGGCCGCCCCGTGGGCGCTCTGCGTTGCCATGGCCCTACGCTAGCGGCCCGGACCGCCCGGCAGCGGATCAGCCGTCCGTCGTCCGGAAGCCCGGGGAATCGGTGCACCGGACGTGCCGGTGCTCCGGACCTGTCGGTGCACCGGACCTGTCGGTGCGCCAGACCTGCTGGTGCTCCGGACCTGCCGGTGCTCCGGACCTGCCGGTGCTCCGGACCTGTCAGTGCTCCGGATCCCGGTGCTCCGGGCCTGTCAGTGCTCCGTCTTGGAGGTCACCGTGAAGCGGGCGCCGTCCGGGTCGGCAAGGACCGCCTCCTCGGAGCCCTGGGTCCACTGGAGCACCTCGCCGCCGTGGGTGCGGGCGACATGGACACAGGCGTCGACGTCGGCGACGGCGAAGTTCACCTGCCAGTGCGGGCGGATCGTGGGGTCGGGCGCCGACTCCACGGCCCCCGAATGGATCCGCGCCACCACCACTCCCCCGCTGCGCAGCACGACCTCGTCGCCGTCGTACTGCACCTCGCAGCAGCTCTGGCGGGCGGAGGCCCAGTCCAGGACCTCCCCGTAGAAGATGGCGGCGTCGAAGGCGTTGCGGGTGTGCAGCCGGATGAAGGTGGGGGCGGCCTCGCGCCACTGCTCCCAGTCGGTCACGAGCCGCCCCTCCCAGATGCCGAAGACGGCTCCGTCGCGGTCCGCGAGGAGGGCGGCCCGGCCGGGCGGCAGGGAGAGCGGGCCCACGGCCGTGGTGCCGCCGCGCTCACGGCAGCGGGCGGCGACGTCGTCGGCGCTGGGGACCGCGAAGTACACGGTCCAGGCCACGGCCATCTGCCACATCGATGCGACGGCCGCGATCCCGGCGACGGGGACCCCGTCGACGACGGCCACCCGGAACCGGTCGCCGAGGCTGTTCGGCCGCCACTCCCAGCCGAACACGGCCCGGTAGAACTCCTCGGTGGTCTCGACGTCGCGGGTGGTCAGGCTGACCCAGCACGGCGCGCCGAAGGCCGCGTCGCCGACGGCTCCCCGCTTGCCGCTTGTGTCGTTCTTGGCCATGACCACTACACCGCCCGCAGTCGAGGGGTGGGCGCCGGCACCGCTCCGGCCGCTCGCCCGGAGCACCCGGGTACCCCGATCGCGCCCCTGCAAGGATGCGTCACCGGAGGCCGGACGTCATCCGGAGAAGGACCGGGCGGGGCGGCGGCTACGGAGGGTGACCACGCGGGGTGAAATCGGCCGCGGTGACCCCGCCCCGCTCGGCCGACCGGGGGACGGAACCGGCGGACCCGGCGGACGGAACGGCGGACCCGGGGGACGGAACCGGCGGGCCCGGGGGGCGTCGGTTCCGTCCGCGGCGGGCGGGTCAGCCCAGTCCGGCCGACTTCAGCCAGGCCTTGGCGACGTCCAGCGGGTCCTTGTGGTCGAGCTGCACCTGGCTGTCCAGGTCGAGCAGGGCCGCGGTGTCGAGCTTGGCCGAGACGGCGTTGAGGGCCTCGACACCCTTCTGGGACAGCCCCGACTTGTGGACCAGCGGCTGCACGTTCTCGAAGCCGAAGAGGTTCTTCGTGTCCTGGAGGACGACGAACTTCTCCTTGGAGATGGTCGGGTCCGTGGTGAAGAGATCGGCGGCCTGCACCGTGTTCTTCTGGAGCGCGGCCTGGGTCAGCGGGCCGCCCGCGTCCAGCGCCTTGAAGGACTTGAAGTCCAGCCCGTAGACGCTCTTCAGTCCGACGAGACCCTGGCTCCGGGTCTGGAACTCCGGCGAGCCGCCCATGACCAGGTCCTTCGCGGCGCCCTTGAGGTCCGCGATGCTGGACTTCTCCGTGAGGTGGTACTTCTTCGCGGTGGCCGCGTTGACGGTGACGGAGTCCTTGTCCTGCGCGGGCGCCGGGTCGAGCAGCGTCAGCTTGGGGTCGAGCTTGGCGGTGATCGCGGCCGTGGTGGCCGCGACGGTCTTCGGGGCCGCGCTCTTGTCCAGGTAGGCGAGGAGGGCGCCGTTGAACTCCGGCAGGACCGTGATGGAGCCGTTCTTGAGCAGGCCGTAGGTCGTCTCGCGGCTGCCGATGTTGGGCTTGTAGGTGACCTTGACACCCTTGGCCTTGAGGGCCTCGCCGTAGATGTCGGCGAGCAGGATGCTCTCCGCGAAGTTGTTGGAGCCCACGACGACGCCGTCGCCGGAGCCGCCGCCCGCCAGGGGGTCGGACGTGCCGCCGGAGGACGAGGAACACCCCGCGAGCAGTGCTGTGGCGGCGAGGGCCACGGCGGCCGCGCCGGAGATTCTCCTGCTGGATGTGCTGGTGTTCGCGGTAGAAGTCACGATTCCCGTTCCGGGCTCTGGGGGCAGGTCGGACACAGCTGTGCACGGTGCGGGCACCGCACTCAACGATCCAATCCAGCCGGTTCTGAATGAGTCAAGTCTCTTCCGGTCACCGATTGGCCTCGATCCCCGGCCCTTTGCGGATCCCCGAGGTGAAGGAGCAAAGGGGCAGGGACGGTTCGGGCTCTCGGCGCCTCCTGTGTGTCCTCAGGCGCTGCGGCGCACCCCCGGGGACACGGCGGCCCGGCCCACCGCCCAGAACAGGGTGAGCGTCGCCAGCGCCAGAACCGCCACCAGGGAGGCACCGCCCACGACCTTCTCGTAGTTGCGCTGGTAGAGGCCGTCGATGATGTAGCGGCCGAGTCCGCCGAGGCTGACGTAGGCGGCGATGGTGGCCGTGGAGACGATCTGGATGGCCGCCGAGCGCAGACCGCTCAGGATCAGCGGCAGCGCGACGGGGACCTCCACCCGGAACAGGATCCGCGACTCCTGCATGCCCATGCCCCGGGCCGCGTCCACCGGCGACGGGTCGACGGAGCGCACGGCCTCGTAGGTCGTCACCAGGATCGGCGGGACGGCGAGGACCACGAGCGGGATCATCACGGGCATCAGGCCGAAGCCGAGCAGGATGAACATCAGGACCAGCAGGCCGAAGCTGGGCAGCGCCCGTCCGGCCGTGGCGATCAGGGCGAGCAGGGTGCCGCCGCGCCCGTAGTGCCCGGTGACCAGCCCGACGGGCAGCCCGATGGCGGCCGCGCAGGCCAGCGCGATCAGCGAGTAGCGCAGGTGCTCGAGGAGCCGGGTGGGGATGCCGTCGTAGCCGTGCCAGTGGGCGCTGTCACCGAAGAACGTCTGGGCGAAGTGGAGTACGTTCACCGGGCGGCCTCCTCGAGTGCGGGTACCGCGGTGTCCGGGCGGGCCTCGGCGGCCTTCGGCGCCCGGCTTCGGGTGCCGCGCGGCATCCAGGGAGTGAGCAGCAGCCGCACCAGGACCAGGGCGGCGTCGGCGAGGACGGCCAGGACCGCCGTGGTGAGCACCGAGTTCACCGCCAGTTCGGGCCGGTGGTAGATGTTGGCGTCGTTGAGCAGATTGCCCAGGGCGCCCTGGTTGCCGATCAGCATGCCGACGCTGACCAGGCTGATGCTGGACACCGTGGCCACGCGCAGCCCCGCGATGATGGCGGGCACCGCGATCGGCAACTGCACCTGGAGATAGCGCCGTACGGGTCCGAAGCCCATGGCGGTGGCCGCGGCGAGGGTCTCCTGCGGCACCGAGCGGACCCCGTCGACGATGGCCGGGACCAGTACGACCAGGCTGTAGACGGCGAGCGGGATCATCACGGTCAGCTCGGTCTGGCCGGTGTAGTCGATGAGGACGACGAAGAAGGCCAGCGACGGGATGGCGTAGAGCACGGTCGTCACGCCCAGCACCGGCGCGTACAGCCAGCGGAACCGCACACAGAACTGGGCGACGGGCAGACTCACCAGCAGTCCCGCGAGGACCGGCAGCAGGGCCTCGCGCAGATGCAGCCCGATCAGCCCCCACCAGCTGTGCTGGAGGTCGCTCGGGATGTCGAAGAACCGGTTCATCCGGCGACCCCGGCGTCCGCGCGGCCCTCGGCGTGGGCGCTGCGGATGGCCTCGCCGATGGTCTGCTGGGAGACGACGCCGACGACCCGGCCGGTGCCGTCGACGCCGACGGCCCAGCCGGTGGGCGAGAGCACGGCGCCGTCGAGCGCGGCACGCAGCGAGTCCTTGCCGTGCTCGAACGGCCTCCCGTACGGCAGCAGCCGCGCGGGCACGGCCTCCCCCGCGTCCAGGTCCTTCGGCTCGCCCCAGCCCAGCGGCCTGCCGTCGGCGTCGGTGACGAGGAGGTACGGCGTCTCGGCGGTCGCCCGGGAGGCGATCTGCTCGGCGGTGGAGCCGACGGCGACGACCGGGGCCGCGGTCAGCTCCAGCGCCCCGGAGCCGAAGAAGGACAGCCGCCGGATGCCCCGGTCCGTACCGAGGAAGTCCTCCACGAAGGAGTCGGCCGGCGAGGAGAGCAGTTCGGCGGGCGGGGCGTACTGCGCCAGCCGTCCACCGGTGCGCAGCACGGCGACCATCGTGCCGAGCCGGATCGCCTCGTCGATGTCATGGGTGACGAAGACGATGGTCTTGCCCAACTCCTCCTGGATCCTGAGGAGTTCCTCCTGAAGGCCCTTGCGGACGATCGGGTCCACGGCGGAGAACGGCTCGTCCATCAGCAGGACGGGCGGGTCCGCGGCCAGTGCCCGGGCCACGCCGACGCGCTGCTGCTGGCCGCCGGAGAGCTGGTAGGGGTACCGCTTGGCGAGCGAGGCGTCGAGTCCGACCCGCTCCATCAGCTCGCGGGCGCGGTCGCGGGCCCGGTCCTTCTTCCAGCCGAGCAGCCGGGGCACGGTCGCGATGTTGTCGACGATGGTGCGGTGCTGGAAGAGGCCCGCGTTCTGGATGACGTATCCCATGGACCGGCGCAGCGTGGTGACCGGCTGCTGTCCGATGTCGACGCCGTCGAGGGAGATGGTGCCCTCGGTCGGCTCGACCATCCGGTTGATCATGCGGAGGGTCGTGGTCTTGCCGCAGCCGGACGGCCCGACGAGGACCGTGATGGAGCGGTCCGGGATCTCCAGGGACAGCCGGTCGACCGCCACCGTGCCGTCCGGATACCGCTTGGTGACTGAATCTATCCGTATCAAAGCGCCGAATGCCCTTCGGGTGTGGCAGGAGCGGCCCGATCCCCGGCCGATGTCGCACGGACCGCTGCCGGGAGAGTCTAGACGGCGCATGTGACAGCGCTGTGGCGGGTGACCTGCGGGTGACCTGGGAACGGCCCGGCCGCCTGCCTCCGCCGACGCCCGCCGTCCGCCTCGACCGGTGCCCGCCGCCTGCCTCCGCCGACGCCCGCCGTCCGCCTCGACCGGTGCCCGCCGTCCGCCCCGGTCGGCGGCCGCCTCAGGCCCAGGACTCGAAGCCGCCGTCCACCCGGATCGCGTTGACCCCGCTGACATAGCGCGCTCCGCAGCGGTCATGGGGCAGCACCAGCTGGGGCCCCGTCCCGTCGAGCGGGATGTCGTCGATGCTGCCCGCGAGCAGCACCGGCGCGCGCCCGAAGTCGGGGTCGATCTCGGCCCAGGAGAGCAGGACACGGTGGCCGTCCGCGCCGGTCACGGCGATCACGAAGCGGAGCCGGTCCTTGCGCCGCGCCGGGTCGAAGCCGGGGCCCGCGGCCGACAGCACGTCGTGGAGCAGCGGTCCGGTGAACCGGTGGCGCCGTACGCCGCTGGTGGCGCACTCGAAGGCGACCCGCACCCGGTGCTGCGGCCAGGCGGAGAGGTCGGGCACGGTGAGCCGGACGGGATGCGCGAGGTCTCCGGTCAGCGCGAGCAGCGCCGCCGGTCCGCTGCCGACGGCCGACCCGGTCAGTGACTGGCTCACGGGCCACCACCTCCGCTGGCAAGGTACCCGCGCGCCACCCCGCCACAAACGCAGAAGTCCACCCGGCACCGCCCCCACCCTGGCTCCTGCGGCAGGAGGGACGGCCTACTGCTCGCAGATACGGCCTGGGCGGACAGGGCCCTCGCCGCTGTTGCACTCCTGGATACGCAGGGGCCCGCCCGTGGCGTTGCCGCCGCGGACGGGCCCTTCCGGAGTGCTCCTGGTGTCAGCCCTCGTCGGGAGCCAGTCGCAGGGAGATCGAGTTGATGCAGTACCGCTGGTCCGTCGGGGTCGGGTAGCCCTCGCCCTCGAAGACATGACCGAGGTGCGAGCCGCAGCGGGCGCAGCGGACCTCGGTGCGGACCATCCCGTGCGAACGGTCGTCGATCAGCTCGACGGCGTCGGTGTCCTTCGGGTCGTAGAAGGACGGCCAGCCGCAGTGCGAGGCGAACTTGGTGTCGGAGGTGAAGAGTTCGGCCCCGCAGGCGCGGCAGGAGTAGACGCCCTTGGTCTTGGTGTCGGTGTACTCACCGGTGAAGGCGGGCTCGGTCGCCGCCTGGCGCAGGACCGCGTACTCGGACGGGTTCAGTTCCGCGCGCCACTGCTCGTCCGGCTTGTCCACGTCGTACGCCATGCTGAGTCAGCCCCTTACTTCGAGAGACGGTCCAGGATGTGCGGGCCGAGGTCCGTGACGTCGCCCGCCCCCATGGTGAGAACCAGATCGCCCGGCCGCGCCATTCCCGCCACGGTGGCGGGGACCTCCGCCTTGTCGTGCACGGCCCGCACCTCGGCGCCCGCCGCCCGGGCCGCCGCGATGATCAGCTCGCTGGTCACGCCCGGGATCGGGTCCTCGCGGGCGGGGTAGATGTCGAGGACCACCGAGGCGTCGGCGAGGGCCAGTGCCGCGCCCATCTCCTTGCCCAGCTCCTGGGTGCGGGAGAAGAGGTGGGGCTGGAAGACCACCAGGATCCGGGAGTCGTCGGCGGCGGCCCGCATCGCCTCCAGGTCGGCGGTCATCTCGGTGGGGTGGTGCGCGTAGGAGTCGATGACCTGGACGCCCGCCTCCTCGCCCTTGAGCTGGAGGCGGCGCTTGACGCCGGTGTACGCGGCCAGGGCCGGGGCCATGTCGGCCGCGGGGACGCCCAGCGCGGCGGCCGCCGCCAGGGCCGCGACCGCGTTGTGCGCGTAGTGGCGGCCGGGGACGGAGACCGTGAAGGTCAGCTCCGTGCCCTCCAGGTCCACCGTGACCAGGCTCTTCAGCCCCTGCGGGACCACCGAGAGGATGCGCACGTCGGCGTCCTCGGACTCGCCGTACGTCACCGTCCGCACCGAGCCGTCCAGCCGCCGCGTCAGCTCGCGCGCGCCCTCGTGGTCGGCCGTGATCACCAGGGTGCCGCCGGGCACGATCCGGCCCGCGAAGGTCCGGAAGGAGTCGTAGATCTCCTCCAGGGACGCGTAGTTGGCGTGGTGGTCCAGTTCGACATTGAGGACGATCGCGACCTCGGGCGCGTACTTGTGGAAGCTGCGGTCGCTCTCGTCGGCCTCGGCGACGAAGATGTCGCCCTCGCCGTGCAGGGCGTTGGAGCCGGGGGCGTCCAGGTCGCCGCCGATGGCGTACGACGGGGCGAGGCCCAGCTCGCTCAGGGAGACCGCCAGCATGGACGTGGTGGTCGTCTTGCCGTGCGTACCGGCGACCGCGATCGGGCGCAGGCCGTCCATCAGGCGGGCCAGCGCGTCCGAGCGGTGCACCACGGGGATGCCCAGCTCCGCCGCGCGCGCCAGCTCCGGGTTGTCGGCCCGGATCGCGGAGGAGACGACGACACAGCTGGCGTCGTCGGCGAGGTGCTCGGCGGCGTGCCCGAGGTGCACGGTCACGCCCAGCGCCCGCAGGGCCTCGGCGGTCGCAGAGTCCTTGGCGTCGCTGCCCGCCACCTTCGCGCCGCGCTGGGCGAGGATCTTGGCGATGCCCGACATCCCGGCGCCGCCGATGCCGATGAAGTGCGGTCGGTCCATGGCGGTAGGAAGGCCGGGTGCCATGCGTGTTTCTCCCCAAGATCCGGTACGACGGGCGGCGCCCTCGCACGAGGACGCGCCCCCAGCCTATTCCGTACCGGGCTGGCGACCTGCATGGGGCGCGGGGGCGCAGTGGACGCGGCGGCAGCACCGGCTGCGGCGGCCGCACAGGGCGCGGCGACCCGCGTGGGACGCGGAAGGCCGCACGGGACGCGGGGGCCGCACAGGGCGCGGCGAGCCGCGTGGGACGCGGCGGCAGCACCGGCCGCGGCGGCCGCACCGGGCGCGGCGACCCGCGTGGGACGCGGAAGGCCGCACGGGACGCGGGGGCCGCACGGGGCGCGGCGAGCCGCGTGGAGCGCGGAAGGCCGCACGGGACGCGGCGACCGTCGGAGGACGCCGGGGGGGAGGCCGCACCGGACGCGGAGGGGCCGCACAGGGCGCGGCGACCCGCGTGGGACGCGGAAGGCCGCACGGGACGCGGCGAGCCGCGTGGAGCGCGGAAGGCCGCACGGGACGCGGCGACCGTCGGAGGACGCCGGGGGAGGCCGCACCGGACCACCGGACGCGGGAGGCCCCGCCTGCGGCGGGGTGCGGCGCAGGCGGGGCAGGTCGGCGGGCCGGGCGCAGCCCGCGTAAGCGGCGCGGCACAGCCCGGGCGCGCGGCGCGACGGCACGATCCGGGCCGGGTGGCACGGTGCAGCCCGGGCTACCCGGGCTCGGCGCAGCCAGAGCGCGCGGCACGCCGCGATCCAGGCCGCCCGGTCCGGGTGTCCCGGGCTCGGCGCAGCCCGGCTGCGTGGCACGGTGCAGCCCGGGTGGCCCGGCGCGGCACAGCCCGAGCGCACCCCACACCGCGTCCGTGCAGCCCACGCTCGGCGCAGCCCGGCTGCGCGGGCCCGGCACAGCCCGGGCCGGGTGGCGCGGGGCCCTGGGGCCCGGCACGCGCCCTCGCCCCAGGCCCCGGGCCCCCGCCCGCTACGCCTTGCTGTGCGAGAAGAGCTTCAGCACCGGCACCCCGACCTTGTGCCGCGCCCGGGACGCCCAGTCGCGGTGGAAGAACTCCTCCACGTAGTGCGGGTCGGTCAGCACGATCACCTCGTCCGCGTGGACCTCGTCGACCAGCGTCTTCAGGGCGTCCAGCGGATGGTCCTCGATGAGCCGTCCCTCCGCCTCGCTGCCCGCCGCCCGCAGCGCGCTCAGGGACACCTCCAGGGCCTGCTGCCCGAGGGCCGCGGCATCCTTGCCCTCCGGTGTCTCTCTCTCGTGCGCGGCCTCGTCCAGCTCGCCCAGGGCGATGTCGTCGATGGCGCGCAGCAGGCGGTCGGCCTGGTCGCCGCGCGGCTGGAGCAGCACGCGGAAGGCGACCGGCTCCTCACCGTGCAGGGTCGTTACGAACTCCACGTCCGCCGACGTCAAAGCCTTCTCGATCATCAATACGCTCGTGAACACGGCAGGCGCCCCTTCCTCATTCCGAGCCCCGCCGGGGGCCTCGGTCGTCCGAGGGCCGTCAGGGCCCTGCGGAAACCATCCTGCCCCGTGATCACCCGGGGCCGACAAGATCTCCACCAGTGTGCCCGCCGTTTCGCGGACGAAGCCGGGGGGGGATCCCCCTCGCGGAGCGCCGCCCGGGCCGCGGGCAGCGGCGGCCCGGAGCTGAGGCCCGCGGGCCGCGGTGGCCTCAGCTCCGCGGGTAGCGGCTGTCTCGGCTCCGGCGGTAGCGGCCGAAGAGGAAACCTTCCTCCTCCAGCAGCGACACCAGCCCGAAGCGCCGGGGCACCGCCACCGGGGGACCCCCGGCGATCCGCTGCGCGTCGCCCGCCGTGAGCGTCGGGGAGACCGTCAGGCACAGCTCGTCCAGGACGTCCGCGGTGATCAGCTGCCCCAGCAGGCGCGGGCCGCCCTCGGTCAGCAGCCGGGTCAGCCCGAGACCGGCCAGGGCGCGGACGGCGCGGACCGGGTCCACACCCGCGCCGTCCCCGGCGATCAGCACCCGGGCGCCGGACTTCTCGGCGGCGGCCACCCGGTCCGGTGCGGCGGCGGCACCGGTCAGCACCAGGGTGGGCACCTCGGGCGAGGTGAACAGCGGCCAGGAGAAGTCCAGATCGAGGCTCGCGCTGACCACCGCGATCGCGGGCGCGGGCCCCTGCCCGGCCGCCCGTCGGAGCTCCGCGAAGGCCGCGCGGGCGCGGGCCGGGCGGTAGACCTCCTGCCGTACCGTCTCGGCGCCCACCAGCACGGCGTCCGCGAGCCCCCTCAGGGTGCCGAAGATCCGCATGTCGGCGGTGCCGGAGATGGGCTGGGAGCGGCCCTCGTGCTGGGCGGCGCCGTCGAGGGTGGAGACCATGTTGGCGCGCAGCCAGGTCTCCGGACCGTCGGGGCCGAGGGCGGGGTAGGCGTACGCCTCGGCCAGCTCCGGAAGGGTCCACTCCCGGTCCGCGGGGTCCCCGGCGGGCCCTTCGCCCCCGGGGCCGGGCTCCACGGCCCGGGTACCGCCCGGCCGGGGCGCTGTCTCGTCGGTCACAGGGAACAGGCGTCGCATGACGTGCAGTGTGGCACGGCGCTTACCATGGGGAACCGTGTCCTCCTCCTCCGCCGCCTCCGGGATCGAGCCGATAGCCGACGCGGCCCCGCTGTCCCTGTGCGCCCGCGAGCCGCATGTCCCCGCCGACCGGCTCGTCGCCGAGATGGTGCCGCCGCCGCGCTTCGACTCGGTCCGCTTCGCGACCTACATCCCGGACCCGAACCAGCCCAGCCAGAGCGAGGCCGTACAGATCCTCGACGGCTTCGCCGCGGGCCTCGGCGGCGCCTCCGCCGCCCCCGCCAGGCGCTCCCTCTTCGGCTTCGGGAAGGCGAAGGCGGCGAAGACCCCGGCGGGCCCCCGCGGTGTCTACCTGGACGGCGGCTACGGCGTCGGAAAGACCCACCTCCTCGCCTCCCTGTGGCACGCCACCCCCGCGGAGCCCGCGCTGAAGGCCTTCGGCACCTTTGTGGAGCTGACCAACCTGGTCGGCGCCCTCGGTTTCCAGCAGACGGTCCGTACGCTCTCCGGGCACCGGCTGCTGTGCATCGACGAGTTCGAGCTCGACGACCCCGGGGACACCGTGCTGGTCTCCACGCTGCTCGGCAAGCTGGTCGAGGCGGGTGTGGCGCTCGCCGCCACCTCCAACACCCTGCCGGGCAAGCTCGGCGAGGGCCGGTTCGCGGCCGCCGACTTCCTGCGCGAGATCCAGGGGCTGTCCGCGCGCTTCCGCACCCTGCGGATCGACGGCGAGGACTACCGGCACCGGGGACTGCCCGAGGCCCCGGCCCCCTTCACCGACGAACAGGTCGCGAAGACGGCGTATGCCACCGGGGGCGCCTCGCTCGACTCCTTCCCGGAGCTGCTGGACCATCTCGCCCGCGTCCACCCGAGCCGCTACGGCGCGCTGACGGACGGGCTGAAGGCGGTCTGCCTGACCGATGTCCAGCCGGTGCCGGACCAGTCGACGGCGCTGCGGCTGGTCGTGCTGGCCGACCGGCTCTACGACCGGGAGGTGCCGGTGCTCGCCTCCGGGCTGCCCTTCGACCAGTTGTTCAGCGAGGACATGCTGAAGGGCGGCTACCGGAAGAAGTACTTCCGCGCGATCTCCCGGCTCACCGCGCTCGCCCGGGACGCGAAGGGTCTCGTGAAGGCGTAACAGTCCGAAACGGTTGTGCGCCACCGGCGCGTTTCCACCACCCTCACCTCGTTTTTTGGTCTCTCCTTTACCTGAAACGTGAAGTTAACCCTGCAAACAGGCCAACCCCGCTACCGTGTTGGGCACGTCATCCATGACGGACGCACACCGCGGGGAGGGGGGCGCATGGTTCACGGCATCACGGTCCGGTGGCTGCTGACGGCGCTGTCCGCCGTCCTGCTCGCCCTGCAACTCGTCGCACCGCACTCGTCCTCCGCCGCCTCCGCGCACCGGACCCAGGCGGCCGCCGCCGGCTTCACGGCGCCGGTCACCGGCAAGCGCGCGGACGACACGGAGGAGACCGCCGTCCGGGGCGGGACCGGATCCCTGGCGAGCCCGACCGGCCCGCAGCGCGTCCGGGACCGCCATCGGACGGCCGCGGCACCGGCCCCGGGGTCCCTCGCGCCGACACCGTCGGCACCCGGCACCCCGGCCGCCCGGTCCGCCGCGCCGCACCCGTCCAGACCGTCGAGCGCTCACACCCCGGGGGCACTCCAGGTCTTCCGCTGCTGAGCCGCCCGCCCGGTACGGGCTGACAGGGCCCTCTCCCCTCACCACGCCGCGTCGGCCGAGCGCGTCGGCGCGGGGCCATGTCGCCGTACCCGCATCTGCCACGTTCTCGTACACCGACGCGCGACAGAGCGCGCCAGGAGGAACTGACAATGCAGCCCCTCATCGATCACGCCCGTGCGCACGGGCAGCGTCCCCAGGAGTTCGCCCGGCTGGCCGACGGCCAGTGGCCGCAGGTCCTGTTCATCACCTGCTCCGACTCCCGGGTGGTGCCCGTCCTGATCACCGGAGCCCAACCCGGTGAGCTGTTCGAACTGCGCACCGCGGGCAACATCGTGCCCCCGCACACCTCCGCCCGGCCCACCGGCGAGGCGGCCACCATCGAGTACGCCGTGGAGGTGCTCGGCGTCACCGACGTCGTCGTCTGCGGCCACTCCCACTGCGGTGCCGTAGGAGCGCTGGTGCGCGGCGACGACCTGACCGCCGTCCCCGCCGTGCGCGACTGGCTGGCGCACGCCGCCCCCGAGCCCCGGGCGTCCGACCCGGGCGATCCCGCGGTCGCCGAGGCCGTGCAGAACCATGTGCTCGCCCAGCTGCTGCGCCTGCGGTCCTACCCCTGCGTGGAACGACGCCTGACGGCGGGTCATCTGCGTCTGCACGGCTGGTACTACGAGGTGCACACCGGGGCCGTACGCCAGCACAGCTCCGCCACCGACGCCTTCGAAGCCCTGTGAGCGGCCCGATGCGCACCTTCCCTCATCTGAGGCAGGACTTCGCAGCCTCCCTCGTCGTGTTCCTGGTCGCACTGCCGCTGTGCGTGGGCGTGGCCGTCGCCTCCGGCGTGCCCGCCGAACTCGGCCTGGTCACCGGCATCGTGGGCGGTCTGGTCACCGGCGCGATGCGCGGCAGCAGCCTCCAGGTCTCCGGACCGGCGGCCGGTCTGACCGTGCTGGTCTTCGAAGCGGTGCGGGAGTTCGGGCTGCCGCTGCTCGGTGTGATCGTGCTCGCCACCGGTGTGCTCCAGCTCCTCATGGGCGCGCTGGGGCTGGGGCGCTGGTTCCGCGCCATCTCGATCTCCGTGGTGGAGGGCATGCTGGCGGGTATCGGCCTGGTGCTGATCGCCGGGCAGCTGTACTCGCTGGTCGGGGCCAAGGCCCCGGCCTCGGGCCCGGGCAAGATAGCCGGGCTGCCCGGAGCGCTCCTGGACGCCGCGTCCAGCACCAGGACGCTGTCCTCGCTGGCGCTGGGCGCGGGCACCATCGCCGTCCTGGTGCTCTGGAAGCAGCTGCCGCGGGTGGTGCGCGCGGTGCCCGGCCCGCTCGCCGCGGTCGGTCTCGCCACCCTGGCCGCCGTGGTCCTCGGGCTGCCGGTGGCCACGGTCGAGGTGCAGGGGCTGCTCGGCTCGGTCCAGCCGCCCTCGCCGAGCGCCTTCGGTGAGCTGGCGGACCCGGGGCTGCTCGGCACGGTCGCCGCGTTCACCCTGATCGCCTCCGCCGAGTCCCTGTTCAGCGCGGCCGCCGTGGACCGGCTCCATCACGGTCCGCGCACGCAGTACAACAGGGAGTTGATGGCGCAGGGCGTCGGCAACGCCGTATGCGGGCTGCTCGGGGCGCTGCCGATGACCGCGGTGATCGTGCGCAGCGCCGCCAATGTCCAGGCGGGGGCCCGCACCAAGGCGTCCCGGGTGCTGCACGGCGCCTGGCTGCTGCTGTTCGCGGCCCTGCTGCCGTCCGCGCTGGCGTACATCCCGATCCCGGCGCTGGCCGGGGTGCTGGTGTACTCCGGGGCCAAGCTGGTGCCGGTCCGGGCGCTGGTGGCGCTGTGGCGCGAGCAGCGGGGCGAGGCGCTGATCCTGCTGGTCACCGCGGTGTCCATCGTGGTCGTCAGCATGTTCGAGGGTGTGCTCATCGGGCTGGCGCTGGCGGTGGTGAAGACCGCCTGGGAGGCCTCACACGTCCGGCTGGAGACCGTCGACAAGGGCGCGGGCCCGGTGCAGGCGTATCTGACGGGCAATGCGACCTTCCTGCGGCTGCCCAGGATCATGGAGAGCCTGGAGGCACTGCCGCAGGACCGGCCGGTGGAGCTGGATCTGAGCGGCCTGCACCATCTGGACCACGCCTGCCGCACGGCCCTGGAGAACTGGGCGGAACGGCACAGCGCGGCCGGAACGGAGCCCGTCCGCCTGACCACCGGGGGCCTGCCGACCGGCCGCTGACCCCGAGGGGCTCACCCCCCGGCGATGCGAGGTCCGGCCGGGCCTCGCATCGCCACCCCTTGCGGAATTATCGTGGCAAGTGCCGACGTATTCGGATGCACCGGATATACCGGACCTCTGGGTTGAGGAGGTCGTCATGCTCGCGGAACTGGTGGGTGCGCTGGTCGGGCTCGGAGGCGTGGGACTCGTGTACGTGTCCGCGGCGGCCCGGGTGGTCAAGCAGTACGAACGCGGGGTCGTGTTCCGCTTCGGGCGGCTCTCGGGCTCGCCCCGGCCGCCCGGCTTCACCGTGATCGTTCCCTTCGTCGACCGGCTCCAGAAGGTCAATATGCAGATCGTGACGCTGCCGATCCCGGCGCAGGAGGGCATCACACGCGACAATGTGACGGTGCGCGTCGACGCCGTCGTCTACTTCAAGGTGATCGACCCGGCCAACGCGCTCATCCAGGTCGAGGACTACCGGTTCGCCGTCTCGCAGATGGCGCAGACCTCGCTGCGCTCGATCATCGGCAAGAGCGATCTGGACGATCTGCTCTCCAACCGGGAGCAGCTCAACCAGGGCCTGGAACTGATGATCGACAGCCCGGCCGTGGGCTGGGGCGTGCAGATCGACCGGGTCGAGATCAAGGATGTGTCGCTGCCCGACACGATGAAGCGGTCGATGGCCCGCCAGGCCGAGGCGGACCGTGAGCGCCGGGCCCGGGTCATCAACGCGGACGCGGAGCTTCAGGCGTCCAGGAAGCTGGCGCAGGCCGCCGGGGTGATGTCCGAACAGCCGGCCGCCCTCCAGCTGCGGCTGCTCCAGACCGTGGTGGCGGTGGCGGCGGAGAAGAACTCCACGCTGGTCCTGCCGTTCCCGGTTGAGTTGCTGCGGTTCCTGGAGCGTTCGGGGCAGCCCGGGAGCGCGCCGGGACAGGACGCCTCCGAGGCGCTCACGGCCGCGCCCGCCCCGGCGTCCGGCACCGAGCAGCAGCCGCCCGAGGGCCCCGCGGAGGCGGAACCGGCATTCCCGCCGCTGAAGGTGGAGGCGGACCCCCAGGAGGACGCCCCCCTGCACGGGCTCGCCCAGGTCCCCGTCGGCGAGGGCGCCGCGACCCCGTCCGGCGAGGCCCCGCCGGAGCTGTGGGCCGACGTCACCCCCGAGGACCTGCCGCCCTCCTCCAGAAGCGCCACGCCCTCCCCGCTCACCCACGACGACTGACCCGCACCGCCCCCGTCGAGGCGGGTCCCGCCGGGTGGGTGACTTCGCCGTCGCACCGGCCCGGCGCACCGGGCCGGGCGGCCCCGCCGCCGGGGCCGCGCCCGTACGTTGGTGCGGTGATCCCTCTGGTACGACGTGTCGCCGCCGTCTGCGCGTTCGGTGCCCTCCTCGCCGCCTGCGGAGCCCCCGCGGCCCCGCACACCCCGGTCCGCTCCTCGGCGCCGTCCGCGGTGCCCTTGGTGGTGCCGTCCTCGGTGGCCGCTTCCCGGGCGGCGGCGCTCGCGGCCGGGTCCGGCGCGCTGGCGCCCGTCTTCCGGAGCGCCCCGACGCAGGCGAAGCTCGTCGCCCTCACCTTCGATGCGGACATGACCGCCGACGACGGGCCGCGCGCGGAGGACGGGGAGCACTTCGACAACCCCCAGCTGATCGACGCGCTGCGCGAGCTGAAGGTGCCCGCCACACTGTTCATGACGGGCCGCTGGGCCGACCAGTATCCCGAGGAGGCCCGGGACATCGGCCGGGATCCGCTCTTCGAGATCGCCAACCACTCCTACAGCCACTACTCCTTCACCGACGGCTGCTTCGGACTGCCGGTCCTGCCCCAGTCGAGGATGCGGACGGATGTGCAGCGCGCCTTCACGGCGCTCCGCAAGGCGGGGGTCGCCCACCCGATGCCGTACTTCCGCTTCCCCGGCGGCTGCTACGACAACCGGGCGCTGCGGGAGCTGAGTCCGCTCGGGGTGACCGCGGTCGAGTGGGACGTGGTCAGCGGGGACGCGGGCGCGACGGACGCGGGCGCGGTGTCGCGGCAGGTGCTGCGGGGGGTGCGGCCCGGTTCCGTGGTCGTGCTGCACTGCACCCAGAGCGGGGCCCCGGTGACCGAACCGGCGGTGCGGACCCTGGTGCCCGAACTGCGCAAGCGGGGCTACCGGCTGGTGAAGATCTCCGAACTGATCAAGGCCGCGGGCGGCCCGCGGTAGCCGCGGCGGCTCCCGGACAACTGCCCGAAGGGCCCGATCCGTCCCCTGGCACACTGGGGGCCGTGAGCAGTGACCAGACCCCCGCAGCGCCCTCGGACCCCCCGTACGACGGCCAGGACAGCCCCTTCCGCTCCGAGCGCACCGCCCGCGACGAGGCCCCGCAGTATGTGATGCCCCTGGTGGCGCGCATCGAACGGGCCGCTCCCCCGGCGCGCACGGACGCGCTGGAGACCGCGGCACGCGCCGTACTGGTGATCCTCGGCGACGAGCGCTCCCGGGGCGAGGGCGAGTGGGCCCGGCTGATGCGGGACTGGCAGGACGCGCGGATCCGCAAGGTGGTGCGCCGGGCACGCGGCGCGGAGTGGCGGCGGGCCGAGGCCCTGCCCGGCATCACGGTCACCGGCAAGTCCGCGGAGGTACGGGTCTTCCCGCCCGTCCCGCTGGACGGCTGGCCCAAGGACCTGGCCAGGCTCCAGGTGTCGGGCACGGAACTCGACGACCCGGAACCGCCCGCCGGACCGGACCGGTCGACACCGGTGCTGTGGCTGAACCCGGACCTGGAGATGTCCGCGGGCAAGGCGATGGCCCAGGCGGGACACGGCGCCCAGCTCGCATGGTGGGCCCTGCCGGACGAGGAACGCCTCGCCTGGCGCGAGGCGGGCTTCCCGCTCCAGGTCCGCACGGCACGCCCGTCCCACTGGCACGAACTGACCGCGTCGGGGCTCCCGTTGGTCCGCGACGCGGGCTTCACGGAGAT
This sequence comes from Streptomyces sp. NPDC052040, assembly GCF_044548405.1. NCBI lineage: Bacteria > Bacillati > Actinomycetota > Actinomycetes > Kitasatosporales > Streptomycetaceae > Streptomyces > Streptomyces sp. NPDC052040. The sequence continues at coordinate 314,326 of NZ_JBIUBV010000001.1, read as the reverse complement.
CGCCCCCGGCAGCAGCACGGTGGTCGCGGACCACCCGGCCCTGCCCCGGAACGGGAACTGATGTCCGGCCGTCACTGAGCCGAACGCAGGACCTGATACGTCCCCGCCGCGGTGAAGGCGTCGGCGATGGGGGCGATGAGCGAGGCGAAGCGGAGGGCGCCCGCGGTGCCGATCGGCGACCACAGCGCGCCGCAGTGCTCGTCCGTTTCCACCTCGATCCGCTCGCGTGCCGTGCTGCCCGCGTCGGTGAGCGTGCCGTCGGGGCGGAGCCAGCCGCGTGCGACGAGACGTGCCGTCGCCGCGGCCCACTCCTCGTCGTCCCACTGACGGGTCGTCCGTGCCAGCGTGGCCGGGAGACCGCCCGTCGCGGTGTGCAGAACGAGACGATCGCACGGTCCGAGACCGTTGTCGGCGAGGACGACGAGATGCGCGTCGCCGCGCCATTCGCGTGCCACCGTGATCTGCTGCCACAGCGCGACCAGGGGATCGGACGGAAGGAGATCGCGGAGGCCCGCCGGACCATCGAACCGGTCGTCCTGCGTATGTCCGTCGAGTGCGGCGACCTCGACTGGGAGGCCCGGGTGCGAGCCGCCCACCACCGGCTGGTGCGCACCCCGGCGTATGTGGCGGAGGAGGGCGAGTACTACAGCGGCGCCTGGTCCGAGGCCCACCGGGTCTTCCACCGCACGCTGTTGGAGGGATGCGGCAACCCTGTCCTGCTGGAGACCTTCGACCGCTTGTGGACCGCGAGCGAGTTGGGCCGCCGCTGGTCGGCGCACCGCAACCCCGACCGGGACGGCGCGGCGGAGCACCGCAGGCTGGAGGAGGCGGCGCTGGCCCGCGACGCCGACACCGCTGCCGCGGTCCTGACCGAGCACCTCACCCTGACCGCGGCCGCCCTGACCGGCGACTGGCCTGGACCGTCGGAGCGGTGAACTTCCGTTGCATCGCGCCGGGTGGATCAGCGGCTTGATCAGCGGCTTGTCCCCCGGTACGCGTAGCAGGTGAGCCAGGTGGTGTCGAGCTGGACCGAGGAGCCCTTGGCGGCGTAGCCGCCGCCGAGGCTGGACTCGTTCTGGAGCACCCAGGGGGCGGTGTCGGGGTTGCTGCCCGAGACGCCTCCGATTCTTCTGCCGTCCAGGTAGAAGGTGACGCCCGCGGGGGTGATCTCGTAGGTGCTGGTGTGCCAGTCGGTCCAGCGGCCGGGGGCGTCGGCGTTGTACTCGCGGAAGCCATGGACGTAGGCGCTGATCGGGTCGGTGGCGAAGTTCTCCCCGGCCTCCGGGAAGTCGATCTCACTGCGCGCGTAGCGCAGATGGGCCATCTTGTAGCCGGAGAGCGCGCCCTGCACGCGCCAGCGCTCGCTGAACTTGCCGTAGCGGAGGTTCATGCAGGCCAGTGGCACCAGCGCGGCCACGTGGTTGTCGCCGGCCGGGGGCCGGTACATGCGTACGTGGAGGCGGCCGTCGCCGGTGGCGGAGGGGCCGATCCAGGTGGTGTCGTCGGCACGGTACTCGCCGCCGAAGGTACGGGTGTTGCCGTTGGAGTGGTTCTTGGGGTTGGCCGTGTCGTACCAGCCGCGCGGATAGGCGCCGAGCTGCTGGTAGACATCGCCGTACGCCCGGAGTCCGGCGCAGTGGAAGTCGCCGTCCCCCGCGCAGCCGCTGAAGGATCCGAGCGGCGCGTACTGGCCGTTGAAGTCGTCCGCGAAGATCTGGCGGAAGGGCCCGCAGTCGCCATGCGGCATGGTGTCGCCGACGGTGTGGCAGGCGTCCTGCGACGGCGTGGCCGCCTGTGCCGGGACGACGGCGGGGGCGGTGGCGAGGACGGCCGCGGCGAGGGCGGTGGCGGCGCGCGGGCGGTGGCTGCGGGGACGGGTGGGCACGGTTCCTCCGGGTGGGCCTCGGCCGTGGGCGGCGGGGCGGGGTCACCAGCAGCTCTTCCTGGAGGGCTCGCGTCGTAGTGCCCTCCGTTGGAGTGGAACCGGCGGGCGGAACCTCAAATGTTCCTCTGAACGTCCCCGGGGAGGGGTTCGGCGCCGGAGCACCGGGCCATCACTCCGGCACACCGGCAGCAGTGGCGGTCGTCGACGGGGCGGGGCGGGGCGGAGGACGGGACGATGGAGCGACTGGGTACGGGCATCGGCTGGCGGCCGGAGATCGCCGACGCGGTGGAGCGGATGCCGGGCGTCGACTGGGTGGAGACCGTCGCCGAGAACGTGTGCCCCGGCCATCTGCCCGACTCCCTGGTGCGTCTGCGCGAGCGCGGTGTCACCGTCGTCCCGCACGGCGTCTCCCTCGGCCTGGGCGGCGCGGACCGTCCCGACCGGGCGCGGCTGGCCGCGCTCGCCGAGTGCGCCCGGGCGCTGGGCTCGCCCCTGGTCACGGAGCACATCGCGTTCGTCAGGGCGGGCGGCCCGCTGACCGCCTCACCCACACTGGAGGCGGGCCATCTGCTCCCCGTCCCCCGCACCCGTGACGCGCTGGACGTCCTGTGCGAGAACATCCGCATCGCGCAGGACGCGCTGCCCGTGCCGCTCGCCGTGGAGAACATCGCGGCGCTGATCTCCTGGCCGGGCGAGGAGATGACCGAGGGTCAGTTCCTCTACGACCTGGCCGACCGCACCGGCGTACGGCTGCTGATCGACGTCGCCAATCTGCACACCAACCAGGTCAACCGGGGCGAGGACCCGGTCCGGGCACTGGACGAACTGCCCGTCGAGGCCATCGCGTACGTCCATGTCGCGGGCGGCTTCGAACGTGACGGCGTCTGGCACGACAGCCACGCCCACCCGGTGCCGCAGCCGGTACTGGACATCCTGGCCGGCCTCGCCTCGCGCTGCGCCCCGCCCGGGGTCCTGCTGGAGCGCGACGAGAACTTCCCCGAACCGGCCGAGCTGGAGCGGGAGTTGAACACCATTCGACGGACGGTGGAGAAGGCGGCGCGACCCACGGAGCCGGGCCGCGGCACCACATCCAGGACGACGGCGGGCGGCACGGGGGCGGCCGGAGCGGACGCGAAGAGCGCAGACGCGAGGAGCGCATACGCGGCGAGCGGCAGCGCGGAGGGCGGCGGCACGCAGAGCGCGGACGCGAAGAGCGGCGGCACGGAGGGTGGTTGCGCGCGGGAGCGGCTCGCGCTCGGGCAGACCGCGCTGCTGTCCGCCCTGGTCGCCGGGACGCCCGCGCCCGAGGGTTTCGACCGGGTGCGGCTCGGCGTGCAGACCCGGTCCCTCACCGCCAAACGCGCCGATGTCGTCGCGAAGGTCGCGCCCGAACTGCCCGGATTCCTCGGGGAGACCTACCGGGCCGCCTTCCTCGACTACGCCCAGGGCCGTCCGATGACCGGCGGCTACCGGCGCGACGCCCTCGGCTTCGCCGAGCATCTGCTGCGCGCCGGGCTCCCCGAGGACGCACGGGCCCGGCGGCGCCTGCACGACTGGTGGCAGGAGCGGTCGGGCCCGACACCGCCGTCCCGCCACCCCGCGGCGCGGCTCGCCCGGGCCACCCGCCGGGCACTGCTGCGGCACTGAACCGCCGGGCCACGGTGCCGGACCGGATCAAGGTCCTGGAGGCCACCGGGCAGGTCGACTTCGACGCGCCGGACACCCCCTGGCACCCGGCGCATCCGTCACGGTCAGGCGAGACCGGCGACCAGCTCGGCAACCGACTTGCGGCGGCCGGTGTAGAAGGGGACCTCCTCGCGGACGTGCATCCGCGCCTCGGAGGCGCGCAGATGACGCATGAGGTCGACGATGCGGTACAGCTCGTCGGCCTCGAAGGCGAGGAGCCACTCGTAGTCGCCGAGGGAGAAGGAGGCGACCGTGTTGGCCCGCACGTCCGGGTAGCCCCGGGCCATCTTGCCGTGGTCGGCGAGCATCCGGCGGCGGTCCTCGTCCGGCAGCAGGTACCAGTCGTAGGAGCGCACGAACGGGTAGACACTCACATAGTTGCGCGGCGTCTCGTCGGCGAGGAACGCCGGGATGTGCGAGCGGTTGAACTCGGCGGGGCGGTGCAGCGCCATGTTCGACCAGACCGGGACGAGCGCGCGGCCGAGCTTCGTACGGCGGAAGAGGTTGTACGCCTCCTGGAGCTGGTCGGCGGTCTCCGCGTGCCACCAGATCATGAGGTCGGCGTCGGCGCGCAGCCCCGACACGTCGTACGTGCCGCGGATCTTCACGTCCTTCGCGGCGAGCTGGTCGAACAGCTCCTGGACCTCGTCGGCGTAACCGGCGCGGTCCTCGGGCAGCACGTCCTTCAGCTTGAAGACGGACCACAGGGTGTAGCGGATGACCTCGTTGAGGTCCTTGGCCAGCTTGCCCTTGTTCGGGATCCTGCCGGACTCGGTGGTAGGGGCGTCGTCGCTCATGCGCCTATTCTCCCGCTCCGCCATGGAGGCTCTGCACCGGGTCGGCGGTGAGCCGCTGCACACCCCGCAGGTCGCCGCCGAGCTGGTCGACGGCCGCATACGCGCTCGCGATGCAGGCGGGGATGCCGACGCCGTCGTAGGCCGCACCGCACACGGCGAGTCCGGGGACCTCCGCCACCTGCGCGCGGACGCGGGCGACGCGGGCGTGGTGGCCGACGGGGTACTGGGGCAGGCCGTCGGTCCAGCGGGTGACGCGGGTCTCCACCGGTGCGGCGGCCAGGCCGGTGGCCTCCCGCAGGTCGTGGCGCGAGACGGCCACGAGGTCGGCGTCCTCGCGGCCGAGGATCTCGGTCTCCCCGTGGCGTCCGACGGAGGTCCTCAGGACCAGGAGGCCGGGGTCCTCGTCGGCGATCCAGCCCCACTTGCGGGAGGCGAAGGTGGACGCCTTGATCGTGCGCCCGTCGACGGGCGGCACCAGGAAGCCGCTGCCCTCGGGGAGGTCGGCGTCGGCGCGGCGGTAGGCGAGGGTGATCAGGGCCATGGAGGCGTACTCCACGGCGTCCAGTTCGGCGGCGGCACCGGGGGCCGCGGTGCTCAGCAGCCGGGCGGCGGCCGGGGCGGGGGTGGCGACGACCACCGCGTCCGCCTCGAACAGGCGCTCCCCCGACCGGATCTGCCAGCCCTCGCCGGTGCGGTGCAGGCGGTCGGCCGCGGCGTTCAGGAGGATCTCGCCGCCCCTGGCCCGGACCGACTCCGCGACCGCGAGGGGAAGCCGTCCGACACCGCCCTCGATGCCCATGAACACCGGGCCCGGCTGCGCGGCCGCGGCCGCCTTCGCCTGGATCCCGCGGACCGCCTCGGTCAGCGAGTCGTGCTGCCGGGCGGCCTGGAAGAGCTGCGGCACCGCCGAGCGCATCGAGATGCGGTACGCGTCGCCCGCGTACACCCCGCCGAGCAGGGGCTCCACCAGGCGGTCCACGACCTCTCGGCCGAGCCGCTCCGCCACATATCCGCCGACCGCGACATCGTCGCCGATCTCCGTGCGGGGCAGCCGTGCGTCCTCCTCGATCCGGCGCAGGCCCTCGTCGGAGAGCAGGCCGAGGAGCGCCGACGCGGTGCCGGGGACGCCCATCACATGGCCCTTGGGCATCGGCCGCAGGGCGCCCCGGGTCCAGATCGAGGCGGTCGCCGTGGCGGGCGGCTGGAGCCGGTCGCCGAGTCCCACCGCGTGGGCCAGCTCGACCGCCTCGGGCCGCCGGGCGAGCATCGACTCGGCCCCGAGGTCGACCCGCACGCCCGCGATCTCACCGGGCAGCAGCTTGCCGCCGACCCGGTCCGAGGCCTCCAGGACCGTCACCCGCGCGCCCCGGTCCAGCAGCCGGTGGGCGGCGGCCAGTCCGGCGATCCCGCCTCCGATGACGACGACATGCCCGGCGTGACGGTCGTGCCCGACATGCTCGACGTGACCGGCGTGCTCGACGTGACCGGCGTGCTCCGCGGCCGGGCGGGCGTGAGGTGTGCTCATGTCCCCAGCCTCTCAGACAGCGCCGACGGTCCCGCGGGGGCCGGGCTCTCCACCGGTCGGGCGCGCGACCGGCAGTGGGCGCGGGCCGCCCGGCGGGCGGGGCGGCCGCGACCGAAGTGCCCTGCCCCCGTAGCGTGTTCGCATGAACATGAGCCGTACGGGAGAGCGTCTCGTCGTCATCGGCGGCGACGCGGCCGGCATGTCCGCCGCATCGGCCGCCCGCCGCCTGAAGAAGCCAGGCGAACTGGAGATCGTGGCCTTCGAACGCGGTCGCTTCGCCTCCTACTCGGCGTGCGGCATCCCGTACTGGGTGGGCGGCGAGGTCGACTCCCGGGACCGGCTGATCGCCCGTACGCCCGAGGAGCACCGGGCCCGGGACATCGATCTGCGGCTGCGGACGGAGGTCACGGAGATCGACCTCGCGGGCGGCCGGGTCCGCGCCCGGGACACCGGATCCGGGTCCGAGTCCTGGACCTCGTACGACAAACTCGTGATCGCGACCGGTGCCCGGCCGATCCGTCCCCGGCTGCCCGGCATCGACGCGCCCGGGGTGCACGGGGTGCAGACGCTCGACGACGGGCAGGCCCTGCTGGACTCACTCGCCGCCGACCGGGGCCGCCGCGCGGTGGTGGTGGGCGCCGGGTACATCGGCGTGGAGATGGCCGAGGCGATGATCAAACGGGGGTACGAGGTCACCGTCGTCAACCGCGGCAGCCAGCCCATGGCGACCCTGGACCCCGACATGGGACGGCTGGTGAACCGGGCCATGGAGGGCCTCGGGATCACCATGGTGAACGACGCCGAGGTGACCGCGGTCCTCACGGACGGCGACCGGGTCCGGGCGGTCGCCACGGACACCGCCGAGTACCCGGCGGATGTGGTGATCCTCGGGATCGGGGTACGCCCGGAGACGACGCTCGCGCACGCCGCCGGTCTGCCGCTCGGCGCGCACGGCGGGCTGCTCACCGACCTGGCGATGCGGGTGCGCGGCCACGAGAACCTCTGGGCGGGCGGCGACTGCGTCGAGGTGCTCGACCTGGTCTCGGGCGGGATGCGGCACATCGCGCTGGGCACGCACGCCAACAAGCACGGGCAGATCATCGGCACCAATGCGGGCGGCGGCTACGCCACCTTCCCCGGAGTGGTCGGCACGGCCGTGAGCAAGGTCTGCGACCTGGAGATCGCGCGCACCGGACTGCGCGAGAAGGACGCCCGGCGGGCCGGGCTGCGGTACGAGTCGGTGGTCGTCGAGTCGACCAGCCGCGCGGGCTACTACCCGGACGCCGCGCCCATGACCGTCAAGATGCTCGCCGAGCACCGCACCGGGCGGCTGCTCGGCGTGCAGATCGTCGGCCGGGAGGGCGCGGCGAAACGGGTCGACATCGCCGCGGTGGCGCTGACGGCACGGATGACGGTGGAGGAGATGACGGCCCTCGATCTGGGCTACGCGCCCCCGTTCTCCCCGGTGTGGGACCCGGTCCTGGTGGCCGCGCGCAAGGCGGCGGTGGCGGTGACGGGAGCCCACCGCTAGCGACCGCCCTGCGGGGCCGAAAGGCGGCTCCACCGGCAAGGCAGCGCTACCAGTGAGGCCAGCACTACCGGTGGGCTGTGCCTTCGGGCCCCCACCCGGCCGCTCCCTCAGGCCGATTCGTGTCGGCCGGGTTCCGTGATCCGCTCGATCGCCTGCCGGGCCTGCTCGGCGGGCGGCCGCGGCGGCAGTGAGGACACCGAGGCGCTGGCGGGCACGGCGGCGGACGGCTGGGGCCCCGCCGCCGGGGGCCTGGCGTGCGCGGCGCCGGGGCGGACGGAACGCAGCCGGTGGCCGACGGCCTCGTCGAGGGTCACCGGACGCTGCATCTGCGCGGCCAGCCGTCCCGCCTCCTGGCCCAGCCGGGCGATGTCCTCCCAGGGCAGGCGGATCACCAGCGCAAGTTCGGCCTCGCCATCGGGCAGAGCGTGTATCGCAGGGGTGTCCCGGTCGTTCATCGCCTGTTCCTCACGTCGTCCCCGCGGCACGCCTTGCCCGCACCGCGGGCGGTTGAGGAGACATACGCACGGGCCCACCGGCGTGTTCACCGATTCGCCGGGCGCGTGCCGGGCAGTACTGTCCTGTGGTCATTCCCGTTCATGACGTCAACCCGGTACGGCGCACGCCCTATGTGACCTACGCGCTGATCGCGGCCAACCTCGTCGTCTTCCTGCTGACCCCCGGCATGGCCGGATCGGTGGCGGGACAGAGCGACCTCGCCCAGCTGTGCCACCTCCAGGCCTTCCTGGACCACTACGCGGCGGTGCCCAAGGAGCTGATCCACGATCAGCTGCCGCGTCTGGTGCCCACCGGCGCGGTGGGCGTCGGGCCGCACGGCCCGGGCTGCGTGGTGGGGCCGCCCGGCTACCGGAAGTCGCCGTCGGCGTCGGTCTTCACGGCGATGTTCCTGCACGGGAGCTGGCTGCATCTGCTGGGCAACATGCTGTTCCTGCTGATCTTCGGCAACAACATCGAGGACCGGCTCGGACATGTGCGGTTCGCGCTGTTCTACGTGGCGTGCGGCTATGCGGCCGGGTACGGCTTCGCGCTCCTCAACAACGCCTCGGGCGACCCGCTGATCGGCGCGTCCGGCGCGATCGCGGGCGTGCTCGGCGCCTATCTGGTCCTGTATCCCCGGGCGCGGGTGTGGGTGCTGGTGCCGTTCCTGATCTTCCTGCCGCTGCGCCTGCCCGCGTGGATCGTGCTGGGCTTCTGGTTCGGACTCCAGGCGGTCTACTCGTACGGGGGCGGCGTCTCCGAGGCCGGAACGGTCGCGTACGCGGCCCATGTGGTCGGCTTCCTGGTGGGCATGGTCCTGGCCTGGCCGCTGCGCCGGGGCACCCCGCCGCCGCCCGAGCCGCGGGGCCTGCTGTGGGGCAGGCAGGCGCGGCACGGGTGGTGATCCGGCGGGCGGGGTCCCGGCGGCAGCGCGGTCAGCGGGCCGTCTGCGTGTGGACGTACTCCGTGAGCCGGGTGAGCGCGTCCGGGTCGGTGTTCGGCATGACACCGTGGCCGAGGTTGAAGACATGGCCCTCAAGGCCCGCGGCGGCGTCCAGCACCTCGCGGGTCTTCGCCTCGACGGCCTCCTGCGGGGCGAAGAGGACGGCGGGGTCGAGGTTGCCCTGAAGGGCCTTGCCCGGGCCGACCCGGCGGACGGCCTCGTCGAGCGGGACACGCCAGTCGACGCCCACGACGTCCGCACCGGCCTCGCCCATCAGGCCGAGCAGTTCGCCGGTGCCGACACCGAAGTGGATGCGCGGCACGCCGTAGTCCGCGACGGCCCGGAAGACCTTCGCCGAGGCGGGCAGCACGGAGCGGCGGTAGTCGACGGGGGCGAGGGCCCCGGCCCAGGAGTCGAAGAGCTGGACGGCCGAGGCGCCCGCCTCGATCTGGACCTTCAGGAAGGCGGCGGTGATGTCCGCGAGCCGGTCGAGCAGCTCGGCCCACAGGGCGGGGTCGCCGTGCATGAGCGCCTTGGTGTGCTCGTACGTACGGGAGGGGCCGCCCTCGATGAGGTAGCTGGCGAGGGTGAAGGGGGCGCCCGCGAAGCCGATCAGCGGGGTCGGGCCCAGCTCGGCGGTGAGCAGCCTGATCGCCTCGGTGACGTAGGAGACGTCCTCGGGGGTCAGATCGCGCAGCTGCGCCAGGTCGGCGCGGCCGCGGATGGGGTTCTCGACGACGGGGCCGACGCCCGGCTTGATGTCGAGGTCGACACCGATGGCCTTGAGCGGGACGACGATGTCGCTGAAGTAGATCGCCGCGTCCACGCCGTGCCGGCGGACCGGCTGGAGCGTGATCTCGGTGACCAGCTCGGGCCGCATGCAGGACTCCAGCATCGGGATGCCCTCGCGGACCTTGCGGTACTCGGGCAGGGACCGCCCGGCCTGCCGCATGAACCACACCGGGGTGTGCGGTACGGGTTCGCGCCTGCACGCCTTCAGGAAGGCGGAGTCGTACGTCGCTGTCGGCTGGCCCGTCGCGGGGCGGTTCTCGGCACTCACGACCAAAGTCTCCCACGCGCCGGGGACGGCCCCCTCCGGGGTGGCGGACGCCGCGGCCGGGCCCCTGGTACCGAGGAGGACGGGGGAGCGCCGGGGGCGTGAGATGTCGCGCCCGCCCCGCGCGAACCGCGTGTCCGCAGCGCACCGGCGCACGGTCGGAGCCGGGCGCCCAAGGCAGCGACCACACCGCGCCGTTCCCCGTCAAACCGCCCCGGGCATCGGGTGTCTCTCCCTGCGAACGTGCTTTCTTCCCCTTACTCTTCCCCGCATGGCTGCGGCTCAGGAACGACTGGACGGCGCGGACGGAATGGACGACGCGGAGGAGGGGGAACAGGATGCGAGGGATACGGCTCCGCCGCCGTTCCGTGCCGCGGTCGACGCGCTGAAGACCGCGCGGCTGCGGCCCGAGATGGAGGTCGAGCCGACCCGCGCGCCGCAGCGGCTGGCTCCCTTCACCTACGCCCTGGAGGCGGCGGTCGTCCAGGAGGACGAGGACCTGGCCGACGGGCGCCTGGTGCTGCTCCACGACCCGGCCGGGCACGAGGCCTGGCAGGGCTCCTTCCGCCTGGTGACCCTGGTGCGCGCGGAACTCGAACCGGAGATGGCCGCGGATCCCCTGTTGCCCGAGGTGTGCTGGTCCTGGCTGACCGGTGCGCTCCAGGCCCGCGGGCTGTCGTACGGCGAGCCGAGCGGCACCGTCACCCGCGCGAGTTCTCACTACTTCGGGGGGCTCTCCGCGCGCCCGGCCGCCTCCCAGATCGAGATCCGCGCGTCCTGGACACCGCGGGAGGGGCTCGGCGGCGTCCCGGACACGGCCGCCCACCTCGCGTCCTGGTGCGATCTGCTGGCCCAGGTGGCGGGTCTGCCCCCCGCGGGGCCGGGGGACGGGTCGGTGGTGACGCTGCCGCAGCGGCGGGGACCGCAGCCCCGCTGACCCCGGCGGCGACGCACATCGCGACAGCCGCCTCGACAACCACCTCGACAACCGCCGCGGCGGTCACTCTCACAGGCACATCCACAACCGCCGCGGCGGACGCTGCCACCGGCGCCGCGGCGGTCACCTGTGCATACCTCACGGCCTGTCAATCCCGACTTGACACTTCTTGCCGTCTCTTTGTCGATACGGCCACTTTCGGACCCTGATCCATAAAGGACCGAACCAAATCGATCTTCGCCTGATCGCTCGTGCATCCGAATTGCCCGGATTGTTACTCACCAAATCGTGATCATTCTCTAAAGGAGCACGGGTTTGGTGCCGAAGACGACTGTGACCTTGAAAGCACGGTTCGTTCCGGCTTCATCCCCAGAGCCGGCCCCGTCCCGCACCCCCAGGAGGCCTGGTGTCCGTTCTCCTCGAGCAGCCCGCAAGCCTGGTCGCCTACCGCCCGAACAAGCCGACCGCCATGGTGGTCGTGGCCGACCCCCGGGTCCGTTCCACCGTCACCCGCCATCTCTGGGCGCTAGGAGTGCGCGACGTCATCGAGGCGTCGTCGATCGCGGAGGCCCGCCCCCGTGTCGGCAACCCGCGTGACATCTGCGTCGCCGACGTCCACCTCCCCGACGGCTCCGGCCTCACCCTGCTGTCCGAGACCCGCGCCGCGGGCTGGCCCAACGGGCTCGCCCTGTCCGCCGCCGACGACATCGGTGCCGTCCGCAACGCCCTCGCGGGCGGAGTCAAGGGCTATGTCGTCACCGGTACGCGTACCAACGTCGGGCTCCCCACCCGGCCCGGCGCCGCGCCGATCGGCGCCGCCGCCGCGCGTCTGCACCGCCGCCCCCCGGGCGCCCCGAGCCACCCGGGCGGCTACCGCGAGCTGTCCGGCCGCGAGGTCGAGGTGCTGCGCCTGGTCGCCGAGGGACAGTCCAACAAGGCGATCGGCGTCTCCATGGGCCTGTCCGCACTGACCGTCAAGAGCCATCTCGCCCGCATCGCCCGCAAGCTGGGCACCGGCGACCGCGCCGGAATGGTGGCGGTGGCCCTCAGGACCGGCATCATCCACTGATCCACCCAGTCCCACCGAGCCTCACTCGGGCCGCCGACCCGACTCCTCCCGCTTCCCTCCGCTTCCTTCCGCCGCTCCCTGCTCCGCTTCCCTCAGCCTTCCCCTCAGCCGCTTCCCCGCCCGCCTTCGCCGCTTTCCGTCACCCCCTTCCGCCGCCTTCCCCACCTCTCCCCCGCGTCCGCCCCGCCCCCGTCGCCCGCGGGCACAGTAATTCCGCTGCCGCCAAGTGCCCCGCGTGACTGGTTTGCGCCCCTCCGGCGCCCGTCGACGGAACGTTCCGTCGGCGGGCGCCGTCCACACACGGATACCCTTGACAGGTGACCGACGCCCAAGAGACCGCAGCAGACAGCCCACTGCGAACCACCGGAGGCGCCCCTTCGGACGATGTCGAAGCGGCGCCGATCCCCTTGCTGGAGCCGCGCGACGGCATTCCGCCGGTGATCGCCGACGAGGCCTCGCTCGCCGAGGTGATCGCCGCCTTCGCCGCCGGCCGGGGCCCCGTGGCCGTCGATGCCGAACGCGCGTCCGGCTACCGATACGGCCAGCGCGCCTATCTGGTCCAGCTGCGCCGCGAGGGCGCGGGCTCCGCCCTGATCGACCCGGTGGCCTGCCCCGACCTGTCGGGCCTGGGCGAGGCCCTCTCCGGGGTGGAATGGGTGCTGCACGCCGCCACCCAGGACCTGCCGTGCCTGCGCGAGATAGGCATGGTTCCCACCCGTCTGTTCGACACCGAACTGGCGGGGCGCCTTGCCGGGTATCCCCGGGTGGGCCTCGGCGCCATGGTCGAGAGCGTTCTGGGCTTCGTACTGGAGAAGGGCCACTCGGCCGTCGACTGGTCGACCCGGCCGCTGCCCGAGCCGTGGCTGCGCTATGCCGCCCTCGACGTCGAACTGCTCGTCGATCTGCGGGACGCCCTGGAGAAGGAGCTGGACCGGCAGGGCAAGCTGGACTGGGCCCGGCAGGAGTTCGACGCGATCGCCTCCGCGCCGCCGGCCGAGCCGCGCAAGGACCCCTGGCGTCGTACGTCCGGGATGCACAAGGTGCGCCGCCGTCGGCAGATGGCCGTCGTCCGCGAGCTGTGGCAGACCCGGGACCGGGTTGCCCAGCGCCGCGACGTCTCGCCGGGCAAGGTGCTGGGGGACGCCGCGATCATCGAGGCGGCGCTCGCCCTGCCGCCGAACGTGCACGCCCTGGCCGGGCTGAGCGGTTTCGGCCATCGCATGGGACGGCGCCAGCTGGAGCAGTGGCAGGCCGCGATCGACCGGTCGAGGGCGCTGACCGAGTCCGAGCTGCCGCAGCCCGGGCAGCCGGTGGCCGGTCCTCCGCCGCCGCGGGCCTGGGCCGACCGGGACCCGGCGGCCGCGGCCCGGCTCTCCGCCGCGCGCACCGCCGTCTCGGAACTCGCCGAGCAGCTCGCCATGCCCCAGGAGAACCTGGTCTCCCCGGACACCGTGCGGCGCCTGTGCTGGGAGCCGCCGAAGCCCGCCGATGAGGCGTCCGTGGCGGCCGCGCTGGCCGGGCACGGCGCCAGGCCCTGGCAGGTCGAGCAGGTCACCCCGGTCCTGGTGGCCGCGCTGTCCACCACCGGCTGACCCATTCGCCAACGTCGTACACGTCGTACGCGTCGCAACGTCGTACACGCCTCAGCGGGCGCGGCCCCCGGCCGCCCCGCCCTCCGGCGCACCCGAAGCCAGGCCCCGCCCAGGTCCCCACAGAGTCGAAATCCCGCCAACCCGTCGCCCGGCCCCGGACGGCTCCCCACTCCCCCGATCCCCGCTCCCCCGGCCCCGCCCTCCTGCGTCACTCCTCCCCCACCGCGCCCTCCCCGCCTCTTCTCCTCTCCTCCCCCGGCGGTGTGACCTTCGCCGCTTGGCCCGGCGGGACTGGGCAGCTTGGTTACTCGTAAGTAGCATGGTGCTGAGCACGCGCTCAGCGCGTCGCCGCAGCGCTACCCCGCACCCTGGAGGAGAGCCATCGTGCCTCGTACCGTCAGGGACGTCGTCTTCGTCGACGGCGTCCGTACCCCGTTCGGCAAGGCGGGCCCGAAGGGCATCTACCACGAGACCCGTGCCGACGATCTCGTCGTGAAGGCGATCCGGGAGCTGCTGCGCCGCAACCCGGGTCTCGACCCGAAGAAGATCGACGAGGTCGCCATCGCCGCGACCACCCAGATCGGCGACCAGGGCCTGACCCTCGGCCGCACCGCGGGCATCCTCGCGGGCCTGCCGACCTCGGTGCCCGGCTACTCCATCGACCGCATGTGTGCGGGCGCGATGACGGCCGTGACGGCCACCGCCGGCTCGATCGCGTTCGGCGCCTACGATGCCGTCATCGCCGGTGGCGTCGAGCACATGGGCCGCCACCCGATGGGCGAGGGCGTCGACCCGAACCCGCGCTTCGTCAGCGAGAAGCTGGTCGACGAGTCCGCCCTGTTCATGGGCATGACGGCGGAGAACCTGCACGACCGCTACCCGGGCATCACCAAGCAGCGTGCCGACGAGTACGCGGTGCGTTCGCAGGAGAAGGCCGCCAAGGCCTACGCCAACGGCAAGATCCAGCAGGACCTGGTGCCGATCTCGGTGCGCCGCACCAGCCCCGAGGGCGGCGAGACCGGCTGGGGCCTGGTCACGGCCGACGAGCCGATGCGCCCGGGCACCACCCTGGAGAACCTCTCGGGTCTGAAGACGCCGTTCCGCGTCCACGGCCGGGTCACCGCGGGCAACGCGGCCGGCCTGAACGACGGCGCCACCGCCTCGATCATCGCCAGCGAGGACTTCGCCCGCGAGCACGACCTGCCGGTGAAGATGCGCCTGGTCTCGTACGCCTTCGCGGGCGTCGAGCCTGAGGTCATGGGCTACGGCCCGATCCCGGCCACGGAGAAGGCGCTCGCCAAGGCGGGCCTGTCCATCTCCGACATCGATCTGTTCGAGATCAACGAGGCCTTCGCCGTCCAGGTGCTGGCCTTCCTGGAGCACTACGGCATCGCGGACGACGACGCGCGCGTCAACCAGTACGGCGGCGCCATCGCCTTCGGTCACCCGCTCGCCTCCTCCGGCGTCCGTCTGATGACGCAGCTGGCACGCCAGTTCGAGGAGCAGCCGCAGGTCCGTTACGGCCTCACCACCATGTGCGTCGGCTTCGGCATGGGCGCGACGGTCATCTGGGAGAACCCGCACTTCGAGGGGGACAAGTGAGCACCACCGCTGAGCTGCTGAAGGGTGCGGCCGAGCTGTTCCCCGGCGAGGTCGTCACCCAGGCGCACGTACGCCACTTCGATCTGCCGCTGGGTGCGGGCCGGTTCGCCCTGATCACCCTGGACAACGGCCTGGACCACACCAAGCCGACCACCTTCGGCCCGCAGTCGCTGGCGAACCTCGACGCCGCGATCGACCGGGTCGAGAAGGAGGCCGCGGCCGGCGACATCGTCGGTGCCGGCATCACCGGCAAGCCGTTCATCTTCGCGGTCGGCGCCGACCTCAAGGGTGTCGAGCTGCTGAAGCGGCACGAGGACGCGCTCGCCATTGGCCAGGGCGGTCACGAGGTCTTCAAGCGCCTCGCGAAGCTGGCCGTGCCGACGTTCGCGTACTACAACGGCGCGGCGATGGGCGGCGGTGTCGAGGTCGGTCTGCACTGCACCTACCGCACCGTGTCCGCGGCCCTCCCGGCCTTCTCCCTGCCCGAGGTCTTCCTCGGCCTGGTGCCCGGATGGGGCGGCTGCACCCTGCTGCCGAACCTGATCGGCGCCGACAAGGCCGTCACGGTCGTCATCGAGAACTCGCTCAACCAGAACCGGCAGCTCAAGGGCAAGCAGGTCTTCGAGCTGGGTATCGCGGACGCCCTCTTCGAGGGCGCCGACTTCCTGGAGCAGTCGCTGATCTGGACGGCGGCGGTCCTCAAGGGCGAGATCGTGGTGGAGCGCCCGGAGATCGACCGCGGCGAGGCCTGGGACCAGGCCGTCGCCCGGGGCCGCTTCATCGCCGACGGCAAGGTGCACGGCGCGGCCCCGGCCGCCTACCGTGCGCTCGACATCATCGCCGCGGCCAAGAACGGCGACCTCCAGCAGGGCTACGACGCCGAGGACCAGGCCCTCGCGGACCTGATCATGGGCGGCGAACTGCGCTCCGGCATCTACGCCTTCAATCTCGTCCAGAAGCGCGGCAAGCGCCCGGCGGGTGCCCCCGACAAGAGCCTGGCGCGCCCGGTGACCAAGGTGGGTGTGGTCGGCGCGGGCCTGATGGCCTCGCAGCTCGCCCTGCTCTTCCTGCGCCGCCTGGAGGTCCCGGTCGTCCTCACGGACATCGACCAGGAGCGTGTCGACAAGGGCGTGGGCTATGTCCGCGCCGAGATCGACAAGCTGCTCGCCAAGGGCCGGGTCAACCAGGACAAGGCCAACCGCCTGAAGGCCCTGGTCTCCGGTGTCCTGGACAAGGCCGAGGGCTTCGCGGACGCGGACTTCATCATCGAAGCCGTGTTCGAGGAGATGTCGGTCAAGCAGAAGGTGTTCGCCGAGGTCGAGGCGGTCGCCCCCGCGCACGCCATCCTCGCCACCAACACCTCCTCGCTCTCGGTGTCGGAAATGGCGTCGAAGCTCCAGCACCCCGAGCGGGTCGTGGGCTTCCACTTCTTCAACCCGGTCGCCGTGCTGCCGCTGCTGGAGATCGTCCGCGGCGAGCAGACCGACGACGCCTCGCTGGCCACGGCGTTCGGTGTCGCCAAGAAGCTGAAGAAGACCGCGGTCCTGGTCAAGGACGCCCCGGCGTTCGTCGTCAACCGCATCCTCACCAGCTTCATGGGCGAGATCCAGAACGTCATCGACGAGGGCACCCCGGTCGAGGTCGCGGAGCGCGCGGTCGAGCCGCTCGGTCTGCCGATGTCCCCGCTGGTGCTGGTGGAGCTGGTCGGCCCGGCGATCGGTCTGCATGTCTCGGAGACCCTCAACAAGGCCTTCCCGGACCGCTACAAGGTCTCCCCGAACCTCAAGGCGGTCGTCGAGGCCGGCAAGCGCGGCTTCTACGTCTACGACAGCGGCAAGCCGGAGCTGGACCCCGAGGTGGCCGCGCTGCTGAAGCAGGGCGACACGGTGCTGACCGAGGAGCAGGTCCGCGCCCGCGTCCTGGACACGGTGGCGCGGGAGATCGGCCTGATGCTCGACGAGGGCGTCGTGGCCGAGGCCCAGGACATCGACCTGTGCCTGATCACGGGCGCCGGCTGGCCCTTCCACCTGGGCGGCGTCACGCCGTACCTGGACCGCGAGGGTGTCTCCGAGCGGGTGAACGGCAAGCGGTTCCTGGAGCAGGGCGTGGCGTCGGTCCCGGCGTGACCCCGTAAGCGCACCCGGCGGCAGCCGCCGCCCCCGACAAGGGCCTCCGCACTCGGCGGAGGCCCTTCGTCGGAATCGAAGAGGAACCGAAGAGGAACCGAAGGCCCGGGGGAGGTCCTTCGCCGTCCCCGGGGGCGGCAAGGCCCCCGGGTGTCACACCGGCTGCCAGGCCGCCAGCGCGAGTCCGGGTTCGTCCTTCTGCCGGGCGAGGCGGAGTTCACCGTCCGGGGTGTGGCTCGCGGCCACCACCCGCCCGGCCGCGTCCTCGGCCAGCGCGACCCGGGTGCCGACCGGCAGCTGCGGGCCGGACTCGCTCCACCACAGGCCCGCCGACTCCTGCTCGGTGGGGCAGGCGGCGAGGACGGCCCGCCCGGAGGACGACCGCTGGGCCAGCAGCATGCAGTCGTAGCCGTCGACGGCACAGCGCAGGGCCGCCACCGGGCCCGGTCCCGCGGCGAGCAGCAGCGGGAGGGGGGCGCCGCCCGGGCGCCAGGCGTGCAGGACACCCCCGGGGTCCGCGAAGAGCAGCGTGGTGTGCTCCTTGGACGTGCACAGGGCGGTCAGGGTGCCCGGCCGTACGTCCGTCTCCAGTGCCTCGTCGGGGGCCAGGGGCCCGCCCGGCTCCTCCTGGCGCCAGCTCAGAATGCCGTCCGCGGTGGTGGCGTACAGCTCGACGCGTCCCGAACCGGCGGTCACGGCGGCGAGTTCCTCGTGCGCGCCCGGACCGCCGATGTCCTGCCAGGGGCTCCAGCCGCCGCGTTCCTTCTGGGCGAGCATGCTGACGCCGCCGCCCTGGTTGCGTACGAAGACATGGGCGCGGCCCTCGGCGTCCACGGCCACCGCCGGGGGTCCGGTGCGGTCGCCCTTCTTGTCCGGGTGGCCGATGGGGGTCCAGTCGAGCGCGGAGAGCCGGGGCCGGAAGTGGGTGGAGTGGACGAGTCCTGACTCGCCCGGGACCGTGGGGCGCCAGGCGGCCAGGTGGGCGTATCCGTCGGCGCCCTGCCCGAGGGCCAGCGGGGCGTGCAGGCGCTGGTCGCCGCCGACCCTGCGCGGGGGTCCCCAGGAGAGCTCCGGATGGTGCTCGGCCCGGCACCACACCGCCGCGTCCCGCGGGGCGTAGGCGCTCAGGCTCCCGTCCCGGCCGCGCAGCAGCCAGGAGCCGTTCACAGTGGGCACCGTCGACACGCCCCCACTGTAGGGGCGTCCGTCCCCGCCCGCGGGGCGCTCGGCGCCCCGTCACCCCCGGGACGGACGCCGCGGGACCGGGGGTGACGGGCTCGTGCGAGGCTGGGGGCATGAATGCCGTGCCCCTGGTCGTCGTCGATGCCGCGAACGTCGTCGGATCCGTGCCCGACGGCTGGTGGCGGGACCGCCGCGGTGCCGCGGAGCGGCTGCGGGACCGGCTGGTGCGGTACGCGGAGGAGGGACTGCCCGGCCTTCCCGGCCCGGTGGAACTGGTGCTCGTGGTCGAGGGCGCGGCGCGCGGGGTGGAGTCCGTGCCCGGCGTACGGGTGGAGTCGGCGCCCGGCAGCGGTGACGACCGCATCGTGGAGCTGGCCGAGGCGGCCGGGGAGCGTTCCGTGCTGGTCGTCACGGCGGACCGGGAGTTGCGCCGACGGGTGCGGGAGCGGGGCGCCCAGGTGCTGGGCCCGCGGTCGGTGCGCACGCAGGAGCCCCCGGCGGAGCGGGGCTGAGGGGCGGTCAGGGGGCGCTGTCGCCGGACCGCCCGGCCGCCGCGCGCTGCTGCTCCCCCACCCGGCTGTGGGTGCGGCCGTAGAGGAAATAGATCACGAAGCCGACCAGCAGCCAGAGGGCGAACCGCAGCCAGGTCTCGGCGGGCAGGTTCAGCATCAGCCACAGCGAGGCGCACACCGAGAGGATCGGCACCACCGGGACGAACGGGGTGCGGAAGGCGCGGTGGAGGTCGGGCCGGCTCCGGCGCAGCACGACCACGCCGATCGCCACCACGATGAAGGCGAAGAGCGTACCGATGTTGACGAGTTCGGCGAGTTCGCTGAGGCTGGTGAAGCCCGCGACGACGGCGATGACCACGCCGAGCAGGATGGTCGGCCGGTGCGGGGTCTTGAAGCGCGGGTGGACCCGGGAGAAGAAGCGGGGCAGCAGCCCGTCCCGGCTCATCGCGAAGAAGACCCGGCTCTGGCCGAGCAGCAGGATCAGGCAGACCGTGGTCAGGCCGATGGCGGCGCCGAAGCTGATCACTCCCGCGTACCAGGGGTGTCCGATGGCCTTGAAGGCGTCGGCGAGCGGCGCGTCCACCGACAGGTCGGTGTAGTGCTCCATTCCGGTGACCACGATCGACACGGCGACATAGAGCGTGGTGCAGATCAGCAGGGAGCCGAGGATGCCGCGGGGCACGTCGCGCTGGGGGTTGCGGGTCTCCTCGGCCGTGGTCGCCACGATGTCGAAGCCGATGAAGGCGAAGAAGACGACGGAGGCGGCGGTGAAGACGCCCAGCACCCCGAAGTTGGAGGGTGCCCAGCCCGCGATGAGCTGGATGAGGGGTGCCTTGAGGCTGCCGGCCGCGGGCACGGCCTCGGACTTCGGGACGAAGGGCTTGTAGTTGGCGGTGTTGATGAAGAAGGCGCCCGCGATGATCACGATCAGCACCACGACGACCTTGATCGCGACGACGAGCTGGGTGACCCGGGCCGACAGCCGCATGCCGACGACCAGGATGGCGGTCAGCGCCAGGACGAGCGCGGCGGCCAGGATGTCGAAGCCGAAGCCGGTCGCCCCCTCCCGGCCGCCGAGGGCGGCGGGCAGCTGCCAGCCCGCGTTGTCGAGCAGCGAGTGGATGTAGCCGGACCAGCCGACCGCGACCACCGCCGTGCCCAGCGCGAACTCCAGGACCAGGTCCCAGCCGATGATCCAGGCGGGCAGCTCGCCCAGGGTGGCGTACGAGAAGGTGTAGGCGGAGCCCGCGACCGGGACGGTCGAGGCGAATTCGGCGTAGCAGAGCGCGGCCAGGGCGCAGACGACACCGGCCACGACGAAGGACAGCGAGACGGCCGGTCCCGCGTTCTCCTTGGCGACCTTGCCGGTCAGCACGAAGATGCCGGTGCCGATGATGACCCCGACGCCGAAGACGGTCAGGTCCAGGGCGGAGAGTGTCTTCTTGAGTGCGTGCTCCGGCTCCTCGGTGTCCCGGATCGACTGCTCGACGTCCTTGGTCCGGAAGAGAGTCCTGCTCACGGCGTACCTCCCACGCATCATCGTCCCCGACATGATGGAGAGGGGGGCGTAGGGCCTATGCCCCAAAAGGGTGGGATCCACGCAAATGGGCTGGTCCCGCCACCGTAAAAGAGGCGGGACCGGCCCGGCCGATCGGTGGGACGGCGTCAGTCCCGGGCGGACTCCACCGGGTCCCCGGTGCGCGAGGCGGCCGTACGGTCGTACCGCCCGTCGAGTCGGGAGACCAGCCCGGTGACCTGGCGGGCGATGTCCGTGGCGGTCAGGCCGATCTCCGCCATGACCTCCTTGCGGGAGGCGTGGTCCAGGAAGCGCGACGGGATGCCGAAGTCGCGCAGCGGCACATCCACCCCGGCGTCGCGCAGGGCCTGGGCGATCGCGGAGCCGACACCACCGGCCCGCGAGTTGTCCTCGACGGTGACGACCACCCGGTGCTGCTCGGCGAGCGGGGCGAGGGCCTCGTCGACGGGCTTGACCCAGCGGGGGTCGACGACGGTGGTGGAGATGCCCTGCTTCTTGAGCAGGTCTGCGATCTCCAGGCACATGGGCGCGAGGGCGCCGACCGACACCAGCAGCACGTCCGGCACCGGGGCCTCGGCCTTGCGCAGCACGTCCATCCCGCCGACCGTGCCCACCGCGGGCACCGCCGGGCCGACGATGCCCTTGGAGTAGCGCAGCACGGTCGGCGCGTCGTCGACCTCCACGGCCTCGCGGAGCTGGGCGCGCAGCTGTTCGGCGTCGCGCGGGGCGGCGATCCTGAGGCTCGGGACCACCTGGAGCATCGACATGTCCCACATGCCGTTGTGGGAGGCGCCGTCGTCGCCGGTGACACCGGCCCGGTCGAGCACGAAGGTCACTCCGCACTTGTGCAGGGCGACGTCCATGAGGACCTGGTCGAAGGCGCGGTTGAGGAAGGTCGCGTAGACCGCGAAGACCGGGTGCAGGCCGCCGGTGGCGAGGCCGGCCGCGGAGACCGCGCCGTGCTGCTCGGCGATGCCGACGTCGTAGATCCGGTTGGGGAAGGCGTCCGCGAACTTCTTCAGGCCCACCGGCTGGAGCATCGCCGCGGTGATGGCGACGATGTCCTTGCGCTCGCGGCCGAGGCGGACCATCTCGTCACCGAAGACGGAGGTCCAGCTCGCGGCGCCCGCCTTGATGGGCAGGCCGGTGTCCGGGTGGATGGGGCCGATGCCGTGGAAGCGGTCGGCCTCGTCCTGCTCGGCGGGCTTGTAGCCGCGGCCCTTCTCGGTGAGGCAGTGCACGATGACCGGGCCGCCGAAGCGCTTGGCGCGGGCCAGCGCGGATTCCAGGGCCTCGATGTCGTGCCCGTCGATCGGGCCGACGTACTTCAGGCCCAGGTCCTCGAACATGCCCTGCGGGGCGATGAAGTCCTTCAGACCCTTCTTGGCGCCGTGCAGCGTCTCGTAGAGGGGCCTGCCGACGACGGGGGTGCGCTCCAGCACCTCCCGGGTGCGGGCGAGGAACTTCTCGTAGCCGTCGGTGGTGCGCAGGGTGGCCAGGTGGTTGGCGAGGCCGCCGATGGTGGGGGCGTAGGAGCGCTCGTTGTCGTTGACGACGATGACCAGGGGCCGGTCCTTGGCGTCCGCGATGTTGTTGAGGGCCTCCCAGGCCATGCCGCCGGTCAGGGCCCCGTCGCCGATGACGGCGACGACATGGCTGTCCCGCTCCAGCAGCTCGTTGGCCTTGGCGAGGCCGTCGGCCCAGCCGAGGACGGTGGAGGCGTGCGAGTTCTCGATGATGTCGTGCTCGGACTCGGCGCGCGAGGGGTACCCGGACAGGCCGCCCCTGCTGCGCAGCCCGGAGAAGTCCTGACGGCCGGTGAGCAGCTTGTGCACATAGGCCTGGTGGCCGGTGTCGAAGAGGACCTTGTCCTTCGGCGACTCGAAGACGCGGTGCAGGGCGATGGTGAGCTCGACCACACCGAGGTTGGGGCCGAGGTGGCCGCCGGTCTTGGAGACGGCGTCGACGAGGAAGGTCCTGATTTCCTCTGCCAGCTGGTCCAGCTCCTCCAGGCTGAGCCGGTCCAGATCGCGCGGTCCCCTGATGCGGGTCAGCAGCGGCACCCGTGCCTCCTTGCAGTAGAGCTGAGTCAAGCTATTGCCGGGCCCGTCGAGTCTAATGTTCCGCCTGTGCGGATCATGGGCGGCCCTCGTATTCGGGGTATCGGTTTTCGGCCGCCCCGCGCCGGGCGGGCCGCGGGGCGGTCCGTGCGGCCCCCGGCACAGGACTGTGCCCGGCACCGCACGGGTGCCGGGCACAGGGGTGAAGAGGGCTGCCGCGCCCGTCCGCGGGGGCCCAAAGCCCCCGCGGCCGGGGGCTAGGCGCGGCCGGCCGTCTTCTGGGTCTTGCGGGTGACGGAGTCGATCACCACGGTGGTGAGCAGCACACCCGCGGTGATCATGTACTTCACCGGCTCGGCGATGGACTCCAGCTGGAGGCCGTACTGGATGGAGACGATCACCAGCACACCGAGCAGGGCGTTCCAGGTGCGGCCCCGGCCGCCGAAGAGGCTGGTGCCGCCGATGACGGCCGCCGCGATGGCGTTCATCAGCAGGTCGCCGGTACCGGCGCTCTGGTTGGCCGAGGCGATCTTGGAGGCCAGGAACAGGCCGCCGACGGCGGCGAAGAACCCGGAGATCGCGAAGACCGAGATCCGCACGGCCGTGACGTTGATACCGGCACGGCGGGAGGCCTCGACGCTGCCGCCGAGCGCGAAGATCTTGCGGCCGTACGCGGTGCGGCGGAGCAGGAAGTCCGTGAGCACCAGGAAGGCGAGGAAGATCACGGTGGCCAGCGGCAGGCCCTTGTACTGGTTGTACATGTAGGCCGCGGCGAAGGAGACCACGGCGAGCAGGACCGTGCGCAGGACCGTCTCGCTGAGCGGCCGGGACGGAATGCCCGCGGCCTCGCGGCGACGGTTGCCCAGGTAGGAGGTGGCGAAGAACACGGCAACCACGACCGCGGCCAGGCCGTAGGCGGCCGCCACATCGGAGAAGAAGTACGTGGTGAGCTGGCCGATGAGGCCGTCGCTGTCCAGGTTGATGGTGCCGTTGGCGCCGAGGACCTGGAGCATGAAGCCCAGCCAGAAGAGCAGACCGGCCAGGGTCACGGCGAAGGCGGGCGCGCCCAGCACCGCGAAGAAGAAGCCGTGCAGCGCGCCGATGCCCGCGCCGATGGCGACGGCCACCAGCACGGCAACCCACTCGGGCCAGCCCTGGTTGACGGCGAACACGGCCGCGAGCGCGCTGGCCGCGCCGCTGACCGAGCCGACCGACAGGTCGATCTCGCCGAGCAGCAGCACGAAGACGATGCCGACCGAGATCATGCCCGTGCCGACCATCGTGACGGTGATGTCGCTCAGGTTCTGCGCGGACAGGAAGGCCGAGTTGAGGCTCTGGAAGATGGCGCAGATGATGACCAGGCCGACGATGACGGGCATCGAGCCCAGCTCACCGGCGCGCATCTTGCGCTTGAACTCGCCGAGGTATCCGGCGAGGCCCTGCTCGCGCACCAGGAGACGGGGGTCGACCGCGGTCACCGCGGCCGCTGCGGCCTCGGGGTTCTCCACGGCGGGCACGTTCTCGGGCGCCTCGGAGGTCTTTTCGATGCTCACTGGGAAACCTCCCCGGTCGTGCGCGCCGCACGGCGGGTCACGGCATTGTCGGTGGCGCCGGTGATGGCGGAGATGATCTCCTCCTGCGAGGTGGTCTTCACCTCGAAGACGCCGTTGTTGCGGCCGAGGCGGAGCACCGCGACCTTGTCCGCCACGGCCTTCACGTCGGCCATGTTGTGGCTGATGAGGATCACCGCGTGGCCGCGCTCGCGCAGCCGCTCGACCAGGTCGAGGACCTGGGCGGTCTGCTCGACGCCGAGTGCCGCGGTGGGCTCGTCCAGGATGACCAGCTTGGGCTCGCCGAGCATGGAGCGGGCGATGGCCACGGTCTGGCGCTGACCGCCGGAGAGCGAGGCGATCGGGATACGGACGCTGGGGATCCGGATCGACAGGGTGGTCAGCAGTTCGCGGGCGCGCCGCTCCATCTCGACCTCGTCGAGGATGCCGCGCTTCTTCAGCTCGCGGCCCAGGAAGAGGTTGCCGACGACGTCGATGTTGTCGCACAGCGCGAGGTCCTGGTAGACGGTCGCGATGCCGAGGGTCTGGGCGTCGTTCGGCTTGCCGATCTGGACCTGCCTGCCCTCCCATTCGATGGCGCCCTCATCGATGGGGTGCACGCCGGCAATCGTCTTGACCAGCGTGGACTTTCCGGCACCGTTGTCGCCGACCAGGGCGACCACCTCACCGGCGTGGACCTCAAGCTCTACGTCGGTGAGCGCCTGGACGGCACCGAACCGCTTGGAGACCCCGCGCAACGCCAGCACGGGCGTAGCGGACACGTGAACCAACTCCTTCGCCGCCTGACCCGGCGGGAGGTTGTGCAGAAGTTTGGGGGGAATGTTCCGTCCGGCACCCCGCGACGAGCTTGCGGGGCTGGTGAGCGCGGGGCGCCGGAGGAGTGTGCGTGGGCCGGTCCCCGTACGGGAATTCAAGGACGAATCGCCGTACGGGGAAAGGGCTCGGGTCCGCTTACTTCAGACCGGCCTTGTCACAGGCCGACTTGTACTGCGGGGTGCAGATGTCCGCGACGGTGTAGATGCCGTCCTTGATGACCGTGTCCTTGATGTTGTCCTTGGTCAGCGCGACGACCGGGACGAGGACGGAGGGAACCTGCTTGACGGTCGGGCTGTCGACCTTGTCCTTCGCTATCGAGTCGAGCGACTTGCCCTGCGCGAGCGCGACGGCCATCTCCGCGGCGATGTCGGCTTCCTGCGGGTAGGACTTGTAGACGCTCATGTACTGCTCACCGGTGACGATGCGCTGCACACCCGCCAGTTCGGCGTCCTGGCCGGTGACCGGGATGTTGGTGATGCCCGCGGCCTTGAGGGCGGTGATGATGCCGCCGGCCATGCCGTCGTTGGCGGAGTAGACGCCGGTGATGTTCTGCTTGCCGAGCGCCGTGATCGCCGCCTCCATGTTGGCGTTGGCGTTGTCCGGCGACCACTCCTTGGTGTCGAACTCGCGGCCGATGTTGACCTTGCCGTCGAGGACGGAGTGAGCACCCGCCTTGAACTGGGCGGCGTTGGGGTCGGTCACCGCGCCGTTCATCATGACGATCTTGCCCTTCTTGGCGTTGCCGCCCAGGGCCTTCAGGAGGGCCTCGCCCTGCGTCTTGCCGACCTCGGTGTTGTCGAACGAGGTGTACGCCTTGATCGGACCCTCGGCCAGGCGGTCGTATGCGACGACCGGGATGCCCGCGTCGTTGGCCTTCTTGACCGAGTTGGCGATGGCCTTGGAGTCGACGGCGTCGACGATCAGGACGTCCACCTTGTCCGTGATCATGGTGTCGACCTGCTGGGCCTGGAGGTTCGCGTCCTGGCGGGCGTTGTTGTACTCCAGCGTGGCCTTGTTGCCCGTCAGCTCCTTGATCTTCTTCTCGATCAGGGGCTTGTCGAACTTCTCGTACCGCGCGGTCTTGTTCTCCGGAAGGAGCAGACCCACCTTGATGGCGTCGCCCTTCTTGGGGCCCGACGAGGAAGAGCTGCCGCCCGACTCCTTGGCGCTGCCACAGGCGGCGAGCGAGACGGCCATGGCACTCGCGGCAACGGCAACGGCGGCACGACGCATACGCGTGTTCACTTCAGAAACCTCCCTGACGAGGCCGCGTCGTTGCGGCCGAGGTGGCTGGAAGTCAACTCGGCCGCAGGTTCGGCGTCAAGAAGTAAATCCTTAACGAGATGGCAACGGTGCCATCCGTTTTCTAAGTGAAGGCGGGGGCCACGACGGTAAGCGTGCCGTCCAAAAGGGTCGAATCACCCATCTCGCTGAGTGCCAGAGCGAGCGCGCCGAGCACCTCGGCACGGCCGCCGAGCGCCCCCGGCAGCACCGAGAGCTGGCGCGCGGCGCTGGGGATCGCATACCGGCCGACGGACTCCCGGATGGGCGCGAGGACCAGCTCCCCGGCCTCGGCGAGATCGCCGCCGAGCACCACC
Source organism: Streptomyces sp. NPDC052040 (assembly GCF_044548405.1). Classification (NCBI taxonomy): domain Bacteria; kingdom Bacillati; phylum Actinomycetota; class Actinomycetes; order Kitasatosporales; family Streptomycetaceae; genus Streptomyces; species Streptomyces sp. NPDC052040. Next base: position 287,805 of record NZ_JBIUBV010000001.1, on the reverse strand, counting down.
CGGCTCGGGTTCAGCAGATTGCAGAGATTGGCCACCCCGCTGCCGATGTGGCGGCCGACGTCGGCGATCACCCGGCGGCAGCCCGGATCGCCGTCCCGCGCCAGCCTGACCACGCCCTCCATGGTCAGCTCGGAGCCGTGGCTCGGCTGGAGCAGGGGCAGCACATAGCGCGCCGCGGTGAAGGTCTCCAGGCACCCCCGGTTGCCGCAGCGGCAGACCGGGCCGGACTCGTCGAGGGTGATGTGCCCGATCTCCCCGGCCGTGCCGCCGGGCCCCCGGTAGATCGTCCCGTTGATCACCAGACCGGCGCCGACACCGCTGGCGACCTTGATGTACGCGAGGTCCCTGACCCCCCGGCCGCTGCCCCAGACCAGCTCGCCGAGGGCGCCCAGATTGGCGTCGTTGTCCACGTGCACCGGCACGCCGAGCCGCCCCCGCAGCTCCTCGGCGGGCCGGGCGCCGGTCCAGCCCGGGAGGATCGCGGTGGAGCCGAGGGTGCCCGACTCGACGTCGATCGGACCCGGCACGCCGAGGCCCACGCCCGCGATCTTGGACCGGTCCACCCCGGTCACCTCGATCAGCCTGCTGACCAGCTCTTCCGCCCGGTCGAAGCCCTGTGCGGCAGAGGCGTCCACATCCAGCGGCTCCGACTCCTCGGCCAGCACCTGGTGGGCGAGGTTTCCGACCGCGACGCGCAAATGGGTGTGCCCGAAGTCGATGCCGATGACAATGCCGGCGTCCCCGCTCAGGGACACGCTCCGGGCCCTGCGGCCGCCCGAGGAGGTGGGCGTGACCTCGACGGTCCCCCCGTCCTTCAGCTCCCGCACGATATTGGAGACCGTTGCCGCGGACAGGCCCGTCGTCCTCGCGATCTCCGCCTGCGTGAGCGACCCGGCGAGGCGCACCGCACGGACGACGCGTTCCAGATTTGCTCGGTGCAGCGACGACTGCGACCCCGGAGTCTCCATCGACTCATCCACTCCTGCCCTCAGCCCGGCGGCCACGACGCCGCCAGTGTGGCCCAGATCACGGCAGCGGGATCCGGGCCACTTACAAGTTGTGAACTCCAAGCTCCGCTGAACGGGTTACCGCAGTCAAGTCCTTGACGGAAATCGAGGAAGATCGCGAGGAGTGCGGACGGTCACACCGGCGCCGCCCCCGGTTCACGGGAAGGACGCCTGCTGGCCGGATCACGCAGGTAGGGGGCGCGAGCGAAGCGTAGGGGTGCCGGGTGGCACGCCGTGCCGCTCGGCGGCTCCCGGGGGCCTCCGGGGGCCGCGCCGGGCGGCCGCGCCCTACTTCAGGGCCCCCGCGGTGAGCCCCTGCACCACCTGGCGCTGGAAGACGATGTAGGCCGCCAGCACCGGCAGCATCGCCATCACCAGGCCCGCGAAGAGTCCCGACCAGTCGCCCTTGTAACCCTGGCTGGCGGCCAGCTGGACCAGCCCCTGGGTGAGGACGTGCTTGTCGGGGTCGGTGTTCAGGACCGTGGGCAGCATGTACTGGTTCCACTGGCCCAGGAAGTTGAAGATCCCCACGCTGATCAGGCCCGGCTTCGCCATCGGCAGCATGATCTGGAAGAAGGTCCGGCTGTGCGAGGCACCGTCCACGAAGGCCGCCTCGGCCACCGAGGTCGGCAGGGTGCGGAAGAACGCGGTCAGGAAGAAGACCGTGAAGGGCAGCGAGTAGGCGATGTAGACGAGGATCAGCCCGTGGATCGTGTTCAGCAGCCCCATGTTGTTCACGACGTAGAACAGCGGGACCAGGGCGAGCATGATCGGGAAGCTCATGCCGCCGACGAACAGGTAGTAGATGAACCGGTTGCCCGGGAAGTCGAAGCGGGCCAGCACATACGCGGCCATCGACCCGAGGACCAGGGTCCCGATGAGCGAACCGCCCACCACCAGCACGGTGTTGAGGAAGTAGTCGCTCATGTTGGCGTCGGTCCAGGCCCGCGCCCAGTTGTCGAAGTGCAGCCGGTCCGGGAGCGCCCAGGGCGAGCTGAAGATCGAGCTGTCGTCCTTGAAGGACGTCATCACCGCCCACAGCAGGGGCAGCACCACCATGAACGCCCACAGCACGAGCATGCCGTGCGAGAAGGCGTTGAGGACCGTGCCCTCCCGCTTCTCGCGGGGCGGCCTCCCGGCCGGGGCGGGGACCTCGGTGGCGGGGGCGCCGGACTCGGCGGGCACCGGGGCGGGGGTCTCGGTCGTCTTCATGATCAGAACTCCAGCCGCTCGCGCCGGCCCAGCCGCATCACGATCGCCGCGAAGAGCAGTGTGACGACGAGCAGGGCGACACCGATCGTGGTTGCGTAGGCGGCCTGACCGTCACGGAAGGCCTTCTGGTAGACGTAGAGCACCAGGACGGTGGTCGAGTAGTCGGGGCCGCCCGGTCCGGTCGTCATGATCTGTACGACCGCGAACGACTCGGCACCCAGGGCGAGGATGCCCATGTACACCCAGCCGGACTGCACGGTGTCCCACAGCAGCGGCAGGGTGATCCGGAAGAACGTGGTGGCCCGGGCCGCCCCGTCGAGCAGCGCGGCCTCGTACAGATCCGCCGGGATGGACGCCATCCCGGCGGAGAACAGCACCACGAAGAAGCCGACCGAGGACCAGACCAGCACGGCCATCACACACCACAGGGCGAGGCTCGGATCGCCCAGCCACAGCGGCTGGACGCCGCCGAGCCCGATGCCGCGCAGCAGCGAGTTGATCGCGCCGCTGTCCGGGTTGTACGCGAACGCGAACAGCAGAGCGACGATGGCGATCGAGAGCACCTGCGGGAAGAAGTAGACGATCTTGTAGAAGGACGAGCCGCGCACACCGGTGATCACCGGGCCGCCCTTCCGGCGCCGCCCGCCCACATTGATCATGAAGGCGAAGAAGAGCGCCAGACCGATCGTCACCAGCGGCAGCAGCAGCGCGAACAGGAGGCTGTGCCACAGCGACTTCCAGAAGATGTCGTCGTGGAACATCCTCGTGTAGTTGTCGAAGCCCACCATCCTGAACTCCGGACTCAGCCCGGTCCAGTCCGTGAACGAGTAGTAGATGGACTGGATGAACGGCCATACGACGAAGAGCGCGTACAGCCCGAGGGGAACCGCCAGGAACCCCGCGATGAACCGGTACTTGCCGTGCTGCATTGCTACCGACCCCGATCTCACTGCATGACCCACGAGGCATGACCCACGGGCATGCGGGCGGCCGCCGCTGGTGACGGATCCTCAGTTGTGCTTGTAGTGCTTGATCGTCGGGTCCTTCGCGGCCTCGTCCGCGAAGCCCTGGATCCGCTTGACGGCCTCGGCCGGGGTGAGGCGCCCGGCCATCATCTCCCCGAGCCCGCCCACACCGATCTTCTCCTTCTGGAGCTGCACGTACCAGTCCTGGATGCGCGGGTTCAGGACATTGCTTCCGGCCTTCTCCAGCGCCGCCACACCGGACTTCAGGCCCGGGGTGAGGCTGATGCCGGTGGTGCCGCCGTTGAACGCGGTGAGCGACTTGACCTTGGAAGTGAAGTTCTTCGAGGAGGCCTCGCCGAGCATGATGCGCAGCTGCTCCATGCCGCCCTCGGCGTTGTGCGCCTTGGCCGGGACGATGAACGGTTCGCCGCCGGAGGCCCAGATGGTGCCGAAGGGCAGCTTGTCCGAGGAGTCCAGGCCGGTGGGGGCCGAGACGGCCAGGCCGAAGTCGGCCGGGATGACGTTCGCGGACTCGTTCTCCACCCAGGAGCCGTTGGGGATGAACAGCGCCTTGCCCTTGGCCCAGGCGGTCTGCGACTGGATGTGGTCGAGGCCGGGCGTGCCCTTGAGGATGTAGCCCTTCTTGTACAGCTCGTAGTACGCCTCGAAGCAGGCCTTGACGGCCGGGTGCTTCCAGGCGTTCGGCTCCAGGTTGTCGATGGCGTCGAGGACCTCGCGGCCGCCGACCTTGCCGATCATCGGGTAGAGGGAGAAGGGGATGTAGTACGGGTACTTGCCCGCGTAGGTCCAGCCCGCCATCCCCTGCTTCTTGGCCTTCTCGCAGACCTTGAGCATCTCGTCCCAGGTCTGCGGATAGGCCTCGCCGAGCGAGTCCAGGGCCTTCTGCGAGTACCAGACGCCGTACACCGTGTAGGCGTAGTACATGATCCAGACGGGGTTGCCGTCGAACTGGCCCATCTCGACGATGCCCGGGCGCAGGGTGTCACGGACCTTCTTCGCGGGGTCGTCGTAGGAGGGGGCGTCCAGGAGCGGGGTGAGGTCGGCGAGCTGGTTCTTGCCGACGAGGACGCCCATGTCCATCTGCTCGGCGCCGGAGTTGTCGATGAGGTCCGGCGGATTGCCCTGGTTGAAACGGGGCTGAAGGGTGGTCTGGATCTTCTGGGTGGCGGAGAACTTCACCTTGGCCTTGGGGAAGTCCTTCTCGTAGATCTTCACCGCGTCCTGGGCGTATTCCTTGCCGAAGCCGCCGTCGAAGAGGACGAACTCCAGCTGGGCCGTCTCGTTGACGCCGAGCGGATTCTGCTTGGTCTTCTTGCCCGTCTTGGCCTTGTCCCCGCCGCCTCCCCCGCTGCTGGCACACGCGGAGAGCAGGCCCGTCGCGGGAAGGGTGATCAGGCCGAGCGCGGCGGACCGCTTGATGAGGTCGCGGCGGCCGACGCCGCCGGGGCCCGTGTTCTCGCCGGAAGTGGATCCCATGCTCAAGTCCTCGCCTTCTCCAGGACTCAGGCGGTGAACCGGATCCTCCCCGGCACCGCGGTGATGGTGAAGCTGGGGTCGTGCATGAGGGATTCGGCGGAACGGGACGGCGTCCCGTCGTACCGGAAGCGGTCCACCGCCTCCCGATTCCCCCGGTCGTGCCCGCCCGGAACGGCCGTACCCCACGGTGGCAGCAGTCCGAACGCCGACAGGTATAGTCCACTTCCCGCCAGCTGAGCAAGATCGAATGCAAGGTTGACGGTGTGCTTTTCCGAGTTGAGACCTCGCGGAAATACGGGATGCCTGTATGTCACTCGGACCGGATATCCGCCGCAATGGCCCCGAATGCCACACTCAACGCCCTTGACATCACACGGCACTTGGAACCTACTGGTGCCTTGCGCAGCAGAGCTGATAGTTCTGACAACGTTGTCCGTATGTTCACAGCGCAGGGAGGGTGCTCGCGCATGCAGCGCAGATCTCGGCACAGACGGGCTCGGTCGGCGGTCGTGGCAACGGCCGCCTTCGCCTTACTGGCGGGACTTCAAGGCGCGGCGGTGGCACTCCCCCGCCAGGAACCGCCCGCGCAGCGGGAGTTCGCCACCTCCTTCGAGACCGGCGATCCGGCGCCGACCTGGCTGAACACCGTGGACACCGACGCGGACGGCGGCAAGCGCGCCTCGGGGGTGGACGGCGGATTCACCACGGGCATCCCCGGCAATGTGACCGACGAGGTCACCGATGTCCGGGCCAGCGCGGAGAACGCGGGGGCGGGCGAGGTCAAGGAGAACCTCGTCGACGGCGAGCCCGGCACCAAGTGGCTCACCTTCGCGCCCACCGGCTGGGTGGAGTTCGACCTCGACGCGCCCGTGAAGGTGGTCACCTACGCGCTGACGTCGGCCAACGACTTCGCGGAGCGGGACCCCGCCGACTGGACCCTCCAGGGCTCCACGGACGGCAAGGACTGGAAGACCCTCGACACCCGCACCGGCGCATCCTTCGACCAGCGCTTCCAGACGAAGTCCTACGACCTCGCGGAGCCCGCCGAGTACGCCCACTTCCGGCTGGACATCACCAGGAACCGCGGCGCGGACCTGCTCCAGCTCGCCGATGTGCAGTTCTCCACCGGCAAGGACACCGAACCCGCGCCCAGGGACATGCGCACCCTGGTGGACCGCGGCCCGATCGGCTCCCCCACCGCCAAGGCGGGCGCCGGTTTCACCGGCCGCCGGGCGCTCAGATACGCGGGGACCCATACCGCCGACGGGCGGGCGTACTCGTACAACAAGGTCTTCGACGTGAACGTGCGGGTCGAGCCGGACACCCGGCTGTCGTACCGGATCTTCCCCTCGATGGCCGACAAGGACCGCGACTACGACGCCACCAATGTCTCCGTCGACCTCGACTTCACCGACGGCACCTCGCTCAGCGGCCTCGGAGCGCTCGACGAGCACGGCTTCCCGCTGACCCCCGAGGGCCAGGGCGCGTCCAAGGCGCTGTACGTCAACCAGTGGAACGACGTCGCCTCGCGCATCGGCTCGGTCGCGGCGGGCAGGACCGTGGACCGGATCCTGGTGGCGTACGACTCACCGAAGGGACCGGCGTCCTTCCGCGGCTGGCTGGACGACATCGCCCTGGGGCCGGTGCCGCCGGACAAGCCGAAGGCGCATCTGTCGGACTACGCGCTGACCACCCGCGGCACCAACTCCAGCGGCTCCTTCTCCCGCGGCAACACCTTCCCGGCGACCGCCCTGCCGCACGGCTTCAACTTCTGGACGCCGGTGACCAACGCGGGCTCGCTGAGCTGGCTCTACGACTACGCGCGGGCCAACAACGCGGACAATCTGCCCACGATCGAGGCGTTCAGCGCCAGCCATGAGCCGAGCCCCTGGATGGGCGACCGGCAGACCTTCCAGGTGATGCCGTCGGCCGCCGCGGGCACCCCCGACACCGGGCGGAGCGCGCGGGCGCTGGCCTTCCGGCACGAGAACGAGACGGCGCGCCCCTACTACTACGGGGTGACCTTCGAGAACGGCGTCAAGGCGGAGATGACGCCGACGGACCACGCGGCGGTGCTCCGCTTCACCTACCCCGGGGAGGACGCGAGTGTCATCTTCGACAATGTGACCGAGCAGGCCGGGCTGACCCTCGACAAGGACAAGGGGGTCGTGACCGGCTACTCCGATGTGAAGTCCGGGCTGTCGACGGGGGCCACCCGCCTGTTCGTCTACGGGGTCTTCGACGCGCCCGTGACGGACGGCGCGGCCTCGGGAGTGAAGGGCTATCTGCGGCTGCGGCCCGGCGCCGACCACACGGTGACCCTGCGCCTGGCCACCTCGCTCATCGGCATCGACCAGGCGAAGGACAACCTGCGCCAGGAGGCCCCGGACGGGACCTCGTTCGACCAGGTGAAGGCACGCGCCCAGCGGGCCTGGGACAAGCTGCTCGGCACCGTCGAGGTGGAGGGCGCGAGCACCGACCAGCTGACCACCCTCTACTCGTCGATGTACCGGCTGTACCTCTACCCCAACTCGGGCTTCGAGAAGGTCGGTTCGGGATACCGGTACGCGTCCCCGTTCTCCCCGATGACCGGGCAGGACACGCCGACGCACACCGGGGCGAAGCTGGTCGACGGCAAGGTCTACGTCAACAACGGCTTCTGGGACACCTACCGGACGACCTGGCCCGCGTACTCCTTCTTCACCCCGAAGCAGGCCGGTGAGCTGGTCGACGGCTTTGTGCAGCAGTACAAGGACGGCGGCTGGACCTCCCGGTGGTCCTCGCCCGGCTATGCGGACCTGATGACCGGCACCTCCTCGGACGTGGCCTTCGCAGACGCCTATGTGAAGGGCGTGAGGTTCGACGCGGCCGCCGCCTACGACGCGGCGGTGAAGAACGCGACGGTCGCCCCGCCCGCCTCCGGCGTCGGCCGCAAGGGCATGGCCACCTCCCCCTTCCTCGGCTACACCAGCACCAGTACCGGCGAGGGCCTGTCCTGGGCGATGGAGGGCTATGTCAACGACTACGGCATCGCCCGGATGGGCCAGGCGCTCTACGAGAAGACCGGCACCAAGCGCTACCGGGAGGAGTCGGAGTACTTCCTGAACCGCGCCCGGGACTATGTCGACCTCTTCGACCCCAAGGCCGGTTTCTTCCAGGGCCGGGACGCCCAGGGCACCTGGCGCGTGGACTCCGCGCGGTACGACCCGCGGGTGTGGGGCTACGACTACACCGAGACCAACGGCTGGGGCTATGCCTTCACCGCCCCGCAGGACAGCCGGGGCCTGGCGAACCTCTACGGCGGCCGCGCGGGGCTCGGCGACAAGCTGGACGCGTACTTCGCCACGCCGGAGACGGCCTCCCCGGAGTTCGTGGGCTCGTACGGCGGGATCATCCATGAGATGACCGAGGCGCGTGACGTCCGGATGGGCATGTACGGCCACTCCAACCAGGTCGCCCACCATGTGATCTACATGTACGACGCGGCGGGCCGCCCCTGGGAGGCCCAGGCGAAGGTCCGCGAGGTGCTCTCCCGGCTCTACAACGGCAGCGAGATCGGCCAGGGCTACCACGGCGACGAGGACAACGGGGAGCAGTCGGCCTGGTACGTGTTCTCGGCGCTGGGCTTCTATCCGCTGGTGATGGGCAGCGGCGAGTACGCCGTGGGGTCGCCGCTGTTCAAGAAGGCCACCGTGCACCTGGAGAACGGCCGGGATCTGGTCGTCAACGCTCCCCGGAACAGCACCCGGAACGTGTATGTCCAGGGGCTGAAGGTCAACGGCCGCCCCTGGATCTCGACGGCGCTGCCGCACGCCCTGCTCTCCCGGGGCGGGGTGCTGGACTTCGACATGGGACCCCGGCCGTCGGCCTGGGGCAGCGGCAAGGACGCGGCACCGGTGTCGATCACCCAGGACGACAAGGTGCCCGCGCCGCGCGCGGACGTCCTCAGGGGCGACGGGCCGCTCTTCGACAACACCTCGATGACGGAGGCGTCCGTGACCGGGGTGGACCTGCCGGTGGCGGCTCCCGCCAAGGCCGTCCAGTACACCCTGACCTCACCGGCGGACCACACACGGGCGCCCACGGACTGGACCCTCCAGGGCTCCCGGGACGGCACCCACTGGACCACCCTGGACGAACGCTCGGGCGAGTCCTTCGCCTGGGACCGGCAGACCCGGGTGTTCTCGATCCCCCACCCGGGCTCCTACGCCCGCTACCGGCTGGCCCTGAAGAACGAGTCGACGCTGGCGGAGGTGGAACTGCTCGCCTGAACACCGCCTCCGGGAAGCGGGGCGGGCGCGGGGTCTCCTCCGTGCCCGCCCCGTCGTCGTACCCCCGCGCGCCCCCGGGGTCACTCGTGGGGGCGGTGTTGGCCGCACCCGGGCGCGAACAGGGCAACCGCAGTGCTCTCGTGGTCATCTAGCTGTACGAACGCAATGAACGGGGAGAGGGCGGGCTGTGCACGGTTCCGGCGCGGGCGGTGGGCACGAGAAGGTCACCATCGCCTCCTGGTGGGCGCCCGCCGTGGCGAATCTGCTGATCGGACTGATCGCGATCGTCCCCGGTCTGTGTGTGCGGTGGCTGCTGGCCCGGTACGCGGTGATCGACTGCGTCGACGGCTTCGGCTGCGGCGGCAGGGCGCCGGACAACACCCTCGGCATGACGCTCGGCGCCGTGCTGGGCGGCGGGTTCGTCCTCGGCATGGTGCTGGTGGTGGACGTCCTCATTCCGTGGCAGGAGGGCAGACCGTTGCAGCTGTGGCTCGGCATGACGGCCCTGGTCCCGGCCCCCTTCGCAATCGCCCAGGCCGCGGGCTGGATCTAGTGCCGCATCAGGCAACTTTCGCCCTGTTGTGACGATAGCGTTGCTGCGGGTGGTGATCTCCTACGGCGCATGGGCGCAATTCATGAACCAGCAGTTGAACCTGGTGACACTGGGGGTCGAGAACTTGAAAGCCAGCCGCCAGTTCTACAGCCATGGCCTGGGCTCGACACCGCTGCCCGATCTGGACGAGATCGTCTTCTACCAGATCGGCAAGGGACTGGCCCTGGCGCTCTTCCCGCTGGCTGACCTCGGTGCCGACACCGGACATCCGGCAACAGCCGGCACGCCCGACGGCAACAACCACGGACTTCGGCGCACATCCACGAACACCGATGGACCGTCAAACCATCGCTGACCTGCAAAAAAGCAGGTGGAGAGGGGTCGCGTAGCACACGTACTATGTGATGGCAGGGGCCACGCCGGTACTCGTGCACAACTCCTTGTGCACGCCGCTCGACGTTGATCTTGCAACTGCGGAGGCGGCGAATCCGCTGATCGACAGTCTCCGTACGACGGGGAAGCTGCCCGGTAACTACGTGACCAAGACGCAAGCCGAAGCTGCCGGCTGGGAGCCCGGAAAGGCGTTGGGAAACAAAATTCCCGGCGCCCAGATGGGCGGAGACGTGTTCGAAAATCTTGACGGGCTGCTGCCCCCCGCTCCAGGGCGGACCTGGTATGAGGCGGACGTAGGGATCGACAACATGATGAAGCGATCAAAGCAGCCAGGAACTCGACTGGTCTATTCGAATGACGGGCTCGCCTAGGTGACCAGCGACCACTACAAGAGTTTCTATAAGCTGCCCAACTGGAAGTGAGAACTCGTGAGGATTGAAATCGACGGCGCGGAAATTCGCTCCGAAAGCGATCTTCATGAGTTCTTGTCGCGAGCTCTGGATTTCGGCCCCTACTACGGAGCCAATCTGAGCGCTCTGTGGGATCGACTGTCGACGGACGTAGAACGACCGATCGAGATCGTCTGGAAGGAGTCGGAGCTCAGCAGAACGGCGCTGGGTGAAAGCAAATTCGAGAGGATTCGCGATCTCCTCCTCCGCGTTCAGTCACAGGATCAGCCCTTCGGATCTTCCGATCGCTTCACCGTGACGTTCGAATGACATAGCGCCTGTCCTACCGGGTTCGGAACCCGGTAGGACAGGCCAGCAGACGGCACTACCGAAATGGCACGCCTGGCCCGGCACTCTGAGGAAAGCGGCTTCGTCATGTCCCACCTGGACGACGAACCCCGGAGGGGCCGAAACGAGGGCCGCCCGCGCCAGTGAAGTTTCTCCGTGATCTCGGACACGTGATCGTCATGCCGCGAGGGCGTGCTGATGCCGCCGCCTGGTCTCGGCCGGGGTGAGGTAGCCGAATGTCTTGTGCTTGCGCAGGCGACGGCGGTTGTAAAAGGTCTCGATGAAGGAGAAGACCTCGGCGCGGGCGGTGGCCCGGTCGGGCCGGGTACGGGTGCCGATCTCCTCCTTGAGTAGAGCCCAGAAGCTTTCCGCGGCGGCGTTGTCGAAGCATGATCCGGTGCGTCCGCAGCTCTGCCGCAGCCTCAACTTCCCTATCTGTTGCCGGAACTGGGCCGATGTGTATGCACTGCCGCGATCGCTGTGAATCACGCAGCCGGGCTCGAGTCCGCCCCGGCCGTGGGCCATGTCGAGCGCGTCGACGACGAACTCGGCGCGGTGGTGGTCGGCCATGGCGTAGCCGACGACCTCGCGGGTGGCCAGGTCGAGCCAGCAGGCGAGGTAGAGCCAGCCCTCGGCGGTGGGCAGGTAAGTGATGTCGCCGGCCAGCCTGGTCCCGGGGCGCTCGGCATGAAAGTCGCGGCCGATCAGGTCCGGGGCCGGCCTCGCCTTCGCATCAGGCCGGGCCAGCGAACGTCGCCTGCGCCGGGTGACGCCGCGGATGTCGCGCTCACGCATCACGCGGGCGACGCGCTTGCGGTTCACTCGCCGGCCCAGGCGGCGCAGTTCGGCGTGGATGCGCGGGACACCGTAGGTGTGCCGGGAAGCGATGTGCACCACAGTGATCTCATGGGCGAGCGCGTCGTCGGCGGCCTGCCGGGCACGACGGGCGGCCTCGCCCTCGCACCAGGCGTAGTAGGAGGAGCGGGCGACCTTCAGCACCCGGCACAGCAGGACGATCGGGTACGTCGCCTTCTCCGCATGGATCGACCGGTACAGCTCGCTCACCGGTCGTTCTCCTTCACGAAGAAGGCCGTCGCTTTTTTCAGGATCTCGATCGTCTGCTGCTGTTCACGGACCTCCTTGCGCAGGCGCTTGAGTTCCTCGCGCTCGGCGCTGGTCAGCTCACCGGACTCGCCCTCGCCCCGGTCCGCCTTCGCCTGGGGGTACCAGCCGTGCAGGGACTCGGGGCTGATGCCGAGTTCCCGGGCGACGGCGGTGACTGTCCTGCCCGAAGAATCAACGAGCGCGATCGCGTCCCGCTTGAACTCCTCGGTGTACCGCCATGTAGTTGCTTCCCACCTGGTGCTACTTCCTCTGGAACTTCCAGATCCCAGTCTCCAGGTGTCCACAATCAAGGGGAAGCTTCACAGCACTAGGGTCTTTCGTCCGGGACGCCCTGGGGCCGCTCTCTGGGGACTCGTACGGTCCCGGGACGCGGCGAGGGCCGCACCCCCGGGCGGGGATGCGGCCCTCGGCTGCCGTGCCGGACCGCTTACTTGCGGATCAGGCTGCGCAGCACGTACTGCATGATGCCGCCGTTGCGGTAGTAGTCGGCCTCACCGGGGGTGTCGATGCGGACGACCGCGTCGAACTCCACACCGGAGTCGGTGGTGACCTTGACCGTGCGGGGGGTGGTGCCCTCGTTCAGCTCGGTGACACCGGAGAAGGAGAAGGTCTCCTCACCGGTCAGGCCGAGGGAGTCGGCGGACTGGCCCTCCGGGAACTGGAGCGGCAGGACGCCCATACCGATGAGGTTCGAGCGGTGGATGCGCTCGTACGACTCGGCGATGACGGCCTTCACACCGAGCAGCGCGGTGCCCTTGGCGGCCCAGTCGCGGGACGAGCCGGAGCCGTACTCCTTGCCCGCCAGGACGACCAGGGGGGTGCCCTGCTCGATGTAGTTGCGCGAGGCGTCGTAGATGAAGGAGACCGGGCCGCCGTCCTGGGTGAAGTCGCGGGTGTAGCCGCCCTCGGTGCCCGGCGCGATCTGGTTGCGCAGGCGGATGTTGGCGAACGTGCCGCGGATCATGACCTCGTGGTTGCCGCGGCGGGAGCCGTAGCTGTTGAAGTCACGACGCTCCACACCGTGCTCGGTGAGGTACGTACCGGCCGGGGTGTCGGCCTTGATCGCACCGGCCGGGGAGATGTGGTCGGTGGTGACCGAGTCGCCCAGCTTGGCCAGCACCCGGGCGCCGGCGATGTCGGTGACGGCGGACGGCTCCATCTGCATGCCCTCGAAGTACGGGGGCTTGCGGACGTAGGTCGACTCGGCGTCCCAGTCGAAGGTGTTGCCGGTCGGGATCGGCAGGGACTGCCACTGGGCGTCGCCCGCGAAGACGTCCTGGTAGGACTTGTTGAACATGTCCTCGCCGATGGCGTTGGCGACGACGTCGTTCACCTCGGCCTCGGAGGGCCAGATGTCCTTCAGGAAGACCGGGTTGCCGTCCTGGTCGGTGCCCAGGGCGTCACGGGTGATGTCCACCTTCATCGAACCGGCGAGGGCGTACGCGACGACCAGCGGCGGGGAGGCGAGGTAGTTCATCTTGACGTCGGGGTTGATCCGGCCCTCGAAGTTCCGGTTGCCGGAGAGGACCGAGGTGACCGCGAGGTCGTGGTCGTTGACGGCCTTGGAGACCTCCTCCGGCAGCGGGCCGGAGTTGCCGATGCAGGTGGTGCAGCCGTAGCCGACCAGGTTGAAGCCGACCTTGTCCAGGTACGGCGTCAGGCCCGCCTTGTCGAAGTAGTCGGTGACGACCTTCGAACCCGGGGCGAGGGTGGTCTTGACCCACGGCTTGCGGGTCAGGCCCTTCTCCACCGCCTTCTTGGCCACCAGGGCGGCGGCGACCATGACGTACGGGTTGGAGGTGTTGGTGCAGGAGGTGATGGCCGCGACCGTCACCGCGCCGTGGTCGATGGTGTAGGTCGTGCCGTCGGGGGCGGTGACCTGGACCGGGTTGGACGGCACACCGTTGGCGGAGGCCGGGGCGTCGGAGGCCGGGAAGGACTCCTTGCCCGCCTCGTCGGCGGTGTCCACGTAGTTGCGGACGTCCGTCTTGAACTGCTCGGCGGCGTTCGCGAGGACGATGCGGTCCTGCGGGCGCTTCGGACCGGCGATCGACGGGACGACCGTGGAGAGGTCCAGCTCGAGCTTCTCGGAGAAGTCCGGCTCGGCCTTCGGGTCCAGCCAGAGGCCCTGCTGCTTGGCGTAGGCCTCGACGAGCGCGACCTGCTGGTCGGAGCGGCCGGTCAGGCGCAGGTAGTTCAGGGTCTCGTCGTCGATCGGGAAGATCGCGGCGGTGGAGCCGAACTCCGGCGACATGTTGCCGATGGTGGCGCGGTTGGCGAGGGAGGTGGCGGCCACGCCCTCACCGTAGAACTCGACGAACTTGCCGACGACACCGTGCTTGCGGAGCATCTCGGTGATGGTCAGCACGAGGTCGGTGGCGGTGGTGCCGGGCTGGAGCTCACCGGTGAGCTTGAAGCCGACGACGCGCGGGATGAGCATGGAGACCGGCTGGCCGAGCATCGCGGCCTCGGCCTCGATGCCGCCGACGCCCCAGCCGAGGACGCCGAGGCCGTTGACCATGGTGGTGTGCGAGTCGGTGCCGACCAGGGTGTCGGGGTAGGCCTTGCCGTCGCGGATCATCACGACACGGGCCAGGTGCTCGATGTTGACCTGGTGGACGATGCCGGTGCCCGGCGGGACGACCTTGAACTCGTCGAAGGCGGTCTGGCCCCAGCGCAGGAACTGGTAGCGCTCCTTGTTGCGGCCGTACTCCAGGTCGACGTTCTGCTTGAAGGCGTCGTTCGAACCGAACTTGTCGGCGATGACGGAGTGGTCGATGACCAGCTCGGCCGGGGCCAGCGGGTTGATCTTCGCCGGGTCGCCGCCCAGCTCCTTCACGGCCTCACGCATGGTGGCGAGGTCCACGACACAGGGCACGCCGGTGAAGTCCTGCATGATCACGCGGGCCGGCGTGAACTGGATCTCCTGCGACGGCTGGGCCTGGGAGTCCCAGCTGCCGAGGGCGCGGATGTGGTCGGCGGTGATGTTCGCGCCGTCCTCGGTACGGAGCAGGTTCTCCAGCAGAACCTTGAGGCTGTACGGCAGGCGGGCCGAGCCCTCCACCTTGTCCAGCCGGAAGATCTCGTACGACTCGTCGCCCACCTGCAGCGTGCTGCGGGCGTCGAAGCTGTTCGCCGACACGACAGTCTCCTTCATTGATGTGCGCGTTCCACCGCAATCCTGCCGCCATGACGGCTCGCCGATCCGCTAAGGTAAGGCTAAGTTAGGTACGCCTTACCGGGGCGGGGGCTGCGGTGCGCCTCGGCAGATATCTCGATGTCGAGATAACTCTAGTACATGGGTGCGGGCTGGTCATGCCGGATCCACCCACCGAGCCGCCGGAGGCTGCCCGACGCACGCCCAAAACCGCCCGCGGCCGACTTCCGCACGTCACCCGAACGGACCCCGCCAACAGGCGCCATCTCATATCTGAGATAACCTCAGTCTCATGTCAGACGACTACCTCGTACGTATCGGCAGGCTCATCCGTGACGCCCGGCAGCACCGCGGCTGGACTCAGGCGCAGCTCGCCGAGGCGCTGGGCACCAGCCAGAGCGCCGTCAACCGGATCGAGCGCGGCAACCAGAACCTCAGCCTTGAGATGATCGCCAGGATCGGCGAGGCCCTGGACAGCGAAATCGTGTCCCTCGGCTATGCGGGTCCCATGCATCTCCGCGTGGTGGGCGGCCGTCGGCTCTCCGGTGCCATCGACGTCAAGACGAGCAAGAACGCCTGTGTGGCCCTGCTGTGCGCCTCGCTCCTCAACAAGGGGCGCACCGTACTGCGCCGGGTCGCGCGCATCGAGGAGGTGTACCGCCTTCTGGAGGTGCTGGCCTCGATCGGGGTACGCACCCGGTGGATCAACGACGGTGTCGATCTGGAGATCGTGCCGCCCGCCGACGTCGACCTGGAGGCCATCGACGCCGCGGCCGCCCGCCGCACGCGGTCCATCATCATGTTCCTGGGCCCGCTGCTGCACCGTATGGACCGCTTCCGGCTTCCGTACGCGGGCGGTTGCGACCTCGGCACCCGTACCGTCGAACCGCACATGATCGCCCTGCGCCGCTTCGGTCTGGACGTCACCGCCACCGAGGGGCACTACCACGCCGTCGTGGACCGGTCCGTCACCCCCGGCCGCCCCATCGTGCTGACCGAACGCGGCGACACCGTGACCGAGAACGCGCTGCTGGCCGCCGCCCGCCACGACGGGGTCACGGTCATCCGCAACGCGTCCTCCAACTACATGGTCCAGGACCTGTGCTTCTTCCTGGAGGCGCTCGGCGTCGCGGTCGAGGGCATCGGCACCACCACGCTCACCGTGCACGGTGTGCCCACCATCGACGTCGACGTCGACTACTCCCCCTCCGAGGACCCGGTCGAGGCGATGAGCCTGCTGGCCGCCGCGGTCGTCACCGAGTCGGAGCTGACGGTGCGCCGGGTACCGATCGAGTTCCTGGAGATCGAGCTGGCGGTCCTGGAGGAGATGGGGCTCGACCACGACCGCAGCCCGGAGTACGTGGCCGACAACGGCCGCACCCGGCTGGTCGACCTCACCGTGCGGCCCTCCAAGCTGGAGGCGCCCATCGACAAGATCCACCCGATGCCGTTCCCGGGCCTGAACATCGACAACGTCCCCTTCTTCGCGGCCATCGCGGCCTCCGCACAGGGCAAGACGCTGATCCATGACTGGGTGTACGACAACCGGGCCATCTATCTGACCGACCTCAACCGCCTCGGCGGCCGCCTGCAACTGCTCGACCCGCACCGCGTCCTGGTGGAGGGCCCGACCCGCTGGCGCGCCGCCGAGATGATGTGCCCGCCGGCCCTGCGCCCCGCCGTGGTGGTCCTCCTGGCGATGATGGCGGCCGAGGGCACCTCGGTCCTGCGCAACGTCTACGTCATCAACCGCGGCTACGAGGACCTGGCCGAACGCCTCAACTCGGTGGGCGCGCAGATCGAGACGTTCCGCAACATCTAGCCCCCTCACGCACCACCGCACCCCGAGGCCCCCACACGCGCATGGCGCGGCATGGGGGCCTCGGGCTGTCGTGCCCCCCCGGCGGGGCGGAACCAATCCTCCTCCCTTGGTCCTCGGTCCAGGGGCGGAGGAGGATGGAACCGGGGGCCGATGGCGTCGTTCCGGGGCGTCGCTAGCGTGGGAAGCGGTTCAGGGACTCAGGGGGAAGGAGGCCGACCCATGGCAGTCGAACTCAATCACACGATCGTCGCAGCGCATGACAAGAAGGCGTCCGCGCGGTTTCTCGCGGATCTGCTGGGTTTGGAGGTGGCGCCGGAGTACGGGCCGTTCGTGCCGGTGCAGATTCCGAACGGTGTGACGCTGGACTTCATGGACAGTGCCGAATCGATCGATCCGCAGCACTATGCGTTCCTCGTCTCGGAGGACGACTTCGACACGATCTTCGGGCGTATCCAGGAGGCGGGCCTGCGGTACTGGGCGGATCCGCATCACGAGCACCCGGACGAGATCAACCGCAGGGACGGTGGGCGCGGGGCGTATTTCGACGATCCGAACGGCCACAGGCTGGAGATCCTGACCCGGCCGTACGGGAGCGGAGGAGACTGACTCCGGGGTCGTAGACCCTCCGTGAGCAGGTGATTTCGTTTGGTGAACGGGCTCTGCGCCAGTGATCGGACACTGGCGCGGGGCCCGTTCTCCGTGTGCGCGGCCGCGGGGTTTCCGCGGGGCCGTGAACCAGTGAGTCGCCTGTGAAGGGGATGTGGGGGAGTTGTCAGATCTGGGTCACATGCATAGCGGGTGCCGCCACGCCTGAGGTTTTCTCATGCATGTATCTCCAACCCCCCACAGTTCTTGGAGACTTCATGTGCTGCGCTTTCCACGACCCTTGTCCCATGGGCTTGTTGACGAGCTGTATGCGGCAGTGAGCTGACGGCGGCGCGCCCTCGGATTGGCGTGCGCAATGCCCTCCCGGCAAAGGGAAGTTCCTCCTGGCCGTGGGGTTCTGTCTGTGCGCCCTCTGCACTGTTTGCGGAATGGCAAGTTTTTAAAAACCCGGCCTTTCCCCTACTGACATGCGCGCGTCATCTGTGCCACTCTCTCTCCACCGCCGCAGGAGCAAGAACCCTTAACAAGCCGTCCGGTTCGGCCCCACACCGACCGGGCGCTCCCCCCACAAAAGGAGCTCGTGTGACCTCCCGCTACACACGTCACCAGCGCACCACCCTGGCCGCCGCCACCGCTGTCGCCGCGGCCGCAGCACTGCTGAGCACCTCGCTCGCCAGCACGGCCACGGCCCAGCCCGCCGCCGGTGTCCGTCCGGCCGCCGCCCCGGCCGCGCTGTCCGCCGGGGCCCGCACGGGTCTGCTCCGGACCGCGCAGGCCCAGGTCGCCGAGACCGCGCGGCACATAGGCCTCGGCGCCGAGGAGAAGCTGGTCGTCAAGGACGTCGTCAAGGACGCGAACGGCACCGTCCACACCCGCTACGAGCGCACCTACGCGGGCCTGCCGGTGCTCGGCGGCGACCTGGTCGTCCACACCTCGGGCGCGGGCAAGACCGTGGGCGTGACCAGAGCGACGTCGGCGAAGCTGAACCTCGCCTCGCTCAAGCCGCAGATCGCCGCGGCCACGGCGCAGAAGCAGGCGCTGGGCCTGGCCAAGGCGGCCGGTTCGGCGAAGACCACCGCGGACCGCGCTCCGCGCAAGGTCATCTGGGCGGCGAACGGCAAGCCCGTCCTCGCCTACGAGACGGTCGTCGGCGGTCTCCAGGACGACGGCACCCCGAACCAGCTGCATGTGATCACCGACGCCGCCACCGGCAAGAAGATCTTCCAGTACCAGGGCATCGAGACCGGCGTCGGCAACTCCCAGTACAGCGGCAAGGTCGACCTGACGAGCACCAAGTCCGGCTCGGACTACAACCTGACCGACGCCTCCCGCGGCGGCCACAAGACCTACAACCTGGACCACGGCACCACCGGGACCGGCACCCTGTTCTCCCAGTCCAGCGACACCTGGGGCGACGGCACCCCCGCCAGCGCGGGGACGGCCGCCGCCGACGCCGCCTACGGCGCCCAGGAGACCTGGGACTTCTACAAGAACACCTTCGGCCGCAGCGGCATCAAGAACGACGGTGTCGGCGCCTACTCCCGCGTCCACTACGGCAAGGCGTACCAGAACGCGTTCTGGGACGACAGCTGCTTCTGCATGACCTACGGCGACGGAACCGGCGACAAGGACCCGCTGACCTCGCTGGACGTGGCGGGCCACGAGATGAGCCACGGTGTCACCTCCAACACCGCGGGCCTGGAGTACACCGGCGAGTCGGGCGGCCTGAACGAGGCCACCAGCGACATCTTCGGCACCGGCGTGGAGTTCTACGCCAAGAACGCCGCCGACCCCGGTGACTACCTCATCGGCGAGAAGATCAACCTCAACGGCGACGGCAAGCCGCTGCGCTACATGGACAAGCCCAGCAAGGACGGCGGCTCCGCCGACTACTGGTCCTCCAGCGTGGGCGGGCTGGACGTGCACTACTCGTCCGGTGTCGCCAACCACTTCTTCTATCTGCTGTCGGAGGGCAGCGGCGCGAAGACCATCGACGGAGTCAGCTACGACTCCCCCACCAAGGACGGCTCCAAGGTCACCGGCATCGGCCGGGACAAGGCGCTCCAGGTCTGGTACAAGGCGCTGACCACGTACTTCACCTCGACGACCGACTACAAGGCGGCCCGCACGGCGACGCTCTCGGCGGCCTCCGACCTGTACGGGGCCTCCAGCGACGAGTACAAGGCGGTCGCCGCGGCCTGGACCGCGGTCGGCGTCGGCTGATCCCGCACGCGAAGCGGGTGGCGTCCGGGCCGTAGTCCCCGGTGCCACTCCCCGCCCCGACTCCAGGCCGGCCCGGCCCTCCCCGGCCGGCCTGGTGTTCGCGGTCCGCGGCCCGGCACGGGGGAGTCCGTGCCGGGCCGCGGTCCGTAAACCGCTTGAGTCCCTTCCGTGCCGTGCGGTACTCCTGGCTGGTGATACGCGGTAGGAGGATCGGGCTGCGGGCCCGGCACGAGACGGATGTCCCGGTGCTGCACCGGGAGTTGCACGAGGACGTGGTGTCCCGGTCGCGCACCGACCCCCGACCCTGGCAGCCGATTCCCGCCGAGGGCGGCGACTCCCCCTACGCGGTGGGCGAGCCCTCGGAGCGGGTGGCGGTCTTTTCGGTGGTGGAGCTGGAGTCGCAGACGCTGGCCGGGGCGGCGGTCCTGTGGGGCATCGACGCGCACAACAGGGCGGCGCACCTGGGGGTTTCCGTACTGCCGTCGTTCCGCGGCCGCGGGTTCGGGTCGGAGATCGTCCAGGTGCTGTGCACCTACGGGTTCTCGGTGCGCGGGATGCAGCGGCTCCAGGTGGAGACGCTGGCCGACAACGCCCCGATGATCGCGGCGGCGAGGAGCGCGGGTTTCACCGTCGAGGGCACGCTGCGGCGCGCGGCCTGGGTGTGCGGTGCCTTCCACGACGAGGTCGTCCTCGGTCTCCTCGCCGACGAGTGGACCTCCCGGGAGGCGGGAGACGGCCTCCGGTGAGCGGACGTCAGGGGAGGACCGCGAAGCCGTCGAGTTCCACGAGGGCCTCCTCGTCCCAGAGGCGCACGGCGCCCACGACGGCCATCGCGGGATAGGTGCGGCCCGCCAGCTTCTGCCAGATCCGGCCCAGTTCGGGGGCATGGGTGCGGTAGTCGGCGACATCGGTGGCGTAGACCGTGACCCGGGCCAGGTCGGCGGGGGTGCCCCCGGCCGCGTCCAGGGCCCCGAGCAGATTGGCGAGCGCCCGCTCGAACTGCTCGGGGAGGGTGCTGCCGACGACCTTGCCGTCCGTGTCGAGGGCGGTCTGACCGGCCAGGAACACCACCCGGGAGCCCGCGGCGACCACCGCGTGGGCGAAGCCCTTCGGGGGGGACAGCTCGGGCGGGTTCACCCGGGTGAGCACGGGCGGATCGGGGCGCTCTGCGGTCACGGTGCCTCCACGGTGGCGTACAACTCCTTGGCGATGATGCCGCGTTGCACCTCGCTGGCACCCTCGTAGATCCGGGGCGCGCGCACCTCGCGGTAGAGGTGTTCCAGCAGATGGCCGCGGCGCAGGGCGCGGGCGCCGTGCAGCTGGACGGCCGCGTCGACGACGTACTGCGCGGTCTCGGTGGCCAGCAGCTTGGCCATCGCGGCCCGCCGGGGGACGTCCGGGGCGCCTTCGTCGTAGGCCGTCGCCGCCGCGTAGACCATGAGGCGGGCGGCCTCGGTGCGCAGGGCCATCTCGGCGACCTGGTGCGCGACGGCCTGGAGGTCCTTCAGCTTGCCGCCGAAGGCGTCCCGCCCGGCCGTATGGGCGAGGGCCGCGTCCAGGGCCGCCTGTGCCATACCGACCGCGAAGGCGCCGACGCTGGGCCGGAAGAGGTTGAGGGTGCCCATGGCGACGCGGAAGCCGCGGTCCGGTTCTCCGAGGACGTCGTCGGTGGTCACCGGGACGGCGTCGAAGGCGAGGGCGCCGATGGGATGCGGGGAGAGCATGTCGAGCGGGGAGCCGGTCAGGCCGGGGCGGTCGGCGGGGACGAGGAAGGCGGTCACCCCGCGGGCGCCCGCGCCGGGGGTGGTGCGGGCGAAGACGGTGTAGAAGTCGGCCTCGGGGGCGTTGGAGATCCAGCACTTCTCGCCCGAGAGCCGCCAGCCGCGGGCGCCGTCGCGTTCGGCGCGCACCGGGCCCCCGCCGTCCCCCTCCCCCGCGAGCGGCGACGGGTCGGCGCGCAGGGCCAGTGCCGCGGCGTCCGAGCCCGCGTCCGGCTCGGTCAGCGCGAAGGCGGCCACCGCGGTACCGGCGCGTACGCCGGGGAGCCAGCGGGCGCGCTGGGCCTCGGTGCCGTGCGCGTGCACCGGATGGCCGCCGAGGCCTTGCAGGGCGAGGGCCGTCTCCGCCTCGGTGCAGATCTGGGCGAGCGACTCCCGCATCAGGCACAGCTCCAGCGCGCCCGCGGCGAACAGCCGGTCCAGCAGGCCCAGTCGGCCGAGTTCCGCGACGAGTTCGCGGTTGACGCGGCCCGGCTCGCCCTTCTCGGCGAGCGGGCGCAGCCGCTGCCCGGCCAGGGTGCGCAGCTCCGCGCGCCGGGCGGTCTGTGCCGGATCGAGCGAGAATGCGGTCATTGCCGGTCCTCTCCCTGCTGGCTCCCTGCTGGCGAACCGGGGCGGGTGGGCTGCCCACCCGAGCGTATCGCGGACCGTTGACTGTCGTCACCAACACGATACGCTCGATGCGCGAGCCCACCACGACGAGGGGGCGAGACGCCATGGAAGCCATGGACCCGAGAGCCGCCACCGGCGCCACGGACCGCGCCGACGGCACCGCACCGCTCGACGACGCCCCGGCGCCGCCCCGCACCGGCACCCCCGCAACCGCCCCGCCGCACGCCCCCACCGCCCATCGGGACACCTTCGCCCGGGACCACCTCCCGCCCCCGGAGCAGTGGCCCAAACTCCTCTTCGACCTGCCCGAGCTGCGGTACCCCGGACGGCTCAACGCGGCCGTCGAGCTGCTGTCCGGCACCGCCCCCGAGCGCCCGGCCTTCCGCACGGGGACCGGCGAGGTGTGGACGTACGGTGAGCTGCGGGCCAGGGTCGACCGCATCGCGCACAGCCTGACCGGCCGCCTCGGCGTCGTCCCGGGCAACCGCGTCCTGCTGCGCGGGCCCACCACCCCCTGGCTCGTCGCCTGCTGGCTCGCGGTGCTCAAGGCGGGCGCGATCGCCGTGACCGTGCTCGCCCAGCAGCGGCCGCACGAGCTGCGCACCCTCTGTTCGATCGCCCGGGTCGGGCACGCCCTGTGCGACGCCCGCTCCGTCGGGGACCTGGTGAAGGCCGGGGTGCCCGGACTGCGCGTCACGCCCTACGGCGGCGACTCCCCCGAGGACCTGCTGCGCCTGCCCGCGCCCGAGGAGCCGTACCCGGCGGTGGACACCGCGGCCGACGACGTGGCGCTGATCGCCTTCACCTCGGGCACCACCGGCCGTCCCAAGGGATGCATGCACTTCCACCGCGATCTGCTCGCCGTCGCGGACACCTTCTCCCGGCAGGTGCTGCGGCCCCGCCCCGACGACGTCTTCGCGGGCAGCCCGCCGCTCGGCTTCACCTTCGGGCTCGGCGGGCTGGTCGTCTTCCCGCTGCGGGCGGGCGCGAGCGCCCTGCTGCTCGAACAGGCGGGCCCCCGGCAGCTGTTGCCCGCGATCGCCGAGCACCGGGTGTCCGTGCTGTTCACGGCGCCGACCGCGTACCGGACGATGCTGGAGGAGCTGGGCGCGGACGGGACGGGCGGCGGCCCGGCCATCGGCTCGCTGCGGCGGTGCGTGTCGGCCGGGGAGAACCTGCCCGCCGCGACCTGGCGGGCCTGGCGGGAGCGGACCGGGCTGCGGATCATCAACGGCATCGGCGCGACCGAGCTGCTGCACATCTTCATCTCCGCCGCCGACGACGCGATACGCCCGGGCACCACGGGAGTTCCGGTGCCCGGCTGGCAGGCGCGGATACAGGACGCGAGCGGCGCTCCCGTGCCCGACGGGGAACCCGGGCTGCTCGCGGTGCGGGGTCCGGTCGGCTGCCGCTATCTCTCCGACCCCCGGCAGCGGGAGTACGTACGGGACGGCTGGAACATCACCGGCGACACCTATGTCCGGGACCCCGACGGCTACTTCCGCTATGTGGCCCGCGCCGACGACATGATCATCTCGGCGGGGTACAACATCGCCGGACCGGAGGTCGAGGACGCGCTGCTGCGCCACCCCGACGTGGTCGAGACGGCGGTGGTCGGCCGTCCGGACGAGGCGCGCGGGCAGGTGGTGGTGGCGTACACGGTCCTCAGACCGGGCGCGGCCCGCGACCCGGAGGCGCTGCGCGCCTTCCTCACCTCGGAGCTGGCGCCGTACAAGTGCCCGCGCGAGTTCGTCTTCGCGGACGCGCTCCCCCGCACGGCGACGGGCAAGCTCCAGCGCTTCCGGCTGCGGTCGGACCCGCGCCCGGCACCCCCACGTGGTGATCATGGGTGACGGCGACGTTCTAGAGTGAACGGCGTGTCCGATCAGCACGCTCCCCGGTCCCTCATCGTCACGTTCTACGGCGCCTACGGCCGTTTCGCCCCCGGTCCGGTGCCGGTGGCCGAGCTGATCAGACTGCTCGCCGCGGTCGGTGTGGACGCGCCCTCGGTGCGCTCGGCGGTGTCCCGGCTGAAGCGGCGCGGACTGCTGGTCCCGGCGCGCACGGCCACCGGCGCCGCCGGGTACTCGCTGTCCCCGGACGCCCTGCAACTGCTCGGCGACGGCGACCGGCGGGTGTACGCGACGGCGCCGCCGCGGGACGAGGGCTGGGTGCTCGCGGTGTTCTCGGTGCCCGAGTCGGAACGGCAGAAGCGGCATCTGCTGCGCTCCCGGCTGGCCGGACTGGGCTTCGGCAGCGCCGCCCCCGGGGTGTGGATCGCCCCGGCCCGGCTGTACGAGGAGACCCGGCACACCCTCCAGCGGCTGCACCTCGACGGCTATGTGGACCTCTTCCGCGGGGAGCACCTCGGTTTCGCGCCGACCCGGCGGGCGGTGGGACGCTGGTGGGACCTGGCCGCGATCGCCGGGCAGCACCGGGCGTTCCTCGACCGCCACGCGGAGGTGCTGCGCTCCTGGGAGGCGCGCGGGGACACCCCGCCCGAGGACGCCTACCGGGACTATCTGCTCGCCCTGGACTCCTGGCGCCATCTGCCCTACGTCGACCCGGGGCTGCCCGCCGAACTGCTCCCCGGCGACTGGCCGGGCACCCGTTCCGCCGCGGTCTTCCGCGCCCTGCACGAACGGCTGCGGGACACGGGGGCCCGCTTCGCGGGACTGCGCCCCGGGGACGGCCCTTGCGACGACGACTTCCTCAACTGCTGAAGGTGAGGCGGGGTTTGGGCCCGTCCGTGCGGCCGGTGCGCGGACGGCGGCTGCCGGCCCGGTAGGGCGCGGGCCACTCGACGCCCGGCCCCTCGTAGCCCTGCTCGGCCGCCGCGTGCAGCGTCCAGTGCGGGTCGTACAGATGCGGCCGGGCCAGGGCGCACAGATCGGTGCGCCCGGCCAGGATCAGTGAGTTGACGTCGTCCCAGGAGGAGATCGCGCCCACCGCGATCACCGGGATGCCCGTGTCGTTCCGGATCCGGTCGGCGTAGGGCGTCTGGTAGGAGCGGCCGAACTCCGGCTGCTCCTCGGCCACCACCTGTCCGGTCGACACATCGATCGCGTCGGCGCCGTGCGCGGCGAAGGCGCGGGCGATCTCCACCGCCTCCTCGGCCGTGGTGCCGCCCTCGGCCCAGTCGGTCGCGGAGATCCGTACCGTCATGGGCCGTTCCTCTGGCCACACCGCCCGGACGGCGTCGAAGACCTCCAGCGGGAAGCGGAGCCGCCGGGCGAGGGTGCCGCCGTAGGCGTCGGTGCGCCGGTTGGTCAGGGGCGAGAGGAAGCCCGAGAGCAGATAGCCGTGGGCGCAGTGCAGTTCGAGCAGGTCGAAGCCGCTGCGGGCGGCGCGCCAGGCGGAGGAGGCGAACTGTTCGCGGATGTCGGTGAGTTGGGCGCGGGTCAGCTCGCGGGGGGTCTGGTTCCGGGGCTTGTAGGGGATCGGGGAGGCGGCCACCGGGCGCCAGTTGCCCTCCGGCAGCGGCTCGTCCATGCCCTCCCACATCAGCCGGGTGGAGCCCTTGCGGCCGCTGTGTCCGAGCTGCACTCCGATGGCGGTGCCCGGGGCCCGGGTGTGCACGAAGTCGGTGATCCGGCGCCATGCCTCGGCCTGGCGGCCTGTGTAGAGCCCGGTGCAGCCGGGGGTGATGCGCCCCTCGGCGCTCACGCACACCATCTCCGTCATGACCAGCCCGGCCCCGCCGAGCGCCCGGGCGCCCAGATGGACGAGGTGGAAGTCGCCCGGGACGCCGTCCACGGCCGAGTACATGTCCATCGGCGAGACCACCACCCGGTTGCGCAGGGTCAGTCCGCGCATCCGGAAGGGGGTGAACATGGGCGGGGTGCCCGGCGGGCAGCCGAACTCGCGCTCCACCTGCTCGGTGAAGGCGGCGTCGCGCAGCCGCAGATTGTCATGGGTGACCCGGCGGCTGCGGGTGAGCAGGTTGAACGCGAACTGCCGGGCGGGCTGGTCGAGATAGAGCCGCAGGTTCTCGAACCACTCCAGGCTGGCCCGGGCCGCGCGCTGGGTGGAGGCGACGACCGGGCGCCGCTCCTCCTCGTAGGCGACGAGGGCGTCCCCCAGCGCGGGGTGCTCCTCCAGACAGGCGGCCAGCGCGAGCGCGTCCTCCACGGCGAGTTTGGTGCCGGAGCCGATCGAGAAGTGGGCGGTGTGCGCGGCGTCGCCGAGGAGCACCAGATTGCCGTGCGACCAGCGCTCGTTGACCACGGTACGGAAGGTGGTCCAGGTGGAGTTGTTGGAGCGCAGGGGGCGGCCGCCGAGGGCGTCCGCGAAGATCTTGGCGCAGCGCTCGACCGACTCGGCCGGGTCCAGTTCGGCGAATCCGGCCGCCCGCCACACCTCGTCGCGCATCTCCACGATGACGGTGGAGGCTCCCGCGTCGGACGCCTGGGACGATCCGGTCGCGGGGCGGGAGTAGGGGTAGCCGTGCAGTTGCATCACGCCGTGCTCGGTCTCGGCGATCTCGAAGCGGAAGGCGTCGAAGGCGAAGTCGGCGGCGAGCCAGATGTAGCGGCAGCGGTGCTCCTCGACGGACGGCCCGAAGACGTCGGCGCAGGCCTCCCGGGTGGTGCTGTGCACGCCGTCGGCCGCGACCACCAGGTCGTAGGCCTCGGTGAGCCGGGCCGGGTGCGGGGCCGTTGTCCGGAAGCGCAGCTCCACGCCGAGGGAGCGGCAGCGCTCGTGCAGGATCTGGAGCAGCCGCCGTCGGCCGAGTGCGGCGAAGCCGTGGCCGCCGGAGGTGTGGCGCACTCCCCGGTGCACGATGTCGATGTCGTCCCAGCGGACGAACTCGTCCTTCAGGGCCGCGTGCACCACGGGGTCGGCGTGCTCGATGCCGCCGAGGGTCTCGTCGGAGAGGACGACCCCGAAGCCGAAGGTGTCGTCGGGGGCGTTGCGCTCCCAGACGGTGACCTCCCGGGCCGGGTCGAGGCGCTTGAGCAGGGCGGCGGCGTACAGCCCGCCGGGTCCGCCGCCGACGACGGCGACGCGCAGGGGCCGGGATGCCGCTTCCATGGCTACCTCCCCTGCCATTTGGGGGGCCGCTTCTCGGTGAAGGCGGCGTGGAACTCGGCGTAGTCCTCGCCGTTCATCAGCAGGGCCTGGGTGGAGGCGTCGAGTTCGACGGAGGCGGCGAGCGGCATGTCCAGCTCGGCGGTGAGGAGCGCCTTGGTCTGGGCGTGCGCCAGTGCGGGGCCGTCGGCGAGGCGGCGGGCGAGCGCCTGGGCGGCCTCGTCGGCGTGGCCCTCCTCGGTCAGCTCGCTGATCAGTCCGATCCGTTCGGCCTCGGGGGCGCGGACCGGCTCGCCCAGCATGAGGAGCCGGGTGGCATGGCCGAGTCCGACGACCCTGGGCAGCAGATAGGCGGCGCCCATGTCGCCGCCGGACAGCCCGACCCGGGTGAAGAGGAACGCGAAGCGGGCGGAGGGGTCCGCCACCCGGAAGTCCGCGGCCAGGGCGAGGACCGCGCCCGCGCCCGCGGCCACCCCGTGCACGGCGGCGATCACCGGGAACGGGCATTCCCGTACGGCCCGGACGACCTGGCCGGTCATGCGGTTGAAGTCGAGGAGCTGGGCGGTGTCCATGGCGAGGGTGGCGCCGATGATCTCGTCGACGTCGCCGCCCGAGCAGAAGCCGCGTCCCTCGCCGGCCAGGACGAGGGCGCGCACGGACCGCTCCCTGGACAGCTGGGCGAGGAGATCGCGCAGGTCGGCGTAGGCGCCGAAGGTGAGCGCGTTGAGCTTCTCGGGGCGGGCCAGGGTGACCGTGGCGACGCCGTCGGCCTCGGTGTACCCGATGTGGCGCCACTCGGCGGTGCGGGCGGCGGAGCCGGTGAAGGGGCTCATGACGTGCGGCCTCCTCGGTCGGGGGGGGGCGGCTGTCTGCACTACTGGCTCTCCGGGGGAGAGTGCTGCTCTGTGATGAAGTTATCACTGATCCGTGACTGTCGTCACGAGTGCGCGATAGGTCATCATGGGCGACCCCGCGCCGGGGGCTCGGCCGTGGCAGTCACCGGGCTCGTCACACCTCGTCGACAGCCCGGTAACGAGGGGCACCCGCGGGCGCGGCGGCCCGTCATCCGGGGTAGTCGTGCCCCCGCCGGGGGCCGAGACCCCGGGCGATGCCCCGCGGCCGTCCGTCGCGGGGCGCGCCGTACCATGCATGCTCGTGTCGACAGCAGGACCGCCTGCGCCCTGAAGGATCCGCCGTGTACGAACACCCCGCCCCCGCCTCCTGGCGCGTCGCGCTGCCGCACACCGCCGCGGCCGTGCCGGTCGCCCGCGCACTCGTCCGTACGGCGCTGGCGGAGCTGGAGCACACGGCGGACAGCGACACCGCGGAGCTGCTGACCGCGGAGCTGGTCGCGAACGCGGTGGAGCACGCGGCGGGCGAGGGGCCGATCGAGCTGGTCGTGGAGCTGATGCCGGGCGGCTGCACGGTGGAGGTGCACGACCCCGACCCGGCGCCGCCCGGCGATCTGACCCGGCCCGCCGCGGGGCACACGGATCCCTGGCAGGAGCACGGGCGCGGTCTGCTGCTGATCCGCACCCTCAGCTCGTCCTGCGGTCACCGCCCCACCGCGTCCGGCAAGGCGGTGTGGTTCAGACTGTCTGCCGTTCCGCGGCAGCGTCCTCCTCGCTGACGGAGGCGGTCACGAGCCGGGAGCGGCGACGCCCGTAGAGCGCGTAGACCAGGGCGCCGACGACCAGGAAGACCGCGAACTGCACCCAGGTCTTCGCGCCCGTCTCGTACATCAGATAGAGGCAGAAGACGACGCCGAGCACCGGCATCACGGGGTAGAGCGGCACCCGGAAGGAGCGGTCGAGGCCGGGCTCGCGGCGGCGCAGGGTGATCACCGCGACATTGACCACGGCCATGGTGGCGAGGGTGCCGATGGTGCAGAGGTTGACCACCGCGTCCAGCGAGGAGAAGGCGGCCGGGACGGCGAAGACGACCGCCACGATCAGGGTGCCGGTGACCGGGGTCGAGGTCTTGGGCGAGACCCGTTCGAAGACGCGCGGGACGAGGCCGTCGCGGGACATCGACATCAGGATGCGGGTCTGGCCGTACATCACGGCGAGCACGACGGACGCGATGGCGACGACCGCGCCGAAGGCGATCACACCCCCGCCGATGGTGGAGCCGGTGACCTGGTTGACGACGTAGGACAGCGCGGCGGGGCGGCCGCCCACCGCGGGGCCGCCGATGGCGCCGATCGCGGCGAGCGCGACCGCGCAGTACAGCACCGTGACCAGGCCGATGCAGACCAGGATCGCGACGGGGATGTTCCGGCGGGGGTTCTTGGCCTCCTCGCCGGCGGTGGTGATCGCGTCGAAGCCGATGTACGAGAAGAACGCGGCCGTGGTGCCCGCGCCGATGCCGCCGAGTCCGGCGGGCGAGAACGGGGTGAGGTTGCCGTCCTTGAAGGCGGTGAAGCCGATGGCGCAGAAGGCGACGAGGATGGCCAGCTTGAGGACGGCCATGGCGGCGGTGGCCCGGGCGCTCTCGCGGACACCGCGCACCAGGAGTACGGAGGCCAGGGCGATGACGATCACGGCGGGCAGGTTGATCACCCCGCCGTCGCCGGGCCCGGCGGAGAGCACCGCGGGCAGCTGCCAGCCGGTGAGGCTGGAGAGCAGCTCGTTCACATACTGGCTCCAGCCGACCGCCACGGCCGACACGGAGACGCCGTACTCGAGGAGCAGGCACCAGCCGACGAGGAAGGCCGTGCCCTCACCGAGGCCCGCGTAGGCGAAGGAGTACGAGGACCCGGAGACCGGGATGGCGCCGCCCAGCTCGGCGAAGGCGAAGGCGGTGAAGACGCAGGTGAGGGCGGCGAGCACAAAGGAGACCACCACCGCGGGACCGGCCTGGGCGACCGAGTCGGACAGTCCGACGAAGATGCCGGTGCCGACGATCGCTCCGACGCCGAAGCAGACGAGCTGGAACAGTCCCATATGGCGCTTGAGGCCATGGCCCGCGAGATCGGCGCCGGCCTCGGCGACGAGCTGCTGGGGCGATTTGATACGGAAGCGGTTGGCAGGGCTGCCGGGCATGAGGGCGGTGCTCTTTTCCGTGGTGCGGGACGACCCGGGGATGTTCCCCCCGCCCGGCGGGCCGAGGCGTGCCGGACGTGCGGGGAGGGTCGCGCGAGAGGCCGCGGAATGGGTGGTTCCGAGGCCGTCGAGGATCGTACGGGAAGGCGCCGGGTTCCGCTGTGGCGGCCGGCACGCCGGTCAGGCGAGGGTGGCGACCAGAATGGCCTTGATCGTGTGCATCCGGTTCTCCGCCTCGTCGAAGACCAGGGAGTGCGCCGACTCGAAGACCTCGTCGGTGACCTCCAGCTCGGTCAGACCGTGGAGCCGGTGGATCTCGCGGGCCACCTCGGTGCCGAGGTCGTGGTAGGCGGGCAGGCAGTGCAGGAAGCGCACCTGGTCGTTGCCGGCGGCGCGCAGGACGTCCATGGTGACGGCGTAGGGACGGAGCAGCGTGATGCGCTCGTCCCAGACCTCCTTGGGCTCGCCCATCGACACCCAGACGTCGGTGGCGACGAAGTCGGCGCCGCGCACGCCGTCCTGCACGTCCTCGGTCAGCGTGATCCGGGCGCCGGAGGCGGCGGCCAGCCGCCGGGCCGCCGCGACGACCTCCTCCTCGGGCCACAGCGGGCGGGGGGCGACGATACGGACGTCCATGCCGAGCAGGGCGCCGGTGACGAGATAGGAGTTGCCCATGTTGGAGCGGGCGTCGCCGAGGTAGGCGTAGGCGATGTCCGTCAGCGGCCGGGCGCAGTGCTCGGTCATGGTGAGCACATCGGCGAGCATCTGGGTGGGGTGCCACTCGTCGGTGAGGCCGTTGTAGACCGGGACCCCGGCGTGCGCGGCCAGCTCCTCCACCACCTGCTGCCCGTGCCCGCGATACTCGATGGCGTCGAACATCCGGCCGAGCACCCGGGCGCTGTCCTTGACGGACTCCTTGTGCCCGATCTGGGATCCGGCCGGGTCGAGATACGTGGTGTGGGCGCCCTGGTCGGCGGCGGCGACCTCGAAGGCGCAGCGGGTGCGGGTCGAGGTCTTCTCGAAGATCAGGGCGATGTTCCGGCCGGTCAGATGGCGTGTCTCGGTCCCGGCCCGCTTGGCGGCCTTCAGCTCGGCCGCCAGCTCGACCAGGAAGCGGAACTCCTCGGGGGTGAAGTCCAGCTCCTTGAGGAAGTGGCGTCCGGCGAGGGCGGTCGGGACAGTCGCCATGGGGGCGCTCCAGGGGTACGTGCGAGGGGCAGGGCGAACAGAGGGACGAATGGAAGTGTATACGATACCCCACATTTATATACGGGCCCGCCCTTCCGCCCCGGTCCCGGGACGCCACGCCCCTCCACCGGACAGCTTCCCTCAGATGCGGTCCCTCTCCACCGGGCAGCTCATACAGCGGGGGCCACCGCGGCCCCGGCCCAGCTCGCTGCCCGGGATCTCGATCACCTCGATGCCCTGTTTGCGCAGATGGGTGTTGGTGGTGGAGTTGCGCTCATAGGCGATGACGACACCCGGCTCGACGGCGAGGACATTGCATCCGTCGTCCCACTGCTCCCGCTCGGCCGCGTGCACGTCCTGGGTGGCGGTGAGCACCCGGATCTCGCTCAGCCCCAGCGAGGCGGCGATCGCCCGGTGCATGTGCTCCGGCGGGTGGTCGGTGACCTTCAGCTCCTTGTCGCCTGCGCCCGGCTCGATGGTGTACGAGCGGAGCATGCCGAGGCCCGCGTACTGGGTGAAGGTATCCGCGTCCACCATGCTCATCACGGTGTCGAGGTGCATCAGGGCGCGCCGCTTGGGGAGGTCGAGCGCGACGATGGAGCGTGCCGAGCCCGCGGCGAAGAGCTTGGTGGCGAGCATCTCCACGGCCTGGGGCGTGGTCCGCTCGCTCATCCCGATCAGCACCGCGCCGTTGCCGATGACCAGGACGTCACCGCCCTCGATGGTGGAGGGGTAGTCCGCCTGCCCCCGCGACCAGACATGGAAGTCCTCGTCGCGGAAGAGCGGATGGTGCCGGTAGATCGCCTCGAAGTGGATGGTCTCGCGCTGCCGGGCGGGCCAGCGCATGGCGTTGATGGACACACCGTCGTAGATCCAGGCGGAGGTGTCGCGGGTGAAGAGGTGGTTGGGGAGGGGGCGGAGCAGGAAGTCGTCGAGATCCATGACATGGAACCGCACGGAGGTCGGCTCCGGGTGGACCTCCAGGAACTCCCGCTTGGTCATGCCGCCGACGAGGGCCTCGGCCAGTTCCGCGGCGGGCAGGGCCTCGAAGGCGGCGCGCAGATGGTCGGTGGCGAGCGGCCCGTACTCCTTCTCGTCGAAGACCCGGTCCAGGACGAGGGTCCTGGCCGCCGGGAACTCCAGGACCTCGGTGAGCAGGTCGCCGAAGAGATGGACCTCGACCCCGCGGTCGCGCAGCACATCGGCGAAACCGTCGTGCTCGGCGCGGGCCCGGCGCACCCAGAGCACATCGTCGAAGAGGAGCGCGTCCTTGTTGCTGGGCGTGAGCCGTTTCAGTTCGAGATCCGGCCGGTGGAGTATCACCCGGCGCAGCTTCCCGGCCTCGGAGTCGACATGGAATCCCATGCCTCCATCCTGACCATTCGGGCGCGTGTTCACCCTTCGTTCCCCCAGAACCGCGCCGTTTCCCTGCGCCGGGGGCTCCCGAGCCCCTTCACCGAAGACCACGAGCCGATTTCGTCCCCTTGACGATAAGACGCGTCCACGCTTATCGTCTGCATGACGAGAAACGAGGTCCGTCCGACGACGGGCCTACGGATCACACGGATCACACGGCTGACCGCGGGCCCCGGCCCGTGGACGACTCGGGGCACCAGGAGCCCTGAACGAGGGGGCTCACACATGGCCGACATCACCCGCCGCTTCGGCTGGCGTCATCTCCGCGGGGCGCCGAACGTCCACATCCGGCACCACCGGGCGGGCCGACTGGTCCACGACGGACCCGGGCTCAGCTTCTGGTACCGCTCACTGACCGCGGCGCTGTCCGAGATACCGGTGGAGGACCGCGAGCTGGCGATGACCTTCCGCGCCCGCACCGCCGACTTCCAGGACATCGCGGTGCAGGCGACGGTCACCTTCCGGATCAGCGACCCGGCCGTCGCCGCGGAGCGCCTGGACTTCTCCATCGACCCGGACACCGGTGTCTGGCGGGGCGCGCCGCTGGAGCAGCTCTCCACACTCCTGACGGAGACGGCCCAGCAGCACGCGCTGGACGTGCTGGCCCGCACACCGCTCTCGGAGGCCCTCGTCGACGGTGTCGCCGCGGTACGGGAGAGGGTCGCGGCCGGACTCGCCGCCGAACCCCGGCTGCCCGCGACCGGTATCGAGGTCGTCGCGGTCCGGGTGATGGCGCTGCGCCCGGAACCCGAGGTGGAGCGGGCGCTGCGCACCCCGGCGCGGGAGCGCATCCAGCAGGACGCCGACCGGGCGACCTACGAGCGCCGCGCCGTGGCCGTCGAACGGGAACGCGCCATCGCCGAGAACGAACTGGCCAGCAAGATCGAACTGGCCCGGCGCGAGGAGCAGTTGGTCGAACAGCACGGTACGAACGCGCGGCGCGAGGCGGAGGAGCAGGCAGCGGCGGACGCGGTCCGCGCCCAGGCGGAGGCCGCGCGGACGGTGCAACTGGCCGACGCCGAGGCCCGGCGCACCGAGCGGCTCGCCGAGGCGGAGGCCGCCCGGTCCGTACGGCTCGCCCGCGCGGAGGCCGAGGGCGCCCGCGCGGTCGGTGAGGCGCGGGCCCAGGCGCAGGCGGCCTGGCTGCGGGTGCACGCGGACGTGGACATCGCCACACTGCACGCGCTGACGGGCACCCGGCTGGCCGAGAACCTGCCGCGCATCGACAGTGTGACCGTGTCGCCGGACGTGCTCACCGGGCTGCTGTCCCGGCTGGGCGGACCCTCGGGAGAGCGGGCGTGAGCCTCGCGCCCCGGGCGGTGCTGGTGCATCGCGCCACCGAGTACGAGGAGTTGGTGGCGCGGCACGGCACCCATGGGCAGGCCGCGTTCTTCCTGGAGTCCCGGGGGCGGTCCCTCGACGAGGTGGCGGCCCGGCACCGGCGGGCGCAGCAGGCGCTGGCCGAGGTGGCGGCCGCGGTACCGCTGACCTGGCGTCAGGCCCGGGTGGAGCGGGGCGATCTGGACCGCTTCCTGTTCGCGCCCGAGGACGTGGTCGTGGTGGTCGGACAGGACGGGCTGGTGGCGAACACCGCCAAATACCTGGCGGGCCAGCCCGTGGTGGGCATCGACACCGAACCCGGGCGCAATCCGGGGGTGCTGGTACGGCACCGGGCGCGGGACGCGGCCACCCTGCTGGCGGCCGCCCTCACCCGCGACGGCGGCATCGACGAACTCACCATGGTCGAGGCCGTCGCCGACGACACCCAGCGGCTCGTCGCGCTCAACGAGATCTATCTGGGCGCCTCCGGCCACCAGACCGCCCGCTACCGCCTGGGTCTCGACGACGACAGGGGTGCCGTCGAGGCCCAGGCCTCCTCCGGAGTACTGGTGGGCACGGGCACCGGCGCCACCGGCTGGCTGCGCTCGGTGTGGCAGGAACGCGGCAGCACCCTCGTGCTGCCGGGTCCCGCGGAACCGCGTCTGCTGTGGTTCGTCCGCGAGGCCTGGCCGTCCCCCACCACCGGCACCTCCCTGGTGTCGGGCGAACTCCCGGCCTCCGCCAGGCTCCGCATCACCGTGGAATCCGACCGGCTGACCGCCTTCGGGGACGGCATGGAGAGCGACGCCCTGGAACTGACCTGGGGACAGACGGTACGGGTGGGGGTGTGCGGGGAGCGGCTGCGGCTGGTGGGGTGAGGGGCGGGCCTCCGGCCAGGGGGACGGGGGCCGCACGGGGCCGGTGGAACGGGGGCGGGGGTGTCCGGGGCGCGGGGGCGTGATGGGTGGGGCGGAAGCGTCCGGGACGCAGGGCCATGACGGCCGGAGCGGGGGCGTCCGGGGCACAAGGCCATGACGGGCGGGGCGGGGACGCCGGGGGCACAGAGCCGCGACGGGCGGTGCGGGAGCACCCGCGACACAAGGCCATGACGGCCGGAGCGGGGGCGCCCGCGGCACGGGGCCGTGACGGCCGGGGCACGGCCGCCCAGGACGCACGGCCGCGGCGGCCCTCCGGGACTGGAGGGCCGCCGCGGTGGTCGTCAGAGGCGAGGGTCCACCGGCTCCGACTCCAGTGCCAGGACCCCGAACACCGCCTCGTGGACCCGCCACAGTGGCTCGCCCTCCGCGAGCCGGTCCAGGGCCTCCAGGCCGAGGGCGTACTCGCGCAGCGCGAGGGAGCGCTTGTGGTTCAGGAAGCGGCCGCGCAGCCGGGCCAGGTTCTCCGGGCGCGTGTACTCGGGGCCGTAGATGATCCGCAGGTACTCCCGGCCGCGGCACTTGATGCCCGGCTGCACCAGACGGCCCTCCGCGCTGCGCACCACCGCCTGGACCGGCTTGACGACCATGCCCTCACCGCCGCGCCCGGTCATCTCCAGCCACCAGTCGATGCCCGCCCGGACCGACTCGGGGTCGCCGGTGTCGACGTGGAGCCGACGGGTCGTGGCGAGCAGACCGCTTCCGTCGTGCTCGACCAGCCGGTCGATCAGCGCCAGTTGTTCGTCGTGCGGCAGCGCCGCGAGGCTGCGGCCCTGGACCGCCAGCAGCTGGAAGGGGGCCAGCCGGACGCCCCGCAGGCCCTCGGTGGGCCAGCAGTAGCGGCGGTAGGCCGCCGTGAACGCCGACGCGTCCGCCGCCCGGGCCTGCTGGCGCGCCAGCAGATCCCCCACCTCCACGCCCCGTCCCGCCGCGGCCTCCAGTGCGGCCAGCGCGCCCGGGAACACCGCCCCGGACACCGCGCCCACCGCCGCGTACTGCGAACGCAGCAGCCCGGAGGCCTTGAGCGACCACGGCATCAACTCGGCGTCCAGCAGCAGCCAGTCCGTCTCCAGCTCCTCCCACAGACCCGCCGCACCGGCCGCCGCGCGCAGCCGGCCGAGGATCTCCTCGGTGACCGCGCCGTCGTCGAAGAAGGGGCGTCCGGTGCGGGTGTACAGCGCTCCGGTGGGTCCCTCACCACCGTCGGACGCGCCGCCGGACGCGTCGCCGGTCCCGAAGCGCTTCCGTGCCGTTGCGGCGTCCCGGCAGACCAGCGCCACCGCCCGCGAGCCCATGTGCTTCTCCTCGCACACGACGCGCGCCACCCCGTCCTCCCGGTACTGCGCGAACGCCTCGGCCGGGTGTTCGAGATAGCCCTCGACGCGGCTGGTCGCGGTCGGCGCCATGGTGGGCGGCAGATACGGCAGCAGCCGCGGGTCCACCGCGAAGCGGGTCATGACCTCCAGCGCCGCCGCAGCGTTCTCCTCGCGGACCGCGACCCGGCCCGCGTACTGCGTCTCCACGGCCCGGCGGCCCTGCACATCGCAGAGGTCCAGCGGCCGTCCGTCCTGGCCGCCGGGCGCCTCGCTGCGCAGCGGCCGGACCGGCTCGTACCAGACCTGCTCCGCCGGTACGTCGACCAGCTGCCGTTCCGGCCAGCGCAGCGCGGTGAGCTTGCCGCCGAAGACCACACCGGTGTCCAGGCAGATCGTGCTGTTCAGCCAGGTGGCCTCGGGGACCGGGGTGTGCCCGTAGACCACGGCCGCCCGGCCCCGGTAGTCCTCCGCCCAGGGGTAGCGCACGGGCAGGCCGAACTCGTCGGTCTCCCCCGTGGTGTCGCCGTACAGCGCATGCGAGCGGACCCGGCCCGAGGTGCGGCCGTGGTACTTCTCCGGCAGCCCCGCGTGGCACACCACCAGCCGTCCGCCATCGAGGACGTAGTGGCTGACCAGACCCTCGATGAACTCCCCCACCGCCCGGCGGAACTCCTCGCTCTCGCCCTGAAGCTGTGCGACGGTCTCGGCCAGGCCGTGGGTGTGCTGGACATTGCGGCCGCGCAGATGGCGGCCGAGCTTGTTCTCGTGGTTGCCCGGAACGCACAGCGCGTTGCCGGACGCCACCATCGACATCACCCGGCGCAGCACACCCGGGCTGTCCGGGCCCCGGTCGACCAGGTCGCCGACGAAGACCGCGGTCCGGCCCTCCGGGTGCACACCGTCGGCGTACCCCAACGCCACGAGCAGGGCCTCCAGTTCGGCGGAGCAGCCGTGGATGTCACCGATGATGTCGAAGGGACCGGTGAGATGGGCCAGGTCGTTGAAGCGCTTCTCGGTGACGACCGTGGCGCCCTCCACCTCCGCCACGCCCCGCAGGACATGCACCTTACGGAAGCCCTCGCGCTCCAACTGGCGCAGGGAACGGCGCAGTTCGCGGATGTGGCGTCGGATGACCCGGCGGGGCATGTCCGCCCGGTCGGTGCGGGCCGCGTTGCGCTCGGCGCACACCTCCTCCGGAATGTCGAGCACGATCGCGACGGGCAGTACGTCGTGCTCCCGGGCCAGTGCGATCAGCTGGCGGCGGCCGTCCTCCTGCACATTGGTGGCGTCGACCACCGTGCGGCGGCCTGCCGCGAGGCGCTTGCCCGCGATGTAGTGCAGGACGTCGAAGGCGTCACGGCTCGCGCTCTGGTCGTTCTCGTCGTCGGCCACCAGCCCGCGGCAGAAGTCCGAGGAGATCACCTCGGTCGGCTTGAAGTGCCGCCGGGCGAACGTGGACTTGCCCGAACCGGAGGCACCGACCAGGACCACCAGGGAGAGGTCGGTCACGGGCAGGGCGCGCCCCTCGGGGCGGTCACCCGTCGGGGTGGCGTGGGTGCCGGTCATGCGGCCTTCTCCTCCTTCTTGGTGGGTTCCTTCGCGGCGGGTTCCTTCGGGGCCGGTTCCTTCGGGGTGAGCGTGAACTCGGCCATCTGGGTGGGCGGGCCCACCTCGGGGTCCTCGGGACCCACGGGCAGGAACCGGACGCCGTAGCCGTGCCGTCCGGCCACCTTCTCCGCCCAGGCCCGGAACTCCTCGCGGGTCCACTCGAAGCGGTGGTCGCTGTGGCGGACATACCCGGCGGGCAGGCTCTCCCAGCGGACGTTGTACTCGGCGTTCGGGGTCGTCACCAGCACCGTCCGCGGACGGGCGGCGCCGAACACGGCGTACTCCACGGCGGGCAGCCGCGGCGGGTCGACATGTTCGACGACCTCGCTCAGTACGGCGGCGTCGTAGCCCTTCAGCCGCCGGTCGGTGTACGCGAGCGAACCCTGGACGAGCCGCACCCGCGAGGCCTGCCGCTCCCCCATGCGGTCCAGCTTCAGCCGCCGGGCGGCGATGGCGAGCGCCCGCACCGACACATCCATGCCCACGATCTCCGTGAACCGCACGTCCTTCAGCAGCGCCTGCACCAACTGGCCCTGCCCGCAGCCCAGGTCGAGGACCCGGGCCGCCCCCGCCCCGTGCAGCGCGGCGACGATCGCGTCCCGGCGCTGCGCCGCGAGCGGGGTCGGCCGCTCCTCCGTCTCGGTCTCGGCCCCGACCGCGTTGTCGATGTCCTCGACCGCGCTGTCGTCGCTCTCCGCGAGCCGCACCAGCTCCAGCTTCTCCAGCGCCTGGCGGGTCAGCGACCAGCGGCGCGAGAGATAGCGGCTGGTGATGAGCTTCTGCTCGGGATGGCCGGACAGCCAGCCCTCGCCAGCCCGCAGCAGCTTGTCCACCTCGTCGTCCGAGACCCAGTAGTGCTTGGCGTCGTCGAGGACGGGAAGCAGGACATACAGATGACGCAGGGCCTCGGCGAGCGTCAGCGTCTCCGACTCCACCGTCAGGCGTACACAGCGGGAGTCGCCCCACTCCGGGAACTCGGTGTCCAGCGCCACCGGTTCGACGGTGACCGCCCAGCCGAGCGGCGCGAACAGGCGCCGTACGAGTCCGGGGCCGCCCCGGGCGGGCAGCGCGGGTATCTCGATGCGCAGCGGCAGCGGCTGCCCGACGCGCTCGGGCAGGGTCGTGCACACGCCCCGTATCGCGCTGGAGAACACGGCGCTCAGCGCCACCGCGAGCAGGGAGGAGGCGGCGTACGGGCGGTCGTTGACGTACTGGGACAGGGCTGCATCGGGTGCTCCGCCCCGGCCCTTGCCCTTGCCGCGCCGGACCAGTGCCACCGGGTCGACCTCCAGCAGCAGCGCCGCGGTGCAGCGTTGGGCATCGGCCTCGGGGTAGAGGACGTGCGCGGTGCCGTAGGAGGTCGAGAACGCCTGCGCCTTTCCGGGATGCTTGTGCAGCAGGAAGCCCAGATCGGTCGCCGGCCGCTCGGACGTGCCGGTGGTACTGATCGTCAGGAACATGCACCGAGTCTTCCGGCACCCAAGCCTCTTGACCACCAGTTTTCGGGGGCGCGAGCGCCTGTCTCTCCGTCCCGCTCCGCCCTGTCCCGCAGATGCGCCGACCGTTCCGGGCCGGGTTTCCCCCGGCCCGGAACCGCGGCACCGGCCGGGCTACCTCAGCTGGGTCTGGACCTGGGAGGAGATCAGTTCCAGGTGGTCCAGGTCGTCGAGGTCGAGGATCTGGAGGTAGATACGGCGGGAGCCGATCTCCTGGTACCGGCCGATCTTCTCGACGACCTCGGCGGGGGTGCCCGCCAGGCCGTTGGCCTTCAGCTCGTCGACCTCACGGCCGATGGCGGCGGCAC
This sequence comes from Streptomyces sp. NPDC052040, assembly GCF_044548405.1. Classification (NCBI taxonomy): domain Bacteria; kingdom Bacillati; phylum Actinomycetota; class Actinomycetes; order Kitasatosporales; family Streptomycetaceae; genus Streptomyces; species Streptomyces sp. NPDC052040. Next base: position 248,185 of record NZ_JBIUBV010000001.1, on the reverse strand, counting down.
GGCGGGCCACCTCCTGGTCGTCCTTGCCGACACAAGCCACCAGCGCGTTCGAGTACGTCAGCGCGTCCGCGCCGCGTCCGGCCTCCTCGGCGGCCGCCCGGACCCGTCCGAACTGGCGCTCGCTGTCCTCGATCGACGCGAACGGGATGTTGAACTCGTCGGCGAACTGCGCGGCCAGCCGCGGGGTGCGGATCGCGCCGTGACCGCCGATGAGCACCGGGACCTTGGGCTGGGCGGGCTTCGGCAGCGCGGGTGATTCGGTCAGGTCGTAGTACGTCCCGTGGAAGCTGAAGCTCTTGCCCACCTCCGTCGCCCACAGTCCGGTGACGATCGCCAGCTGCTCCTCCAGGCGGGCGAACTTCTCCTTCGGGAACGGAATGCCGTACGCCTTGTGCTCCTCCTCGAACCAGCCCGCGCCCAGGCCCAGTTCCACCCGGCCGCCGGACATCTGGTCGATCTGGGCGACCTGGATGGCGAGGACGCCCGGGAGGCGGAAGGTGGCGGCGGTCATCAGCGTGCCCAGGCGGATGCGCTTGGTCTCACGGGCCAGTCCCGCGAGCGTGATCCAGGCGTCGGTGGGGCCGGGCAGGCCGTCCACGGAGCCCATCTTGAGATAGTGGTCGGAACGGAAGAACGCGTCGAAGCCAAGGTCCTCGGTGGCCTTGGCCACGGTGAGGAGGGTGTCGTAGGTCGCCCCCTGCTGGGGCTCGGTGAAAATGCGGAGATCCATGCCTCCATCCTGCACGCTCGGACGCCGGGCGGCCCCGGTGCTCCCGCCGGTCCCCCGCGGACCCGGTCGGGTGAAAATCCGCGCGGCCGCCGACGCGGCCGTGGGCCCGGGCGCCGGGCCGAAGCGGGCGGAGGGCGCGTTCAGCCCGCCGTCCGGTACCGCTCGCGTATCTCGCCGTCCCGGGCGGCCAGTCTGCGCAGCATCTCTCTGACCCGGTCCCTGGATTCGTCCGCCGCGTCTATCGCCTCCATGCACTGCCAGTAGGTGCCCTCGTCGCCCGCCGCGCTCGCGACCGCGACCAGGGCCATGCCGAGTTCCGCGAGGAGGGTGCCGAGGTCCAGGAGGGCCCTGCGCGCATCGCCGAGTTCGGTGAGCTGAGCCGCCCGCAGTTCCGTCACGTCGATGGAGGGTGTGTCCAGGACACCGCAGCCCCGGCCCGCCAGCTCCGTCAACCCCAGTGCCTCGCCGCGCAGTTCGGGCGGCCCCGACACCGCGAGCCGACTGCCGATCGCCTGCGCCAGGGCGTAGGCCTGCCACGCCTCCGCCATGATCCTCGGTCCCTCTTCGCTCCCCGACAGGGCGCGCCTGCTCGCCACGATGAGCCGCACTGCATCCATGCGCTGCCCCCGCTCTGTCTCGACGCGCTTCCACGCGTCTGGCCCGCACTCCGTTGCCACTACCCAGAGTGAATGCTGACGGGCCGAAAAGCCAGAGCTGGACCGAAATCTGTGGACAACCTGCGGGATCGGGACAACTTCATAACTCCGGAGAGTGACAACGAGGTGATCGCCGAGGGTCGGGACGGAGACACAGGGAGGCCCGGAGCCGGTCAGTCGGAGCCCGGTGCCGGGAACCTCTTCTCGTTGCGGTCGATCTTCGCGTCGAGTGCCGCCAGTGCGTCGACGCCGAGCACCTCGCACAGTTGGAGCAGATACGCGAGCACATCGGCGACCTCGTCCGTCACCCGGTGGGCCGTCCCGGGATCGTCCATCACCCGGGCGGACTGCTCCGGCGTCAGCCACTGGAAGATCTCCAGCAGTTCGGACGCCTCGACGCTGAGGGCGGCCGCCAGGTTCTTGGGGGTGTGGTAGGGCTCCCAGTCCCGCGCGGCGGCGAAGTCGGCCAGGCGGCGCTGCAATCGCGGCACATCGAGAGCTTCAGGATCGGGATTCTCTGGTACGGGACCGGGTTCTGGTGTCACGGGCTCAGGTCTACCACCGTCACCCCGTCCCTCTCCGCCGCCCCCGGCGCCCCGCTCACCGCACCCACCAGCCGGATATGGCCGCGTGCGCACATCCGCGCCGCCAGCCGCAGGAGTTCCCGTGCCTGCCGGGGGTCCAGGCACCGGTCCAGTCCGTCCGCCAGCACCGTGAGGTTCTGCATCGCCGCGGGCACCTCGCCCGCCGGGTCGACGTCGAGCACACCCGGACCGGTGAGGAGCACCAGGGCCAGGGCCGTGTAGCGCAGTTCGCCGTCGCCCAGGAGTTCCAGGGGCGTCCGGCTGCCGTCGCCCCGGTCGAGCAGGGCCCTGACCCGGCCGTCGCCGAGCGGCTCGGCGAGCAGGTCCACGACCCGTCCCGCGCAACCGGCCCCGACCGCCGCCGCCAGCAGGGCGTGCCGCCGGGCGCACTCGGCCCGGGTGCGCCACAGGACGTCGGCGAGGTTGTCGCAGCCCGGGAGCAGCCGCCCGGCGGCCGTAGCGACGGGGGTGCGCATCCGGTCGGGGCGCGGGTCGCAGACGAAGACCGAGCGCAGGGCCACGACCATCTGCTCGGCCGCGGCCAGCACCCTGCGCTGGCCGTCCGTCGTGCCCGCGACGCGCAGCGGCAGCAGGGCGGTGCCGAGCCGGTCGTCCGGGAGCGGCCCCCGGGTGACCGGTGCCGAACCGGCCGTGTGCCAGGCCGCCTGGACCACCGTCCGGCCCGGATCACGCAGGGCCGTCTCCAGCAGGACCAGTCCACCGGAGGTCAACCGCTCGCCGACGATGCGCAGTTCGGGCTCGGCCTGTACGGCGAGGTCCAGCCGGACGGGCCCTTCGGGTCCGTCGGCCGTGCAGCCGATACGGAAACCGCGGCGCCGCTGGGCGTCGGGCCGCGCCTGCTCGGGCACACAGGCCGACGGGTGCGGGAACGCCTCCTCAAGACCGGCGCCGCCGCCGAGCCGGGCCAGCGCCTCGTAGGCCTGGAGCGCCCGGGATTTCCCGGAGCCGCTGGGCCCGGTGAAGAGCGTGAGCGGACCGAGCCCGAAAGCGGCCCCCCGGTGCCCGGCGAACGCGGACAGCCGCAGTTCGGTGAGGCGGGGGCGGTTCGGGCTGGGTTCTGCGCTGCCGACCCGGTCCGGGAGCGGATCGGTGCCCCCGGTCAGGTCCGGCACGAACAGCACTGGCGAGGCGGTCATGACCGGGACCGTAGGGTCCCGCACCCCGGGCGAACCGTTCCGCCCTCCGGCTCTTCCTACGATCGGGCGACGAGGGCGGCGGCACATCGACGCGGCACGTCGACACGGCACGTCAACGGGGTGCGTCAACGGTTCCGTCCACCTGGCGTACGCCGTCGGGCCGGGGCCGTAAGCGGCCCCCGCCCTCAGACGCCCGGGACCTCCGCGCCCTCGATCAGACCCCGCACCTCGGTTCCGGCCGGGGTCAGCAGGAAGACATTGCGGTCGACCCGGTGCATCCCGCTGGCGAGGCCGAAGACCACACCGGTACTGAAGTCGAGCACCCGCTTGGCGACCTCGGTCTCGGCGCCCGTGAGGTCGAGCAGTACGGGGATCCCCGCCATCAGGGTCTCGGCGACATCGCGGGCGTCCGCGAACACATTGACCCGCAGCACGACGAAGCGGCGGCGCGTCTCGGTCGGCGCCTCGGGCGCTATGGACCGGTGGTCGACGGCTGACGGCCAGGCGTCCCGGCCACGCAACGGAACGACCTGAGCGAGCCCTTCCCACTGTTCGTCGGTGACATCGTGGCTGTTCACCGGCCCTCCCCGCTGGCTCGCACTCATCGTCTGCACCGGGCAATTCTTACGCATGGTCACCCGTTCGGCCCAACAGCGACACGGATCACGGCCCGAGTGATGTCGGCGCGATGGCGCGTATGCCACCAGTCGGCACACCTCCGTACAGGTAGTTCTTACTGCCCTCACACCGGACTCTTCACGTCCGGGAGGTCGGCGTTCATCCGGTCCGCCTATGTTCCGTCTCGTGCAGTTGGCAGAAGTGAGGCCCACGACAAGCGGGCGATGGATGCGTCTGCGTCCCTTCGTGGCGCCGGACGAACCGGAACAGAATCCCGCGCAGTGGCATCGCATCCTGACGCTGCTTGCGACCATCAGCCTGTTCATCGGGACCCGTGACACCTGGACATCGGCCGCCAGCCATCAGCTGGCCATCGCCGCGGTCATCACCCTGTGCTACGCGTCGATCCTGGTCAGCGGTGTCCTCACCCTGGTGGTGCGGCGCAGCAGGTCACTGGCGCGGCTGGATCTCGTCGTCCTGGTGACGGCGGTCACACTGGCCTACTGCACCCTGGCCGTGAAGCACGACTTCAGCGACGAGTCGATCCTCACCACCCAGGCCGCCCGCGCACTGCTGCACGGCCACCCGGTCTACGGGCAGTCGTGGCCCTGGCTGTGGGGGCCCGGAATCGCCTACACCCCGACGGTGACGGGCGGTTACGACTTCACCTACGGCTATCCGCCGCTGACGGCGCTGCTGACCGCTCCCCTGCTGTGGATCGGCCATGCCGCGTTGCCGGAGAACCTGGTCACCACGACCGCGATCGTGCTCGGCGCGGTCGTCATGTGGAAGATGCTGCCGACGCCGTGGCGTTCCGCGGCCACCCTGGTCTGTCTGGGCCTGGGTCTGGTCCCGGCGTACGCCCGGCTCGGCTATCCGGCCGTGGTGGCGCTCGCGTTCCTGATCCCGGTCGTGGTGCGCTGGACGCGGATGGGGGCGGGCGGTCCGGCGGACTGGGCACGGGCCGCATGTCTGGGCGCGGCCTGTGCCGCCCAGCAACTCCCCTGGTTCCTGGCGCCGTTCCTGCTCGCCGGTGTCTACGCGCTGCGCCGCGGGGAGTTGGGGGCGCGGGGGGCGGCCGCGGCGGTGGGACGCATCGTCGCCATCGCGGCCGGCACCTGGCTGCTGATCAACGCCTACTTCATCGTGAGCGAACCGCGGAACTGGATCTCGGGCATCGTGCTGCCGCTCACCCAGGGCGCGGTGCTGCACGGACAGGGCCTGGTCGGGATCTCGCTGTACTACACCGACGGCAGCGACCGTCTGAGCTGGTACGCGCATGCCGGAATGCTGCTGGCGGCGGGCCTGCTGGTGCTGTTCGTGCTGTTCGTGCGGCGGCTGGGTCCGGCGGCGACCGTGCTGCCGTGGTGCGCCTTCTTCCTCTCGACCCGCTCGCAGGACGGCTACTACCTGCTGATGACACCGCTGTGGCTGGCGGCCGCGGTGACCGTGCCGCCCACGGCCTTCACCACCGCCTGGCAGCCCCGGCTGCTGCACGGGCGGCGGACGGCCCGGGCGGTGCTGGCAGCCGCCGTGGTGGCTCCGTCACTGGTGGCCGTGGCCGTGGCGGCCACCGGGCGGCCACCCCTGCACATGCGGGCGGCGGCCGACTCCCGTACACCCCTGACGATCAGGACGCTGAGGGTGCAGGTCCGCAACGGCGGTGACGCTACCCTCGATCCGCATTTCATCCTCACCACCGGGCAGGGCGTGAGCCGCTGGTGGAAGGTGCTCGAAGGCCCCGCGACCATCCCGGGGCATACGACGGCCAGCTACCGGATCCAGGCGCCGGACGGCAGCTTCGTACTCCCGAAGCCGGGTGTCCGCATCCGGCTGCGCGCCTTCTCCTCGTCCCCGATGACCCTGTCGAGCCAGGACATCCGCCTGGACCGGGAGCCGGTGCCGGGCCACTGAGGGGCGGCACGGGGGGCGCCGCCAAGGAGCCTTCGGTGAGCGCGGGTTCCCCGTTCCGCCGCCGACGAGGACCAGTGTCGGCGGCGGGGCGGGGGCCGGGTCACTCGGCGGCTGCGGCGCTCTCGTTGCCACGCCCGCGGTTCCGGGCGAGTGCGAAGCCCGCGGCGGCCAGTCCGAGAACGGCGGCGACCAGACCCGTGACGGCGAGGCCACGGGCGGTGGAGTCCTTCTCGGAGGCCGCCTTGGGGGCACTCTCGGCCTGCTCTCCGGTGCTGCCGCCGCCACCGGCGGACACCGCGGGGGCACCGCCGTCCGCCGTGCCCTCCGCCGTCCCCTTGGCCGTCAGCGCGAGGACCGGCGCGGGGTTCTCCGGTTCCGCCCCGCCCTTGGGGGTCTCCTCGATCCAGCGGACGACATTGCCGTCGGAGTAGGTCTGGAGCGTCTTGAAGGCCAGCTGGCCGGTGTCGTCGGGCAGTTGGCCGAAGGCGACATGGAAGTCCTGGTACTGGCCGTGGCGGATACGGCCGCCGGTCCAGGTGATCTCGGAGACGGCGTCCGTGATGGTGCCGTCGTCGGTCTTGATCGGCTTCTTCAGCTTGGTGGTGGTGACCTGCGAGGTCCAGCCCTGCTCGGGGGTGACCAGCACACCGAGGACGGGGTGGTCGGCGGGCAGGAAGACCTGCACCTTGGTGGTGGCGGCGGTGTCCTCCTCGTTGGGGACGCGGAAGGTCAGGACGCCGTCGGTGGCGCCCTTGGCGTAGCTGCCGGGGTGGACGGTGACATGCGCGGAGGCGGCACCGGCCGCGGCGAGGAGTCCGGCCGCGGTCAGCGCGGTGACGGTGCCGGTGCGGCGCAGGATGGTACGCGGGGTGGGCATGGGTGGTGGTGCTCCGTACTCGTGCGGGATGCGGTTCGCGGGTTCGGGTCGGGTACGGGGCCATCTGGGCGGTGCGCGCCGGGGCAGCGCATGGCGGAACAGCGCCTGCCGGAGGGGGCGGCGCTGGTGGGCGTACGGCCGCCGGGGGGTGCCGCGAGCGGGCAACGGGGCCGGGCGGCACGGGGCGATGAGACGCGGGAGACGGGCCGCGGCCCTGCGCAGCAGCGACCACAGGGCGGCCTCGCCGCACCGCAGATACCAGGCGGCGAGCAGAGCGGTGGCCAGATGCGCGGCGACCGCGTGGGAGGCCATGGCCGCCGAGGGGACGGGCACATGCGGGGCGGCGGTCAGGTGGAGGGCGTGCGGCATCCCCGGCATGGTCATGGGCGCGGGCACGTTCACGGACGCGGGCATGTTCATCGACATGGGCAGCCCGGTGCTGGTGCCGGTGCCCGGCGGTCGGCCGGCGTCGAAGGCGAGGTGCAGTCCGCCCTGGACGAGGAGCATGGCGAGGCCGATGCCGGGCAGCGAGCGCTCCCGTCCCGCGAGCAGGGCGCTGCCCGCGAACACGGCCAGGACGGCGGCGGTGTCCGTCCGCGGCGCGGGCATCGCGCCGGTGGCCAGGGTGTGGCCCCCGGCGGCGAGCAGCACGCACACGACGGCGAACACCGCCGCGCGCACGCTCCGCACCGCCCAGGACGCCTCCATGGGGTGGGATCCTGCCATGCGGGCGGAGAGGGTCACTCCGGTTTCCGCGGATCCGACCGGCCTGGCCTCACGGGCCGTGGTCCGGTCGGGCTACCGGGGCGCCTAGGGTCTTTCGTTGGGATCGGGCCGAATCAGGGAGCGGGGTCTGGTGCCGTGCATCGCAAGGCGGAGGAGGGCGACATGGCGGAGCCATGGCAACCGACGACAACGCCGCCAGGCGCGGGGCCAGGGCCCGCGAGCCCGGCCTGATCCCAACGAGAGGCCCTAGGGTTGCGGCCATGCAGCTCTACACAATCGGGCAGGCCGCACGTCTGCTGGGGGTGAGCCCGGACACCGCGCGCCGGTGGGCGGACGCGGGCCGGGTGGCGACCCACCGGGACGAGAACGGCCGCCGGGTCGTCGACGGCAGGGACCTGGCCGCGTTCTCGGTGGAGCTGGCGCGCGGCGGCACCGGCGAGGAGGGCGCCCCCTCGTACACCTCCGTCCGCAACGCCTTCTCCGGGATCGTCACCGCCGTGAAACTGGGCGATGTGGCCGCCCAGGTGGAGATCCAGGCGGGCCCGCACAGGATGGTCTCGCTGCTGACCCGGGAGGCGGTGGAGGAACTCGGCCTGGAGGTCGGGATGGAGGCCACGGCCCGGGTGAAGTCGACCAATGTGCACATCGACCGCGCCTGACGCCCCGTCCGGGCCGGGAGCCCGGCCGGGGCGGTTTCCGTAGCAACGCACATGCGGCACCCCGGCCCGCGATCACCCGGCTCATGCGATGCCACAGCAGACTTCGGGCTGGTATCCGCGTCAGTATGATCGGCGTACTGGAAGGGTCCCGGGGGGATCTCTTCCGCGACGACCAGAGGGAGTGGACCCGAGATGACCCGTTCCGCACGCAGCAGTCGCCGGATGGTGCAGGTGGCCGGTACGGCGGTCGCCGCGCTGGTGGCCCTCAGCGCCTGCTCCTCCTCGTCCGACTCGGACTCCGGCTCCGGTTCGGCCACCAAGGGGGACTCCTCGGCGTCCTCGTCGCCGAAGCTGTCCGGCACGGTCACCGTCTTCGCCGCCGCCTCCCTGAAGGAGAGCTTCACGGCCCTGGGCAAGGAGTTCGAGAAGGACCACCCCGGCACGCACGTCACCTTCAACTTCGGCGGCAGCGACACCCTCGCCGCGAGCATCACCGGCGGAGCCCCCGCCGATGTCTTCGCGGCGGCCAGCCCCAAGACCATGGCCATCGTGACGGACAAGAAGGACGCGGTCGGCACGCCCGTCACCTTTGTCCGCAACCAGTTGGAGATCGCCACCCTGCCGGGCAACCCGGGCAAGGTCTCCTCGCTGAAGGACCTCACCGGTTCGAAGCTGAAGGTGGTGCTGTGCGACAAGACCGTGCCGTGCGGTGCCGCCGCGCAGAAGGCGCTGGACGCCAGCAAGCTGAAGCTCACGCCGGTGTCGTACGAGCAGGACGTCAAGAGCGCCCTGACGAAGGTGGAGCTGAAGGAGGCCGACGCGGCGGTCGTCTACAAGACCGATGTGAAGGCCGCGGGTGACAAGGTGCAGGGCGTGGAGTTCCCCGAGTCGGCCAAGGCCGTCAACGACTACCCGATCGTCCAGCTGAAGAACGCGCCCAACGCCGAGGCCGCCAAGGCGTTCATCGCCCTGGTGGAGTCCCCCGCGGGCCGGAGCGTGCTGACCGAGGCCGGGTTCCTCCAGCCGTGACCCGCACCGGCACCTCCGCCGCCGCGGACGGCCCCCGTGCGGGCCGTCCGCGGCGCGGGCGTGTCCCCGGGACACGGGTGCCGCTGCCGCTGCTGCTGCCCGCCCTGGCCGGTCTGGCGTTTCTGCTGCTGCCGCTGGCGGCGCTGCTGATACGGGCCCCCTGGCGCTCCCTGCCGACGCAGCTGACCAGTACGGCGGTGTGGCAGGCCCTTCAGCTGTCCCTGGTGAGCGCGACCGCGGCCACCGCGGTGAGCCTGGTCCTCGGGGTGCCGCTGGCCTGGCTGCTGGCCCGTACGGACTTTCCGGGGCGGCGGCTGGTGCGGGCCCTGGTGGCCCTTCCGCTCGTCCTGCCCCCGGTGGTGGGCGGTGTGGCGCTGCTGCTGGCGCTCGGACGCAACGGGGTGGTGGGCCAGTGGCTGGACGCGTCGTTCGGGATCACGCTGCCCTTCACCACGGCCGGGGTGGTGGTGGCGGAGGCGTTTGTGGCGATGCCCTTCCTGGTCATCAGCGTGGAGGGCACGCTGCGGGCCGCCGACCCGCGCTACGAGGAGGCGGCCGCGACGCTCGGCGCCTCCCGTTTCACCGCCTTCCGCCGGGTCACCCTGCCGCTGGTCGCGCCGGGTGTCGCGGCCGGATCCGTGCTGGCGTGGGCGCGGGCGCTCGGCGAGTTCGGCGCCACCATCACCTTCGCGGGCAACTTCCCCGGCCGCACCCAGACCATGCCGCTGGCCGTCTATCTGGCGCTCCAGAGCGACCCGGCGGCCGCCATCGCCCTGAGCCTGGTGCTGCTGGCCGTGTCGATCGCGGTCCTGGCGGGGCTGCGGGACCGTTGGATGACGGCGGCATGAGCGGCCGTACGACGACCTGGAGCGGGCCCGGGGCGACACCCGCGGAGCCCCTTCCAGGAGACCCGGGAACACATCCGAGCACGCATCCGAGCACGCATCCCAGAACGCGGACGGGCCCCCGATGACCGACATCCACGGCAGCACGGCCGCCCGGGAGGACGGCGTACGCGAGGACGGCCTGGACGCCCGTCTCGTGGTCGACCGCGGTGCCTTCCGCCTGGACCTCGCGCTGGCCGCCGCGCCCGGAGACGTCGTCGCCCTGCTCGGCCCGAACGGCGCGGGCAAGACCACCGCGCTGCGCGCGCTCGCCGGGCTGGTCCCCCTCTCCGATGGCCATCTCCGGCTGGACGGCAGGGCCCTGGACCGCACCCCGCCCGAGTCCCGCCCGGTCGGCGTGGTCTTCCAGGACTATCTGCTCTTCCCGCATCTGTCGGCGCTGGACAACGTGGCCTTCGGCCCGCGCTGCCGGGGCGCCTCCCGCGCGGAGGCACGCCGTCAGGCCGCCGCCTGGCTGGAGCGACTGGACCTCGCCGAACACACGGCTGCCAAGCCCCGGGCGCTCTCCGGCGGCCAGGCCCAGCGCGTCGCCCTGGCCCGCGCCCTGGCCATCCGCCCCCGGCTGCTGCTCCTCGACGAGCCGCTCGCCGCGCTCGACGCCCGGACCCGGCTCGATGTACGCGCCCAGCTCCGCCGCCATCTCGACGAGTTCGAGGCGGTCGCGGTACTGGTCACCCACGATCCACTGGACGCGATGGTGCTCGCCGACCGGCTGGTGGTGATCGAGCGGGGCCGGGTCGTGCAGGAGGGCACCCCCGCCGACATCGCCCGCCGCCCCCGCACCGACTACATCGCGCAGCTGGTGGGCCTGAACCTCTACCGGGGGCGGGCCGAGGGCCACACCGTACGGCTCGACACCGGCCCCGCGGTCACCGTCACGGAGGTGCTCTCCGGTCCCGTCTTCGTGGCGTTCCCCCCGAACGCCGTCACCCTGCACGGGGAGCGGCCCGGCGGCAGCAGTGCGCGGAACCGGTGGCGCTGCGAGGTGGCGGGCCTCGAAACGCACGGCGCCCTGATCCGCGTCGGCCTCACCGGCGAACTGTCCCTGACCGCCGACCTGACCACCGCCGCCGCGGCCGAACTCGGCCTCCGGCCGGGCGCCGCGGTGTGGGCGGCCGTCAAGGCCGCGCAGACGCACGCCTATCCGGCCTGACGCGCCGCACGGGCACCGCCCGCGACTGCGGCTACCGTGGGTCCGTCGGAAGGGAAGCCCAGGGCCCCGTACCGCCCTGTTCCCTGTGCCCCCCACGTTCCGCGAGGCGCGCCCATGAACCTGAGCATCCGCAACCGGATTCCCGGCACCGTCACGTCCGTGATCCCCGGCGAGGTGATGGCGGCCGTCAAGGTGAGGCTGACGGGAGGCCAGGAGATCACGGCGGCGGTCACCGCGGAGGCCGTCGACGAGCTGGAGCTCGTACCGGGAGCCGCGGTGTACGCCCTGGTGAAGTCCACCGAAGTGGCGCTCGCGACGGCCGCGGTGACGGGTGTGTCCATCCGCAACCAGCTGCCGGGCACCGTCGAGGGCGTCACCCCGGGTGCGGCGATGGCGGCGGTGAAGGTCGCGATCACCGGCGGCACCCTGACGGCCGCGATCACCCGGGACGCCGCGGAGGACCTCGGCCTGCTGCCCGGCTCCGCGGTCGTCGCCCTGATCAAGTCGACGGAGGTCTCCCTCGCCGTCGCCTGAGCGGCTGTCATCTCGGGTGCGTCCGCCGCCCGCTGAGCGGCCCGCCGCCTCCGTTGCGGCCACGGTCTCCGGGGCGGCCTCGGTCTCCGTCCCGGTCATGGTCTCCCTCGCGGTCACGGCCTCCTGGGCACCTGTGACCGCCTCTCCCTCCCCCTCCCGCTTGTCGTCAACTGCCGGGCGGCGCCCGTCGCGCCGCCCGCTCCCCGCACGGAAAGGCTCCCGACGATGGCCACTCCCCTCTCCCCGGGCACGCTCGCGGTGAATGTGCTGGACGCCCAGTCCCTGCTGGCGGCCTTCGGCGTCCTCGGGGTGGGTGTGGTGATGTTCGCCGAGACGGGCCTGCTGATCGGCTTCTTCCTGCCCGGCGACTCCCTGCTCTTCACGGCGGGCCTGCTGTGCACGGGGTCCGGGCAGCACGGGGTGAAACTGTCGCTGCCCGCCCTGCTCGTCGCGGCGGCCGCGGGGGCGCTCGCCGGGTCCCAGTGCGGTTATCTGCTGGGGCGCAGGGCGGGCGGCGCGCTGCTCGCCCGCAGCCGCTCGGCCCGGCTGCACGAGGGCGCACAGCGCGCCGAAGAGCTGCTGGAGCGGTACGGACACGCGAAGGCGATCGTCCTGGCCCGCTTCGTCCCCGTGGTCCGCACGGTGCTGAATCCGATGGCCGGGGCGCTGCGCGTGCCCGTACGGACCTTCACCGTGTGGCAGGTGGCGGGCGGCCTGCTGTGGAGCCTCGGTCTGACACTCGCCGGATACGCCCTCGGCTCGTCGGTGCCGAATGTGGACCGGTATCTGCTGCCGGTGATCGCGCTGGTCGTGGCGGTCTCGGTGCTCCCCCTCGCCCTGGAACTGCTGCGGTCGCGGCGGGCGGCGAAGGCGGGGGTCCGGGGATGACGACGACGTACGGCGCCGGGACGTGCACGAGGGAACGGGCCACGGCTCACAGGGCCTTGCGGCGCAGCAGCACGGCGAGTACGAGCAGACCGGGCAGCAGCGGCAGCCACACCGCCAGCAGCCGGTAGCCGATGACCACGGAGGCCGCCGCGCTGCCCGGGACCCCGGCGAGGGTGAGCGCGAAGGCGAGCGCGGCGTCCAGGGAACCGATGCCGCCGGGCGTGGGCAGCAGGACGGCCGCGCTGCTCGCCACGAGATAGGCCAGCGCCACCCGCCCCGGGGGCACGGGCAGCCCCAGGGAGCGGCTGACCGCGACGACCACCAGGGCGTGCAGCGAGGCGAAGGCCAGGGATCCGCCCCAGAGGGCGGCTGCCCGGCCGGGCAGCCGGTGCACGGCACCGACGTCCGCCGCCACAGCCCGCACGGCCCGTCGCAACCGCCCGGACAGCAGGAGCAGCGGGAGCGCGGCGGTCACCAGCAGCGCCGCCACCACGACGGCGCCGGACAGCGGCGGCAGACGCAGCAGTCCGGGCCCGGTGAGGGCGAGGAGGGCGATCAGCACACCGCGGGTCACGGCCCCGGCGGTGGCCTTGACCGCGAGCGCGGTCGCCGAGCGGGGCACGGACAGTCCGCAGCGGGTCAGAAAGCGCAGATTGACGGCGCCCGCGCCGAGACCCGCGGGCAGCACATGGTTGGCGGCGGAGGCGGCGAACTGCGCGGCCACCAGCCGTCCGCCGGGCAGTGGATCGGCCACCGCGCCCTGCTGGGCGATCGCCGAGCAGCCCCAGGTGGACATGGCGGCCGCCGCCCCGAACAGCAGCCAGCCGGGGTCGGCGCCCGCGAGCCGGGCGGCACCCGCCTCGACCGCGGTCCAGTGGCGCCCGACGAGGAGCGCGGTGCCCGACAGCACCACCAGGGTGACCGCGGCTCCCCAGGGGGCGCGTGTCCACGGGGGGCGCGTCCCTGTGGGGGCGGGTGTCGGCCTTGGGGCGGGTGTCGGCTTCGGGGTGGCGGTGGGCGCGGGGGCCACGGGGGCCGCCTGCGCGGTGGTCGGCGGCCCCGGCGCCGTAGGAGCGGTCGGGGTCGTGGGAGTGGCCGACCTCGTGGGACTGGCCGGGGTCGTAGGGGCGGTCGGTGTCGTACGCGGTGTCATCGGCGCCCGCCCGGGGCCTTCGTGGGGACGGTCCGGGGCGACAGATAGAGGCGGATCCCGCCGAAGGAGTGGGCGGCCCAGCCATGGGCGTACGACGGCGGGCGGCCCGACGGGGTGCCCAGATACGCGACGGGCTGCCGCACAGCTGTGCGGGTGAGGGCGGCGGCGGTGGTGTTGGCGTTGCTGCCGCTGATGGCCGCCGAGGAGCAGCCGGTGTAGAAGGCGATGGGGACGGACTCGTTCCCGGTGAGCACACAGGGCGGCCGGACACCCAGCCGGTGCAGCTCGGCCGCGGTGCGGGACCAGCCCCGGCGGTCGGCGACGGTACGGGCCACCGTGCGGTGCAGGACCGTGTACTGCACCGCCAGATGACCGGCCAGCCCGAGCGCCACCAGCATCGCGGCGACCGGCCGCCACCGGCCGTCGGACGCGGTCACCAGTTGGAGGAGGGCGTCGGCGACCGGGATCGCGAGCAGAGCGTAGGCGGGGAGCAGGAAGCGCGGCGCGGCGTAGCCGATGAGGAAGAGGTAGGGGAAGGCCGCGGTCGCGGCGCAGACCAGCGGCACCAGGGTGCGGGCCGGGCGGCCGTGCCAGACCGCGACGAACGCCGCGAGCACGGCGAACAGCGGCAGCGCGAACCACCAGGCGGTCACCGCGGGGTTGGGCAGCGGGCCGGTGCACGGGCGGCACAGGGCGCGCCCGGCGAGGCTGCGCAGCTGGTCGGCGACGGCGAGGTCCCAGCCCAGGCCGCCCTGGATCCGGGAGCCCTCGGCCAGGCGCCCCAGGAGCCCTCCGTAGTCGGCGACATAGGCCTCGGTGATCCACTCGGCGGCCCCGGCGGCCAGCCCGGCCACGAGTGCGATCAGCACCGCGGGGCGCCGCCACCGCCGTACGAACACCACGAGGACGAGCAGGGGCGCGGTGGCCCACAGGGCGTCCGTGGGGCGCATCCAGGCCATGAGCGCGGCGCTCGCGGCGAGCCCCCACAGGGCAGAGTGGTCGGTGCGGTCGGCGCGGGCGCGCAGGAAGCAGCCGGTGGCGGCCAGGGCGCCGACCGCGACCCAGTAGTTGGGCATGGCCTGCGGGCCGTAGAAGAGGGTGATCCACAGGCTCGCGAACAGCGCGCCGCCGAGTGCCCGCACCCGGACCGGGAAGACGCCCCGCCAGGCGCGCAGGGCGAGGAACAGGGCGAGCCCGGACAGGACCGCCAGAGTGACCCGGAGCAGCGTGGTGGACGAGGACCACAGGGTGACCGGCGCGACCAGCAAGGACACGCCCCGGGCGCGCGGCGCGCTGAAGTAGGCGGCGGGTGCGTGGGCGCTGACCTGGCTGACGTAGACCGTCTCGTCCCAGCCGAGGCCCATTCCGGGGTGTACGAGGAAGATCTGCGCCAGGGTGAAGGCGGCCGCCACGGCGGCGATCAGGCCCTGGCCGCGCTCGCGCCAGGACGTACCGGCGACCGACGGACCGGAGAACCTGCGGACCGCCGTGAGCGTGATGTTCGGGCTGTCGGCCACGGCCCACCCCTCATTTCCCTACGGGCTGTAGCACACAACACGGACAAGTTACCCGGAACAGGGGTGTATTGCGGGGCGGACACGGCGCGCCACACCGGCCACTCGCGGATCGCACCCCGCCGAACGGGGGAACCGGGCCCCGCCCCCGGCCCCCGTCCGCACCGTCTCCGCGCCGCCTCCTCGCAGTCTCCGCGCCGTCTTCTCGCCGCCTTCTCGCGGCCTTTTCACCGCCTTCTCGCCACCGGGGGCCGATTCCCTACGCGCTGTAAGGTTGCGGGCATGGCTGGCAGGAGCCCCCAGGGCAGGGCGGAACGGCGCAGCGCCGGCGAGCTGGAGAGCGAGGTGCTCGCCACGCTGTGGGCCACTGAGAAGGCGCTGACGCCCGCCGAGATCCAGGCCGGGATCGGCGGCGGCCTCGCCTACAACACCGTGCACACCATTCTCAAGCGCCTGTTCGACAAGGGGCTGGTGCTGCGCGATGTGGACGGCCGACGCGGCGCGTACCGGCCCGCCAAGAACGCCGCCCAGCTCACGGCCGAGGCCATGCACGAGGCCCTCGACCGCGGCCCGGACCGGATCGCCACGCTCCAGCAGTTCGTGACCGGACTGGCCCCCGAGGAGGAACAGGCCCTGCGCGACCTCCTGGGCGGAGGTGTGCACGCGCGTCCGGAAGGCACGTAGCGGGCGGGGGTAGATTCGGTGATCCACTCGAACGGAGGAATCCCATGAGCGACACCCTGAGTGACACCCTCGGATCCGGCGCCGCGTTCCGGGACGTCCCGACGACCACCCTCGCCGATCTGCTCGGCCGTCAGCAGGTCATGGACTTCGGCATCCGCCCGCTCTGGTCCGGGGCCCCGCGCGTGGCCGGTCCGGCGTTCACGGTCCGCTGCCCTCCCGGCGACAATCTGATGCTGCACGCGGCCATCTACCGCGCCGAGCCCGGCTCCGTCATCGTCGTCGAGTCCGGGGACGTGGACTACGCCCTGGCCGGCGGCAATGTCTGCGCCGTCGCCCACCGCCGGGGCGTTGCCGCCTTCGTGGCCGACGGGGTCATCCGGGATCTCTCGGAGGTGCGGGAGCTGCGCTTCCCCGTCTTCGCCCGGGGAGTCATCCCGATCCCGGGCACCAAGGCCGCCGTCGCGCCGCTGAACACGGAGGTGCGGTGCGGCGGTGTGGCGGTACGGCCCGGGGACATCGTGGTGGCCGACGAGGAGGGCGTGGTGGTGGTCCCGGCCGCCCGCCGCGAGGAAATCCTCGCCGCCGCCCGGCAGAAGCTGGCGAAGGAGGCGGGAGAAACCCTCGACGACTGGGAGCAGGCCCACCGGGCGAAGATCGACACCCTGCTGGCCGAGCAGGACTTCACGGAGCCGACCACGGCTGACATCCCGTCAAGCACCGCCTGAACAACCCCCCGTCCGGGGGACCTCCCACCCCACGGGGGAATCGAACAGAGCCAGACGCACCGATTCCCCCGCGGCGGCTTGAGTGGGCGCGCAGTTCTCGAACTTTCGTCCGAGAATTCGCCCCCGGTTCCCCGTTACGCGTTCATGGCCAGGGCGGTTGTTCGGTCGCTTGTCCGTATCGGCACCACACCCTGGAGGCATCATGAACCCCGTTCCCACGCCTGCCGCCGACCATCCGGTGTTCGAGAATCGGCCCCTGCGACCCACCGCCGCCCGGCACGGAGTTGACGCCCGGGTCCCTGCCCGGGCCGCCCGCCGCGCCGCCTCGTCCCGCCCGGCGCCGAGGCGGGGCGCATGAGGGAACAGCGCCGCACCGAGGCGGGGCGCATGAGGGGACAGCGCACCGAGCGTGCACACACCGGCGTGGTACCGCCCCAGCCGACCCCGCCCGAGGCCGCGCCCCGGCCGCCGCACCCGGCACCGGCAGAGTTCGGCTACGAGGGACTGCACGGCAGAAACCCGCTCGGCGGGGCGGCCTTCGCCTCCATGTGCGGCCGACTGCCGACCGTACTGCGCCACACCGCGCGGATGGCATGGGAGGCCGACCGCCGGGCCGTACTCCTGCTGCTTTGCTGCCAGGCGCTGACCGGTGTGTCGGCCGCCGTCCTGCTGGCGCACACCGCCCACGCCATGCGCCAGCTGTTCGGCACCGGCGCGGTGTCCGAGCGCCTCCACGCGGCGCTGCCCGCCCTGATCGTGATCGCCGTCGCGGCAGCCACCGGCCGGGTCGCGGTCTCGCTCGCCGCGTACGCCGACGGCCGGATCACTCCCCCGCTGACCACCGCGGCGGACACCGCGCTGGTGGCCGCCGTGTGCCGGGCGGAGGCGAGCGCGTACGCCGAGGACGGGTTCACCGACCGGCAGGAGGCGGCGGAGATGGGCGTGCTCCGCACCCATGTGATGGTGCAGGACGCCACCCGGTTCACCGCCGCGGTGGTGCGGATGGTGACCGCGGGCGGCGTCCTGACCGGGCTGCACCCGCTGCTGCTGCCCCTGCTGCTGCTCGCGGTGGTCCCCGCGGGCGCGGGCGCGGTGCTGTCGGCGCGGGTCACCTACGAGACCCACTACGCGGGTGTCGGCGACCGTACGGTCCGGCAGATGATGCGCTGGTGGTCGACCACGTCGAAGTACGGCGACGAGGTCCGTGCCAACGGTATGCGCGACTACCTCCTCCACTGGTACCGGACCGTCTCCGAACGGATCGACGCGCGCACCCTGGGGTCGGCACCGCGGACGCTGCGCATCCAGCTGGTGAGCGCGGCGATCGGCGGTGCCTTCCTGGTGGCGACCTGGGCGGCGCTGGCCCGGCTGACCCTGACCGGCCGGATCGCGCTGCCGGTCGCGGCGACGGCAGTGGTCGCCGTGCAGGCCACGCTCGCGGCGCTGAGCCAGTTGGTGGTCCACGGGGCGGCCTTGTTCCACACCTCGCTGTATCTGGCCGACATGCGCTCCTTCCTCGACCTCGCCGCCGCACACGCGCCCCGGCAGACACGGCGGCTGCCCGACCGGCCGGTCCGGGAGATCCGTCTGGACAAGGTCGTCCACCGCTACCCCGGCAAGTCCGCCCCGGCCGTGGACGGCCTCTCGCTGACCCTGCGCCGGGGCCGGATCGTGGCGGTCGTGGGTGAGAACGGCTCGGGCAAGTCGACCCTGGTCCGCCTCATCGCCCGGATCCACCCGGCCGCCGCGGGCACGGTGACCTGGGACGACGTGGATCTCGCCACGGTCGCCCCGGACAGCGTGTGGGCGCACACCGGTCTCGTGCCGCAGAATTTCGCCCAATGGCCGCTGCGGGTCCGCGAGAACGTGACCCTCGGCCAGCCGCACGGGGACGACGACGGCCCGGTGTGGGAGGCGCTCGACGCGGTCGGGATGCGCGAAGCGGTGGGGGAACTCCCCCACGGTCCGGACACGCTGCTGGCCCGTGAGGTCTTCGGCGGTACGGAACTGTCGGGCGGCCAGTGGCAGCGGCTGGCCTGCTCCCGCGCGTTCTACCGCCGCCCGGGACTGCTCATCCTGGACGAGCCCACCTCCCAGATGGACCCGCGCGGGGAGCACGCCATCCTCGAAGGCATCAAGGCCATCGCGCACGACCGCATCACGGTCGTCGTCACCCACCAGTTGGAGAACACGCGGGTCGCCGACGAGATCGTGGTCATGCGCCACGGCCGCATCGCCGAACAGGGTCACTACGACGAACTGGCCACCGCGGGCGGCCCCTTCCAGGAACTGCTGACCCTGTCCAAGGACCGCTGATCCAGTCCGGGGGTCGCTGGTCCAGTCCGGGGGTCGCTGATCCCCGGACTCCTCCGGGCCCGGGCGCCTCCGGGCCCCGGGCGACCCCCTGTGACCACCCCCTCACCCGAACCGTGTGCGGTTGCGATCGGTTCGGGCATACGGAGAGACAAGTACGGGGCAGCACGGACGATCTCCTCGTCCGAGCACCCGTCAGAGGCTTCGTCCGAGGTGAGGAAGGTGAGACGGCATGCGCCCGCGGGATGACCAGGGCCACCGCGTGATACCGGTGGTGGACTGGCTGCTGGAGACCACCTCGCTGTGTGAGTTCCTCCAGCGCCTGGCTCACGAGGCGGTCGAGACCGTCCCGGGCGCGCACGGCTGCGATGTCACCGTGCAGCGCCGTCACCGACCCCTGACCGTGGTCGGCACCGGAGGCACCGGAGGCATCGCGGACAGGCAGGACGAGGACCAGCACGGGCAGGACGACAGCCCCAGCCTCCAGGTCCTGCGCACCGGGCGGATCGTGCACGCACCGGACCTCCGGGAGGAACACCGGTGGGGCTCGTACCCCGCCTACGCGTCCTCCCTGGGCATCCGCTCCGTCCTGTCCCTGCCGGTCGGCATCGGCGGGGACACCGCCGGGGCCCTGAGCCTCTACGGCACCGGGCCGGGCGTCTTCACCCACCGGGACGAGGAGCTGCTCGTACGGTTCGCGGCGCAGGCGGGCGGCGGCATCGCACTTGCCCAACGCCTGGCCGACGCAGAGGACTTCAGCCAGGACCTCCAGACCGCGATGAGATCCCGGGCCGTGATCGACCAGGCCATCGGCGCCGTGATGCAGCAGCGCCAGTGCGACGCGGACGAGGCGTTCGCCATCCTGCGCGACCTCTCCCAGCGCACCAACCTCAAACTGCGCGAGGTCTGCACCCGCCTGCTCACCAGCCTGAGCGGCCGCCCACCCGAGCACCGGCCGCCCCTACGCCCCCGCCCCTGACACACCGCAGCCATGCCCCTCACGGGAGGGTGACCGGCCGGGGCCCCGGCCGTGCTCCCCGGCCCCCTCCCGCGGATGTGCCGTCACTTCCCGGACTGATGCAGCCAGGGAGAGCTGGTGGCCCAGAAGATGCAGTCCGCGCCGAGGTAGTCCTTGCCGAAGTCGGTGAACTCCTTCCTGGTGTAGGGCTTTCCGGTGTCGGGGTTGGTGTATTCGAAGTCGGGCTCCTGTACGGCCATGGCCACGAGCGGGAGCTGTCCCCGGTACTTGTGGAAGAAGGGGTACGAGTTCTGCATCTGCGCCGGGCGGTTGGGCAGAATGTCGGGGCCGCCCAGTCCGACACCATGCGCCTTGGCGAACGCGAAGGCCCGGCCCATGTAGTTGTGGTCGTTGTTCCACTCGCCGGGCCAGAAGTTCATGTACTGCACGAAGGGGGTCTTCTTGAAGACCTTGGCCCCGTACGCCATGTTGTCCAGCTCGGCCTTGAAGTACGCGTCGTCGCTGTAGCCGGTGTGGTCCTTGCTCACGTCCACGGCGGTCGCGGTCTCCGGGAGGTTGACCCCGGCGAGGCGGCCGTCGAACTTCTGGGCCATCGCCTTCAGCAAGTGCTGGAAGCGGTCGCGCACTTCGGGGTCCCACTGAGCCGCGACGGCACCGGGTTCTCCGGGACCGAGCCCGCTCTCGTTCGTGGTCGCCGCCGCACCGCCGTGGTACTCCGGGTCCTTGAGCAGATAGTCCGGGAGCCTGGCAGGCAGCGTGAAGAAGCGGTCCTGCACCTGGACGAACAGCTTCTTGCCGTGCGAGTGGGTGTAGTTCAGGGCGTCGCTGATCGCGGAGAAGTCGTACTGGCCCTTCTGATGTTCGAGCGCCTTCCACGGCACCACCACCTGCACACCGGCGATGTCCGGGCGGTCGAGGAGGGGCTTGACGTCGGTGTCGAAGTCACCGATGGAGGCGTAGAGGTAGTTGACCGGAGCCTTGGCCGCAGGCGTCGCGGCATCCCGGGCCGCGGGAGCCGCGGAGGCACCGGCCGCCCCGACGAAGGTCGTGGCGAGGATCAAGCCGAACACCGTCGAAACTCGTTTGATCATCATGGAGGGCGATGCTGTAGAGCATTCCTAAGAAGGATCTAAGAACCCCGGCCCACCGGCGCGAAGCCGTCCGGATCGTGTGGCCGTGTTGGGCCACGTACGGCTCACCCCCGTGCCGCGGCCCGCACTGCCGCCTCGGTCAGGGTCGCCGCCGTGCGCACCGCGCTGGCGACCGCGTCGTCGGGGTCGAGGCCGCACAGGTCGGTGAGGGTGAACAGGGCCTCCGCGCCGACGGTCACGGCCAGGTCCCGCTTGAGCTGGGCGAAGGCTTCGGGATCGCTCGTCCCCAGAGTTCCTTCCAGGGGGGCGAGCGCGTAGTCGATCAGCCCGAAACGGATCCCCGGTCTCGCGGTCGCCTCCTCGGGCCGGGTGATGGTCGCCGCGATCATGGCGCGCACCGCACCCTGGCGGAGGAGCACGCCGCGCAGCAGGAACTCACAGGCGAAGGCGACCCGTTCGGCGGGGTCGGTGGAGTCCGCGACCGGTGCGAGCGCCTCGGCGGGGGGCGGCCATACTCCGGCCAGGGCCTCGCCGATCAGCGAGGGCAGGTCGGGGAAGTAGCGGTAGGCGGTGGCCTCGGAGACCAGCGCGGCGCGCGCGACCGCGGGCATGGTCATCTCGCCGCCCGAGGCGATGAGTTCACGTGCGGCATCGACGAGAGCCGTACGCGTACGCCTCTTCTGGTTGCTGCGGCCGGTACCGGTCTGCGTCGCCACCATCGGCCCATCCCCTTTCGTATGGGTGTGTCCACCTGACCTTATCACCGATCACTCTCATCATGAGAGTTCACTTGCATAAAGAGAAATGGCTCTCTAGTCTCCTTCACGAGAGTCGACTCTCACGAAGGAGATGGCCATGAACAAGGCTTCCGTGGTCGGGCCGGGCGACGGGGAGACGATCCGCCTGGGACCGGCGCAGATCCGCATCCTTGAGGACGGCAGCACCACCGGACACCGTCTCGGGATCGGTGAGATCACCCTCGCGCCAGGCACCGAAGGGCCGCCGCAGCACCGCCACGCCCGGCACGACGAGGGTTTCTACGTCGTCTCCGGCACCGTGCACTTCACCATCGGTGAGACCACCCACGTCGCACCCGCGGGCACGCTCGCGATGATCCCGCCCGGCGCCCCGCACACCTTCGCCAACCCCGGCGACGTGCCCGCGGTCATGCTCAACACCTTTACGCCCGACCTGTATGTGCAGTACTTCCGCGACCTGCGGGACATGATCGCCGGCGGCCGGGAGCTGACCCCGCAGACGACGGTCGAGGTGATGAGCCGGTACGCCACGGTCCCGGCGACCGACTACGCACAGACGGCCCACGCCACCGATCCCGCCGATCCCACCAATCCCGCACGCCAGTAACCGAATCCGGGAGACCTCCATGACCAGCACCGCCCACACCCACACCCTCACTCTCACCCTCGACTCCGGCGACGTCGATCTGACCTACGGCGTCGATGAACGGGGCGACGGCCGCCCCTTCCTGCTTCTGCACGGCGGCGGCGGTCCGGCGACCGTTGCCGGGTTCGCCGGACTCCTCGCCGACCAGCGGGCGGCTCGCGTCATCACCCCCGTACACCCCGGCTTCGGCGGCACCACCCGGCCCGACTGGCTGACCGGTGTCCCCGCCCTCGCCCGGATCTATGTGCGCCTGCTGGACGAACTCGGCCTGAGCGGCGTGACTGTCGTCGGCAACTCCATAGGCGGCTGGATCGCCGCCGAGATGGCCCTGCTCGGCAGTGACCGGATCAGCGGTGTGGTCCTCGTCAACGCCGTCGGTGTCGACGTCCCCGGCCACCCGGTCGCCGACCCCTTCACCCTGACGCCCGCCGAACTGTCCGTCCTCTCCTTCCACGACGTCGAGAAGTTCCGCATCGACCCCAGCACCTTCTCCGACGAGCAGCGCGCGGCGGCGGCCGCCAACCGGGCCGCGCTACAGGTCTATTCGGGCCCGTATGCCATGGCCGACCCCACCCTGCGCGAGCGGCTGGCCAAGGTCACGCACCCGGTCCTCGTCGCATGGGGGGAGAGCGACCAGGTCTGCGACACCGCGTACGGACAGGCGTATGCGGCCGCCATCCCCGGTGCCCGGTTCGAACTACTCCCCGGCACCGGCCACATGCCCCAGATCGAGACCCCCGAGCAGCTCCTCACCACGGTCTGGGACTTCGCCGACGTCCACTCCGCGCACCGGTCCGGCGACTGACGCCGACATCGCGCACCGGTCCGGCGACTGAACGGAGGGGCCCCTGCGCCCGTCCTCGGGCAGGGGCGGCGTCTCCGTCTACCCGTGCCGTGCCCGGACCAGGAGGAAGGCCATGTCGTCGCGGGGTTCGTGGCGGGCGAAGTCCACCAGGTCCTGCTGCAACCGTTCGAGGAGTTCGGGAGAGGGCAGGGCGGCCCAGGAGCGGAGCCGCGCGGCGAGCGGATAGTCGGCGCCGCCCTCGTCCCGGGTCTCGGTCACCCCGTCCGTGCACAGGGCCAGCCGGTCCCCCGGGGCGAAGGAAATCTTCTGTTCGCTGCGGGAGTCCGGGGCCAGCTCGTCCAGTCCGAGCGGCAGCCCCGGCGCGGTGAGCCGTACTTCGGTGGCGTCGCCCATGGTGAGCAGGAAGGGCGGGACGTGTCCGCAGTGCACGATCAGCGCGTCCCCGCCGGAATCGAGCTGGAGCAGCAGCGCGGTGACAAAACGGCGCGCGTCACTCTCGCCCTCCCCGCCCTCTTCCGCGTCCTGCGCCGTCTGCCGGTTGTGCCGCAACAGGGCGCCCTCCAGCCGGTCGGCCACACCCAGCAGGGTGGGTTCGCTGTGGGCGCACTCACGGAAGGAGGCCAGGACGGCCATCCCCGCCTGGAGCGCCGACAGTCCCTTGCCGCGTACGTCGCCGATGAGGACGCGGGTGCCGTGCGGGGTGGACAGCACCTCGTAGATGTCCCCGCCCACCAGCGCCGCCTGGGTGGAGGAGCTGTAGAACCCGTCGACCCTCGCGTCCTCGGTGTGCAGCGGAAAGGGGCGGATCACGAACCGCTGCACCGTCTCGGAGGCGGACAGGGCCTCCGAGAGGAGGCGATCGCGCTGCCCGCGCAGCGCGCACAACCGCACGAGCGCGGCGCCTATGGCCAGGTCGCCCGCGAGGACCGCGTAGGAGGTAGGGAGTCCGGCCTGCCGCCAGCCGTAGACGTACATCGTGACCGTCGCGGCGAAGAAGGCCGCGGTCACGATCACGGTTTGACGCACCGTGCGGTACATCGCGGCGATGACGGCCGCTATCACCGAGATCTGGATGATCCGGAAGGCCGGTCCGGTCGCGAGGTCCACCAGCAGGATCGCGGCGATCGCGGTCACCAGACCCGCGGTCAGTCCCCAGCCGCGCCTCTCGGACGGGCGCCGCGGATACGCGCAGCCGCCTCGCACGGCGTCACCCGGTCCGCGGATCATGCGACTCCCTCACCAGTCGGTGATCGGCCCCTCCAGCCTCGCACGACCCGCCCGAAGGAGCCAATGGCAGTCACTCACCGTGATCAGTTGGCGGCACCGGCGTCGCAGCGGAAAGGGGGCCGACATGCCTTTGCGGCCCTGGGCCTCCCGGATGCGGGAGGCCCAGGGCCTGGTGGCCGCTGTGGAGCAGGAACTCCGCGGGGTCAGGAATCAGAAGATGGGAAGCGCCTTGCCGCGCTGAATCCACGTAATGGGGTAGGCCGCCTTGTCGGACTTGAAGAAGGCCTTCGCCGGAATGACCTGGTACGCCGATGTGGAGGGCTCCTTGTAGGTGACCCACCCGACATAGTCGGCGCCATTCTTGTAACCCTCGATCCAGCCGAGCGCCTTCTCCGGGATCTTCTGGCTCTTCTCGTCCGAAGACGACATCTCCATGGCGGTGGAGTCCGTCGACATCGTGCTGTACGAATAGCTCGCCTCCACACTTGTTCCGCTGCCCAGGAAACCGACGTTGGCGGTGACCTTCCCTCCGGCGGTGTGGGTGTCCGACTCACTGTTGGTGTTGGTCACGGAGTGACTTGTGGTGAACTTCCGGTCGGCTGCTCCCGTATAGCCGTCCGTGCTGATGGCAGGGCTTTGCTCCTTGGACAGCACGCCCGAGAATCCCGTGAAGTTGTTGACGTTGGGGTTCTCCGCCAGGAGGGCGCGCCGCTGCTCCGGCGAGAACTGGAGGTACAGATCCGTCAGATCGCTGACTACGGCATTGGGATCCTTCGCCTTGATCTCCTGCTCGACCCTCGCGAACGGGTAGACGGCGTCCAGTTCCTCCTTCGTGAGCTTGGTGAAGTTCATCGACTCGATCATGGGCAACTTGTCTTCGTTCACCGCCGGGGGCAGATGTATCGAAGAAGCCAGGATGGTGGACACTTCATGGTCTTCATAGAGGTCGCCGATCTTTGCGGAGGCCGGATTCGCGCTCATCAGGAGCGATGCTGCCGCCAGCGTGCCCGAGGCTCCCACGAGTACTGCCCGGCGCATGGTGCGGCGACGCATGGAGCATCCGCCCTTTCGCGATGACATGGTCATGCTTCCCTCTCGGCTTGTGCGGTTCTCGACAGAAATACGCGACGCCAGCGCCGCTCAAGCTGAAAACAGGGGCAGTTGCCCTCGCTCTGGCGTCCGCGATCACGTCCGACACTGCCCCATAAAGTAATCAATCGCCATAGTGGAGCTAAATATTTTGCAAAGTGACGCCTTGTCATTGAATTGTGCGACAATGGCCGATGTCTTCCGCCCGGCCAGGCGCGCGGCGCGGCGCGCGCCTGGCCGGGCAGATCAGCGGTTCGGCACGGGGACCACATTGCCCGCCGCGTTGCACCGCACGGTCCATGCCGTCGCGTAGCCCGCCTCATGGACCCGTACGTCCACGTCGGGGGGCTGCTTGCCGCCGGGTACCTCGGCGTTGGCCGCCGTACAGATGATCTGGCTGAGGCCGAGTCCTCCACCCGTCATCTTCGCCACTGGTACGGGGAGGTTCAGGTCCACGGTTCCATCTGAGGCCCGCGCGGTCAGGTGGCCCGGGAGCGAGGGCACCTCGGTGATCAGACCACGGGCCCGTTCGGCCGTGTCGGGGCCCTTGAGGAGGAGGTCGAGGGCCAGTTGCGGGGTGGCGGGGGCGTTCACCTCGCGGACTGCGGCCTGAAGGCCGTACGGGCCGACGAAGTACAGACGGACGTGATGGGACACGGATCCCGGCCTCAAGCCGGAAGCCGGTGCACCGGCCGGGACCGGGCCGGTGGGGCCGATGCCGCAGCCCGCGAGCAGGACCGTCAACAGGGCGGCAGCCCCGGCGATTTGACGCTTCACGGCGGGTCCTCCTGCATGGGCCGGTACGGGAGCGTGATCGTGAACACCGCGCCTCCGCCCGGGAGGTTGGCGGCGGTGAGGGTGCCGTGGTGCAGACGTACGTTCTCCCTCGCGATGGCCAGCCCGAGGCCGCTGCCCTCGGAACGGGTCCGGGCGGCGTCCGACTTGTAGAAACGGTCGAAGACATGCGGCAGGACCTCATCCGGGATCCCGGGTCCACGGTCGGCGACCTCGATCACCGCGCTGTCCCCGGTCACGGCTGCCCGGACGGTGACGGGCGCGGCACCGTGCCGCAGCGCGTTGCCGATCAGATTCGCGAGGGCGACGTCGATGCGGCGTGCGTCGACTGCGATGCGCGGATCGTCCTCGGGAAGCTCGGTGATCACCTCGTCCCGCCCCCACCAGCCGCGCAGCTGGAGCGTCTTGCGGATGACGGTGCGGAGGCCGACATGGTCGAGGTGGAGGACTGCCGCGCCCGCGTCGAAGCGGGAGATCTCCATCAGGTCCTCCACCAGGACAGCCAGTTTGCGGGTCTCCTCGCTGACGAGGAGGACCGCGTCGGCGGTCTCCGGGGGCAGTGTGCCGGAGGGGGCGTCCTCGTCGAGGGCATCGGTGACGGCGGCCATCGCCGCGAGCGGGGTGCGCAACTCGTGCGAGACGTCGGAGGCGAACCGGCGGGCGTTGGACTCCATGCGCCGCAGTTCGCCGTCGTCGCGCTCCAATGCGGCCGCCATGGTGTTGAAGGTGCCGGTGAGCGAGGCGAGTTCGTCGTTGCCGACGACGTCCAGGCGTGTGTTCAGGGCTCCCGACGTGATGTTCTCGGCCGCCGTGCGCAGGTCTCGTACCGGGCGCAGCACCCGTCGGGCCGCGAAGAGGGCGGCGCCGACCGCGAGGGCGAGCGCGGGTACCGCTCCGGCCCAGGCCGCCGCGATCAGTGCGGAGATGTCGGCCTGTTCACCACGCAGGGAGAGAGTCGCGTAGACAACGAGCCCTGACGGCCTGCCCGTTCCCTGTCCCTGGTCCGTGTAACGCACCGGCATGCCGATGAGGAGCCGGGGGCCGTCGGTTCCGGCCACCCGCTCGTAGAAGGTGGTGCTGCCGCCCCGGGCCGCGGTGCGCAGGGTGCCGCTGATCCCGTCGGCGGTGCCGATGAGCGGGTCGCCGCCCCGGGCGACGGCCGTGCGCCAGTCGCGTGAGCCGGAGGCGAGGTCCAGTTGGCGGGCGAAGGTGCGGAGGTCCGTGGAGGTCGGGTCGGGCGGCAGGTTGGGGATGAGTGAGTCGACCTGGAGGCGCAGGTCGTGGACGGCGGCCTGCTGGGTGCGGTTCAGGATCGCGCTGCGGGCCTGGCGGAAGGTGAGCGCGGCCGTGATGAGAGAGCTGAGCGCGGCGGTGACGAGGAAGGCGACGACCAGGCGCGGACGCAGGCCGCGGGGGAACGCGAGTCTCATGCGGGCACGGGGCCGAAGCGGTAGCCGAAGCCGCGGACGGTCTGCACGTACACCGGGTGGCGCGGGCTCTCCTCGATCTTGGCGCGCAGCCGCATCACGCAGGCGTCGACCAGGCGGGCGTCCCCGTAGTAGCTGTGCTCCCAGATGTCTTCGAGCAGCTGCTGGCGGCTGAAGGTCCGCTCCGGTGCGGCGCTGAGAAAGAGCAGCAGTTTCATCTCCGACGGGGCGAGCGGGATCTCCTCGCCGTGCTTGCGGACGATGAGCGCGTCGCGGTCGATCTCGAGATCCCCCACGGTGGTGGGCCCGGTGTGTGGTGCGGCGTCGGGCGCGGTGGGGGCGACGCGGCGTAGCACCGCGCGCATCCGGGCTTCGATGAGCGCGGCGCTGGCGGGCTTGACGACATAGTCGTCGGCTCCCGCCTCCAGGCCGATGACGACGTCGATGTCGTCGCCGCGCGCGGACAGGATCACGATCGGCAGGAGACTGGTCTCGCGGATACGGCGGCACACCTCCAGACCGCTCATGCCGGGCAGCATCAGATCGAGGACGACGAGGTCGGGCCGGAAGGCGGTCAGCGCCTCCAGACCGTCCTCCCCGGTGCCGACCGCCTCGGTCTCATGCCCGTGGCGGGCGAGGCCCAGGACGATCCCGCGGCGTACGGCCGGATCGTCCTCGATCAGCAGGACACGCGTCATGGACAAGGCTCCTTCCGACGGAGTGCGTCATCCGGCATCAAGGCATACCAGGCAATTGCCCGCAGTACGGTCAAGCCGCTGCTCGTTGCGTGGCTCACTTCAACCGGCTGATGTCGACGGTGCCCGCGCCCGGCACCGGTACCGGAACCACCGCCCACAGCGCCACCCCGATCAGGGCCGCAGCCGCCACCGCCGCCGGGCCGCGCCGGCCGCGGGCCCACCCCGAGCGGAATCGCACCGGATCCTCGACCAGCCGCTTCGTCGCTTCGGCCGCCACCAGTGACACACCGATGGCGACGGCGGCGGCGCCCAAGTCCCCGAGCCCGGAAAGCCGTGGCAGCACCAGCAGATACACCGGCCAGTGCCACAGATACAGGCTGTACGAGATCTCGCCCAGGCGGGTCGGCAGGCGAGCGCCCGCCACCCGCGACGCGCGGGTTCCCGGGACCCCAACGATGAGGACGATCAGCACTGCTGCGGCCAGGGAGTGCAGGAACAGCCCGCCCCGGAAGAGCAGAGGTGCCTTCTCGCCCTCGGTCACCGCCCAGGACACCGCGAGTGCGCACGCCAGGACGAGGCACACCGGGTCGGCCGCGCGGCGTGGCACCCGGCGCACCATGGAGCGCACCGGTGCGGTGGCCATGAGCGCCCCGAGCAGCAGTGCCGACGCGCGGGTGTCGGTGCCCTCGTAGGCTCGGGTGGTGTCCACCGCGGCACCGAGCGAGACGGCCTGAACCAGGGAGAGCAGGGCACCCGTCCCCGCCAGCAGGGCCACCACCTGCTCGCCGTACCGGCCCCGCGCCACGACCGCCACCACCAGGGGCCAGACCAGATAGAACTGCCACTCGACGCCGATGCTCCACAGGTGGGCGAAGATCCGCGTGTCGGAGGCGTTCCAGTAACCGATCTGCTCGGTGATGTAGTGCCAGTTGACCGCCTGCGCCCCGACCCACGGCAGGTCGTCGAGAGCGAGCCGTAGCTGGGTCGAGGTGCCCCAGGCCCAGGTCGCCGACACGGACACGACCGCCACGCAGACCAGGGCGGGCAGCAGACGGCGGGCACGGCGGCCCCAGAACGCTGCCAGGGCCACCCGGCCGCGCCCCGCCTCACCGAGCAGCAGCCCGGTGATCAGGAATCCCGACAGCACGAAGAACAGATCGACACCCAGGAAACCCCCGCGCAGAAGTCCGGCGTGGAAGAGCAGCACGGCCGCGACAGCGAACCCGCGCAGCCCGTCGAGGGCGGCGATGTGCGTACGACGGTCACTCATGGGACGGTCTGTCCCCTCAGCTGTCGCACTTGAGATTGGCGTACCGGCCGTCACCGGTCCACGACCCCTTGGCCCAGGTGTCCACGGCTACCGGCGTGAAGCCCTCCTGCCTGCCGAGTTGTACGGCAAACCAGGAAGCGAACGCGGCAGCCCCCTGCTGGCAGTTGTGGATACCGTCGGACGCGCGCTGAGCCTGCTCCGCCGAGGCGTCGGTTCCCCACAGCCGCGAGGAGTCGAGGAACACCGCGGCGGCGCCGCTGCCCTTGGCCACCTCCTGCGCCACCTGGGGAGCGCTGCGCATCTGCGACGCGTACTTCTTGTAGAAATCGTCGATCTTGACGGGCGGAGCCGGGACGAACACCGCCTTGGCCCCGGCTGCCTCGGCCGTCTTGACGAGCTTCTCGTAGGCGGCGCGCTGCTGGTTCCGGCTTCCCCAGTCGTATGTGGTGATCTGGTAGGCGATCACCGTGGGCTTGAACGACGCGACGTTCTTGGCCAGTTGCTTCCAAGTGTCAGCAGCGATCATCTTGGTGATCTTCTCGCTGCCGGCGACGACCGTTCCCCCACCGTCGGACGACATGTCCTTGAATTCCACGCCATTGGCTTTGAGAGCCGCCCCGATGGCGGGACCTTCGGCCCCCGCGATGGAATCCCCCACCCACAGCACCTTCGCACCGGTGCTCTTCCGCTCCGCCCGAGGAGCGGCTTCCTGACTGCCACACCCGGTCAAGGCGACACCGAGCGCGGCAGCCGAAGCCACCGCGACGAGGGAATAACGAGAATGACGGGAGGGACGGGAATGACGGGAGGCCCCCCGGAACGTACGCCGACACGGGAAACGAGACCTGCGATTGCTGTTCATGCGCCCAGCAGAACAGACCGAATGCCGCTGTCCGGCCGCCGTCATCATTTGCTCATAAAGCAGGCAACAAACACTCATGAAGACCCCGACCCGCCGCACCCGCCGCACGCGGGCACCGGAGACGACCGAGAACGTGCAACGCGTTCGCGTCGCGTCGGCCTGCTCAAGTACCCGTGCGGGAACGTGCCGGCCCCATACGGTCAACGACCAGAGCGACACCGGCACAACCGATCAGCGCCCCAACGGTGTTGGCACAGAGGTCATTGACATCGGCGCTGCGCCCGGACTCGGTCAGGTACTGGGTGGCTTCGATGGCGAAGGAACCGGTAAATCCCCAGAGCGCGGCCTGGTACCGGCGCACCGAGAACGCCGAGAGCAGGAGGCCGCCGGGAACGAACATCAGCACGTTCAGCGCGGCGTCGACGAGGTCGTCGGTATGGGTGACGTCCAGCGGCTTCAGATTGAGGGCCCGGCCACCGCCCGAGGGCGTGCCGAAGGTGAAGTAGACGACGCCGACCACCCAGAAACACAGGAGCGCGAGAGCGACCCGGCGCCCCGGCCGCTGCGGACGCCCGTACGCGGTGGCGACGGCGAAAACCGCCGCGCCCCCGAGAAGACCGATGAGCAGAAAGGACTGGAACCCCATGAGCGGCCGATCACCCGAAGCGTGCGATATCAACGACGAGCCGACGGCCCGACCGGCAACCCCGGAAAGCCAGATCCGGGTCCTTTTTACTGCCGCTGCCCCACGGGGCCACGCCGACAACAGCCGAGGCGACGATCATTTCTATGTCCTTCCCGTACGAAACATCGAACTCTGCACCTGCGGCCCACTGGGCACCATTGGCGCGGTTTCACCAGGAAAGACGTTCCGTGACACCGGTGCGTTGCGGGCACTCCGTCACCACTGCAATGCACTGGCCCTGCCGGTCCGGCCATACCCTGGCCTGCCTCCCCGACGACCGGAATTCCGAGGACGCCCCGCGCCACGGATCGTGGGGGCGTGCCGCGTTCACGCGATGCCGGGCGCGCGGGTGTTACCGAGCAGTCTGTCCACGAGCAGTTCCGGGTAGCCGGTGGCCGGAGGGTCGATGCCGAAGATCGCCCGAATGTAGAGCGGCGCGATGAGATGATCCAGGATCTCCTCCAGGGTCGGAGGGATCTCGCCGCGGGCCGTTGCCCGTTCCCGGATGCTCTCGATGGAGGCGATCCGGCGCTGGAACTGCTGTGCACGTTCCCCCTGTGCGGTGGCGCCGCGGGGCATGGACAGGGCGACGGCGCGGATGAGGATCCGGCCCTCCGGCGTGCGGATGCTCGCCACCCCGCCTGCCGCCCAGGCGATGAGATCCCCGCGCAGGCTCCCGGTGTCGGTCAAGGGCGAGTCCCGTTCGAGACGGGTGGTGACCACGTCGGCGAGCAACGCGTCACGACTGCCCCAACGCCGGTAGATGCTGGTGTGGTTGACCCCCGCACGCTGAGCGATGGCGGGGATGGAGAGGTCGGTTCCCTCCGGGTCGGAGAGCAGGTCGACGACCGCCTGATGGACGGCCGAGCGGACCTGCTCGGGGCTCTTGCGGATACGTGGCGCTGGTTGCTTCGGGCTCATACACCCATCGTAAGCACAGATATTTGCTTCCCTGGTCCGACGGGTCTACAGTTCCAGCCATCGCAAGCACATATCTGTGCTTATGGAGGGTCCGATGGCCACTGCCAGATGGCATATGGCCGATGTTCTGAGGAGAGTGCGATGCAGCAGCTTCTGTTCCCGAACAACATCCAGTTCTGGTACGAGACCCTGCGCTCGATGAGCCACATCGCCTACGGCGGCGCGGACTTCGGCGAGGTCGTCTCCACCGCCGAACGGATCACCGAGGGCGACTACGACAGCTGGTACACCGAGTGGGCCGCCACCGCCGACCGCGTCTCCGTCGAGGCCCAGAAGGCACTGGAGGCCGGCCACAGGGTGAGTGCCCGGGACGGATTCCTACGGGCGTCGAACTACTACCGGTCGGCGGAGTTCTTCCTGCACGGCCGCCCCTGCGACCCGCGCCACGACCAGACCTACGACCGTTCCGTGGAGTGCTTCAAGGCGGCGGCCGCCCTCTACACCACTCCGCGCATCGAGCCCGTCGAGATCCCCTACGAGAACACCACCCTGCCGGGCTACCTCTACCGCGTCGACGACTCCGGGACACTTCGCCCGACCCTGATCATGCACAACGGCTTCGACGGCACCGCGGAGGAAATGCACTTCTTCGGAGCGATGGCAGGCGTCGAGCGCGGCTACAACGTGCTCCTCTTCGACGGCCCCGGCATGCCCGGACCACGACACCACCAGAACCTGGTCTTCCGCCCCGACTGGGAGAACGTGATCACGCCCGTCGTCAACTTCGCCGAAAGCATCCCCGGGACCGACAACCACCGCATAGCGCTCCTGGGCCTCAGCATGGGCGGCGTCCTCGCCCCCAGGGCCGCCGCCTTCGAACACCGTCTGGCCGCGCTGATCACCGTCGACGGCCTCTACGACCTCGGCCAGGTCTCCGTCCGCAACATCCCCGGCACCCGCCAGGAAGCCGAACGGCTTCTGCGGGCGGAGGCCGCCCCGGAACTCGACGCCGCCCTCGAACAGCTCATGGCCAAGGACCCGATCTCCCGCTGGGCCATGAACCACGGCATGTACGTCATGGGCGTCGACACCCCCCGCGCCTTCAACGCCTCCTACCTCGACTACACCCTCGCCGACGGCATCGCCGAGCAGATCCAGTGCCCCACCCTCATCTGCGACGCCGTGGAGGACATGTTCTTCAAGGGCCAGCCCGAACAGCTCTACGACCACCTGACCTGCCCCAAGACCCTCATGGCCTTCACCACCGAGGAAGGCGCGGGAGCCCACTGCCACCCCGGCGCCATGCGCCTGGCCCAGGCCCGCATCTACGACTGGCTCGACGACACCCTCGACGTCAACGCCACCCGCTGAACCCCTCCCGGAGGGAAGAACTCCCGTGGCCCGCAACGGCATCAAGCCCGTCATCGGCCACGAAGCCACGGTCCACGAGGAGTTCTACGACGGCACCTGGCGCGCCGTCCGGCACACCTGCCACAGCACGAAGAAGTCAGCGCAAGGCGCCGGCAGTTGCGTGCAGTGCCTGGTACAGGGCCACGTACTGTGGGGTCTGCGCAGCCGGACCGCCCGGAGGGGCTGCTTGGGGTGGATGCCATGACCAGTGATCGCTCTGCCGTCTCTCGTGACCGCCGTCGCGTCGAGCTTCGCGAGTTCCTGCGCAGTCGCCGGGCTCGGATCTCGCCTGCGGATGTCGGAATGCCGGAGGGCGGGCGGCGGCGCACACCGGGGCTGCGGCGCGAGGAGGTCGCGGTGCTCGCCGGGGTCGGGGTGTCCTGGTACACGTGGTTGGAGCAGGGGCGCGACATCAAGGTCTCGGAGGAGGTGCTCGACGCGATCGCGCGTGTGCTGCTGCTGGATTCCACCGAGCACGCGCATCTGTACCGGCTGGCCGGCCTCAACCCACCGCAGGTCGCCTCGGCGCCATCGGCGCCTGCCCCGCCGCAGGTGCGGCGGCTGCTCGACGCCTGGTCGCCGCGGCCCGGGTACATCCGCGACCGCCACTGGAACTTCACCGACATCAACGACGCCGCCCGCATCGTGTTCGGCTACGGCGAGAGCGACCACAACTGTCTGGTGTCGTACTTCAGCAACGTCCGCTACCGGGTTCTGCACCGGCACTGGGCCGAGACCGCCCCGTACGTGGTCGCCGGTTTCCGTGCCGATGCCGCGCGCTACCCCGAGGACCCGGAGTTCGACCGCATCGCCGAGAAGCTGACTCAGAGCAGCACGGAGTTCGCCGAGCTGTGGGAGCGCCACGACGTGGCGGAGCACACCAGCGCGGTCAAGGCGGTCGACCACCCGGAAGCCGGAACGCTGGTCTTCGACGCCACCCTGCTGCCGCTGCCCGAGCTTCCCGGCCACCACCTGATCCTGCACAACCCCCGTCCGGGCACCGACACCCAGGAACGGCTGGAGCAGCTCTTGGATGCGCGCAGCCTGGTGGTGTCACACCCAGGATGAGCCGGCACTGCCGGACATGGTGGCGTCCGAGGAGGATCACTGCCATGAAGAGCAACCACACGCACATGAAGGCAGTGACCATCCCTGAGTTCGGCGAGTGCGAGGTGCTCCGCGTCGAGTGGATGCCGATCCCCGAGCCAGGCCCCGGCCAGGTGGCCATCGACGTGGCTTATGCGGGCGCCAACTTCGCCGAGGTCCTCTACCGGCGCGGCGTGGTGGACGTGCCGCTGCCCTTCGTGCCCGGCATCGAGGTCTCCGGCCTCATTCGGGCCGTCGGCGAAGGCGTCACGGACCTGAGGGTCGGCCAGCCGGTGGCCGCACTGACGATCGTCGACAGCGGCGGATACGCCGAGGTGTCTGGGCGCCGGCCGCGTGGTAGGGACGGTCGGCAGCCAAGCGAAGATCGAGACCGCCATGCGCTTCGGCTACGACGAGGTGATCCTGCGCGACCGGATCGCCGAGGCAGGCGAGTTCGACATCGTCGTCGACATGGTCGGCGGCCCCTCCCGCACCGCCAGCCTGGACCGGCTGGCCCCCATGGGACGGCTGGTGGTGATGGGCAACGCCTCGGGCGCTGACGACGTCGGCATCCTGGCCAACCACCTGTGGTTCACCAACAAGACCGTCTCCGGCTTCAACCTCGCCGCCTTCTCCGCAGCCTTCCCCGAGGAGGCCGGGCAGGCCCTGTGCCGCGCCGTACACGCCGCGGCACAGGGAACCCTGCGGGTACAGGCCGAGGCCCTGCCGCTTGAACAGGCCGCAGAAGCACACCGCCGCATCGAATCCGGGCAGACCACCGGCAAGCTGGTCCTCACCGTCGCGACGTTCTCACACGGAGCCACCCACCCGTAGGCCCGTAGACATCGGCCCTTCCCCGCCCGTAACGCACATGGCGCGCACCCAGCACACCCCCTGAAACCGCAGGTCAGCGTCCCTTTTCGGCAGGCTCAAGAATCGCCACGCACTCCACGTGGTGCGTCATCGGAAACAGATCGAACGCCCGCAGTGTCCGCACCCGGTACCCCCCGTCCCGGAAGTACCCCAGGTCGCGGGCCAGGGCTGCCGGGTCGCAGGCTACGTAGGCGATGCGGCGGGGGGTGAGGGAGGTGAGCTGGTGGACCGTGGTGCGGCCTGCGCCCGCGCGTGGGGGGTCGAGGACGATGAGGTCGACCTCGGTGATGCCGGTGCGGGGCAGGACGGATTCGACCTTGCCCTGTTCGATGCGTACCCGGGGGAAGTCGGCGAGGTTGTGCCGGGCGTCCTCGACGGCGCGCTTGCCGGATTCGATGCCGAGGACCGCGCCCTTCTCGCCCAGGCGGTCCGCGAGGGCTCCCGCGAAGAGGCCGACGCCGCAGTACAGGTCGAGCGCCATCTCGCCCTTGCGGGGCAGCAGGCCCTGCATCACCGCGGTGACCAGGGTGTCCGCGGCCTTCGGGTGGACCTGCCAGAAGCCGCTGTTGCCGACGCGGTGGGTGCGGCCGTCGGCGCGTTCGCGGACGAAGGGGCGGCCGTGGACGCGGTGCACACCACCGGTCTTCTCGTCGACGCGCAGGACCGAGACCGGCTTGTCCAGTTCGACCAGCGGCAGCCGCGCACCCGGCTTCGGGGTCAGGACGACCTGGCGGTCACCGGAGCCCGTGGCCGCGATCGCCTCGACGGAGTCCATGCCCGTCCAGTCCCGCTTCTCGATGCCCAGCTCGCTGACGCCCTCGGCGGCGATCATGCAGTGCTCGACCGGTTCGACCTCGTGCGAGCGGTGGCGGCGCAGGCCCGCGCGGCCGGCCGGGTCCACCGCGTACTGGACCCGGGTGCGCCACTGCGGCACCTCGCCGGCCGGTAGCTTGTCGCCCTCGGCCGGGAGGACCGTGCCGTCCCAGCCCGCCTCCTCGGGGGTGAGGCCCGCGAGCCGCAGCAGCTGCTCGGCGATCACCTCGCCCTTCAGCCTCCGCTGGGCGCCCGGCTTGGCGTGCTGCCAGTCGCAGCCGCCGCAGCGGCCGGGGCCCGCGTAGGGGCAGGGCGTGTCGATGCGGTCCTTGGACGCCTGGAGCACCCGCACCGCGTCCGCGCGCAGAAAGCGGGCTCCCTCCTCGCCCTCCGTCACCCGGGCCACCACCCGCTCCCCGGGCAGGGTGTGCCGGACGAAGAGGACCTGGCCGGTCTCGGTACGGGCGATGCAGTGGCCGCCATGGGCGACGGGGCCGATCTCGACCTCGTACTCCTCGCCCACCAGCGACTTCTTCGGTACTGCCTGCATGGTGGGACGACTCCAGACGAGAGGGGGAAGGGGGACGAACGGCGCGGCCGGACGACAGCCCACCAGTCTACGTGGCTGTCGTCCGGCCGTTCACCAGGAGAGGCGGGGCCCGGTTCAGGACTCCGAGGCCGACGACTCCTTGGCGCGCTGTTCGGCGGGGCCGCGGCGCACCGCACCGGGGGCGTTCCAGTCCTGCCGCCTGCGGGCCCGCTGCTTCGCCAGTTCGGACGACTCCAGCTGGTACGGCACCGAGGTCACCATGACACCGGGCGTGAACAGCAGCCGGCCCTTGAGCCGCAGTGCGCTCTGGTTGTGCAGCAGATGCTCGTACCAGCGGCCGACGACGTACTCAGGGATGATCACGGACACGGCGTCGCGCGGGGACTCGCGGCGCAGGCTCTTCACGTACTCGATCACCGGCCGGGTGATCTCGCGGTACGGGGAGTCGAGGATCTTCAGCGGTACGTCGATGCCGCGCCGCTCCCACTCGTCCTTGAGGGCCTTGGTCTCCGCCGGGTCGACGTTGACGCTGAGCGCCTCCAGGGTGTCGGTGCGCAGCAGCCTGGCGTAGGCGAGGGCGCGCAGCGTCGGGCGGTGGATCTTGGAGATCAGGACCACCGAGTGGACGCGGGAGGGGCGCACACTGTCGTCGCTGGGGGCCTCGGGGGCGGCGAGTTCCTCCGACACCCGGTCGTAGTGGCGGCGGATCGCCGTCATCGTGGCGTAGAAGATGCACATGCCGAGCAGGGCGACCCAGGCGCCGTGGGTGAACTTCGTGACCAGGACGACGACCAGGACCAGGCCGGTGAAGAAGGCGCCGAAGGCGTTGATGGCGCGCGAGCGGACCATGTGGCGGCGCTTGGCGGGGTCCTGCTCGGTGGCCAGGTGCCGGTTCCAGTGGCGGACCATGCCGGTCTGACTCAGCGTGAACGACACGAAGACACCGACGATGTACAGCTGGATCAGCCGGGTGGAGTCGGCGCCGTAGATGCAGATCAGCATGGTGGCCGCGCCCGCGAGCAGCACGATGCCGTTGGAGAAGGCGAGGCGGTCGCCGCGGGTGTGGAGCTGGCGCGGCAGGTAGCGGTCCTGGGCGAGGATCGAGCCGAGCAGCGGGAAGCCGTTGTAGGCGGTGTTGGCGGCGAGGAAAAGCACCAGCGCGGTGGCCGCGGCGAGGACGATGAACAGCAGGCTGCCCTTGCCGAAGACGGCCTCGGCGACCTGGGAGATCACCGGGTTCTGGACATAGCCGGAGCCCACCCCGGCCCCGTTGCGGAGCAGGTCGGTGGCCGGGTTCTCGGCCATCCGGACCTTGGTCGTCATGGCGAGCACGATGATGCCGCAGAACATGGTGACGGCGAGCAGACCCATCATCGCGAGCGTGGTGGCCGCGTTCTTCGACTTGGGCTTGCGGAAGGCCGGGACGCCGTTGGAGATGGCCTCGACACCGGTGAGGGCGGCACAGCCGGAGGAGAAGGCGCGCAGCAGCAGGAAGACGAGCGCGAAGCCCGCCAGGCCCTGGTGCTCGGCCCGGATCTCGTACGAGGCGGTGGGCGCGCGCATGGTGTCGCCGAGGACCAGGCCGCGGAAGGCACCCCACGCGATCATGATGAACACGCCCGCGACGAAGACATAGGTCGGGATCGCGA
Organism: Streptomyces sp. NPDC052040; assembly: GCF_044548405.1. Taxonomy (NCBI): domain Bacteria; kingdom Bacillati; phylum Actinomycetota; class Actinomycetes; order Kitasatosporales; family Streptomycetaceae; genus Streptomyces; species Streptomyces sp. NPDC052040. The sequence continues at coordinate 209,732 of NZ_JBIUBV010000001.1, read as the reverse complement.
AGAGGGTGCCGGACTCCTTGACCCCGCGCAGGTTCATCAGGGTGAGGAGCACGACCACGGCGACCGCGCAGAGCACCTTGTGCTGGACGACGAAGGGGACGGCGGAGCCGAGGTTCTCGATGCCCGAGGAGATGGACACCGCGACGGTGAGGACGTAGTCGACGAGCAGGGCGCTGGCGACGGTGAGGCCGGCCTTGGGCCCGAGGTTGGTGGTGGCCACCTCGTAGTCGCCGCCGCCGCTCGGGTACGCGTGCACGTTCTGCCGGTAGGACGCGACCACCGTGAACATGAGTACGACGACGGCGGCCGCGATCCAGGGGCTGAAGTGGTAGGCCGACACGCCCGCGATGGACAGGACCAGCAGCACCTCCCCGGGGGCGTAGGCCACGGAGGAGAGCGGGTCGGAGGCGAAGACGGGGAGTGCGATGCGCTTCGGCAGGAGGGTCTCCCCCAGCCGGTCACTGCGCAGTGCGCGCCCGATGAGGATCCGTTTGGGCACGTCGGTCAGTTTGGACACAAGAGAGGATCGTAAGGGGTCGGTCCCGGAGTGTCCCAGCCGCGGATGGAGATCTGCCTCACGGGTGAATTCGCCGAGCGCCTTTGCTGCGGATTCCGCAGGTGGGGAGTTTCGCGTGGCGCCGCGGCAAAACCCCTTCCGCTGCCGCCCGGAGAGGGTCGGGGGCGCGCGCGGGCGGGGGCGGCCGGGCCCGCGCGCGGCTCCGCGGCCCCGGAATCCTCATATTCCCGGCGGCCCGGCCCGACGGGCGCCGGTGACGTGGAGCTGTCCGGCACGCCTGCGCGGGGGGTCCCCTTGGTGACCGCACGTGTGTAGCTTGGGCGGCGGTCTGAGACCCTGTTCTTGACGTTCTAGGCGTTCTTGGCGTTTCGGCCGAGCCAGTGACCATCGACATCGGAAGGACGGTCGTGCACATCGTCATCATGGGCTGCGGAAGAGTGGGCTCCGCTCTTGCCCAGACCCTGGAGCAACAGGGGCACACGGTCGCCGTGATCGACCAGGACCCCACTGCCTTCCGACGGCTGGGCTCCGGGTTCGGCGGCCGCCGCGTCACGGGAGTCGGCTTCGACCAGGACACCCTGCGCGAGGCGGGAATCGAGGAGGCCGGCGCCTTCGCCGCGGTCTCCAGCGGGGACAACTCGAACATCATCGCTGCGCGGGTGGCCCGCGAGATGTTCGGCATCGAGAACGTCGCGGCCCGTATCTACGACCCCCGCCGCGCGGAGGTCTACCAGCGCCTGGGCATTCCCACCGTGGCGACCGTGCGGTGGACGGCCGACCAGATGCTGCGCCGACTGCTGCCCTCGGGCGCCGAGCCGCTGTGGCGGGACCCCACCGGGGGCGTCCAGCTCGCCGAGGTGCACACCTCCCCGGCCTGGATCGGTCACAAGGTCAGCAGGCTCCAGGAGGAGACCGGTGTCCGCGTGGCGTTCCTCACCCGGCTGGGCGAGACGATGCTGCCCACCTCGCAGACGGTGTTGCAGGAGGGCGATCTGGTGCACGTGATGATGCGGACGCACGAGGTGGAGAAGGTCGAGGCGGCGTTCGCCAAGGGTCCTGAAGGAGAGGGCGCGCACTGATGAGGGTCGCCATTGCCGGTGCCGGTGCCGTGGGCCGCTCGATCGCGGGCGAACTGCTGGAGAACGGACACGAGGTCCTGCTGATCGACAAGGCGCCGACCGCCATCTCGGTCGAGCGCGTCCCGCAGGCGGAGTGGCTGCTGGCCGACGCCTGTGAGATCACGTCCCTGGACGAGGCGGCGCTTCAGCGTTGCAGCGTGGTGATCGCCGCGACGGGCGACGACAAGGTGAACCTGGTCGTCTCCCTGCTGGCGAAGACGGAGTACGGCGTCCCGCGGGTCGTCGCCCGGGTCAACAACCCGAAGAACGAATGGCTCTTCAACGAGTCCTGGGGCGTGGACGTGGCCGTCTCCACCCCGCGTCTGATGTCCGCGCTGGTGGAGGAGGCGGTGAGCGTCGGCGACCTGGTCCGTCTGCTCCGTTTCAGCCACGGCGACGCGAACCTGGTGGAGCTGACCCTGCCGCCGGAGTCCGCTCTGGCCGGTACCCAGGTCGGTGACGTGGAGTGGCCGCAGGACACCTCGCTGGTGACCATCATCCGCGGCACCCGGGTGCTCACCCCGTCCCAGGAGGACTCCCTGGAGGCGGGCGACGAACTGCTGTTCGTGGCGGCTCAGGCGCGCGAGGAACAGCTGGAGGACCTGCTCTCCGTCCGCCGGGAGAACTCCGAGGGCTAGAACTCCGAGGGCTGGCCCGTCGGCCCCGTGTCCGACGGGCCCTCGCCGGGGATGCGGCTGGCGGCGGCTGAAACGATCAGCCGCCGCCGGCGAACGGTCGACCGGCCGACCAGGTGGTCGCCCGGGTCACCCTCGGCCCTTAAGCGTCCCTGCGGTGCCGGCCCGGTGCTCCCGGCACTCCCTGCGCGGAGTGCCCCTCGGCGGCGGTCGCGGCGGTCTTGCGCTCCTCCTCGGCCTTCTCCTCCGCCTCCATCTCCGCGAAGACGTCGATCGGCGCGGGCGCCTTCGCCAGGAAGACCCAGGTCAGCCACACCGCGAGCAGGAACGGCGGGATTTTCAGCGCGATCAGGACCCAGCCGAGCTGAGCGGTGTTCGCCCACCAGTAGAGCGGGAACAGGATCGCGCACTTGGCGAGCAGGATCAGTCCCCAGGCCCAACTGGCCTTGGTGTACGCCTTCTTGCGGCCCGGATTGCGGGTGCGCCAGGAGAGGTTCTCCTTGAAGACCGGGCCGAGCATCAGACCGATCAGGGGCACCCCGGCGAGCGTGGTCACGATGTACGCGAGGGCCAGCCCCAGCGTGTAGAGCATGCCCGGCAGATAGAAGTCCTTGGCATTGCCGGTCATCATCGCGAAGACCACGCCGAAGGCCACTCCGAACACACCGCTGAAGGCGTGCTTCACGGTGTCCCGCATGACGAGGCGGACCGCCACGAGCACCAGCGACACCGCGAGCGCGGTGATCGCCGACCAGTGCAGGTCCTTGTTGATCGTGAAGACGGTGACGAAGAAGAGACCGGGCACCACGGTCTCGACCATGCCCCGCACTCCGCCGAACGCCTCGAACAGCGCGGCCTCGGTCACCGCCCGTGAATCCTGCTGGGCGTCTTCGGTCGGCTTCTCGAGTGACGTCACCGGCTACTCCCGTCCGAGCGGTCTGAGTTCGTACTTGGGATTGAACAGCACCCTGCGGCCCCGGCTCAGGGAGATCCGGCCCGAAGCGATGAGCTTGCGTCCCGGTTCTATGCCGACGATGGAACGACGGCCGAGCCAGACCAGGTCCAGCGCGGCCGAGCCGTCGAACAGCTCGGCCTCCAGCGCCGGGACGCCGGCCCGCGGGCGCAGCGTGACCGTGCGCAAGGTACCAGTAACCGTCACGATCTGACGGTCGTGGCAGTCGCCGATCCGGGTGCAGCCCGTCGTCTCGGCATCCTCACGCAGCTCCTCGGACTCCAGGTCCTCCTGTGACGAGGAAAGCCGGTCGAGCATCCGCCGGAAACGGCCCGCCGGCTTTTCGGAACGAGGAACAGCGCTCATACCGAAAGCGTACCGGGGCGCTGCGACGGCACCGGCCACCCGGCGTCGTCCCGCACGATCGCCTCACTTCTCGAACCGGTATCCCATTCCGGGCTCGGTGATGAAGTGCTTCGGGTGCGAGGGGTCCGCCTCCAGTTTGCGCCGCAGCTGGGCCATGTACACCCGGAGGTAGTTGGTCTCCGTGCCGTAGGAGGGGCCCCACACCTCCTGGAGCAGCTGCTTCTGGCTGACCAGGCGGCCGGTGTTGCGCACCAGCACCTCCAGCAGATGCCACTCGGTGGGGGTGAGGCGTACGTCTCTTCCGGCCCGGTTGACCTTCTTGGCGGCCAGGTCGACGGTGAACCCGGCGGTCTCCACCAGGACGTCGTCCTCGCCTCCCCCGGTCGGCTCGGCCCGGCGGACGGCGGCGCGGAGGCGGGCCAGCAGTTCGTCCATGCCGAAGGGCTTGGTGACGTAGTCGTCCGCGCCCGCGTCCAGTGCCTCGACCTTCTCGTCGGAGGAGTGGCGGGCGGACAGGACGAGGATCGGCACGCGGGTCCAGCCGCGCAGCCCCTTGATCACCTCGACGCCGTCCATGTCGGGCAGTCCGAGGTCGAGCACGACCACATCGGGGTGGCGGGCGGCGGCGAGCTGGAGCGCGGTGGCGCCGTCGGGGGCCGCGTCCACGTCGTACTTGCGCGCCTTGAGGTTGATCACGAGGGCGCGCACGATCTGCGGCTCGTCGTCGACCACGAGCACCCGGGTCATGTGGTTTGCCTTTCTGGTTCAGCGACGGGTGCGGAGCGCCGGGGGCTCTCCGCGGCTCGCAGGGAGAGGACCATCGTGAGGCCGCCGCCGGGGGTGTCCTCGGCGTTCAGGGTGCCGTCCATGGCCTCGGCGAAGCCGCGGGCGACCGCGAGGCCGAGTCCGACCCCGGCGCCGCGGGGGGCGTCGCCGTAGCGCTGGAAGGGTTCGAAGATCCGTTCCTTCGCCTCGTCGGGGACGCCCGGCCCCCGGTCGACCACGCGGACCTCGACCCGGTCGGCGAGGGCGCTCGCGGAGACCAGCACAGGCGTTTCCCCGGGGCTGTACTTGACGGCGTTCTCGACCAGGTTGGCGACGGTGCGCTCCAGCAGTCCGGCGTCCACGGCGACCATGGGCAGGCTCTCCGGGACGTCCAGTTCGACGCTGTCCTCGGGGACTCCGCCGAGCGCCATCGGCACCACCTCGTCCAGGTCGATGACCCGGATGAGCGGGGCGACGGTGCCGGTCTGGAGGCGGGACATGTCCAGCAGATTGCCCACCAGGTGGTCGAGCCGGTCGGCGCCCTCCTCGATCGCGGCAAGGAGCTCGGCCCGGTCCTCCTCCGACCACTCCACGTCGTCCGACCGGAGCGAGGTGACCGAGGCCTTGATCCCGGCCAGCGGGGTGCGCAGATCATGGCTGACGGCGGCCAGCAGGGCGGTGCGGATCCGGTTGCCCTCGGCCAGCTCACGGGCCTGTTCGGCCTCCTGCTTCAGCCGCTGGCGGTCCAGCACCACGGCGGCCTGCGCGGCGAACGCGGCCAGCACCCGGCGGTCGGAGGCGGGCAGCACCCGCCCGGACAGCGCCAGGGCCATGTGGTCGCCCACGGGGACGTCCACATCGGCGTCCTCGGGCCGTTCGACCGCCGCGCCGGGGCCCACGCTCCCCGCGCAGGTCCAGGGGTCCACGTCACCGGCGCGCTCCAGCAGGGCGGCGGACTCCATGGCGAAGGTCTCGCGCACCCGTTCGAGCAGCTCCTCGAGTCCGGTCTCGCCGCGCAGCACGCTGCCCGCCAGGAAGGAGAGGATCTCCGACTCGGCGCGCAGCCGGGCCGCCTGGTGGGTGCGCCGGGCGGCCAGGTCGACCACGGAGGCGACCGAGACCCCGACCCCCACGAAGATCGCGATGGCGACGATGTTCTTGGGGTCGGCGATCGTCCAGCGGTGCAGCGGGGGCGTGTAGTAGTAGTTCAGCAGCAGGGAGCCGAAGGCCGCCGAGGCGAGGGCCGGGAAGAGGCCGCCGAGCAGGGCCGCCGCCACGGTCAGCGCCAGGAACAGCAGCATGTCGTTGGCGAGACCGAGGTCGACGGTATTGAGCAGCAGCGCCAGGACGACCGGGCCCACGATCCCGGCCAGCCAGCCCGCGATGATGCGGGTGCGGCCGAGCCGTGCGCCCCGGGCCACGGGCAGGCCGCGCCCCTTGGCGGCCTCCTCATGGGTCACGATGTGCACATCGAGGTCGGGGCCCGACTCGCGGGCGACCGTGGCGCCGACGCCCGGCCCGAAGACGTACTGCCACGCCTTGCGGCGCGAGGAGCCGAGGACGATCTGGGTGGCGTTCACCCCGCGGGCGAAGTCCAGCAGCGCCGCGGGGATGTCGTCGCCGACGACATGGTGGAAGGTGCCGCCGAGGTCCTCCACCAGCGTCCGCTGGACCGCCAGCTCCTTGGGCGAGGCGGAGGTGAGACCGTCGCTGCGGGAGATGTAGACGGCCAGCACCTCGCCGCCCGCGCCCTTCTCCGCCAGCCGGGCGGCCCGGCGGATCAGGGTGCGGCCCTCGGGGCCGCCGGTCAGGCCCACCACGATCCGCTCGCGGGAGCCCCAGATCGTGGAGACCCGGTGCCGCCTGCGGTATTCGTTCAGGTATTCGTCGACCCGGTCGGCCACCCACAGCAGGGCCAGTTCCCGCAGGGCGGTCAGGTTTCCGGGCCGGAAGTAGTTCGACAGGGCCGCGTCGACCTTGTCGGGCTGGTAGATGTTCCCGTGCGCCATGCGCCGCCGCAGCGCCTGCGGGGACATGTCGACCAGTTCGATCTGGTCCGCGCGGCGCACCACCTCGTCCGGGACCGTCTCCCGCTGCCGTACGCCCGTTATGGACTCCACGACGTCGCCGAGGGACTCCAGATGCTGGATGTTCACCGTGGAGACCACGTCGATCCCGGCGGCGAGCAGCTCCTCGACGTCCTGCCAGCGCTTGGCGTTGCGGGAGCCGGGGATGTTGGTGTGGGCCAGTTCGTCCACCAGGGCGACGGCGGGCGCCCGGTGCAGCACCGCGTCCACGTCCATCTCGGTGAAGACCGCGCCCCGGTGGGCGAGTTCCCGGCGCGGGACCTGCTCCAGACCGTGCAGCATCACCTCGGTGCGGGGGCGGCCGTGGTGCTCCACGAAGGCCACCACGCAGTCCGTCCCGCGTTCGATGCGGCGGTGGGCCTCGGAGAGCATGGCGTAGGTCTTGCCGACCCCCGGTGCCGCACCGAGGTAGATCCGTAGCTTGCCGCGTCCCATGGCCTCATTGTCTTCCCACACACACCTGCGTACGCTGCGTCGACCTTACGGCCAACAATTACGGCAAAAGAGACAGGGTGCACCTGGACGTACGTCTTTGACGAAACCCTGATGGCCCGGACTCCCCCGCCCGGGGGCGCACGGACGAGAGAGGCCGCACCCCCCGGGGGCACGGCCTCGCATTCGTCTCTGTCCGCCGAGCGGTCAGCGCACCTCGGTGATCTCGGGGCCGCGCTGGAGCTGGCCCATGCCACCGGAGAAGCGGGACCCGGCGTCCTCCTGCTGCACGCCCTCGGGCACCATCTGGGCATCGTTCGGCAGTTCCAGGACGATCGGGTCGCGCGGGGCCATCGGGCCCTCGCCCCGCACCACGACGGTGTCCCGGAAGATCTGCTCCAGTAGACCGGCGGCCTGCGGCTGCACCGCTCCCTGACCGGAGATCACACCCCGCAGGAACCAGCGCGGGCCGTCCACGCCGACGAACCGCACGACCTGGAAACCGCTCGTGCCGTCCGGCAGCTGCACCGGCACCTGGGCCCGCAGCTCCCAGCCGAGGGGCCCCTCGACCTCGTCGACGATCCCGCCCTGCTGGGTGATCCCGCTGCCGATCTCCTCGCGGACCTCGCCCCAGATGCCCTCGCGCTTGGGCGCGGCGAAGGCCTGGAGCTGGATGGCGCTGTCCCGCAGCACCACGGTCGCCGCGACGATCGCGTCGCCCGCGACCTCGACCCGCAGCTCCATGCCCTCGACCCCGGGAATGAACAGACCGCCCAGGTCCACCCGGCCCTCGCCGGGCTCGCGGACCTCGGAGTCGTCCCAGGGGCCATCGGGGCGCGGCTCCGGTTCGAGCCTCACGCGCTCGCGCTCGCCCTCTTCCTCCGCCTCAGTGTCGACACCGTCGACGACCTGCTCGGCCTCGCCGGCCGCGTCCTCGGCGGCACCCGTCTTCTTGCGACGTCCGAACACGTCACTGTCCTTCCCGGTCGGATACGACCGATGCGTATCGATTCCCACCCGTTGCCCCGCCCACGGCGGAGTGACCGCCGGTGGACCCGAAGCCCCCCGCGGCCCTTGCCGAGTCGGGAAGCTCCGCGACCTCCTGGAAGCGGACCCTCTCGACCTGCTGCACGACCAGTTGGGCAATCCGGTCGAAGCGCTCGAACCGCACGGCCTCGCGCGGGTCGAGGTTCACCACGATCACCTTGATCTCCCCACGGTACCCGGCATCAACCGTCCCCGGGGCATTCACCAGGGCGACACCGCACCGCGCGGCGAGGCCGGACCGCGGGTGCACGAAGGCCGCGTACCCCTCGGGGAGGGCGATGGACACGCCCGTGGGCAGAACGGCCCGCTCACCGGGAGCGAGTTCGCACGCCTCGGTGGTCCGCAGATCGGCGCCCGCGTCACCGGGGTGCGCGTACGCCGGAAGGGGGACGTCGGGGTCGACGCGCCGGATCAGCACGGTCAGGGAATCGCTGGTCACGGGTTCACCTCGAAGGCTCGGGTACGCCGGAGCTGGTCCGGGTCGTTCATGACCGCCTGGATCTCCCGGGGGCGGCCGTTGTCGATGAAGTGGTCGACCTTGACCTCGACGAAGAGGGCCTCGGCGCGGACGGCCACGGGACCCTCGGGTCCGCCGATGCGGCCGGTGGCCCGGGAGTAGATCTTGCGTCCGGCCACGGCCGTCACCTCGGCCTCCAGATACAGCACAGTACCCACGGGGACCGGCCGTACGAAGTCGGTCTCCAGCCGTCCGGTCACCGCGACGGTGCGCAGCAGCCAGTTCAGCGAGCCGAGGGTCTCGTCGAGGGCGGTGGCGAGCACTCCGCCGTGCGCGAGGCCGGGTGCCCCCTGGTGGGCGGGCCGGACGGTGAACTCCGCGGTGAGGGACACGCCCTCGCCCGCCCGCGCCTGGAGGTGCAGCCCGTGGGGCTGATCCTCGCCGCATCCGAAGCACTGCGCGTAGTGCGCCCCGAGCAGCTCTCCCGGAGCGGGCGCGTCGGGGTGCCGTACGGGTGCCGCGGCGTCGGCGGGGGGCGTCAGAGACCCGGAAGTACCACTCACAGCCGCAGACCTTACCCGCGCGTGAACGCGATCCGGACACCGTGCCAAGCTTGGGCCCATGCAGCTCTCCGCGTCGCCGTACGAAGAACGCCTCACCGCACCCCGGTCCTGGTGGCTGATGTGCCTCCTGGTCGGTGTCGCCCTGGCCCTCGTCCTGCTTCCGTTCGGCACGCTGCCGCTGCTCGGCGCGCTGGTCGGCGGCACCGCCGTGTCGGCCGTGGTGGTCAGCTCCTACGGCTCCGTGCGCATCCGGGTGGTGGGTGACTCGCTGCTCGCGGGCGAGGCCCGGATCCCGCTGTCGGCGCTCGGCGGGGCGGAGACCCTGGACCGGGAGGAGGCGCGCGCCTGGCGCACCTACAAGGCGGACACCCGGGCCTTCATGCTGCTGCGCGCCTACATTCCCACGGCCCTGAAGGTCGAGGTCACGGACCCGGCCGACCCGACGCCCTATCTGTATCTGTCGACGCGGGAGCCCGAGCGGCTGGCGGCGGCGCTCCAGGCGGCCCGTACGCAGGCGTAGGCACCCCGGACACCCTCGGGGGCCCCGGCGGGCCTCCGAGGGATCAGGGATCCAGCTCCAGGGGGTTCTCGGGCTCTTCCAGGGGCGGGAGTTCCGGCAGCGCGTCCCACGGCACCTGCCGCTCCCGGAGGTCCGTGCGGATCCGTTCGGCCAGCCGCCGGGTGTCGCGCCGGTTCATGACCGCCCCGACCGCGGCCCCGACCATGAACGGCATCAGATTGGGCAGGTCGCGCACCACGCGCTTCATGATCTGCTGCCGCACCTCGCGCTTCATCCGGCCGCCCAGGGCCGCGTCGATGGTGGACGGCTTGGTCACCACGATCCCGCGCTCGCCGGACCAGGACCGCAGATAGGTGGTGCTGCGCTGGCCGAGGGTCCCCTCCGGCCGCAGTCCGTACAGCTCGTACAGTTCGGCGATCAGCTTCAGCTCGATCGCGGCGACGCCGGTGATCTCCGCGGCCAGTTCGGTCGGCATGGCGGGCGGTACGGGCATCATCGCGGCCGCTCCGACCCCGGCGCCGACGGTGGCCGTGGCGCTCGACGCGCCGACCACGAGTTTGTCGGCGATCTCCTCGGGTCCGAGCCCGGGGAACTGTCGGCGCAGGGTCTCCAGGTCCCGCACGGGGACCCGGGGGGCCAGGTCGATGATCCGGTCGGTGAGATACGCCAGGGCCGCCTTCGCCCGGCTGCCGCCCTTGCGGACGCCTTCCCGGATTCCGGCTCGCACGGCGGCCGCCCGACGGCGTCCGCCGGGTACCGGGGAGTCGGCAGGCTTGTCGGGCCCCTCGGGGGCCCGGGGGGCGGCTGCCGGTCCGAGCGAGGCCGTTCCCTCGGAGTCCTCGATTGCCTTGGATTCCTCGACGGAAGGGCCCCGCTCGTCGTCACGCACGCCATCAGGGCCGTCCAGCGGCCCCCGGTCCGCTTCCCGGCGCGGGAAGCGGCGCTTCCAGGGAGGGGTCGAGCCGTTCACGGCCGACCCCGCCTCAGTCGCAGTCGCGACAGATCGGCTGGCCGTTCTTCTCGCGGGCCAGCTGGCTGCGGTGGTGCACCAGGAAGCAGCTCATGCAGGTGAACTCATCCTGCTGCTTCGGGAGCACACGGACGGCCAACTCCTCGTTCGAGAGGTCGGCGCCCGGCAGTTCGAGGCCCTCTGCGGCCTCGAACTCGTCGACGTCGACAGCCGACGCCGACTTGTCGTTCCTCCGGGCCTTCAGTTCTTCAAGGCTGTCGGAATCGACATCGTCGTCGGTCTTGCGTGGGGTGTCGTAATCGGTTGCCATTTCGCTCTCCCCCTCTGGGTGTCTGCGGGTGTCTCCAGCGCACGTAACGCGTGAGAGGCCGGACTTGTGCCCGCCTCGAGGCGGAGATTTTGCCTCACATCAAGGTCTGTTACTCAATCGACACCCAACCGGACTCCTCATGAGTGATCGGGTTGGATGGCGAAGCGGACCGTACACGGTCCCGGGGCTGCACTTCAAAGCCACCTCACCGTGTACTTCCCGTGATCAAGCCCCCGGAAAACCCGGATTTTCCCGGCCCTTCCCGTGTCATGGAGTGACGCAGAGTAGACGGCCGGAATGGCGCCCTTGTGATCGATCACACATCGGAATCCCGGGCGGGCAGCCCGGAAATTCCGCCCGAAGCGAACAACGGGCGGCCACCGGAGGGCATGATCTCAAATGGGCAGGGTGACACGCATCACGAGGCCACCCCCTTCACGGGGCTGTGCGGTGATGTGGCCGCCGTGGGCGCGTGCCACGGACCGCGCGATGGACAGGCCGAGGCCCACGCCCTTGTCGCTGCCCGTGCGCTCGTTCCGCAGCCGGGTGAACGGCTCGAACAGATTGTCGATCTCGTACGCGGGGACGACCGGTCCGGTGTTGGTCACCACCAGGACCGCCTGCCCGTGCTGGACCTGGGTGGTCACCTCCACCCAGCCGCCCTCCGCGACGTTGTAGCGCACGGCGTTCTGGACCAGGTTCAGGGCGATGCGCTCCAGCAGGACGCCATTGCCCTGGACGACGGCGGGAGCGCGCTCGCCCCCGAGCCGGACGCCCTTGGCCTCCGCCTCGGCATGCACCTGGTCGACGGCCTGGGAGGCCACCTCCGCCAGGTCGACGGGCCCCCGCTCGACGATCTGGTTGTCGCTGCGGGCGAGCAGCAGCAGCCCCTCCACGAGCTGCTCGCTGCGCTCGTTGGTGGCCAGCAGTGTCCTGCCGAGCTGCTGGAGCTCCACGGGCGCCCCCGGGTCGGCGAGATGGACCTCCAGGAGGGTGCGGTTGATCGCCAGCGGCGTGCGCAGCTCGTGCGAGGCGTTGCCGACGAACCGCTGCTGGGCCGTGAAGGCCCGCTGGAGGCGCTCCAGCATGTCGTCGAAGGTGTCCGCCAGCTCCTTCAGCTCGTCGTCCGGGCCGTCCAGCTCGATCCGGCGGGACAGGTCCGAACCGGCGACCGCGCGGGCCGTGCGGGTGATCCGGCCGAGCGGGGACAGCACCCGGCCCGCCATCGCGTAGCCGAAGGCGAAGGCGATCACGGCGAGGCCGAGCAGCGCCAGCAGCGAGCGGCTGAGCAGATTGTCCAGGGCGTGCTGGCGCTGCTCGTTCACACAGGCGTTCATGGCGTCGTTCAGCTCGCTCGCCGAGGGGCGGGCCGGGAAGTTGCAGGTGTCGCTGGCGACCTGCCCCGAGAGGATCTTGAACGGAAGGTCGCTGCCCACATTGAGCGCATGCGCCGCGAACAGATAGATGATCGACAGCAGCAGGATCCCGGCGATCAGGAACATGCCGCCGTACAGCAGCGTGAGCCGTATGCGGATGGTCGGGCGCAGCCAGGGGAACGGGGGTTCCGGCCGGCGCGGGTCCCAGGTGGGCTTGGGCGGGGCGGTGGGGGGTGCCGGGGTCGTCGCCACGGTGATCAGATCCGGTAGCCGGAGCCGGGCACGGTGACGATGACCGGGGGCTCGCCGAGCTTGCGGCGCAGGGTCATGACGGTCACGCGCACGACATTGGTGAAGGGATCCGTGTTCTCGTCCCAGGCCTTCTCCAGGAGCTGCTCGGCCGAGACGACGGTGCCCTCGCTGCGCATGAGGACCTCCAGGACGGCGAACTCCTTGGGCGCGAGCTGGACCTCCCGGCCGTCGCGGAACACCTCGCGGCGGTTGGGGTCGAGCTTGATCCCGGCACGCTCCAGCACGGGCGGCAGCGGCACGCTCGTACGCCGTCCGAGGGCGCGCACCCGGGCGATCAGCTCACTGAACGCGAAGGGCTTGGGGAGGTAGTCGTCGGCGCCGATCTCCAGGCCCTCCACGCGGTCGCTGACGTCGCCCGACGCGGTGAGCATCAGAACCCGGGTGGGCATCCCGTACTCGACGATCCGGCGGCAGACGTCGTCGCCGTGGATCAGCGGCAGGTCGCGGTCCAGGACGACCACGTCGTAGTCGTTGACGCCGATGCGCTCCAGGGCGGCCGCGCCGTCGTACACGACGTCGACGGCCATGGCCTCCCGGCGCAGACCGGTGGCCACCGCATCGGCGAGCAGCTGCTCGTCCTCGACGACGAGTACGCGCACGTCGTTAGTCCTTCCTGTGTCCGCCCGGGCCGCCCGGGGGTGCGGGCAGCCCACGGGCGGGTCCGTCGTGGGTGTGACCTCCATCCTGCCCTTTTCGGCCGTAAACCGGCTGTAAGGCGGGGTGGGCGGGGGTCCGGCGACGGGGCCGCAGCGGACGGAATGAAAAATTTTCCGGGGCGGTTGAGGTTTCCGCGGAAGGGCGCTGGGGGAGGACGGCTTTACACCCCGCGATCACGCTCTGCGTGTGCCACACCACGTGTGGTCGACTGCTCACCGTTTCCCCTGAGCGGGCGTGGATGTCCGGCACCGTCGCCGCCCAGCCAGGGCAGCGCTGGGCACCCAGGAGACGTGATCGCCCCTTTCCCGCACCGGCACACCCCCGTGCCACCGACCCACGACCCAGGACGAGGGGGCGCAGCATGGACGCATTCACCACAGGACTTCTGCAGCGCATACGGGCGACCGAGTCCGACCTGACGCATGCTCGTGAAACCGGCGACGACTTCCTCGCGGACGTCGAACAGTCGGAGCTCGACGACCTGCACCGCCTTGCCGCCGAGCACGGTGTGGAAGTCGGCGCGGCGCGCGTCTGATCGGCTCGCCCGGAGCGGGGCCCCGGCAGATCCAGGCCGGGGCCCCGTTTCGCGCGCGGGGGTACAGCGGGGGCGCGGTCGGGCCCGTGCCCGGGGTGCGGCGGCCGGTCAGTCGTGCCAGGCTCCCAGCTCGTCCAGTCTGGCCTGGAGCCGCTCGAACAGGCCAGGCGGGGCCGCGACGGTCAGGGCCGGGGAGAGCGGCTCCCCGGGGCGGCCGCCGGTCAGGGCGCCCGCTTCCCGGGCGATCAGGTCGCCCGCCGCGTAGTCCCAGGGGTTCAGTCCCCGCTCGTAGTAGGCGTCCAGACGTCCCGCCGCCACGTCGCAGAGATCGATCGCGGCGGAGCCGCCGCGGCGGATGTCCCGCACCTCGGGGATCAGCCGCCGGGCCACCTCGGCCTGCTGGACCTTGCGCTCGGTGAGATAGCCGAATCCGGTGCCCACCAGGGCGAGCTCCGGCCCGGGTGCGGTGCGCACCCGCAGCGGGCGGTCGTTGAGGAAGGCGCCCTCGCCGCGGACCGCCCGGAAGGTCTCCCCGCGTACGGGGGCGTGGACCACTCCGACCACGGTCTCCCCGTCCTTGCGGGCGGCGATGGAGATCGCCCAGCTCGGCAGCCCGTAGAGATAGTTCACCGTGCCGTCGATGGGGTCGATCACCCATTCGATGCCGCTGCGGCTCTCGACGCTGGCGCCCTCCTCGCCGAGGAGGCCGTCCTCGGGCCTGCGGTCCCCGAGCAGCCCGGTGATCAGCTTCTCGGCGGCGATGTCCATCTCGGTGACGATGTCGATGGCGCTGGTCTTGGTGGCGGCCACGCCGAGGTCGTCGGGGCGCCCCTCGCGCAGGAAGGTCCCCGCGCGGGTCGCCGCCTCCAGGGCCAGCTCCAGGAGTTCGTCGGTCAGCCGGTCGGCCGGCTCTGCCTGCTCGGTCACGGTGCTCCTCACACGTACGGGCTGTCGGCGCCCGCGGCGGCGGGCTTGGGGGTGCGGGCGGGGCAGCAGCCCACCGGGCAGAGGTCGTGGCTCGGGCCGAGGGTGCCGAGGGCGCACGGGGCCGTCCGCTCCCCCCGCTCCTTCGCGGCGCGCTCCAGGACCAGGTCGCGGACTGCGGAGGCGAACCGCGGGTCGGCGCCCACGGTGGCCGAGCGCCGCACCGGCAGCCCCAGCTCCGCCGCCTTCGCCGTGGCCTCCGTGTCCAGGTCGTAGAGGACCTCCATGTGGTCCGAGACGAAGCCGATCGGCGCCATCACGACCGCGGGCACCCCGGCGCCGTGCAGCTCCTCCAGGTGGTCGCAGATGTCCGGCTCCAGCCAGGGGATGTGCGGGGCGCCCGAGCGCGACTGGTAGACGAGGCGCCAGGGGTGGTCCTCGCCGGTCTGCTCACGCACGGCGTCGGCGATCAGCCGCGCCACGTCCAGGTGCTGCCGCACATAGGCGCCGCCGTCCCCGTGCCCCTCCACCGGTCCCGAGGTGTCGGCCGCCGACGTCGGGATGGAGTGGGTGGTGAAGGCGATGTGGGCACCGGCCCGGACGTCCTCGGGGAGGTCGGCCAGGGACCTCAGGACGCCCTCGGCCATCGGCTCCACAAAGCCCGGGTGGTTGAAGTAGTGCCGCAGCTTGTCCGTCTGCGGCAGGTCCAGGCCCTCGGCGTCCAGGACGGCCAGGGCCCCGGCGAGGTCCTCGCGGTACTGGCGGCAGCCCGAGTAGGAGGCGTAGGCGCTGGTCGCCAGGACCAGGATGCGGCGGTGGCCGTCCGCGGTCATCTCCCGCAGGGTGTCGGTCACATACGGCGCCCAGTTGCGGTTGCCCCAGTAGACGGGAAGGTCGAGACCATGGCCCGCGAAGTCCTTGCGGAGGGCGTCCAGGAGGGCGCGGTTCTGGGCGTTGATGGGGCTGACCCCGCCGAAGAGGAAGTAGTGCTGCCCCACTTCCTTCAGGCGCTCCTTGGGGATGCCCCGGCCCCGGGTCACGTTCTCCAGGAACGGGACCACCTCGTCCGGGCCCTCCGGGCCGCCGAACGAGAGGAGCAGCAGGGCGTCGTACGGTCTGGCATCGAGTGCGTCGGGCATGTCTACGATCCTGCCACCCGGCGCCGACAGCGCCCGCGTCACCCGGCCCGGCCGGTGCCGCCACCCGCTCCGGCCGGTGCCGTCCCCCTGCGCGCGGCCGGGGACCGTCGCTGTCCGAACGCCGGTGCGGACAGGGCCTCCCGGAATACGTTAGGGTTGCCTAACTCGTAAGGCACATGCTCACTTTTCACGCCTTACCGGACGCATCGGAGACCCCGTGCCCAGCCCCTACCGCGCCCTGTTCGCAGCCCCCGGCTCCAAGGGCTTCTCCGCCGCCGGGTTCCTCGGCCGGATGCCGCTGTCGATGATGGGCATCGGCGTGGTCACGATGGTCTCCCAGCTCACCGGGCGCTATGGGCTCGCGGGCGCCCTCACGGCCACCATCGCCCTGTCCGCGGCCGTGGCCGGACCCCAGATCTCGCGGCTGGTGGACCGCCTCGGACAGCGCCGGGTGCTGCGCCCGGCGACCCTCTTCGCACTGACCGCGGCCGCGGGGCTGCTCGTGGCCGTCCACCTCGGCGGCCCGGACTGGGTGCTGTTCGTCTGCGCCGCGGGCATCGGCGCGGTGCCCAGCCTCGGCGCGATGACCCGGGCCCGCTGGGCCGCGCTGTACGGGGGCACACCGCAGCTGCACACCGCCTACTCCTTCGAGTCGGTGGTGGACGAGGTGTGCTTCATCGTGGGCCCGATCGTCTCCGTCGGCCTGTCCACGGCCTGGTTCCCGGAGGCGGGCCCGCTGCTCGCCGGGTGCTTTCTCGCCGTCGGCGTCCTCTGGCTGACCACCCAGCGCGCCACCGAGCCCGAGCCGCACCCGGGCGACCGGCGCGGCAGCGGCAGCGCGCTGCGGGCACCGGGGCTCCAGGTCCTGGTCGCCACCTTCGTGGCCACGGGGGCGATCTTCGGCGCGGTCGACGTGGTGACCGTCGCCTTCGCCGACGAGCGGGGCCACAAGGCGGTCGCCAGCCTGGTGCTGGCGCTCTACGCCGCGGGATCCTGTGTCGCCGGACTGGTGTTCGGGCTGATGCGCTTCACCGGCTCCGCGGACCGCAGGTGGCTGCTGGGCATATGTGCCATGGCCGTGAGTATGATCCCCCTCCTACTGGTCGGGAACCTGCCGTTTCTGGCCGTGGCGTTGTTCGTTGCGGGTCTGTCCATCGCTCCGACCATGATCACCACGATGGCCCTCATCGAACGGCACGTACCACGCGCGCATCTGACCGAGGGAATGACCTGGGTGTCCACCGGGCTCGCGGTCGGGGTCGCGATCGGGTCCTCCGTGGCCGGCTGGGTGATCGACGCGGCCGGGGCGAGGGCCGGGTACGGGGTTCCGGCCGTGTCCGGGGCCGTCGCGGTGGCGGTCGGTTTCCTCGGGTATCGCCGGCTCGGCAGGCCGGTTCCGCAGCGGGGAGGGTCCGATGAGCACCACAGCGAGCGGGAAGAGCGGCACCTGGCGTAACTGGGCGGGGAACGTCACCGCCCGGCCGGTACGGGAGGTCGTCCCCGCCTCGGTCGAGGAACTCCGCGGCGCCGTGCGGCGGGCCGCCGAGGAGGGCCTGCGGGTGAAGGCCGTCGGCACCGGGCACTCCTTCACGGCCGCCGCGGCCACCGACGGCGTCCTGATACGTCCTCACCTGCTGACCGGCATACGCGGGATCGACCGCGCGGCCGGGACGGTCACCGTGGAGGCGGGCACCCCGCTCCGGAGGCTCAACGCGGCCCTCGCGCGCGAGGGACTCTCGCTCACGAACATGGGCGACATCATGGAGCAGACCGTCTCCGGCGCCACCAGCACCGGCACCCATGGCACCGGCCGCGACTCGGCCTCGATCGCCGCCCAGATCAGGGGACTCGAACTGGTCACCGCGGACGGCTCGGTGCTCACCTGCTCCGCTGCGGAGAACCCGGAGGTCTTCGCCGCCGCCCGGATCGGCCTCGGCGCCCTCGGGATCGTCACCGCGATCACCTTCGCGGTGGAGCCGCTGTTCCTGCTCTCCGCCCGCGAGGAACCGATGCCCCTCGACCGGGTCCTCGCCGAGTTCGATCAACTCTGGTCCGAGAACGAGCACTTCGAGTTCTACTGGTTTCCGCACACCGGGAACACCACCACCAAGCGCAACAACCGCAGCGCCGGGCCCGCGCAGCCGCTCGGGCGGCTGAGCGGCTGGTTCGAGGACGAGTTCCTCTCCAACGGCGTGTTCCAGGCGGTCAACTGGGTCGGCCGGGCCGCGCCCGCCGCCATCCCGGGAATCGCCCGGATCTCCAGCCGCGCCCTGTCGGCGCGCACCTACACCGACATCCCCCACCGGGTGTTCACCTCGCCCCGGCGGGTGCGCTTCGTCGAGATGGAGTACGCCGTCCCGCGCGCCGCCCTGGTGGAGGCGGTGCGCGAACTGAAGGCCATGGTGGACTGTTCGAACCTGCGGATCAGCTTCCCGGTCGAGGTCCGCACCGCCCCGGCCGACGACATCACCCTGTCCACGGCAGAGGGGCGGGACAGCGCCTACGTCGCCGTACACATGTTCCGCGGTACGCCGTATCAGGCGTACTTCACCGCCGCCGAGCGGATCCTCACCGCGCATGGCGGACGGCCGCACTGGGGCAAGGTCCACACGCGGGACGCGGAGTACCTCGCCGGGGTGTATCCACGCTTCGGTGAATTCACGGCGCTGCGGGACCGGCTGGACCCGGACCGGCGCTTCGGGAACGACTACCTCCGCCGGGTGCTGGGTTCCTGACGGGCGCCGGGATCCGGACATCTCCCGCAGGTCCGCCCCGTCCCGGAACGCCCCGCATCCAGGCCGTCCGGCGCCTGCGCGGGGGAAGATGCGGATCCCTCACCCTTGGTTGCCCTTGCGGCGGTTGGGTGAGGTACGCCACCTTGTGCGGGCAGGAAAAAACGGCCCATCGGGCGGCCTGCCCGGGCGGGTTGCCGGAAGTTGGGCGGCGTGCCGATCCACGGAGGTGGCCCGAATGGAGTACTGTTGCGAGCCCTGGGTCCGGCCTCCCGCCAGGGTGTCCGGGGCCTTGCTGGACCGCCGGGAGGGGGCCACTTGCACAGGGTGACGCGGTTTGTCACTTAGCGTTGCGAATAGGTAACCGTGCCATAACGGCGAGCCAGGGCCCCCGCCCGACACGCCGGGCAACTCGGCAAGGTTGTGGCAGGCTGCACCCGGGCAGGCCACACTCGACTAGCGGAAGCAGCGACGCACGTGACGTCGGCAGGCACCACCCGGGAGGTCCCCATGCCGGAACTGCGTGTCGTGGCCGTCTCCAATGACGGCACACGGCTGGTGCTGAAGGCTGCTGACAGCACGGAGTACACGCTTCCGATCGACGAACGGCTGCGCGCCGCCGTGCGCGGCGACCGTCCCCGCCTCGGCCAGATCGAGATCGAGGTGGAGAGCCATCTCCGCCCTCGGGACATCCAGGCGCGGATACGGGCCGGTGCCTCCGCGGAGGAGGTCGCCCAGCTCGCCGGGATCCCCGTCGACCGCGTCCGCCGCTTCGAAGGTCCGGTGCTGGCCGAGCGTGCCTTCATGGCCGAGCGGGCCCGGAAGACACCCGTGCGCAGGCCTGGTGAGAACACCGGCCCCCAGCTCGGTGAGGCTGTCAAGGAGCGGCTGCTGCTGCGCGGTGTCGAGCAGGACACCGTCCAGTGGGACTCCTGGCGCCGCGACGACGGCACCTGGGAGGTGCTGCTCGTCTACCGGGTCGCGGGCGAGGTGCACTCGGCGAGCTGGACCTACGACCCGCCCAGGCGGCTGGTCCAGGCCGTCGACGACGAGGCGCGCTCCCTGATCGGCGAGTCCGACGACCTGGCGCCCGAGCCGAGTTACCCCTTCGTCCCGCGGATCGCGCGGCTGCCGCGCGAGGGCCGGCTCGACCGTGCCCTGGAGCGCCCGTCGGACCGGCCCGCGCTGCCCGCGCAGGCGTCCGAGCCCGAGGAGGAGACCGCCGCTGCGGCCGAGCGGGACTCGCTCACCAGCCTTCTGGAGGCGGTGCCGAGCTTCCGTGGCGACATGGTCGTACCCGAACGGCCCGCGGAGCCGCAGGAGGAGCCCGTCGAGGAGCCCGAGGCGGAGGAGCCTCCGGCGCCCGCGGCCTCGGCCGGTTCGGCCTATGCGGACGTCCTGATGCCGCGTACGGTCGCCAGCCACCGGGACCGCCTCGTCGGCGCGACGGACCGTCAGGCCGAGGCGGACGGGGTCCGTCCGGGGCGCCGGGCAGCGGTCCCCAGCTGGGACGAGATCGTCTTCGGTACGCGGCGCAAGAAGCAGGAGTAGGGCGGCGCGAGGGAGCGGACCCCTCTCGCGAACGTGTGCGAGGGGGCCTTGACCTCCCGGTGCCGCCTGCCGTACGCCACTGGCGCGCGAGCGGGCGGACGCGCCGTCGGCAACGGCGCCCGTCACCGGTGTCAGCAGTTCGGGGCTCACACGAGCGTGTGAGCCCCGAAGCGTTGGACCCCTCGGGCAGCCGTCCGCCTACTGCGGGTCGGCGCCCACCGCGACCGGGCGGCCCGCCGCGGACCACTCCGACCACGAGCCCGCGTAGAGCGCGGCGGGGATCCCCGCCAGGGTGAGCGCCAGGACCTCCTGGGCGGCGGAGACGCCCGAGCCGCAGTACACGCCCACCTCGGTGCCCTCCACCGCGCCCAGCCCCTTGAAGCGTTCGGCGAGTTCGGCGGCGGGCCGGAAGTGCCCGGCCTCCGTCAGGTTCTCCGTCGTCGGTGCGGAGACCGCGCCCGGGACATGACCGGCCACCGGGTCGATCGGCTCGACCTCGCCCCGGTACCGCTCCCCCGCCCGCGCGTCCAGCAGCAGCCCCGTACGGGCGAGCGCCGCGGCGCCGTCGGCGTCCAGCAGCCGCAGAGCACCCGGCGCGGGCCGGAAGTCGCCGGGCGGGGGCTCCTCGGTCCCCGAGGCCAACGGCCCCTCCCAGGCGGCGAGTCCCCCGTCGAGCACCCGCACCTCCGGGTGACCCGTCCAGCCCAGCAGCCACCAGGCGCGCGCGGCGGCCCAGCCCGGGCCGCCGTCGTAGACGACGACCGGCCGGCCGGCCCGGACGCCCGCAGCCCGCATGGCCGCGCCGAAGCGGTCGAGGTCGGGCAGCGGGTGGCGGCCGCCGGGGCCCGGCGGGTCCGCCAGGTCGGCGTCCAGGTCCACGAAGACGGCGCCCGGGATGTGCCCGGCCGCGTGGGCGGCGCGCCCGTCGAAGGGGGCGCCGCCCGCGGTGGAGAGCTGCCAGCGGAGGTCCAGGAGCGTCGGCGGGTTCGGACCCGCCAGCTCACCGGCGAGTTCGGCTGCGGAGATGATGGCCTTCATGGCTCCATCCTCGCGCACGGGGTGGCCGCGTCGCCCGGGTCCGGCTAGTCTCCTGCGCCGGACGGTACCGATCACCCCTCGTAGGGAATCGGGCACTTTCCGTACGCCCCGGGGGTCGCACCCGGCCCTCGCACACGGCGGCCCGGACGCACCCGCTCCCGGCCGCCGCGGACCGGCGTGCGCCTCACCCGGCGCGGCCCGGCATGTGCCCCGCGCCGTGGTGCGAGCATCGGCACGGGGCGTGCGCCCGCGCGTACGCGGCACATGCGCACGCGGTGGAAGCCGAGCGGCCACCACGAGCGGCCGAGAAGAGAGAGACCATGACCGAAGCGCGGGAAACGGCCGATCCGAACGGCAGAACACACGCGGGTCACCCGCCCGGCACCCCCTGCTGGGCCAGTCTGATGGTGCATGGGACGGCCGCCGCCCAGGAGTTCTACGAGGCGCTGTTCGGCTGGGACTTCCGGCCGGGCCCCCGGCCGCTGGGCCCGTATGCGCGGGCGGTGCTGGACGGCCGCGACGTGGCCGGAATCGGCGGACTCCCGCCGGACCGCGATCTGCCGGTCGCCTGGACGCCCTACTTCGCCTCGGACGACGCGGACGCGACCGCCGAGACGGTGCGCAGCTGCGGTGGCACGGTCGCGGTCGGCCCGCTGGACGCGGCGGACGCCGGACGGCTCCTCATCGCCTCGGACCCGATGGGCGCGGTGTTCGGCGTCTGGCAGTCGGCCGGGCATCTCGGAGCGGGCCCGGCGGACGCCCCCGGCACCCCGGTCTGGCACGAGCTGCTGACCTACGACGCCATCGGTGTCGCCAAGTTCTACCGGACCGTCTTCGCGTCCGGCCGGGAGTCGGCCGTGCGCGGCGGTCCCGACCATGTGACCGTGCACCTCGGGGGACGTCCCGTGCTCGGTATCCGCGGGGTCGGGCGGGCGCTGCCCCGCGACCGGGGCCCGCACTGGATGACGTACTTCCGGGTCGCGGACGCGGACACCGCGGCCGAGCGGGTCCTCGGTCTGGGCGGCCGGGTGGTGCGGGCCGCGGGGGCCACGGACCTCGGCCGGGTGGCCGTCGTCATGGACCCGGAGGGCGCCGCCTTCTCGGTGGTCGGCCCGGCCGTGCACGCCTCCGGGTGAACCGGCGGGCCGTCAGGTGGACGACACCGGCAGGACCGTCTGGACGGCAGACTTTCCCCGCGTGCGGTTCTGCTCACCACCGGGGCCTCGTGCAGGCAGACGCTGCACCTGCTGCTGCACCGCATCGCCAGTGACCGCGCCTCGCTGTGGCTTCGGCCGCCCCGGGCCGACCGCACCGCTCGCCGCCTCGGCTCTGATATGGACGCCCGGGTCTGCGACATCGGCCTGCCGGGGCCGAGGGAACACCGACGACTGCTCGCCGAACCTGCTGTCAGCCGGTTGTCAGCGGCTGCCTGGTGCAATGGGGCCTGGTCCGTGGAGGAGTCCGACGTGATCGGCGGGCGGCGAGCGGGAGGCTGTTGATGTCCTGGACGGAATGCAGAGAACCGCGGCCGTCCGCCGCGATACGGCTGGTCTGCTTCCCGCATGCCGGCGGGTCGTCGCACTTCTTCCGGCACTGGCGCAAAGGGCTGCCCGAGTTCGAGGTGCACGCGGTCTGTTACCCGGGCCGGGCAGACCGGTTCGGGGAGCCGACGGCCACCGACCTGGTGGCGATGGCGGGTGAGATCGCCAAGGCCGTCAGGCCGCTGACGGATCGGCCCACCGCGTTGTTCGGACACAGCATGGGCGCGGTGGTGGCGTACGAGACGGCCAGGGCACTGGAGGCCGAGGGGGCCCAGCTGTCGCAACTGTTCGTGTCGGGTGCCCGTGCGGGCCATCTGGTGCGGCGGGATGCCCGGGCGGCCGGGATGAACGAGGAGAGCGTCATGGCGGCGCTCATGGAGCTGGGCGGCACCGATACCGAGCTGCTCGACCATCCGATGTTCCGTGAGCTGATCCTGCCCTACGTCCAGGCCGACTTCCGGATGCTGGGCGGCTACGAACACCGCGCGGGTGCGCTCCTCGGCTGTCCCGTCACGGCGGTCGCGGGGGCGGGCGACCCCCGGGTGACGGCGGAGCAGGCGGCGGACTGGGCGCACGTGACCAAGGGGCCGTTCCGGCAGCGGATGGTGCCCGGCGGGCACTTCTACCTGGCTGACTCACCGCCGTACGAGCTGGTTCGGGAGGCGTGCGCCGAGCGGGGCGGGACGAGGAGCCGGTAGGCGCGGACGGCAGGCCGACGACGGGTGCCGGTGCTTTGGCCGACCTGTTTCGAAGACTTTCGATCACTGGGGGACGCACGTGCGGGTGAGAGGTGGGCACAGGGCTGCCGTGGTCGCGACGGTCGTGCTGCCGCTGGCGGTGATCGCGTGGGCCGCGGTGGCGGTCGCCACGGTGAAGTCGCCGGGCGGCGCGGCGGTGCACGAAGCAGCGCGTTTCGACAGGAGCGGTCATTTCTTCCTCGCGGTGACGGCCATCCTGCTCGCCGCCTTTCTGAGCGGATGGCTGGCCGACCGGCTGGGGCAGCCGCGGGTGGTCGGCGAGATCTGCGCGGGACTCGCCATGGGACCGACCGTGCTGGGACGGTTGGCACCGGAGGCGAAGGAGTGGCTGTTCACGGCGGACACGCTGCCGATGCTGGACGGGCTGGCCCAGATCGGGCTGGTGTTCTTCATGTTCGGGGTGGGGCGGGAACTGACCGGCATGCCGCTGCGGAGTGCCGGATCGCAGGTGCTGCTGGTGAGCCAGGCGTCACTGCTGGTTCCCTTCGCGGCCGGCGCCGCGGCGGCCGTGCCCCTCGTCCACGACTTCACGGGAGCGGCAGGCAACCCGACGGCCTTCGTCCTGTTCGTGGGCTGCGCACTGAGCGTCACCGCACTGCCCGTTCTGGCCCGTATCCTCACCGACCTGCGCCTCACCCATACGCGTCAGGGACAGTTGAGCCTGTTCGCCGCCGCGCTCGGAGACGGCGCGGTGTGGCTCGTGCTCACCGGGATCCTGGCGGTCGTGCACGGGAGCAGTCCTGCGGGTGTGCTGTGGAACGGCCTGTTCGCCGCCGCACTCGCGGTTGTCTTCCTCGGTCCGCTGCGCAGGGGACTGACCGTCTGGGCCCGGTCCCGGACGCGGTCCGAGGCAGGCGTCGGGGGCGATGCGACGGTCATGGTCCTGCTTGCGGGCGGTGTCGCCGCGACGGCCACTCTCACCACTGTCGTCGGCGTGCACCAACTGATCGGGGCCCTGCTGGCCGGGCTGGCCTGGCCGACGGGCAACGCCCGCATGGCACGGGTGGCGGACCGGCTGTCGGCCACGTCCAAGGCCGTGCTGCTGCCGTTCTTCTTCTTCGGATTCGGGCTCACCATCGATCTCGGGTCGGTGCACTTCGACCGTTCCTCCGTGCTGGCCCTCACCACCCTGCTTTTCCTCGCTTTCGCCACCAAGGTGTGCGGGCCCGCACTGAGCGCCGTGCTCTCCGGCATGCGCCGGAGGCCGGCCCTCATGCTCGGCGTGCTGCTCAACGCCCGCGGACTGACGGAACTCGTCATCCTGCAGATCGGCTATCAGGCAGGCGTCATCGACCAGCGGCTGCTCAGCATCCTCACCATCGTCGCGCTGGTCACCACCATCATGACGAGGCCGATGCTTCGGCTGCTCGGGCCGGGGGCCGCCGAGCCCGCGCTCTCCCCGTGCGGGCCCGGGGATGACGGCCTGTCTCTGCAGGGTGCACCCGAGCACCCCTCGCTGTCCCGGTAGCACCTCTGCGGCAGGCGGCTCGAATGATCGACGCGATACTTCCCGCGGCTGCCATGGGCGCCGAGTCCTTCGGGGACGAGCCGGACGCATGGCTGTTTCCGGAGGAGCGGGCAGCACTGGGAGAGGTCGGCGAGGCACGCCGACGGGAACACACGACGGTGCGCCACTGTGCACGGCGGGCTCTGGGCGGCCTGGGACATGCACCGGCGCCACTGCTGCCGGGCCTACGCGGCGCTCCGCGGTGGCCCGACGGCGTCGTCGGCAGCATGACCCACTGTGCGGGGTACCGGGCCGCAGCCGTCGCACACCGGTCCGATGTGCACGCCCTCGGCATCGACGCGGAGCCTCATGCGCCCCTGCCGGAAGGGGTACTGGACTTCATCACGTTGCCGGAGGAGTCGGCGCATCTCGCGGAACTCGCCCTCCGCAACCCTCAGGTGCACTGGGACCGGCTGCTGTTCTGCGCCAAGGAAGCCGTCTACAAGGCCTGGTTCCCCGCCACGCACAGCTGGCTGGGCTTCGACGAAGCGGTGATCTCACCGGCGGCCGACGGTACGCTCCACGTCCGCGTCCTGGCCGCTCCTCCCCCGCAACAGACCTGCGCACCAAAGGAGTTCGAAGGGCAATGGCTGGTGCGGGACAGTCTTGTACTGGCATGCGTGGCATTACCCGCCTTTGTTTGACTGGGTTTCTGGCATGTGTAAGATTCGACTGACACATGCAGTCCGGCAACCGGGAGGTGGGAGCGTTGACCAGCGAGGAACTTCTGGCCTTCCTCTCCGCCGTCGGCCACACCCAGAGGCTCCGGGCCATCGCACGTCTTGCCGACGGCCGTATGTTCGTCAGTGAGCTGGCCCGGCAACTGGGCATGTCCCGCCCCCTGCTGTACATGCATCTGGAGCGCCTGGAGAAGGCCGGTCTGGTCACCGGCCATCTGGAACTCTCCGAGGACGGCAAGGCCCTCAAGTACTTCGAGCTGGTGCCGTTCGATCTGCACCTCAATGTGCAGACGATTCTGGACGCCCTGAGCGCGGACGAGCAGCAGACACCTGCACCGGATGGGCCTACCGATGAGGAAGGTTAGAACGTTATGAGGGGGACCCTGACATGACCGGCGCCGTTGTCGCCATCGCCATCGTCTTGATCGTCGTCGGAGGTATCACGGCGGCAGTGGTCTCACACTTCAGATTGCAGCGCCACCGCGCCGACGCCGTGGCCATGGCCTCGTACCGCAAGCTCGCCGAAGAGGCAGTCGCCCGGCAGGAGGCACTGCAGTCCGACCTGGCCGAGCTGAGGGCACGGGTGAGCTCGATCGACGACATGCTGCGGAGGATCGAGTGAGCAGGCCGGAAGCCGGGCGTCTGCGCCCACCGGCTTCCCTGGTCAGACTTCCGTTATCCGCCGCCCCCTGGCTCGCCGCCGTCTACCTCGCCAGCTACCCCCTGGTCGGAGGCGCCCTGTTCGTCGTGGCGACGGCCGCCCTCCTGGGCGGCGTGGTGTTCAGCCAGTTGACGGTGACCGTACCGCTGA
This sequence comes from Streptomyces sp. NPDC052040, assembly GCF_044548405.1. Taxonomy (NCBI): domain Bacteria; kingdom Bacillati; phylum Actinomycetota; class Actinomycetes; order Kitasatosporales; family Streptomycetaceae; genus Streptomyces; species Streptomyces sp. NPDC052040. The sequence goes on along the minus strand of NZ_JBIUBV010000001.1, from coordinate 183,432 downwards.
TCGTCGGCTTTGTGTGGGTGATCCGGGGCTGTGCGCAAGTCGAGCGGGGCCGCGCAGCACTCGTCGACCGGCCGATCCCGTACCACTACAGCGAGGTCACCGAGCCCGGCCTGCCCGCCCACATCAGAACCCGCTGCACCGATCCCGCGTTCGCCCGCGACTGCGCCTGCCTCATCCTCCTTTTCCCCCCTCTGCTGGTGCTGGACCTCTTCGCGCTGGTCGTCTGGCTGGTGTCCCTCGGCTGCCTCACGCTGCCCCTGTGGTACTGGGCGATAGACGTCTCCGGCAGCCCCACAGGCGAGGGGGACATGCTCGCCCCGGTCTCCACCCTGCCCGGAGCGCTGTCCCTCGCGCTCGCCGCGCTCGTCCTGCTTCCCTTCGCCGCCCGGCTTCTCCTGGCCACTGCCCGGCTTCATCTGACCGTGGCCGAGGCGGTGCTCCGGCCGCCCCGCGACCCACTCGCCGACGTCAAGGGCGTGCTTCTCCGCCCTGGTCCGCTCTCCGCCGCGCCGACCGGCCTGCGCACCTGCACACCCACAGAACCGACAGAGAACAGGGAATCCCATGAACCGAACACCGGCCGGGCCGACTGACGCGGTCATCCACTTGGACTCCGTGCACAAGGTCTACGGCGGCGGCAAGAACAAGGTGACCGCTCTCGACGGAGTCACCCTCAGCCTGCGGAAGGGAACCTTCACCGCGGTGATGGGCCCCTCCGGATCCGGCAAGAGCACCTTCCTCCACTGTGCCGCGGGGCTGGACCGGCCGACGTCCGGTTCGGTCCGGCTCGACGGCGTGGACTTGTCCCGGCTCAAGGAGAGGGAATTGACCAAGCTGCGACGCGAGCGCGTCGGTTTCGTCTTCCAGGCGTTCAACCTGATGCCCGCACTGAGCGTGCGGGACAACGTCACCCTCCCCTTACGCCTGGCGGGACGCCGCCCCAAGGCCGCCGAGGTCGACGAGGTAATCGAACGGGTCGGCCTCGCCTCACGTCAGAAGCACCGCCCCGGCGAACTCTCCGGCGGCCAGCAGCAACGGGTGGCCATCGCCCGTGCGCTCGTCACCCGGCCCGCCGTGGTCTTCGGCGACGAGCCGACCGGAGCCCTGGACACCCGGACCGCACGCGAGGTCCTCGGACTGTTGCGCGAGGCCGTCCAGTGGGCCGGGCAGACCATCGTGATGGTCACCCACGATCCCATGGCCGCCGCGCATGCGGACCGCACCCTCTTTCTCGCCGACGGCAGGATCGTCGACGCGCTGGAGCGCCCGACCGCAGACATGGTCGCCGAGCGCATGACCCATCTCGGCGCCTGGGCCGAGGAACAGACGGCGTACGACAAGCAGTACGGAGCAACCCAGTGATCGGCCTCGCACTGCGCTCCCTGAAGTTCCACAAGGGGGGCTTCGTCGCCTCCTTCATCGCGCTGTTCTTCGGCGCCGCCCTGGTGATCGCCTGCGGCGGGCTGCTGGAGACCGGAGTACGCGAACTGGCCGCGCCACAACGGCTCCGGGCCGCTCCGATCGTGCTCACCGGGGACCAGGGGTACCCCGGCTCCAACAAGGTCTTCCGGGAGCGGGTCCGGCTCGACGCCTCCGCTGTGTCCAAGGCCGAGGCGGTAGCGGGTGTCCAGGCGGCCGTGCCGGACATCTCCATCCCCGCGGTAGTCGTCCCGGCCGGCGGCAGGGGTGGTGCCACCGCCACCGGTCACGGCTGGGACTCCGCCCGGCTCGGACCGTATCGCCTGGTCGAGGGCAGCGCGCCGAGCGTCGCGGGCCAGGTCGCGCTCGACTCGCGGCTCGCCGCCCGGGCCGGTGCGAAGACGGGCGACCGGGTCACCCTCGGCCTGCACGGCACCATGAGCGCCTACCGGGTGACCGGACTGGTGAGCGGTCCCGGCGCCGCCGGGACGCTGTTCCTCGCGAACACCGACGTGGCGCGTCTCGCCCCGCAGCACGACAAGGTCGACTCCATCGGCATCCTGACCCGCCCCGGCGCGGACGAGAGCCGAGTGCGGGCCGCGCTCGCCGACGCGTTCGCGGGAGCCCCTGTCTCCGTGCTGACCGGCGACGAACGGGGTCGTGCCGAGTTTCCCGACGTCGTGATCCACGGCAAGAACCTGGTGTCCATGTCAGCTGTGTTCGGCGGGCTGGCCGCGATGGTCACGGTGTTCGTGGTGGCCAGCACACTCGGACTGTCCTTGCAGCAGCGGCAGCGGCAGATGGCTCTGCTGCGCGCGATCGGCTCGACGCCCGGCCAGGTCCGGCGGATGGTGCTGGCCGAGACGTTCACCGTCGCCGTCTTCGCCACAGCGCTGGCCTGCGTGCCCGGACCGCACCTCGGGCACTGGCTGCTGAGCCGGTTCGCGGACGCGGACGTGGTGCCCGGCGTGCTGATCTACCGCAGCGGCTGGATCCCGATGGTGGCGGGTGCCGGGACAGCGCTGCTGACCGCACTGGGAGCCGCCTGGATCGCGGCTCGCGCCGCCGCCCGGACCCGCCCGACCGAGGCGCTGGCCGAGGCATCCCTGGAGCGCCGTCGGCTCAACTGGATCCGCGTGGTCGTCGCCGTGCTCTGTCTTGCCGGTGGCACCACTCTCTCGTTGGTCACGATGAACGTCGACGGCGCCACGGCAGGCAGCACCGCCACGCCGGCCGCGATGCTGTGGGCTGCCGACTTCGGCCTGCTGGGCCCCACCCTGACCAGACTGATGACGGCCCTGCTGCGCTGGCCGTTGCGCGCCGTGACCGGCTTCTCCGGACAGCTCGCCCTCCTCAACGCCAAGGCCCGGGCGGCCCGGCTCGCCGGAGCGGTCATGCCGGTCATGCTCGCCACCGGAATGGCGACCGCCCTGATCTATCTGCAGACAACCCAGAACCAGGGCGCCCAGCAGGCGTTCGAGGACAACCTCCGCGCCACCCTGGTCCTCACCGACGCGTCCGGCGGGGTGCCCACGTCCCTGGTGGACGACATCGGCAAGGAGCCCGGTGTGGCGGCCGCCTCGGCCTATGTGCCGAGCTCCGGCTTCCTGGAACCGTCGAAGGCCGCGCTGGCTGCGTACAACGGCAAGGGCCGCAAGCCGAAGGGCTCCCCCGTGCAGATCACCGGGGTGTCCCCGGCCGGCATCGAGCGCACCACGGCGATCCGTGTGGCGAGCGGCAGCCTGGCCGATCTGGGCACGGACACCGTGGCGCTGCCCGAGTCGGCCGCCGGGGGGCACCGCATCGGTGAGCGGATCCCCATGCGCATGGGCGACGGCACCGAGGTCGACCCCCGCCTGGTGGCGACGGTCGGGGACCAGCGCGGGTACGGTGCGGCGCTGATGCCCGCCTCCGTCGTGGCCGCGCACACCACCGACGGCCTGGTGCCGCAGATCCTGGTCACCGCGGCTTCCGGTACCGACGCCAAGCAGCTCTCCGCTCGGCTCACCGGCTCCGCCGCACCCCTGCCCGGGCTGCGCGCGGTCGACCGGTCGGCCCTGGTGACCGCCTCGGCCGAGCAGAACGACACCCAGACATGGGTGGCGTACCTGCTGGTCGCCATGGTCGTCGGATACTCGGTCATCGCCCTGGTGAACTCGCTGGTGATGGCGACCGGCGAACGGCGCCGGGAGTTCACCCTTCAGCGTCTCGTCGGCGCCACACGGGGCCAGGTGATGCGGATGATGACGGTGGAGGCACTGCTGACCGCGCTGGCCGGGCTGGGGCTCGGCATGCTGGTGGCGGTCGCGACGCTGGTTCCGCTGAGCCGGGCCGTGCTCGCCCGGGCGCTGCCCGCCGGCCCGCCGTCGATCCTGGTCGTCGTTGTCGTGGCCACACTCGTCCTGACGGTCGGTACGACGCTGCTGACCGCCCGCGTGGCGCTGCGTACCCGGCCCTCCGCCGCCATCGGCAGCCGGGAGTGAGCTGAACACCGTCCGCACCTCCCGTGTCGACCTGCGTATTTCGCCCACCACTTAACAACGTGGTGGGCGAAGTCTTGTCAAACCTACGCTCGCTCTTATGGCGTTGAAGCCCATCGGAAACCATCTCGTCGCAGAATTGGAGTTTTTCGATGCTGAATAGAGTCGTGATCGTGGGGGGTGGTACGGCCGGCTGGATGACCGCGTCGTACCTGAAGGCGGCTTTCGGGGACCGGATCGACCTCACCCTCGTCGAATCCGGAAAGGTCGGCACGATCGGCGTCGGCGAAGCCACATTCAGCGACATCCGGCACTTCTTCGAGTTTCTCGGGCTCAAGGAATCGGACTGGATGCCGGCGTGCAACGCCACCTACAAGCTCGCGGTCCGTTTCGAGAACTGGCGGAAGCCTGGCCATCACTTCTACCACCCGTTCGAGCAGATGCCGTCGGTCGACGGCTTCCCGCTGACGGACTGGTGGCTCAAGGGCGGCCGCACCGACCGGTTCGACGTGGACTGCTTCGTGATGGCCAACCTCTGCGACGCCGAACGCAGCCCTCGTCACCTGGGCGGCGCCATGCTCTCGCAGCCGTACGACGAAAACGCCGAAGAGCCCCTGGGCCTGACGATGTCGGAGCACCAGGGCAAGACCCAGTTCCCGTACGCCTACCACTTCGAGGCCGCGCTGCTGGCGAAGTTCCTCACCGACTACACGGTGGGGCGCGGCGCGAAGCACATCGTCGACGACGTCAAGGACGTCAAGCTCGACGAGCGCGGCTGGATCAGCAGCGTGGTGACCGCGGAGCACGGCGAGCTGACGGGCGACCTGTTCATCGACTGCACCGGCTTCCGCGGGCTGCTGCTCAACAAGGCCCTCGAGGAACCCTTCATCTCCTTCCAGAACACCCTGCCCAACGACAGCGCGGTCGCCCTGCAGGTGCCGCAGGACATGGAGGCGCGGGGCATTCGGCCCTGCACCACCGCCACCGCGCAGGACGCGGGCTGGATCTGGACCATCCCGCTCTACGGCCGCATCGGAACCGGGTACGTCTACGCCGGGGACTATCTGTCCGCCGACGAGGCCGAGCGCACCCTGCGCGAGTTCGTGGGCCCGAGCGCGGCCGACGCCGAGGCCAACCACATCAAGATGCGTATAGGCCGCAGCAGCCGCTCATGGGTCAACAACTGCGTGGGGATCGGCCTGACCAGCGGATTCGTCGAGCCGCTTGAGTCGACCGGTATCTTCTTCATCCATCACGCGGCCGAGCAGCTGGTCAAGAACTTCCCCGGGCCGGACTGGAACCCGGTGCAGCGCGACAGCTACAACAGCGCCGTCGCCCATGTGCTGGACGGCGTACGCGAGTTCCTGGCCCTGCACTACGCCGCTGCCGCGCGCAACGACACGCAGTACTGGAAGGACACCAAGACCCGAGAACTGCCCGACGGACTGGCCGAGCGCATCGAGCACTGGAAGTACCAGCTGCCGGACACCGAGTCGGTCTTTCCCTACTACCACGGGCTGCCGCCGTACTCCTACCAGTGCATTCTGCTCGGGATGGGCGGCATCGAGCTCAAGCCGTCCCCGGCGCTGGCCCTCGCCGACGACAGTGCGGCGTGCAAGGAGTTCCAGTCGGTGCACGACCGGGCTTCGGGCCTCGTCGGCAGGCTCCCGACGCAGTACGAGTACTTCACCCACATGCGCCGCTGAGCCAGCAGGCGTCGCGGCGGCCGCTCAGGCCGCCGCGTGCGCCGTGTCCGCCGCCCCAGGGAGCGACCACCGTGACCGAACTGACCCGACTCGACGAACCCTCGCGGCCGGCCGCCCCGCACCCGGCCTCCGTCGCCGAGGGCCAGCGCGCCATGATGAGCGGCTTCCCCACCGGGGTGGCCGTTCTCACCACCGCCGACCAGGACGGCACACCCCGCGGGATGACCATCTCCTCCGTGTGCAGCGTCACCCTGGACCCGCCCGTCCTGCTGGTCTGCCTGCGGATCGGCAGCCCGACCCTGCGCACTGTCCTGGACACCGGCCGGTTCGCGGTGAATCTGCTGCACGGGGCCGCCCAACCGGTGGCCGAACTGTTCGCGTCGGGTGCGCCCGATCGCTTCGACCGCGTGTGCTGGGAGCACGACACGAGCGACCCGTGCGCGAGTGGGCCCCATCTCTTCCACGACGCGCACGCCATTGCGGACTGCCGTGTCCGTGAACAGCACCGCAGCGGGGACCACCTCGTGGTCTTCGGCAGCGTCCTGCGGGTCACCCCGTTCCCGGGCCGGCAGCCTCTGGTGTACGGCAAGCGGGAGTATCGGGTGTGGCCGCTGGGTCCGGACCGCTGCCAGGGCCGGTGAGGTCGCAGCGGAAGGTGTCCCGGCCGACTGGGTCGGCAACGATGCCGAAGGGGGCCCGAGCGTGTGCGCTCGGGCCCCCTTCGGCGTCGAGGACCGACCGGTATCGATGCGGTGCTGAGCAGCCCGGTGGTCGACGGATCAGGCCCCGGCCGAGGACGGCATGGTCTTCGGGCCGAGGAGGGGCCCCGAGACCCGTGCCGTCCTGCCGTCGAGGAGGGCCATCCCCAGCGGGGTCACCGAGTGCAACACGGTGTTGCGCACCCGCCGGGTGGTGATCAGCCCGGACTCGCGCAGCACGGTGGCGTGCTGACTGGCGCAGGGTGCCGAGACACCGAGCCGGTCGGCGAGCTGGCTGGTGGTGCGCGACGCCCGCAGCTCACGCAAGGCCGCCGCCCTGGTCTGGCCGACCAGGGCGGCCAGACCCTGAGACGGGAGGGTGGTGTCGTCCCACAGGGCAGCGGACTGCTCCGGCTTCGGCGGCGCGGAGAAGACCAGAATGGCCTGGCCCCGCTGTTCGTCGGCGCGGAAGAGGCGGGCGGGGCTGTGGGCGAGGAACACGGACGGACTGAGCACCAGGCCGTCTCCGTCGAGATGTACGTCTCCGTCGGGACCGTCGTGCAACTCCAGCACGTGGCCGTTCCAGTTGGCCCCTCGTCCCAGCCCGGCGAGCAGCTGCTCGACACCACCTGCCATCACCATCCGGCCGCGGGCGTCGCACTCGGCCTCGCCGTGAGCCAGCACCCGGCTCCAGTACGGGGCCACTGCGGCCCGCCAGAAATCGGCCGGGGCCGGTACGGACGCCGACTGGGGTCCGGATTTTGCACGCAGTCTCGTATAGACCTGGCGCTGCCATCTCGCGTACAAAGGGCCGACTCCACGAGTGAACAGTTCTCGGGCCAGTCCGGCCTCTGTTTCCGGCCCTGCGGACGACTGAAGCCGTGTGCGCGCAAGGTCTGTCGTTGTGAAATGAATTCTCTGCATGAATTACCCCCGTGTTGTGCACGACCTTCAGTCATGCGTCCGCCCCCGTCGGCCGGCCGACGGGGAGACGGCTTTCGTGCGGCCTGGCGGGGCCGAATCAGCTCGAGTGTCCGGTGAGCCGGGCGAAGGCGTCGTCGAGTGTGGGCCGACGCACGGCGAAATCCACGACGGCCACCCCTGCCTTTTCCAATACGGTCGCGGCAGCGGCGATACTTCCCATACCGGCACCGAGCGGAAGTGAGATGACGCCTTCCTCCCGGTCCACGGTCAGCTCGTCGGGCGTGCTGGTCCGCAGGGCGTCGGCGGCTTCGTCGACCACGCCCCGACCCGCCACTCGGATCTCCAGCCGGTCCGGTCCGACAGACCGCTTCAGCTCGTCCGGGGTCCCCTCGGCAACGACCCGCCCGTTGTCGACGACGGCGACGCGGTCGGCGAGGAAGTCCGCTTCTTCCAGATACTGGGTGGTCAGCAGGACGGTCACACCGTCCGCCACCAGACCCCGTACGGCGTTCCACAGCGACATCCGGCTCACCGGATCGAGTCCGGTGGTCGGTTCGTCGAGGAACAGCACCGAGGGTGACGCGACGAGGCAGGCCGCGAGGTCGAGTCGGCGGCGCATGCCGCCGGAGTAGGTCTGGGCGGGCCGGTCGGCGGCGCCGGTCAGGCCGAACTGGTCCAGGAGCTCGCCGGCACGCCGACGCGCGCCGCGCCGGCCGAGATGCAGCAGCACACCGATGAGGGTGAGGTTCTCCCGGCCGGTGAGCAGCCCGTCCACTGCCGCGTACTGGCCTGCCAGACCGATCCGGCGGCGCACCTCGGCGGGGTGGCGGACCACGTCGTAGCCCGCCACTTCGGCGTGGCCGCCGTCCGGTTCGAGCAGCGTGCTGAGCACGCGTACGGTGGTTGTCTTGCCGGCTCCGTTCGGGCCGAGCAGCCCGAGGACGGTGCCCTCCACGACGCCGAGGTCGACGCCGCTGAGGGCCTGGTGGTCCTTGAATCGCTTGCACAGGCCCTCGGCCCGGATCGCGGTCTCCACCTGCGGTCTCCGCGGAGCCGAATCAGGCGCCGAGGCCCGCGGCCGGCTCGCGGATGCTTCCGGGCCGCATATCGGTCCAGTGCTCCTCCACATGGGCCAGGGCGGCCTCCCGGGTGCTCTCGCCCAGCGACACCGTCCATCCCTCGGGCACCGCGGCGAAGGCGGGCCAGATGCTGTGCTGGCCCTCGTCGTTGACGAGTACGAGGAACGTGCCGTCCTGGTCGTCGAAGGGGTTCGTCACGTCGTGCTCTCCAAATCTGAGAATCCGGGGAAGAGGACCGCGGCAGGCCCCGATACGAACATCGTGGCGAGGCCCGCTGACACGGCACTGACTGCACCCTGCATGCGCGCTCAGGCGGGAGCGGCCTGGCGGGACTCCACGAAGCGCACGACGTCATTCACCGTACGGAAGTTGTCGATGTCGAGGTCCGTGGGGTGCACGGTGATGCCGAAGGTGCGTTCGACCCACATCACGAGCTGGACGGCGAACAGAGAGCTGACGCTGCCCGTGGCGAAGATGTCGCGGTCGTCCCGGAGTTCTGTGTCCCGGACGTGTTCTCCGATGAAGGTGCGCACAGTCTTGACGATGTCTTCCGTCATCAGGCCCCTGCCTTCTTCCCGGTGTTGACCGGCTCGTGTGAATAGAAACCCCGACCGCTCTTGCGGCCGAGGCAGCCCGCGGCGACCAGCTTGCGCAGCAGCGGCGCGGGAGCGAACTTGGGGTCGTTGAAGTTCTCCAGGAGGACCTCCAGCGAGTACATGACGGTGTCCAGGCCGATCAGGTCCGCGGTCTCCAGCGGGCCCATCTGGTGGCCGAGGCACTGCCGGAAGAGCCGGTCGATGTCACCGGCCTGCGCCACGTTGTCCTGCAACAGGAGGATCGCCTCATTGACGCTGAGCATCGCGACGCGGTTGGTGACGAAGCCCGAGGAGTCCTCGACGACCACGATGTCCTGCCCGACGGTGCGGAACAGGTCGCGTGTGATCTCGATCGTCCCGGGCGAGGTGTGGAAGCCCCGGATCACTTCGACGAGCTTCTTCAGCGGTACGGGGTTCATCAGGTGGGTGCCGATCACCCGGTCCGGACGGCCGGTGACCGAGGCCATCCTGGTGATCGGGATGGCCGAGGTGTTCACGCCGAACACGCAGTGCTCCGGTGCCACCGCGTCCATCTCGCGGTAGAGCTTCTCCTTCACGTCCCAGTTCTCCGTCACGTTCTCCACGACGTAGTCGGCGTCGGCGAGACCGTCGAGACCGGTGCGGAACTCGATCCGGGAGAGCACCTCTTCGGGAGTGCTCCTGCTCAGCTCGCGGTCGAGCATCCCGTACAACCGGGCGTTCTCCCCGATCAGGTCGCGGGCCCGGGACAGGGCGGCGTCGGTGGTGTCCACGAGTACCACCGACAGTCCTGCCGCGGCGAAGGCGTGGGCACCGCCGATGCCCATCGTGCCGGCGCCCAGGACGGCCACGCGCCGGATCTGGCTGGTATCAGTCATCGCTTTCCCTTGCCCGGTTGTGGTGTGGTGCGGCACCGCTCGGCAAGCGGGGCCGGCCAGTCGGCTACGTCCCACCCGTACTGGCAGAGCACGGCGTAGGTGAATCGCTCCAGGCCGAATCCGACGCAGGCGGAGTACACCGAGGTGCCGTCCGGTCCCTTGATGCCGAAGGCGTCGCCGAAGTGTTTTTCGTGCAGGTTGAACGAGCCGACGGAGATGCTGTCCCCGGCGGCGATGTCCAGGTGGAGTTCGTGTTTGAGTTCCAGCAGACGCTGCGAGGAGACCTGGGCCGCGGTCGCGGCTCCCGCGAAGAACGGGTCGCTCGCCACCTCGCACCGGCCGGCCAGGTCGAGCTGCTGGACGAGTTCGACGGCACGTCGGCGGAACCGGTCGCGGGCCTCGCGCACGAACTCGGCCGTGCCCAGGAAGACGGTCTCGCGGATGGTGAAGTCGGACAGCCGCTCCAGGGTCCGGTGGTAGCGGGACTCGTGCCGGAAGGAGCCGCCCTTGGCGGTGACCACGGTGTTCTCGTCGGTGAGAACGGTACCGGCGAACTGGTCGAAGGTGTGGTAGCACATCGTGGGCGGCAGGCACCGGTCCACCGGTGCGCAGCGGTGCAGCACCCGGTCCCCGATGGCCTCCCGCGCCCCGACCTCCTCGGCGAAGGCCCGGTAGACGTCGACGTCGCCGTCGAGCCGGGCGGCGAACATCATGTGCTGCGGGAACGAGGAGAGGTATCCGCTGCGGTGCAGCGCGGTGACCGGCAGCAGGGTCGGGTAGCGGTACTCGCGGGCCTCGAACTCCTCGCGGACGATGTCCCGCAGCAGTCCGTCGAGCGCGTCGAGCAGGGCCAGGGCCGGAGCGCCGAGCGCCACCTGTCCGGGCCCGATCTCGTACACCACGCCGTCCGCCAGCAGCCCGTCGAAGGTGTCGGTGTGCGGTGTGCGATCCGTGGTCGAACGCCACAGCACCTTGGGCGGGGTGGGGAGTTGAGGGCGTACCTCGGTGTCGACGACGTGCCGCAGCTTCTTGCCCAGGGCCTCCGCATCGACCGGATGCCCGGTGGTCACTTCCACGGCGTCAACCCTGCCGCCGTCGCCGGGCAGGAGCCGGAAGCCGGTGATGGACTCGGAGATGTAGTAGACGCGCCGGTTCAGTTCGTCGAGATGGGCCCCCGAGACCGGTTCGTCGAGGGCGAGTCGGTACGTGTGCATCACGGCTCCTCGTCCCTACGCCGCCGTCGGCAGGCCCATGAGGCCGGCGATGATGGACCGCTGGATGTCCGAGGTGCCGCCGTAGATCGTGCCCGCGAGCACGTCCCGGACCTCCCGCTCGATACCGAACTCCTCGGTGTAGCCGCGGGCGCCGTGGATCTGCATGGCGTCGAGTGCGGTGGCCTTCAGGCCCTCACTGACGTAGAGCTTCAGCATGGACGCCTCCTGCATCGCGAGGCGGCCCTGGGTGCGGAGCCAGCCCACCTTGTAGAGCATCAGCCGGGCCAGCTCCAGCCGGACCCGCATGTCGGCGATCTTGTGCGAGACGGACTGGAACGAGCCGATGGGGCGGCCGAACTGGCGGCGGTCGGCGGCGTAGGCGGCACAGCGGTCCGTGAGCCGGCTCAGCACGCCGACCTGGCTGGCGAACATGAAGCCGCGCTCCCACTCCATGGTGGAGGTGAACAGCTGGTACCCGGCTCCCTCGGCGCCCAGCCGCTGGTCCTCCCCGACCACGCAGCCGTCGAAGGTGATCTCGCCCATCGGTGTGCCGCGCAGCCCCGCCTTGGGGATGTCGCGGGCGGTCAGTCCCGCGGTGGCGGCCGGTACGACGAAGGCGGACAGGGCGCGCTGCGGGGCGGCGTCGGCTCCGCCGGTACGGGCGAACACGATGAACAGGTCCGCGCGCGGGCCGTTGCTGATGAACTTCTTCGTCCCGTTGAGCACATAGCCGTCGCCGTCGCGTACAGCGGTGGTGGCGAGGGAGAGCATGTCGGACCCGCTCTCCGGTTCCGACAGGGCGTGCGCGCCGACCAGCGAGCCGTCGCAGAGCGCGGGAAGCCAGCGGCGACGCTGCTCCTCGGTACCGTGGTCGGCGATGTAGACGGCGCAGGCGAAGAGGTGGTTGTTGATCGCGAAGACCAGCCCGTTGTCGACACAGCCTTCGCCGAGCGCCTCGTAGGCCATGATCGCGGTCAACGGGTCCAGTCCCCCGCCGCCGTACTCCTTCTTGACCGGCCAGCCCAGGACGCCGAAGTCGGCGCAGGTCTTCCAGCCGTTCTCGTCGAAGGTGGCGTTGCGGTCGTGCTCGGCCGCCCGGGCGCCGAGGTTGTCACGGGCGAACCGGACCACCTTCTCGCGCAGCGCCTGTTGCTGGGGCGTGGGTGCGAAATCCATCAGTCTTCTCCGTCGTGTGGGAGCGGGGTCCGAAGCGGCGGGGGGCTCACACCTCCCACAAGGTCACCGCCCATGCGGCCACCGGGCTGTTGTTGAGCACGAGCACCAGGTCGCCCCGCTCCACCTCGCCGCTCTCCAGCAGGGCGTTGAGGTTCAGCACCACGTCGGCGGCGCCCAGGTGGCCGTACTCGGCGAGGTGCCGACCGCAGACGGGATGGATGGGCAGGCCGAGCAGGGAGGTGTAGAAGCCGTAGGCGGCGGCGGTGACGTTCTGCATCAGCGACGTCCTGATCCGGTCCCGGCCCACCCCGGCGTCCGCGAGCACCTGGTCCACCATCGCACCGAGTCTGCGTGAGCTGAGGGTGGCGAGCTGGAAGCGGTATCGCGACGGGTCCTGGCACACCTCGCGCCACTCGTACCAGGGGGTCTCCTTGTACTCGACGCGGAACAGGTCGTGGAAACTGCCGTCGGCCTGCTCGCGATGGGCCCGCAGGACCGGCCGGCCGCCACGGACCATGGTCATGGCGTACGCGCCGTCGCCGACGACCGTGACCGGGAAACGGATGCGGTCGACTCCGGTGGGGCGGCTTGCGTGGGCGATGACGACCTGCTCCCGGCCGGGGTCCGCGGCCAGCAGATCCCTGGCGAGGGCCCAGGCGGTGCTGGATCCGGTGCAGCCCAGGCCCTCGACGGTGAAGGGGAACGCCGTGTTCAGCTTCGCCTCCGTCTGCACCCGGCAGACGTCCGAGCCCAGCAGCACGTCCGGTGCCCGCGGCGCCACCAACAGCAGGGCGTCCGGCTCCCCCGGATGCGCCTCGAAGAGCTCCCGGCAGGCCCGCGCGGCGAGCGGCGCCTGCTCACTCTCGTCGAAGACTCCGACGGTCCGCACACCGCTGCCCCGGGCGAAGTCCGCGGCGGCGGCGTCCAGCATCGCGAACTCGGGGAGGTCCTCGACCGCCACCCTGGTGTCGGGCAGCAGGCAGTGGATGGCACCGATACCGATCTCCGTGCTGCTGTTCACGCGGCACTCCCTTCCGCGGCCCGCTCGGCGGTCAGAGCGACCGGCAGGCCGCTGTAGCCGCTGACGAAGTTGGAGAAGAGCCTCTGGGGCGGCCCCTGGAGGCGGATGCCGGCCACCTGGGTGCGCAGCGCGTCAAGCATCGCGTTCACATGGACGCGGCCGAGGAAGGCGCCGAGGCAGAAGTGCGGGCCATGGCCGAAGGCGACGTGCTTGTTGGGGGTGCGGGCCAGGTCGAAGACGTCCGGGTCGGTGAAGACGGTCTCGTCGAGGTTCGCCGAGCTGTTCCACAGGCTGACCACGTCGCCGGCCCTGATGGTCTTCTCGCGCAGCGGTACGTCCACCAGGGCGCGACGGCCGAAGTGCATGGCGGGGGTGGTCCAGCGCAGCACCTCCTCGGTGGCGCTGTCCACGCTCACCGCCCCGGACTTCAGGGCCCGCCACTGCCCCGGGTGTTCGGCCAGCGCGATCAGACCGCCGACCGAGGACATCCGGCTGGACTCGTCGCCGCCCAGGATCAGGCTGTAGCAGTTGAAGACGATCTCGTCCTCGCTCAGTGGTTCACCGTCGACGGTGGCCGTGGCGAGAGCGCTGATCACGTCGTCGCCGGGGTGGCGTCGGCGACGGGCGGCCAGGTCGGAGAAGTACAACAGGATCTCGTTGCGTGCGAGCCACTCCTCCGTCTCGCTGTCGTCGGCACTGTGCCGGGAGAGCGTCCTGGTGTTCCAGGCGACGAGCTGCTCACGGTCCTCGTGCGGGACGTCCATGAGGTCACCGATGGTGTTGATCGGGATCTGGTCGGCCACGTCGGTGACAAAGTCCAGCTCCCCACGGGCCAGGGCCTCGGCGACCAAGGCGCGGGTGCGTTTGTGCACACCCGCCACCACGGGCTCCAGTACCCGGGGCGAGAAGGACTTGAGCATCAGGTTGCGGATCTCGCGGTGCCGTGTGCCGTCGGTGACGGCGAGCATCTTGCGCGAGGCGGAGTCCTCCCCCTGGAGCAGGGTCGCCAGGACATTGCCCCGCTCGGAGGTGAACCGCTTGTTGTCGCGGTAGAGGGTGACGACGTCGTCGTAGGCGGAGATCACCCAGAATCCGGGGCCACGTTCGGTGGCCCGGTGCCAGAAGACGGGCTGCTCCGTGCGGAACCGGCGCCACATGTCCGGAAGGTCCACATCGAGGAAGGTCTGCGGATCGGTGAGGTCCACCGTGGCCAGGTCGGCCACGGTCTGCCGTGCCGGGTTGGTCATGTGCTGTCTCTCCAGGGGTCAGGCGCCCGCGGTGCGGTAGCGGCGGAGGCTCACCAGCGAGCAGAGGGTGAGAAGCAGGCCCAGGGACACCGCGGCAACCAACCAGGGGTGGTCCGCGGGGTAGGTGCCGCCCGTGCTCGCCGGATTGCCCCACAGCAGGCGGCAGCAGGCGATCACGGCACTGACCGGGTTCCACTCCGCGACCGGCCGGATCAGGGACGGGATGTTCTGGGGGGCCAGGAACGCGTTGGACAGGAAGGGCAGCACGATCACCACGAACGGCGTGATCACACTGATCGTCTCCACGTTGCGCAGGGTCAGAGCGAACAGCACACCCAGCCACAGCATCGCGTACACGAACACGGCGATCAGGGCGAAGCCGGCGAGCACGGACGCCGGCCCGGTGTGCGGCCGCCAGCCGAGCAGCAGCCCCGCACCGGTGACGATCGCCAGCCCCAGCATTCCCACCAGGAGGTCCGCAAGAGTGTGCCCGAAGAGCACCGCAGAGGGGCTGATCGGCAGTGAGCGGAACCGGTCGGTCATGCCCCCGCGCAGATCGAGTGCCACGGAGACCGCCGTGGGACCCAGACAGGCGAGGGCCACCTGGACGGCACCGCCGGCGAAGACGTACTCGCCGTAGGTGCCTCCGGCCGGCAGCTTGATGGAGTCCCGGAACAGATAGCCGAGCATCACCATGCTCACCAGCGGGCTGAGCGCCACGCCCAGCACCCGGGCGGGCGCCCGGCGCAGGTGCCGCAGGCGGCGGCCGGTCACGGCGGTGACCTCGATGAGGAGCGCCGGTGCGAAGGCCGGTCCGGGGGCGGCCGTCATGACCGGCCGCCGTCGTTCTCGGCGTGCCAGCGGGCCAGTTCGGCGGTGACGGCAGGGCCGATCTCCCGGAGCGGTCCGGCGCTCATCATCTCGTCGTGTGTGCAGGCGAGACGGTGGAGGTCCATCGGCCCGTCGAAGACGGGCTTCCACAGCCCGGCCTTGTCCGCGTGCTCGCCGTCGGAGAGCGGGGACCCGGAGACGAAGAGCTGCATTCTGCCGTCGTAACGTCCGGGCGCGTAGCGGGACTTGAGCAGCTGATGATGGCTCATCAGGTCGACCATCGCCGCCATCCGCCGCTCCCCCATGCGCGCCAGCGGGCTGTCGTCGCGGCGCAGGGTCTCGAAGATGTCCTGGACGGTGAGGTCCCGGTCGCCGAACTCGGAGCGGTGGTGTCCGATGCCCTCCAGCAGCCAGGCATAGAGCGACTGTTCCTCGCGGTCGTCCGGCACCCCGGTGCGCGGGTAGGCGTCGAGGACGGAGAGGACGCCGACCTCCTCACCGGCGGCCCGCAGCTGAACGGCCATCTCGTAGACGATGGTGCCGCCGAAGGACCAGCCGAGGAGGTGGTACGGACCCTTGGGCCGGACCGCCTTGATCATCCGGATGTAGTCGGTGGCGATCTCCTCGACCGACCCGGGCAGCGGCGCGAAGTCCACCACACAGGGGGCCTGGATGCCGTAGATGGGGTGTTCGGCGCCGATGTGCCGGGCGAGCGGCAGATACGGCAGGCTGAAGCCGACGCCGCTGTGCACGCAGAAAACGGGCGGAAGGCTGCCGGTCGGCCTGATGCACAGCATCGCGCTGAACGGATCGGCCATGTCGGGCTCCGTCGGGGCGGCGAGCACCTCCGACATCACCTCCGCGCCGCTGCGGTGCTCCGGCCCGGTGGCCGCCACCGGGCCGCCCCGGCAGATCTCGGCGAGTTCCGCCACGCTCTGGTGGACGAAGACGTCGGCGACGGTGATGTCCAGACCGGCCTTCCGTGCTCCGCTGACCAGCAGCAGCGACTTCATGCTGTCCATGCCGAGGTCGAAGACGCTCTGCTCGACCCCGATCCGGGGCAGCCCCAGCACCTCGCCGACGATGTCGTGCAGCACGGACTCCGTCTCGTCGCGCGGGGCGGTCCCGGCCGTCTCCCGCGTCGCCTCCGGGGCGGGGAGCGCGGCCTGGTCCACACGGCCGTCCGCGGTGACCGGAAGGGCGTCGAGCACCACGAACGCGGAGGGCACCATGTACGCGGCGAGCGCCGACCGTGCGGCCCTGGCGAGCGCGGTGGTGTCCACCACGGCCCCCTCGGCGGGGACGACGTACGCCACCAGCCGGACGTCGCCCGGACGGTCCTCACGGGCTGCCACCGCGACCCGGCCCACCACGGCTTCCGCCGCCAGTACCCACTCGACCTCGCGCAGGCCGACCCGGAAGCCGCGCACTCGCACCTGGTCGTCCGAGCGACCCACATGCCGCAGGGTTCCGTCCTCGTCCCGCCTGACCAGGTCGCCGGTACGGAACATCCGGGAGCCGGGCGGACCGTAGGGGCACGCCACGAAGCGCTCGGCGGTCGCCGCCGGGCTGCCGGTGTAGCCGCGGGCCAGGCCGTCGCCGGCCAGGTACAGCTCGCCGGGCACCCCGGGGCCGACCGGTCCCAGCCAGGGGTCCAGTACATAGGCCCGCACGTTGCCGATCGGCCGGCCCAGCGGCAGGAGGCCGGTGCCCGTCTCCTGACCGGGCTCGACGGTCCGGGAGAGAGCGGCGACGGTGGCCTCCGTCGGGCCGAACTCGGTCACGACCCGGACCGCCGGGTGGGACCTGCGCCACTCGTCCAGCCGCTCGGCCCGCACGGGCTCGTCGGCGAGGACCAGTTCGCGGGTCGGCGAACAGCCGTCGGGCAGCGCGTCCAGCAGCGCAAGATGGCTCGGGGTCGCCTTGAGGAAGGCGGCTCCACCACGGGCGACGGCGTCCTCCTCGGCGAGTTCGGCCAGGCACACCGTGCCACCCGTGACCAATGGCAGGAACAGTCCCGAGACCGAGATGTCGAAGGACAGCGGGGTGGCCAGCAGGGTGTCGTGGCCGGGGCCTCGGTAGGTGTCCCGCGCCCAGGTCAGATAGTTGACCACCGCACGGTGCTCGACGACGACGCCCCTGGGGCGGCCGCCCGCGCCGGCCGTGTGAATGACATAGGCCGGATGCGCGGGACGCAGCGGGCCCTGCCGGTCGGCGTCGGTGAGCGGCGCCGCCGACGCGGCCTTCACCGCCGGGCCGTCCAGCACCACCGGGGTCGTCCCGGTGGCCAGCATCCGCCGGGCGAGGCCGCCGGTGGTGACCACCCTGAGCGGTGTGGCCTCCGCGAACATCCGCTTGATCCGCTCGACGGGTTCGTCGACCTCGACGGGCAGGTAGGCGGCGCCCGACTTCAGGACGCCGAGCACCGCGACGACCGCCTCCGGTGACCGGGGCAGGGCGAGCGCCACGGTCCTCTCCGGTCCTGCGCCGGCCTCGACCAGGTGCCGGGCCAGCTGGTTGGAACGGGAGTCCAGCTCCGCGTAGGTGAGGGAGCCGGACTCGGCCCGGACCGCGGTGGCGTCCGGCGTGCGCGCCGCCTGTGCGGCGAACAACTCGGGCAGGGTGGTGTCGGGCACCTCCCGGACGGTGTCGTTGCACACGGTGAGCACTTGGGCGCGTTCGTCCTCGCCCAGCACGTCGAGTCGGCTGAGCCGGACGTGCGGGTCGGCAGCCACCGCGCGCAGCAGACGGACGAATCCCTGCACGATGCGTTCGGCGGTGGCCCGGGTGAACAGATCGGTGCTGTAGCCGAGCAGCCCCCGCATGGAGCCGTCCTCGGGCCACTCGAGCAGCTGTAGGGCGAGGTCGACCTTGATGCGGCTGGACTCGAGGAAGGTGGGGCGCACCGTCATACCGGGCAGCACCAGCGCAGCTTCCTCGTTGTTCTGCAGTGTCAGCATGACCTGGAACAGCGGGTGCCGGGCCAGCGAGCGCGGCGGGTTGAGCGCGTCCACGATCTGCTCGAAGGGCACGTCCTGATGGGAATAGGCGGCCAGGTCGGTCTCCCGGACCCGGCCCAGCAGTTCGGTGAATTCGGGGTCGCCCGCGGTGTCGGTGCGCAGCACCAGGGAGTTGACGAAGAAGCCGACCAGGCCGCCCAGTGCGTCGTCGGTGCGGCCCGCCACCGAGGTACCCACCGGGATGTCGGTACCGGCGCCGAGCCGGGTGAGCAGGGCGGCGAACGCGGCCTGCAGCACCATGAACTCCGTGGCACCTGCCTGCCGGGCGATGGCCACCAGGGCGGCGTAGAGCTCGGCGTCGAGTTCGAACATGACCTCGCCGCCGGAGTTGCCGCTCGCGGTCGGCCGGGGGAAGTCGGCGGGCAGGGCCAGTTCGTCGGGCAGCCCTGTCAGCGTCTGCTTCCAGTACGTCAGCAGCCGTGAGAGGCGGCTGTCGGGGTCGTCCGCGGAGCCGAGCAGCTTGCGCTCCCAGACCGCGTAGTCCGCGTACTGCACCGGGAGCGGCGCCCAGTCGGGGGCCCGTCCCGCGCACCGCGCCCGGTAGGCGGCGGACAGGTCGCCCAGCAGCGGCGCCATCGACCAGCCGTCGAAGGCGATGTGGTGGAAGACCAGCAGCAGTATGTGCTCACCCTTGCCGAGGCTGAACAGCCTTACTCTCAGGGGGGTTTCGCGGGTCAGGTCGAAGCCGAGGTCGTACTCGGCGGCGAGGGCTGCCTCCAGGGCGTCCTCGGCCAGAGCCCGCACCTTCAGCTCCGGAGCACCGTCGGCGGCGTCCAGCACACGCAGCGACGGCCTGCCGTCGGTCTCCGGGATCACGGTGCGCAGTACCTCGTGGCGGGCCGCGAGGTCACCGAGTGCGGCCCGCAGGGCATCGGCGTTCAGCCGGCCGGTGAGCCGGAAGGTCATCGGCGAGTTGTAGGTGCCGGCGGAGCGGCCCTCGCGACGGTTGAGGAACCACAGCCGCTGCTGGGCGAAGGACAGTGGCCGGCCGGCGTCCGCGGGGGCCGGTGCCAGGGCCGGGCGGGCTGCGTCGGCGGTGCCCAGCTGCCCCGCAAGGACGGCCACCGTGCGCGCCTCGAACAGCGCCCGGATGGGCAGTTCCACCCCCAGCGCCGTACGGGCCCTGCTGACCAGGCGGGTCGCCAGCAGCGAGTGGCCGCCGACGGCGAAGAAGTCGTCGTCGATGGTGACCCGGTCCAGGCCGAGCACATCGGCGAACAGGCTACAGAGGATGTCCTCCACGGGATTGCGGGGCTCACGTCCCTGCGTCGCCGTATGCGCGCTCGGCGCGGGAAGTGCCTTGCGGTCGAGCTTGCCCTGAGGAGTGAGCGGCAGCTCGGGCAGCGCCACCACCGCGGAGGGGACCATGTAGTCGGGCAGTTCGCCTGCCAGCCGCTCGCGCAGCCCCTCGGTGCCTGCGTCCCGGTCGGTGAGGACGACGTACGCCACCAGCCGCCGGTCGCCACTCTCGTCCTCGCGCACGGTGACCACGGCCTGGGCCACGCCCTCCTGGGCGAGCAGCGCGGAGGAGATCTCGCCGAGTTCGATACGGAAGCCGCGCAGCTGAACCTGGTCGTCGACCCGGCCGACGTAGTCGAGTTCGCCGTTGTCCAGCCAACGCACCAGGTCGCCGGTGCGGTACATGCGGTCGCCAGGAGCGCCGTAGGGGGTGGCCACGAACCGCTGCGCGGTGAGGCCCGGACGGCCCAGATAGCCGCGGGCGAGGCCGCCGGACACATACAGTTCGCCGGTCACGCCGACCGCGGTGGGCGCCAGGTCGGCGTCCAGGACGTGGACACGGTGCGCGGCGGTGGGGCGGCCGATGGGCGGCCGACCGGTCCCGGACAGCGGACCGGCGACCGTCGAGCTGACCACGGCCTCGGTCGGCCCGTATCCGTTGTACAGCCGCACGCCCGACGCCCAGCGTTCGACGACCTCGGCGGGCACGGCCTCACCGGCGACCGCGAGACGCAGGTCGGCCGGCAGGGTGCTGCCTTCGGGCAGTCCGCCCACCACGACCGGGGGCAGACCGGCCAGGTTGACACGGGCCTTGTTGATGAGGTCGACCAGCGGCCTGCCGGGCGTGCGGCACTCCTCGTCGGCGATCACCAGGGTGCCGCCGGTGAGCAGCGCCAGCATGATCTCCCAGACCGACGCGTCGAAGCTGAACGAGGCGAACTGCAGTACCCGGGTGTCGCTGTCCAGCCCGAAGCGCTCGACCAGGCTTGAGACCATCGCCAGCAGACCCTGGTGCGCCACGGCGACGCCCTTGGGCCGCCCGGTGGAACCGGACGTGTAGATGACATAGGCAAGATGGCGGGTGTCCAGCGGGGCACGGCGCTCGGCGTCGGCGACGTCGTGGTCGTACCGCGCGAGTTCGTCGTCGGGTGAGCCGTCGGCAGGGACCGTGACAACGGGTGCCTGCGTGCCCGGGAGCACGGCCTGGATCTCGCGCGTGGTCAGCACGGCGGCCGGGCGGGCGTCCTCCAGCATGTGGGAGATGCGGTCCGCGGGGTAGGCGGAGTCGACGGGGAGGTAGCCCGCGCCCGCCTTGAGGACCGCGAGCGCGGCGACGACCATCGTGGCCGAGCGCGGCAGCGCCACCGCGACCAGCTCCTCGGGGCCGATGCCGCGGTCTACCAGCAGGCGGGCCAGCCGGTTGGCACGGGCGTTGAGTTCCGCGTAGGTGAGTTCCTCGTCGCCGTCGACGACCGCGACGGCGTGCGGTGTCCGGGCGGCGTGCTCCTCGAAGACCTCGGTCGCCGGGCGCGACGCCGCCGGGGCCGCGTGGCCTGCCCAGGCGCCGAGCACGAGTCGGCGCTCGTCGTCGCCCAGGGCGTCCACGGTGCTCAGCCGGGCGCCGGGCGCGGCGACCAGGGCCTCGAGGACGTGCACGAAGCGGCTCAGGATCCCCTCCACGTCACGGGCGTCGAAGATGTCGGAGCGGTACTGCGCCTCCAGCCGCAGGCCGTCGCCGGGGAACACACCGAGCGCCAGCGGGTATTCGGCGATCACCCGGGCCTGCCAGCCGAGCATCGAGAGTCCGGGGATGTGCTCGCCGATGCGGTCCAGCACTCCGGTCGGGTAGTTGTGGAAGCTCACCACGGTGTCGAAGAGCTCGCCCACCCCGGCGAGTTGCTGCACCTCGGCCAGGCCCAGATGCTGATGCGGTTCGAGGGCGAGTCGGCGGGACTGCAGGTCGACCAGCATCTCCTCCAGCGTCGTCTGCGGGGTCAGGGTCACCCGCACCGGAAGCGTGTGCATGAACGAGCCCACCATCTGTTCCACGCCCGGCAGTTCGGCGGGACGTCCGGAGACGACCGCGCCGAAGGTGACATCCCGGCGGCCGGTCATCCGGCCGAGGGCCACCGCCCAGGCGCCCTGCGCGACGGTGTTCATCGTCAGGCCGCGCGCATGGGCCCACGAGGTCAGTGCCTGTGTCAGGTCCTCGGGCAGCTCCACGGTGCAGGTCCGGGGCAGCGTCTCGACCCGGCCGCGGTCGGCGGGACCGAGCCGGGTGGGCTCGTCCACTCCGGCCAGCTCCTGACGCCAGGCCGCCCGCGCGGCCTCCTTGTCCTGCGCCCCGGCCCACTCCAGGTAGCCGCGCACCGGGACGACCGGCGGCAGCGCCGAGATGTCCGCGCCGTTGGACCACAGCGTGACCAGCTCATGGGCGAGGACGGCCGACAGGGACCAGCCGTCGACCAGGATGTGATGGGCGGTCCACACCACGCGGTGGCGCTGCGGTCCGAGGGTGTAGACGGTGAACCGGGTCAGCGGGGCCTCAGCCACGTCGAACCGGCGCAGCCACTCCTCGTCGGTCAGTCGGACCGTCTCGTCCGCGCGGCTGCCCTCGGCGACGCCGGTCAGATCGACCTCGTACCAGGGCACCTCGACGGATCCGGGGATCAACTGCACGGGGTCACCGGTGTTCCGGTCACGGAAGCAGGCCCGCAGGGCGTCGTTGCGCTTCAGCAGAGCCGCCACCGCCCGGCGCAGCGCGGCCTTGTCCAGCGGGCCCTGGATGTCCATGAGGACCTGCACGGTGTAGGCATCCGTCCCATGCCGGTCGAACTCGGCCTGGAACAGCAGCCCGCGCTGCAAGGGGGACAGCGGCAGGATGTCCGTCAGTTCCTCGACCTCGCGCTCGTAGGCCTCGATCTCGTCCTGGTCCACGGCGACCAGCGGGAACTCGGAGGGGGTGCTGCCACCGGCCCCAGGGTGCCGGGCGTGTTCGGCCAGCAGGCGCAGGGCGCGGAACCACCCTTCCGCGAGCTCCCGGACGTCGCCCTCGGCAAGCAGCCCGCCGGCGTACGTCCAGGTCGCCGAGAACACCGGCCCCCCAGGTCGGTCCTCGGTGACCGAGACGACCTCGACGGGGTGACGCAGAGGGGTGTCCGGGTGGGCGCTCTGGCCGGAGGCGCCGGACTCCATGTGCCAGGGCCGGCCCGTGCCGGCGGTGAACCGGCCGAGGTAGTTGAAGCCGATCTGGGGTACCGGCTGCCGGGAGAGCACGCGGGCGGTCTGCGGGTTGATGTGCCGCAGCAGGCCGTGGCCGAGGCCGTGGCCCGGCACCGCGCGCAGCTGTTCCTTGACGCGCTTGAGCGCCCTGCCGCAGCTCGCGCCCGCGTCCGCGACCTCGCTCCAGTCGAGATCGCCGAGGTCCAGGGCGACCGGGTACACACTGGTGAACCAGCCGACGGTGCGGGAGAGGTCCGGCTCGCCGGGGATCGGCTCGCGGCCGTGTCCCTCCAGCTCGACCAGCGTCGGGGCGGCGGGGGTGCCATGCCGCCGGAGCCGGTCGGCCACCGCCAGCGCCAGGCCGGTCAGCAGAACCTCGTCGACTTCCGCGTGGAAGGCCGCCGGGACGGTGGTGAGGAGTTCGGCGGTCTGCTCGGCGGACAGTTCGACCGTGACCCGGCCTGCGGTGGCGTGGGTGTCCTGGTCGGGGTCGAGGGCCCGGGTGCCGAGCAGTGGCTCGTCGGCGTCCGACTGCGCGGTCCACCAGGACAGTTCACCGGCCCGCCGAGCGGTGCGGGCCTCCCGCGAGAGGGCCTGGGCCCAGCCGCGGTAGGAGGTGGCGACCGGGGCGAGCCGCACCGGCCGACCCGCGGTCACCTGGTTCCACGCAGCCTCCAGGTCGGGCAGCAGGATGCGCCAGGAGACGCCGTCCACGGCCAGGTGGTGGATCACGATCAGCAGGCGGCCCGGCCGGTCCGGGCCCCCGTCGAGGAGTACGGCCTGCACCATCAGCCCGTCCTCGGGCCGCAGCCTCGCACGGGCGGCGTCGAGTTGAGCGGGCAGTGGGTCCTCGGCGGTGTCGCGGACGTCGACCCGGGTGACGGTGTCCTCGGCGGACACCGCTCCGACGGGCAGGGTCTCGAGGGACCAGAGCCCGGGGGCCGGGACGGACAGCCTTGTGCGCAGGGTGTCGTGGGTGTCCAGCAACGCCTGTACCGCGGCTGTAATCCCGTCGGTGCCGATCCCGGCCGGCACCGCGACCGTGACGTACTGGCTGAACTCCCGTGCGGCGACGGGACGTCCTGCGAGTTCCTCGCGGAGCTGGTCCACGATCGGGGTGGGCTCGATCTCGCCGACGCCGTCCTGGGCAGCCGCCGGGGCTCGGTCGTCCACGGGCTGTGCGGCCGCCGCGATGGCCGCCGGTGTGCGGTGCAGGAAGACATCGCGGGAGGTGATGACCAGCCCGGCCCTGCGTGCCCTGCTGACCACCTGGATCGAGCTGATGCTGTCGCCCCCGAGGGCGAAGAAGCTGTCATCGGGGCCGACCGAGGGCAGGCCGAGCACGTCGGCCAGTACCTCGCCGATGATCTGCTGCGTACGGCTGCGCGGGGCCTCGGGTGCGGCGGCGGCCGGCGCGGCGACGTCGGGGGCGGGCAGGGCCCTGCGGTCCACCTTGCCGTGTGCCGTCAAAGGCAGCCGGTCAAGGGCGACGAGGGCCGCGGGCACCATGTAACCGGGCAGGATGTGGCCGAGACCGTCACGGACCGCGTCGGTGCCCGGGGCGTGCTCCGCGGTCGGCTCGGGCACGAAGTAGCCGATCAGCCGCTTCTGGCCGACCTGATCGGCAGTCGTGGTCACCACCGCGTCCGAGACGCCGGGCAGCGCACGCAACGCCGCTTCGACCTCGCCCAGCTCGATCCGGTGGCCGCGGATCTTGACCTGGTGGTCGCGGCGCTCGATGAAGTCCAGCTGTCCGTCGGTACGCAGTACCACCCGGTCGCCGGTCCGGTACATGCGCGCGCCCTGGCCGGCGAACGGGTCGGGCACGAAGGTGGCGGCCGTACGGCACGGGTCTGCCAGGTAACCGCGGCCCACACCGGCGCCACCGATGAAGAGTTCGCCCGGAACCCCCGGCGGCACCGGGCGCAGTTCGTCGCCCAGTACGTACAGCCGGGTGTTGCGCAGTGGCCGGCCGATCGGGACGTACGCCCCGTCCAGGAGGTCGCCCTGACGGACGTAGGCGTGCGTCACGTCGTCCGAGCACTCGGTCGGTCCGTACATGTTGACCAGCGGGATGGCCGGATAGCGGGCGAACCAGCGGTCGCACAGCCCGGGGGCGAGCGCCTCCCCGTTGGAGATCATCCAGCGCAGGCCGGGCAGGAGCGGGGTACTGCCGGTGGTGTCCCAGGCGTCGAGTGTGGCGCGCAGCAGGGAGGGGACCACCTCCAGCACGGTCAGGCCCTCGTCGCCGACAATGCCGAACAGCGTGTCCGGGTCGGCCGCGGCCTCCCGGCTCACCACGCGGACGCGCCCTCCGACCAGCAGGGTGGTCAGTGTCTGCCACACCGTGATGTCAAAGGTCACCGGTGCGTTGTGCACCAGGCTGTCCCCCCGGGTCAGGGTGAGTTCCTCGATCTTGGCCAGCAGATGGTTGATCATGCCGCCGCGCTGCACCATCGCGCCCTTGGGCTTGCCCGTGGACCCGGAGGTGAAGATGACGTACGCCAGGTCGCCGGGCCCCCCGGCGACTGGCGGCAAGTCCTCCGGCGCCAGTTCGGCGCCGTCCAGGACGATCAGGTCGAGCTGCCGTCCTGCCTCCGACGCCAGCTGCCGCGCCAGGTCCCGGTTGGCCTCGTCGACCACCAGGCAGGTCGCCGAGCTGTCGGCGAGCAGCGCGGTCAGCCGGGCGTGCGGCGAGCGTACGTCGAGCGGAAGAAAGGCCCGGCCGGAGCCGAGCACGCCCAGCTCGGCGACCACGAAGTCCCTTCCGGGCTCGACCAGCAGGGCCACCGGTCCAGAGCCGGTGAGCCGTCGGGAGAGCGCGCCGGCCCGGCCGGTCAGCCCCGCGTAGGTCAGGCTGCCCGCGTCGTCGGTCACGGCCACGGCGTCCGGGCGCTCGGCGGCCCGGGCGCGCACTCGCTCGACGACACCGACATACGGTTCGGGCCGCTCGGGGCCGGTGAGGGCGCGGGTGAGCCGCTCCTGCTCGTCGGGCGTCAACAGCTCCAGCGCGCCGAGCCGGTCGTTGGCGTCGGCGGTCACGAAGCGGTCGAGCCAGGTGATGAACCGCTTGAGGTGCGCACGGACCTCGTCGCGGTCGTAGCGGTTCTCGTTGGCGCTGAGGTCGACACCGACACCTGCCGTGCCCTTGTCGGCGACGGTGAACTCCAGGTCGTCCACCAGACCGGTGGACGGGCTCTGCAGAACGGCCTCGCAGGACCCGATCGTCAGCTTCTCGATCTGCGGCATCATGTTCAGGAACGGACCGAACGGACGCCGGTCGTCGCTGGCCAGACCCATTCCGCGCCGTACCTTGCTGACGCGGTAGCGCTGGTGCTTGAGGGCTCCGCCGACCTCCTTGTGCGCGGCGGCGAGCAGCTCGCCCCGGGTCGTGCGCGGCCCGGTCCGCAGGCGCAGCGGCAGATAGTTGACGACCATGCCGGGAATGTTCTGCAGGGTGCCGCCGACCCGGGCGGTGACCGGCAGCGACAGCATGACGTCGTTGTTCCCGGTCATCCTCTGGGTGTAGGCACCCAGCGCGGCGACCAGCACGGTCTGCCAGGTCACCCGGGCGTCCCAGGCCACGGTCCGCAGTCGCTCGGCGAGATCGTCGGCGAGGACGGTGCTCTCGCGCAGGAACGACTGGGCCGGCTCGGCGTCCCGGCGGGCCAGGGTCACCGGCTCGGGGGCTTCGGCGAAGTGGTCCTCCCAGTAGGCACGGTCGCGCTCCTGGCGAGGGGAGTCCTGGTAGGCGGCCTCGGCCTCGATCAGCGTGCTCAGCGGGGCGAACCGCCCCTCGTCGAGCGAGGTGCCCGCGCTCATCGCCCCGTAGATGGCGGACAGCCGCTGCCAGTAGATGACGTAGCTGAATCCGTCGGACGCCAGGTGGTGGTTGAGCAGGCAGAAGATCGTGCGGTCCGCGGCGAGCGTGAACAGACTGAACCGGAACAGGGGCGTGTCGCCGCCCACCACGAAGGGCACTCGCAAGTCGGCACGGATGGCTTCGTTGGCGGCGGCCACGGGGTCGGCGGTGCCGCTGACGTCGGTGATCGTCAGCGGCAGTTCACCGAGGTCCTCGACGACCTGGCGGGGTTCGCCGTCGACCTCGAAGAAGCGGGCGCGCAGGCACTCCGACTCCTCGGCGAGCCGGGCCAGCGCCGCCGTGAACTGCTCGCGGTCCAGCGGACCCTTGATGTCCCAGTAGATCGCGGTGTTGTACGTGGCTCCGCCGCCGGTGAGCTTCTCGTCGAACCAGATGTCCTTCTGGCCAGCGGTGAGCGGCAAGCCGGCCGTCGGCACACGAGTCATTGCAATCCCCTCGGAAAGGTTCACCGGATCCATGCAGCCGTCCCGGCCGACGCGGCGCGATCAGCGCTCAAGGGCTTGGGGCCATGCATGTGGTGCTGCTTCGTGCCGGCTGTCCGCAGCGGTCGAGGCAGCTTCGTGATCGATGGTGGTCGAGCGCGCTGACAGCGCACTGACCGAGAACTGACGGTTCGCCGGGGACGGTCAGCCGCAGCCGCCCGCGTGGCCGTCGTCGGCCGAGCGGCCGACGCCCACCGCGCCCGCGGTGGCGGGGGCCAGGTATGTCACGGAGGGCGCCTTGGTGCGCAGGTGCTCCACGAAGGCGTCGAGTCGGTCGAGCCCCCAGTAGCGGGTGAAGCCCTGCACGAAGAAGGGCACTCCGAAGACGCCGTCCTTGCAGACCTCCATCAGGATGTCCGCACCCCTCTCGCGCAGGTCGGGATCCTCCGCGGCGCGGGAAATCACTTCGGATCCGATCCCCAGGTCGCGGCCGATGTCCGCGATGGTCGCCGGGTCGCAGATGTTGCGCCCCTCGCTGAAACGGGCGTGGTAGGCCGCGGCCACGTAGTCGTGCCCGCGGCCCTCCCGGGCCGCCACCAGGTAGCCCAGGTGCGGCACCTCCCAGACCGGTTCGACGTCCACGGGCCAGTTCACCGCGATGCCGCGTGCCTTCGTGATCCGGCCGACGTCCTGGAGGACGTAACGGTTCTTCTCCCGGGACATCTCCGAGTACGGAAACCGGCCGCCGCGTTCTTGCAGCATCCGCGCGCTGGTCTCGTCCGGTTCGAAGAAAGGCAGCCACTCCAGCCTTTCCATCAGGTCCTTGTGATGTTCCGTCAGCTCCATGTAGGCGAGCCAGGAGTACGGGCTGCGCAGTGAGAAGTAGAAGCGGGGAGTCTTGTTCTGGGGCATGCTGCTCCTCAACCGAATCAGACGACGAGGCCGCCGTCGATGCCGAAGACCTGACCGGTGATGTAGGCGGCTCGGTCGGAGACCAGGAACGACACCAGGTCCGCCACCTCCCGGGGGTGGCCCAGACGGCCGAGCGGGATACGCCCGGTCATCTTCCGTGTGTGCTCCGGCGCCAGCCCGGAGAGCATGTCGGTGTCGATGAAGCCCGGCGCCACGGCGTTGACGCGCACGCCGTAGCGTCCGGACTCCTTGGACAGCGCCTTGGTGAAGCCGATGATCCCGGCCTTGGACGCCGAGTAGTTCGTCTGCGTCGCGTTGCCGTACACACCCGCCACGGAGGACATCGTGACGACGGTGCCCGCCCGGCGCTTCATCATGGCGAAGACGGCGGCTTTGCACAGGTGGAAGGTGCCGTCCAGGTTGGTGCTCAGTACGGCGTCCCATTCGTCCTCGGGCATCATCACCAGTGGGTTGTCGCGGACGATGCCCGCGCACGAGACTGCCGCGTGCAGGGGGCCGAGCGCGTCCTCCGCGGCCCGCACGAAGTCCCGTACGGCGCGGGCGTCCGCGACGTCGACGCGGGCGGTGAACACGCCCGCGCCCTCCTTCTCGGCCTCCTGGGCGACCGACAGCGCCGCCTCCTCGTCGGACCGGTAGCAGAACGCGACGTCGTACCCGTCCTGCGCGAGACCGGTGACCACGTGCCGTCCGATGCCCCGGGAACCCCCGGTCACCAGCGCCACCCTGCGGGCGTTCGTCTCCATTCAGTTCTCCTCGTTCGTCGCTGCGGCGAGCAGCGCGCAGCCGGCCGTGCCGTCCCGGTCGACCGCCGTCACAAGGGCGAGTGCGCCGGGCGGGATCTCCTCGTCGTCGAACACCGACAGCACCGCCGCGAGTTGCAGGCTCACGGTCGCCGCCGAGGTGTCACCCAGAAGCGGGCGACAAGCGAGCAGACGGGGCACCGTCGGCCCGAGGACGTCCCCGATCGCGGCCTCTTCGACGCCCGCCAGGCTCCCGCCTGTTTGTGCGGGGGCCACCACGCACACGTCCTCGGCATGCACACCGGCCTGCTTCAGGGCCCCGCGCACACATTCCGCCAGGGCGGCGCGGGCGTCGGACGGTGCGGCGAAGGCGCGGAACCGAGTGGTCAGCAGGTGGGCCCGCACACGTCGGCCGGCAGCCCGGGCGCCCTGCGCGGTCTCCAGCAGGAACACCGCGCCGCCCTCGCCCAGTGGGGACGTCCGGTCGTCGCCGTCCCGGCCGTGCCATTCCAGCCAGGCCCGCTGCTCGGAGTACTCCTCGGCCGCCCCGCACAGCACTCGCGCACAATGGCCGCCGCGATGCAGCCGCATGGCGTAGCTCAGTGCTGTCAGTCCGGTCAGACGGCCGGCGGCGATGGTGGTGTTCGGCCCTTTGATGCCGTGCCAGATGGCGCTCTGTCCGGCGGCTCGGTTCATCACCGTGTTCGGGAAGCGGGCCGGGTCGACGTGGTAGGGGCGTTCTCCCACGAGTGAGTCGCGGGTGAAGTCCATGATGCTCTGCACGCTTCCCGAGCCGGTGCCCAGCACCAGCCCGGTCTCCTCGGGCCGGGAGGCCAGCTCCGGCCCGCCGTCGGCCAGCACCAGTCCGACGGTGGTCACCGCGATGGCGGTGACCCGGTCCATGGTGCGGGTGCCTTTGCGGCCGATGTGCTCAGCGACGTCGAAGCCCGGCACCGGCGCACCCTCGGTGAACGGTCCTGGCCAGGTCGCCGCGTCGAGTGCGCCGATCGCGCTGCGGCCGGCCCGGATGCCCGCGCGAAACTGCTCGGTGCCGACTCCGTAGGGGGACACCGCCGACCAGGCGGAGAAGACCAGTGCGGGCATCAGGCGGCCTCCCGGTACCGGCCCAGGATGAGCACGGCGTTGTTGCCCGCGAAGGCGAGCGCGTTGTTCTGCACCACGGACAGCTCGGCGGCCCGCGCCTCGTTGGGCACGCAGTCCAGCCCGCAGTCCGGGTCGGTCTCTCTGTGGTTGATGGTGGGCGGGATGAATCCCTCGGCAATCGCCAGCGCACAGGCGGCAGAGCCCAGGGCACTTGCCGCGCCCATGCTGTGACCGACCATCGACTTGATGGAGACGGTGGGCGGCGGAGTGTCGAAAACTTGCCGGATGGCGCCCGCCTCGGTCACGTCGTTGGCCTTGGTACCGGTGCCGTGGGCCGAGATGAAGCCGACGTCCCCCGCACTGATCCCGGCGTTGCGATGGGCCAGTGCCATGCAACGGGCGAGGCTGTCCCGGTCGGGCGCGACAGGATGATGGGCGTCGCAGGTGAGCCCGTACCCCAGGACCTCGGCATAGATACGCGCGCCGCGGGCGCGGGCGGACTCCAGACTCTCCATCATGAGGATGCCCGCGCCCTCACCGGTGAGGATGCCCTTGCGGTCCCGGTCGAAGGGCTGGCACATCTCGGGGGCGATGGTGCCCAGCCGGTAGAAGCCGGCGAAGGTCTTGCGACACACGGCGTCGGCTCCGCCGCACAGCGCCACGTCGACGTCACCGGCTCGGATCGCGTCGTAGCCGCTGCCGATCGCGTAGTTGCCGGCCGCGCAGGCGGTGGGAATGGTCAGGGCCTCGACGTCGGTCAGTCCGAGCTCACGGACGATACTCGAGGACAGCCGACCGGCATGAGCCCGCCGCACGACGCCCGGGGTGAGGTGCTCCGGGCCCTTGTCGAGTTGTTCGCCGACGAGCAGATCCAGGTCGCGTGACTCCGCGTCCGTGGTGCCGACGGACACCATGGTCCGGCGGCCGCGGAGCTCCTCCGGGCTGAGCCCCGCGTCGTCGACGGCCATGGTGGCCGCCGCCACCGAGAACTGGGCCGCCCGGCCCAGTTCCTCCGGTGTGAAGGTTCGGATCCATTCCGCCGGGTCGAAGCCGGCGACCTCACACCCGTTGGAGTGCGCGAAACCAGCCGTGTCGAAGGCTGTGATGGGCTTGGCCCCGCTGCGGCCGGCCCGCAGGCCGGCCAGGAACTCCTCGACCCCGAGGCCGATGCTGGTGACCAGGCCGAGTCCGGTGATCACCACCTGGCGCGGCCGCTGATCGTTGTCGTACACCCTGTACTCCAGTCCCTCACGCCCAGCCGGGGCGGCCCCGGCCGGGCAGCGCCGACTACTTGGCGGCCACGGCCTGGTCGACGACTGCGACCACGGCGTCAAGGTTGACCATGCGGGGCAGCACGTTCTGGTCGAGGTCGATCCCGTACGTCCGCTCAAGGGTGGAGAGGATCTCGATCGCGCCCATCGAGTCGGCCTCGTGGTCCTCCTTGAACCGGCTGGTGCCGGTCATGTCGGACGGCTCGATCTCGAGGATGTCGCAGATGATGTCCTTGATCTCGGCACGACGTTCGGCGCTGGTGGCTGCAGTAGTCATGCAGACGATGCTGGAGCAACCGGCTGACAGCCCACTGACCGCGAACTGACGTGGCTCCCAAGGAGAGTGGAGAGGCGGCTCAGCCCGAACCGGGCAGGTCCTGCGGAGGGTCCGTGAGGAAACGCTCGACCTCGCGGAAGTCCTCGGGGCGAGCCACCATCCACGACCAGAAGCGCGGAATGGTACGGGCGTAGTCGCAGTAGTAGCGGCGTACGTTCTCCACCAAGCTCGCCACCGTGGGCCGGGCGAGCGACCCCGTGCGCCACACCAGCAGCAACTCGCAGATGTGGGCGTCGACGACCGGGACCAGGCTGACGTCCTTGGTGGCGCCGGTCGGCACGGTCAGCGCAGCCACACCGGCCTCGCGGACCCAGCTCATCGCCTCGTGATGCCCGCGTACCCGGTGTGCCGGTGCGGGTTGGCCCTCGACGAGGTCGGCGAAGGCCGCGTCCTCGTGGTCGTGGAACCAGTGGCCGCGCGCGTAGCGCACCCAGCGGAGGGACCGCACGTCGGCCGCACCAACGAGCCCGTGTTCGGACAGCGGGTGGCCGGGCGGCACAGCCAGCCACACCGGCTCACGGATCACGACTGCCGTGCTGAGAGGCAGCTTTCTGACATCGGCCGTCTGGCGGTCCGGAGGACTGGGCACCAGTGCCAGGGTGAGCAGCCCCTCGGCAACCGCGCTCATGGCGTCGGCCGGATCCACCGTCTCGGTCTGCACCTCGGCGGAGGACAGAGACGCGGCGATCGCGTCCTTGAGGGTGGGCGGCGTCCACTCCACGTTCCCGACCCGCAGCGTGTCGGTGCTCTGTGCGGCCACCTCGGCGATGAGGGCGTCACCGCGCCGTGCCAGATCGACGAGCATCGGGATCAGCCGTTCGCCCAGCGGGGTGGGCACCACACCGCTGTGCGACCGCACGAAGAGCTCTCCTCCGAACTCGCGCTCCAAGCGGCGCAGTTGGGAAGAGATTGCAGGCTGAGGAAGGTTGAGTTTGGCTGCGGCCGAGGATATGCTCCCGGCGCTTGCGATGGCGGCTACGAGTCGGGCGTGCCGTAACTCGACGCGCATGACAGACCCAGCCCCCAGTTCCCCCAGACACCTGCAACGGTCCACCACGTTGCAAGGGCCACATGCCTCAATCACCGTAACACTACGGTAATTGAGGCACGCCGGCACGGGATTTTGGCGCGGATCACTGCCCCGGGAGGCGGCCGGCCCGCTCAGCCGGTGAGCACCAGGGAGCCGCGGGGAGGCCCGAGGACGTCGTCCTGGTGGAGGATCGCCTGGTACACCGCGTGCAGAGAACGCCCCGGCTCCACGCCGAGGTCCTCGGCCAGGCGCCTACGGGCCTGGTGGAACACATCGAGCGCCTCGGTCTGCCGGCCGTCACGGTACAGAACCTGCATCAGCAGCTCGCTGAGGCGTTCGTGGCCGGGGTACTCGGCGGCGAGCTGACGCAGCTCCGGCACCGGCGTACGTTCCGAACCGACCGCCAGCTTCGCAGCGACCCAGTCCTCATAGGCGATGAGCCGTCGCTCCTCGAGGCGCTCGGACGCCGTCCGGCAGCGGAACCCCTCACTGACGTCCAGCAGAGCCACGCCCCGCCACATATCGAGCGCCTGTTCCAGCAGGACGGCCGCAGCCGCGGGGTCCCGGCCGAGCAGGGCCGCGCCCTCGTCAGCGAGGGCCGCGAAGCGGTGAGCGTCGATCGCCTCGGGTCTGAGGTCCAGCAGATACCCGGTGCCCACGGTACGCACGAGTTGCCTGCCCTCACCGCCGGCCACGGTCACCAGGAGCTTGCGCAGTCGGGTCACGTTGGCCTGAAGCGCATTCTTCGCGTTGGCGATGGGTTCGTCGCCCCACAGCTCGTCCACGAGCTGGTCGAACGGAACAGGCCGACCCGGGGTCAGGGCCAGCAGGGCAAGCACCGAGCTCACCCGCTTCGACGTGACGTCCCAGCTCCGTGTTCCTTGAGTGAGCAGAAGTGAGCCAAGTATGCGGATCTCCACGATTCGACACCCCCGTCTTCGTTTGATCCACATCTTTGCCTGCCCCATCGCGGCTGAGAAATATCAAAAACTTCAATCCTGTCATACCTGACAGATATGGCTAAGGAATCAGCCATTCCGGACTGGTTTCTGAGCCAAAATGACGCTGGGCCGCTCAGCGTGTGAGCGGCCCAGCGCCTGGCCTTCCCGGGGGTTTGAAAGGCCGTTTCGCGCGGCTGCCGATAAGGCAGCCGTGGTTCAGATGCGCCCGGACTCCCGTGCCCGGTACGGGGTAATCCCGTCGGAATCAGTCAATCCGGTCTGCCGTGATGGGGTCGCGCGCATCCCTCGGGACGGCCACCAGATCACCTTGCCCAACAGGGTGAGAATCGACGGCAGGATCATGATCCGCACGATGAACGCGTCGAGCAGGACCGCGGCGGCGAGGACGAAGCCCATCTGCTTCATCTCGACCAGGGTGAGGAAGGCGAAGCTGGCGAACACGGTGACCATGACCACCGCCGCACTCGTCACCACGCCCGCGGAGCTGCCGATTCCCTCCAGTACGGCACTGCGGGTGTCCAGGCCGCGCTGGGCCGCCTCCCTGATCCGGCTGACCACGAAGACCTGGTAGTCCATCGACAGCCCGAAGAGGATGACGAACAGGAACAGCGGCACCCGAGCGCCGATCGATCCGGTGGAGTGGAAGTCGAGAAGGCCCTCCGCCCAGTGGCCCTGGAAGACCAGAACCAGCAGGCCGAAAGCGGATGCCGCGGAGAGCAGGTTGAGCAGGCTGCCGATCACGCCGATGACCACCGACCGGAAGGCCAGCACCGTCACGGCGAACGTCACCAGCAGCAGGCAGCCGATGACCAGCGGGAGCTTGGAGTTCTGGTGGTCCAGGTAGTCGGAGTCACGGGCGATGTCACCGGTGACATAGGCCTCGGCGCCGGGCACCTTGCCGACGGTCGCGGGCAGATAGTCGTCACGGATGTGGTCGAGGGACTGGAGCGCCTGGGACGAACTGGGTTTGAACGGCACGGAGAGCATCAGGCTGGTGATCCGCCGGTCGCCGGAGGAGCTCAGCTCGAACCCGGCGCCCTTGGCGAACAGCGGGTCCGCCTGGGCCCGCCTGCGCAGGTCCTCCATCGCCCGCACCACCTGCGGTGAGCGGTCCGCGTCGTCGCGCACCACCACCTGGTGCTGGACGAGCATCTCCGGGAACGCGGCAGTCATTCGGTCGTAGGTCTGCACAGAGGGGATCTTGCGGGAGAAGGTGTCCTTCCCCAGCACACTCAGTTTCAGGTCGAGGGCGGGCGCTGCCAGACCCAGCATGATGAGCACCGAGACGAGCAGGGTGATCCCGGGACGCCGGGTGGCGGGCCCGAGCAGGGCGCTCCACGTTCTGCTCGTCCCGCCGTGGCCGCGGGTCCGCTTGCCCTCGGCCGAACGGCGGGCCGCACGGCGTTCGGCGCGGGCACCGAGCTTGGCCAGCAGAGCGGGCAGCACCGTCAGTGAGCTGGCCACGGCGACCGCGACGACGATGACAGCACCGGTGGCGAGCGAAGAGAAGATGACGTCGGTTGCCAGGTACAGCGTCGCGGTCGAGACGATCACCGCGAAACCGGAGACCACGATGGCCCGGCCGGCGGTGGCCGCCGCGAGTTCCACGACGGCTTGCGAGCCGAGGTGGCCGTCGGCCCTGGCCCGCTCTTCGCGGTCCCGCTTCAGATAGAAGAGCGAGTAGTCGACGCCGACGGCCAGGCCGATCAGCAGGATGACGTTGTTGCCGACACCGGCGTCCGGCAGCACATGCGAGGCCAGGGCGGACAGGCCCATGGCGGCGGCAATGGAGGAGAGCGCCAGAAGGACCGGAAGACCCGCCGCGATCACCGAGCCGAAGGCGATCATCAGCGTGATGATCGTGACCGGCAGGGTGAGCATCTCGGAGAACGCGAGATCGTCACCGCGCTGCTGGTCGAGGCCCTTGCTCATCGAGGGGCCGCCGGTCTCCTGAACCCTCACCTCGGGGTGTGCCTTCTGCACGGCCGCGGTCTGCTCGACCAGCGGGCCGACCTTCTTGCGCGCGGCGAGCTCCTCACCCGTCATGACGACCTGGACCATGAGGACCTTGCCGTTGCGGGAGAGGACGGGCTTCTGGACCCGGTCGACCTCCTGGAGCCTGCCCATCCGCGCGGTGACGTCCGCGGCAGCGGCCCGGGCCGCGGACACGTCGAGCGGGCCGGACCGGGAGTCGATGACGATCTGCTCGACCGGCCGGCGCTGCAGGCCGCCCTCCGTCGCGATCGCCTCCGCCTTACCGGCCTTGCCGACCCGGTAGTCCTCGGTGGTGGCGCTGTGGGTACCGACGGCGGCCGACAGTCCGAGGCACAGTGCGACAAAGACGAACCAGCCGACGACGGCGCGCCAGGGGTGAGCCGCGCTCCAACTCGCCACCCTGACGGTGACCGAGCGTTTCTCCACTGTCTCCAGCCCCTTACTCGCGTCGCTACTTTCTTCTACATGTAAGTCTGAGATTACAGGCGTAAGAGCAAACGTCAATTGCTCTTCGTGTCGCCTGGGGGCTGTCGGACGGCGGTTGGGCCACATCCAGCCATTCGGCACGGACCCAGCTCCCGGTTTCGGCGGGCCCAGTCCGCATCCGCATCAGAAAACGCCAGCTCAGGCGAGTGCGGAGAGCTTGGCGGAGAAATGGCTGCTGGACGGCGGGGGACCGTAAATGCCGCCGTCCGCAGGGCGCCTTCGGGGCAGCGCACCGCCGATCTTCCATCACCGGTGCCAAGGCTGCGGCTGAAGGCAGAGTGCTTCATCGACCTGCTGTCGCTCTTCTGCCTACTTTTCCCTCAGTTCGACGCCGACCAGTGCCGTGGCCCGGTCGAGAGCCTCTGCGACCGCCGCCCGGCTCTCGCCGACGGCGATGATGTGACCGATCCGCCCGTATGCGTCCGTCGGCGGGGCGACCTGCGTGCCCGGCGCTGCGGTGACCGTCACCCGCTCCACGCCCGGGACCGCCCGGGCCGCCCGCACCCCGGCCACCCGCTCCAGTACCCCCTGCTCGACGGGCAGGATGAACTGGATGCCGGCATGGCGTGCGAAGCCGTCGGGCAGCTGCGGTTCGCCTCCGCGGGCGTAGGTCATCTGGGCCTCGAGCAGGTCGACGCCGGTGGCCAGGCGGTACAGCTCGGGGATGAGGCCGCCCGCGAGCCTCGGGTTGATCTCGACGACGGCGGTGCCGGTCGGCGTGCGCTTCACCTCGGTGTGGCTCGGGCCACGGCCGAGGCCCGTCGCGGCCAGCGCGGCCGACACCGTACGGGCCGTCTCCCGCGCCGCCTCGGCGGGCAGGTCGGCGGGTACGAGGTGCCGGGACTCCACGAAGTGGGGTGCACCGGTCACGGTCTTCTCGGTGATGCCGATCAGCCGGTGCACACCGTCGACCCCGAACATCTCCACGCTGTACTCGGGCGCGTCCAGATACTCCTCGACCAGGGCCCGCCCGGCCATGGCCTGTCCGCGTCCATTGGCGGTGCGGGCGGTGATCTCCCCAGCCAGCTCGGCGGCTTGCTGTGCCGAGTCGCAGCGGCGCACCTGCGTCGAGCCCGAGTCGTCGACCGGTTTGACCACACACGGGCTTCCGATCCGGTCGGCGGCCGCGGCGGCGGACGGCCCGTCCTCGACCACCTCGAAGAGCGGTTGCCCGATCCCGGCCCGTTGCAGGGTCTCGCGCAGCCGTCCCTTGTCCCGGCAGCCGGCTATCGCCTCGGCGCGCTCCGCGGGCAGCCCCACCGCGGTGGCCAGCGCCGCCGCCGCCATCAGATAGAACTCGCTGGTCGTGGAGACTGCGGCGATACAGCCCGGCTCGAACGCCTTGGTCACCGCCCGGACCAGGGCCTCGGTGTCGTTGGTGTCGCAGTCCACGACCGTGGCGCCGGTCTCGGCGAGCCCTCCGTACCGGGTGGAGTCGCCGGTCACGAGCACCGGCTCGTAGCCGGCCTCCGCCGCGATCCGCAGCGCCAGCATGCCGGTCCCGGTGGTGTTGGACTCCACGAAGACGAACGCCGGCCGCGGCGCGTCCGCGCGATTGCGGCGGAACGACCAGCTGCGGACCTCCGTGCCGTCGAGGACCTGACGCGGCACCGCGGCGACCGGCAGGCGCCGGAGATCCTGCTCGGCCCAGTGCGCGTCGCTGTGCACGGTGTCGGCGTACCGGTCACCACGGTCCGGGAAGATCCCGACGATGGTCGTGCCCGGCGTGGCCCGTTCGGCCATGGCGCCCAGCACCCGGTACACCGAGCCGGAGGTATTGCCCGCGAACAGCTTTTCCGCGCGAGCCAGTTCGCGGGTGGCGCCGAAGGCCTCGTGGTCGTTGAGCCAGTGCACCTCGTCGATCAGGGCATGGTCCAGGTTCTTCGGGTGCAGACTGTTGCCCAGCCCGCTCTGTAGCCTCCTGGGCCGGTCGGGCTGCCCGAAGAGCACACTGCCGACGCAGTCCACCCCGACCACGTACAGCTCGGGCAGGGACGTGCGCAGCACGCGCGAAGTGCCGCACAGCGAGCCTCCGCTGCCCACGGCGCCGACCAGGACGTCCACCGTGTCGAGGTCGGAGAGCAGCTCCTCGGCCACGTGCCGGTAGGCGGCGGGGTTCTGCGGGTTCTCGTACTGCCGGGGCCAGAAGGCCCCCGGGTTGCGGTCCATGATCTCCCGGAGCCGGGTCAGCCGGGCGCCCTGCCAGCCGTGGGCGTCCATCGCGGGCACCACGTGCACCTCGCAGCCCAGTGCCTCCAGCTTGGCCAGCGTCGTGCGGTCGATCCGCGGGTCGGTGACGATATGCACCGGGTGGCCGAGAGCGGTGCCCACCAGCGCGACCCCGAGGGCCATCGTGCCCGAGGAGCTCTCCACGATCGGGGCGCCCTCGGCCAGCTCACCGGTGCTGCGCGCCTCGGTGATGATCTGCTTGGCCACCCTGTCCTTCATCGCGAACAGGTTGTTCATCTCGAGTTTCGCGTACACCCGGACGTCCCGGTCGGCCCCCAGTCTCAGACGTACCAGCGGTGTGTGGCCGATGGCCTCGATCACGTTCTGGCTCAGCATGTGGTCTCCCTTTCCATCCCTGCGCCGGACCGGCGACATGCCGGAGTTCATCGGTCGAAGCTCAAGGTCCGGTACACCGTGACGTTGCCGACGAGTTCGGAGCACGCGCTCGCTGCGTCCACCAGCCGCTGCGGATACGAGGGCTCGGCTGTGTCGAGGAGCACCCCCAGACATGTCCCGCTGTGGCCGACCACCACGCCGAGCCCGCCCACCCGGCGACTGATGTCGATCATGGCGTCGAGCTTCTTCTTGGGGCGCAGCACCTGGTTCATCAGGGCGCTGCGCGTGGCCACCGCACCCACCTCGGCGAGGTCGGCACCAGCCACCGCAGCGCCCATCCGCTCCAACAGCCGCGCGTACTCCGCCCGGTCCGCGGCGGAAAAGGGCTTCGGTACGCGGTTGAAGGCGATCGTGTCGATCTCGCCGCCCTCGTCGGCGCCCACCACGGTCATTGACGGCAGGAAGCCCAATTCTGTGTGGAGGGCCACCCGGCGGTGGTAGAACGCCACGATGCCGGGGTACAGCACGCCGTCGGTGGGTTCGATCTGCGCCAGCAGCTTCTCGATCCGACGGGGCGGCATCGGCTCGCCCAAAGCGTTGGCGACCGCGCGTGCCGTCGCCACCAGGTCGGCGGACGAGCTGGCCAGCCCCTTGCCCTCGGTGAGCATGCTCTCGATGGTCAGCACGCCGCCCATCGGCGTCGCCGAGGACTTCATGATCATCCCGGCGAGCCGGAGCGCCTTGTGCTTGTGCGCGGGA
Organism: Streptomyces sp. NPDC052040; assembly: GCF_044548405.1. Classification (NCBI taxonomy): domain Bacteria; kingdom Bacillati; phylum Actinomycetota; class Actinomycetes; order Kitasatosporales; family Streptomycetaceae; genus Streptomyces; species Streptomyces sp. NPDC052040. The sequence goes on along the minus strand of NZ_JBIUBV010000001.1, from coordinate 144,216 downwards.
CGGACCTCCAGCACGTCGGTGCCGGGCACTCCGTGGAAGGTCACCCGGGCCCAGCGGGCAATGGGCAGGGTGACCAGGAAGTCGCCGTCCTCCTCGGGCAGCACTCCCTGGAGCAGCTCGCCGAACGTGCCGGACGCGGTGCTCATACCCGTCACCGCCGCGAACGGCGCCGGGTGGTGCCCCGAGGCATCCTGCCGCAGGACGGCGTCGGGGGCCCTCATCACTCCTGCCGTCCTTCCGGTCCGGCGAGCAGCCTCTCGACCTCGGCCGCCGCCGCACCGATGTCCGCCCGCCGACCGCACCAGCGCTCCTCCAGTGCGTCGAACTCCGTGTCCTGATCGGCCAGCAGAGCCCGTACGGCGTCCGGATGGGCCGAGCCGTCCGAGCGCTTCGCCATGAGACCGCCCGGCACGCTCATCGCCTCGGTGAGCAGGTCCGCGGCGTTCTCGGTCATGTGGCCCTCCGCGGCCAACACCGTGTCCAGCAGTGCGCCGTCGGGCTCCGCGGGGGGCAGCCCGCGTTCGACGGCCAGCACGATGTAACGCCCGGCGACGATCTGGGCGGTACGCCAGGGAACCCCGGCTCGCAGGGTCAGGAGATTGGCGAGCGTGAACCCTCCCAGGTACTCGCTCTCACAGGCCTCCCGCATCCGGTCCTCGCGGAACTGCAGGTTCTCCAGCACCGCACCGAACAGCCGCAGCACGGACCCGAGGGCATCGAAGGCCGCGGGCACCCCGGCCCCCGCCTCCTTGGAGATCTCGACGGAGTTGCTGTACGGGGTGGAGCGCTGTCCCATGGCGATGGCCGTGCAGGCCGCGCCGAGATGCGCCGTACGGCCCCGGATCCGCTCCAGCACCGGGTAGTTCTTCTTCTGGGGCATCGCGGAGGAGATGCCCGACCAGTGGTCCGGCAGGTCGATGAAGCCGTATCCCGCGCTGCCCCAGGTCATCAGGTCGGTGACGAAGCGGCTCAGCGCGACGCCCAGCAGGGAGAACTCCGCGCAGGCCTCCAGCGCCCAATCACGCTGGGCCACCGCCCGCAGCGCGTGCGTGCGGACGTCGGCAAAGCCCAGGAGCGAAGCCATCCGGGCCCGGTCCCAGGGCAGTTCCTGTCCCGCCATCGCCCCCGCCCCCATCGGCGAGGCGGCGGCGGTCCGGTACACGGACTCCAGCCGCTCCAGGGTGTGCAGCACCTGCTCGCTCAGTGCCGCGAAGTAGAACCCGGGGCTGATCACCTGGGCCGGCTGCATATGGGTGTAGCCGGGCATGACCAGTCCGGCGCTGCGGCCGGCCAGCCGGTGCGCGGCGCGGCCGAAGGTGATCAGCTCCTCGGCGCAGTCCAGCAGTCGCGCCCGGCCCTGCATCAGCTGGGCGGTGGCCTGAAGGTCGTTGCGGCTGCGGTCGACATGCCAGGCGGGCGGCACCGAGGTCAGCCGACGGGTGACATGGCGCTCCAGGGTGAAGGCGATGTCACTCATGCTCTCCTCGGCCTCCCGGGCGATCGCCTCGGGGGTGACCCGGTCGAGCACGTCGGCGATGGCACCGACCTGGGCTCCGTCCAGCAGGCCGAGCCGGCGGTACTCCAGCAGCAGTACCTTCTCCAGTTGGACGTACCAGGGCAGCAGGGCGTCGATCTCGAAGCGGAGTTGCGGCTCGAGCACCTCGGCGCGCAGCAGCGCGTCGGGGCCGGCGGCGATCCGCCCGGTCAGGCCGCCCGTGCCGCTGGAACCAGCCGTCATCTCATGTTCGTTGGGCATATGTGTCCTCACGGGGCCGAAGGGGCGGTTCGGTTCAGCGCGGCCAGCACCGCGTCTTTCACGTCGGCCGCCCGTCTGCGCGGCAGGTGCGCTCCCCGGCCCGGCAGTCGGCGCTGTGTCACCTCGTCGGAGAAGAGCTGCCAGTCCCAGTGAAGGTGGCCCGGCTCTCCAGCCGTCCCGTCCGGGCCGTCGTCGGCAATGACGAGTTCGATGCCCGCCTTGACACGGTGGTCCGCCGGGCGCTGCCGGGCGGCCAGCAGGAAGGACCCGGCGGAGAGTACATCGTGCCGGTAGGCGGGCCCGAGCAGCCAGGCCCGCTCGGGCTTGAGCCCGTCGAACTCCACGTACGCGCCCTCGCGCAGGAGCGTGGCGGCGACCTCCTGGTCGCTCAGGGCACGGGCCCGGTCCATTCCCGCCCGCACCCCCGCCGGCCAGTCCGGGGCGATGCCGCCGACGAGGACCCGGGAAGGCGCCGAAGGGCCGTCCTCCAGCAGCCGGGCCAGGGCGAGCGCGGGCGCCGCGCCCTCTCGCTGGCCCCACAGCACGAGCGGTACGGCAGTCAGCCGTGCCAGTTCCTGCGCGACCCGGCGCGCCACCTCCGCGACCTCCGCCAGATCCTGTGCGCCGGGAGCGAAGTCGTGTCCGGGCAGCTCGACGCCGTACACCTCGATGCCGCAAGGAGCGAGTTCCCGCGCCACGGCAAGGAAGTTGACGGCGTTCCCGCCCGCACCGGGGAAGCAGACCAGGCGACCTTCGGGCACGGTCCAGCCCGGGAGCGCACCGGTCAACGGGAGGAGCAGGCCGGAGCCTGCCGCTTCCGCGTCCCTGCCCTCGTCGACGGCGGCGGCGAGGTCGGACAGCACGGGGAGGGCGATGATCTGGGACAGCGAGACGAGCCGGTCCAGCTTCGTCACGAGCCAGGTCGCGGCGAGCGACGTACCACCCAGCGCGAAGAAGTTGTCGGCTCGCCCGATGCTCTCCAGTGGGACGCCGAGCGCCTCCGCCCAGGCCATCGCAAGGCGCCGCTCGGTGGGTGTGGTGGGCGCCGTGCTGGGCATGTCGGCATGCCCGAGGGTCCCGGCCAGTTCGGTGAGCGCCTTCCGGTCCACCTTGCCGACGGCATTGACCGGCAGTGCGTCGAGCCAGTGGCAGTACGTGGGGATCATGTAGTCGGGCAGGTGGTGGGCCAGGGCGCTTCGGACGCTGTCGGCGCCGCGGCGGACGGCACCGACCAGGAAGGCCACCAGAACCCGGTGCCGACCGGCCTCACCGGAGGCGACGACCACCGCGTCCTTCACCTCGTCCAGGGCCATGAGCCGGTTCTCGATCTCGCCGGTCTCGACGCGGAAGCCGCGGATCCTGACCTGCTGGTCGCGGCGGCCGAGGAACTGGAGCCGACCACCGGGCAGCCAGCGCCCGAAGTCACCTGTCCGGTACATCCGTTGTCCCGGGCGGAAGGGATCGGGCCCGAACGTGGCGCGGGTACGCTCGGGGTCGTTGACATAGCCACGGCCGACCGCGACACCCGAGAAGAAGATCTCCCCGGTGGAGCCGAGCGGCACCAGGCCCCCCTGCTCGTCCAGCACATAGCCGTGCACGTTGCGGCGCATCCGTCCGAGGGTTACCGGCCCGTGCTCCGGCGCCCGGTCGAGGAACTCGTGCATGGTGTCGTCGGAGACCTCGGTCGCGCCGTACGCGTTGACCACCCCGATACCCGGCTGGCAGGCGAACCACCGCTCCAGCAGCGCCGGTTTGAGCTCTTCCCCCGTCACCGAGACGACGCGCAGTACGCCGAGACCTCGGGGGTGCCGCTCCAGGGCCGTGATCAGCGCGTCGAAGTAGGACGGGACGAACTGGGCGACGGAGACCTGCGACGCGGTCAGCTCCGCGACAAAGCGGTCGATGTCGAGCAGCACGTCGGTGTCCACGATGCGTGCGCTGCCGCCGGTCAGCAGGGGGGCGATCAGCTGCCACAGCGAGATGTCCAGCGACTGCGCCGCAGTCTGCGCCACCACGTCGCCGGGGCCGAGTCCGAGGTCCGCCACTTTCATCAACAGGTGGTTCAGCAGCCCCGCGTGCTCGCACATCACACCCTTCGGCGTGCCGGTGGAGCCGGAGGTGAAGTAGATGTAGGCGAGGCGGCGGGGCTGGAGCGGTCGGCCGGGGCTGCCGGTGACCGGTGCCCCGGGGCCGTGGCTTCCGGTTGCGGCGCACACGGCGGTGGTGTCCACGGTCCGGCGCGCTTCCCCGTCACCCGCCATGGTCTGTGTCCCCTCAGCCGCCCCGAGGACGAACCGGCATCCCGCTTCGTCGAGCTGGGCGGCGATCCGGTCGGCCGGGAGGTCCGGCTGCACCGGCAGATAGCAGCCGCCCGCTTTGAGCACGCCGATGGTGGCCGCCGCCCACTCCAGGCCGCGTTCCATGACGACGGCCGTCACATCCTCGTCGCACAGCCCGTCCGCCAGCAGTGCGTGGGCGATCCGGTTGGCCTGCGCGTCGAGGTGGCCGTACGTCCAGGACCGGTTTCCGTGCGACACCGCGACCGCGTCGGGTGTCGACCGGACCTGGTCCTCGAACCGCTCGACGAAGAGCCTTCCGTCGCAGGGCTCTGCCGGGCCCGCCAGCCCGTAGATCTGAGCGTGCCTTTCGCCCTCGGCGAGCAGGCTCCGCTCCCCCGCCGGTGCGTCGGGATGGGCGGCCAGCAGCTCCAGGGCCCGTCCGTGGTAGCCGACGATCCGGATCAGATGTTCCTCGGTCATGACGTCCGAACGGGACCGGGCGCGCACCGTGACACAGTCCTCGTGCGCGGTGATGCACACCCAGAGCGGGGGCGTGTCCTCCGGGGCCGGATCCCTTCCGGACAGGTCCAGTACGGCTTCGTGGCGCGGCTCGGAGACCGTGCCCCGCGCGGGTGGGCGCCCGGTCCCTTCCACGGCCTGCGCGACGAGTTCGTGCCATCTGTGGCGCATCACACCCGTGACGCTCAGCGAGCGCGGCGCGCCCGGATCGCCGCCGACGGGCACGTACCCGGTGACCGGATTCTGGTCGGACGTCAGCGCAGCGACCACTCTGAGGTGTGCGGCCAGCAGTACGGCGTCCAGCGGGGCCGACCCGTCGGCGGCCACCGCGCGCAGCCGGGACGCCAGTTGTGGGGGCAGGACGAGTTCGGCGGTCACCTCGGTCCGCGCGCCCTCCTCGTCCGCGGTCCACCGTGGAATGTGCACGGCCATCGCCCCGGCGTCCCCCGAAGCGCGCTCGTCCGTCGCCCCGGCCGCGACCGGGCGGCCCAAAGTCTTCGACACGTGATCGCCAACCTAGCGAGGAGTGGACGGAAGGATGTGTGGTTCTGCATCGCCTTCGTGCCCATGCTGTCGGCCTTCACTGACATGCCACTGACGTAGCGTCACCGGCACCCTGGCAGTCGGCCGCAGAACCTCTCCGTCGCGATGCGCACACAGAGGTTTTCGCCGTTCCTCAGGAACGGTCTTCCTGCCCGCTTCGAGCTCGTCGTCCGGTCACAGCCCGACGGTCAGAGGGAGCACACAGCGGCCGAGGCTCACGACGATGCCGCCGGGGCGTACGCAGGGATCTGGTGTCACGCCAGGAGCGCATGCCGGGGGCGGTGACTGCCCGGGGTGACGTTCCCCCGCCGCGCAAGGACTTCGCCGTGGCCCTCCAGGTCCACGCGATGTGTGAAGGCCGGAGGTCAGGTGGACGGCACCGGCAGCACGTCCGGGGAGAGGGCGGCCGCGCGGGCCGTGGCCGCCGTCATACGGCGCCGGTGGTGGCGGCGGCACAGCACCTCGTAGCCGATCTCGTCCGCGGACTGGTTGACGTCGCCCACGACCACCTGGGCGCCCTCGACCACCATCGCGCCGCCGACCGTACGGGCGTTGTGGGTGGCGCGGGCGCCGCACCAGCACAGGGCCTCCACCTGGAGGACCTCCACCCGGTCGGCCAGTTCCACCAGGCGCTGCGAGCCGGGGAAGAGCTTGGTCCGGAAGTCGGTGGTGATACCGAAGGCGTAGACGTCGAGGCCGAGGTCGTCGACCACGCGGGCCAGCTGGTCGATCTGGTCCGGCACCAGGAACTGGGCCTCGTCCGCGATCACATAGTCGGCGCGGCCGCCCTGGGAGAGATGGTCGACGAGGTAGGCGTAGAGGTCCTGTCCGTCGGCCACCTCCACCGCGTCCGTGACCAGTCCCAGCCGGGAGGACAGCTTGCCCTGGCCCGCGCGGTCGTTGCGCGAGAAGATCATGCCCTGGAGGCCGCGCGCGGAGCGGTTGTGCTCGATCTGGAGAGCCAGTGTCGACTTCCCGCAGTCCATCGTTCCGGAGAAGAACACCAGCTCGGGCATGGGGGGTTGAGGCCTTTCGGGGCGGTACGGAGGGCGGGGCGGGGTTGTGGGGAGGGGCGTGCGCGCCGTGGTCAGGTGCGCACTTCGAGCAGGGGGACGAGTTGTTCCACCGGCGTCATCGAGCCATGGTTGCCGACCATCGACGATTCGTTCGGCTCGCGCTCGGAGGCGGTGATCAGGACGTCGTCGTGGGCGGCGGCGACCACGTCACCGATACGCGCGTACACCCGCTCGTCGACCCGGGGTCCGAACCATCCGGCCTCGATCGCCTCGTCCCGGGAGGCGATCCAGAACTGCTCGCCAAGCACCTCGCGCCAGCAGGTCAGCACATCGTTCGCGGCGCCGGGCACGGCGTAGACATGGCGGGCGCGGCCCTCGCCGCCCAGCAGGGCGACTCCGGCGCGCAGCTCCCAGTCCTCGTCGAAGTCGATGCGGTGCTCTTCGTCGAACGGGATGTCGATCATGCCGTGGTCGGCGGTGACATACAGCGCGGTGCGCTGCGGCAACTGCTCCGCCAGGCGCTGGACGAGCCGGTCGACGTACATCAGCTGGCCGCGCCAGGTGTCCGAGTCGACGCCGTAGCGATGGCCGGCCCCGTCCAGCTCGGCGTAGTACGTGTACACCAGGGAGCGGTCGCCCGCGGCCAGTTCCCGGGCCGCCAGGTCGACGCGGTCCTCACCGGTCAGACGGCCGTGGAAGGTGCCGCCGCTGAGCGCGACCTTGGTGAGCGGGGTGTGTTCGAAGGTCGGGGAGGACACCTGGGCGGTGTGCACCCCGGCCGCGTCCGCGAGCTGGAAGACCGTCGGATACGGCTGCCAGGCGTGCGGATCGGTCCAGGGCTGCCAGCGGAGCTGGTTCATCAGCCGGCCGGTGTCCGGGTCGCGGACCGTGTAGCCGGGCAGGCCGTGCGCGCCCGGCGGCAGACCGGTGCCGACCGAGGCGAGCGAGGTGGCGGTGGTCGCCGGGTAGCCCGCGGTGAGGGGGCGGCCGGTGCCGCCGCGGGAGGAGGCGAGCAGCGAGGTGAGGAAGGGCGCCTCGTCCGGATGCGCCCTCAGCTGCTCCCAGCCGAGACCGTCGACCAGGAAGACGCAGTTGCGGTCGGCGGGGGCCAGCTCCGCCACCGCGGGCGTCTGGCCCGGCACGCCCATGCCCGCGGCCAGGGTGGGCAGCAGGTCGGCGAGGGACCCGGATCCGTACTCGGGCAGGGGCGCGGACCCGGCGGCGAGCGGCTCCGGGTGCTCCTCCCAGGTGGGCAGCGCCATCAGTGGTTCGGATCCGCGGTCGCCTCGGAGAGGGACTGCGCGAAGGCGAGCGCCTGGCGCACCGTCTCCGGTCCGTCGCCGGCCTCGCTGACGCGCAGGCTGAGGTCGTCCGCCGTCGAGTTGCCCGTGTAGCCGTGGTCCGCCTCGCAGTTGGGGTCGCCGCAGGCGGCGGGCTCCAGGTCGATGCGGGAGACGGCGCCCCAGCCGATGGTCAGCACGACCTCGCGGGGCAGGGTGCCCGGGGTGTAGGACTCCGGGTTGGCGACGACCCGGCTGACGACGACCGACGAGATCCGGCCGAGCTTCACCGATTCCGTGGACGTCGTGGCGTACGGCGTCGGGGAGGTGTCGTCCGCGGCCTGCTCGTCGGTGTGGCTGACGATGAAGCGGGTGCCGGTGAGGACCAGCACGGTCACATGGCGGCGCACCTCGTTGGCGTCGAACGTGGTCTCCTGGTGGACCAGGTACGACCGGATGGGCTCGCCGCCCACCGCGGCTTCCACCGCTTCGGCCACGAGAGCCGGGTAGTAACCGCTGCGCTCGATCGCCGCGCGCAGCCCCTGGGTCGTCGTACTGGTCTTGGCCATGACGTCCATCCTACGGGGGCGCACTGACTGCGAGGCACCGCTCGTCACCGCTCAGTACGAGGGCAGGGTCCGCGGGCCGAGGTCGCCGCGGGCCGGGGGCGTCGCCAGGCGGACGGAGGCGCCGAGCACGCTCAGACCGCGGCGGGCCACGACGACGGGCTCCAAGGTGACCGCGACGACCTCCGGGTGGTCGTGGACCAGCCGGGACACCCGCAGCATCAGCTCCTCCAGGGCGGGGGTGTCGACGGGGGCGGAGCCGCGCCAGCCGAACAGGAGCGGGGCAGTCCGGATCGACCGGACCAGGGAGGCGGCATCGCGGTCGGTGACCGGAATCAGGCGGTGCGCCATGTCGTCCAGCAGCTGGGAGGCGGCCCCGGCGAGCCCGAACGACAGCACGGGGCCCGCCGCCGGGTCGATCACGGCCCGTACGAGGGTGTCCACGCCGCGTGGTGCCATGCCCTGCACGACCGGCCGCAGCTCCTCCGGCGGTCCGAACAGCTCGGTCAATTCGGCGTAGGCGCGGCGCAGTTGCTCCTCGTCGGCCAGGTCGAGGCGTACTCCGCCCAGGTCGGCGCGGTGCCGCAGATGCGGTGCGGTGGCCTTGAGGGCGACCGGGTAGCCGATCGCCCGGGCGGCCATGACGGCGGCCCCGGCGGTCGGCGCGGGCAGCGCACGGCGGACCTGGACGCCGTAGCAGGCGAGCAGGTCGCAGGTCTCCGCGGTGCCGAGGGTGAGGCCCTGGCCGCGCGCGAGCAGCCGCCCGATCAGCGCGGCGGCGCCCTTCTCGTCGATGTCGTCGTACTCGGGCACCTTGCCGGGCTCGGCGGCCTCCCGCCGCCACTGCGCGTACCTGACCGCTTCGGCGAGGGCCCGGACGGCGCGTTCGGCGGCGGGGTAGGCGGGGATCAGCCGGGCGTCCGCCGGGGGCCGTACCGCGGCGGGCGGGGTGTCCGCCGGGCGCGGGGTGCCGGTGCGCTGGGCCACGGGCGGCGTGCCGGGCACGGGCGGGGGGACGGCCGCGGGCGCGGTGCCGGGCACGGGCGGGGGGACGGCCGCGGGCGCGGTGCCGGGCACGGGCGGGGGGACGGCCGCGGGCGCGGTGCTGGCCGCGGCGGACAGCGCCTCGGCGAGGCCGCCCAGCTCGACATGGACCACCAGCACCGGCTTGGAGGGGGCGGCAGCGGCGGCCGAGCGGAGGGCTCCCGCGAGGGCGGCGTCCCCGGCCGAGGTCTCCCCCAGCGTCGGGATGGCCGTCACCACGACGGTGTCGCAGGCGTCGTCGGCCAGGGCCGCGGTCAGCGCCCGGTGGAAGTCCTCGGCCGAGGCCGCCGTGGTCAGGTCGAGGGGCGGCAGCGGCCGCAGCCCCTCGGTCAGACAGGCGTCGTAGGTCAGCAGGCCGAGCGACTCGGAGTTGCCGAGGATCGCCACCCGGGGACCGGCGGGCAGCGGCTGGCGGGCCAGCAGCAGCCCGGCGTCCACCAGTTCCGTGATGGTGTCCACCCGGATCACCCCGGCCTGGCGCAGCAGCGCGGAGACCGTGCCGTGCGGCAGCCGTGTGGCCCGCACGGCGTGGCCCTGGGGGGCGCCGCCGTGCCGGGCGCCCTGCACCACGACCAGGGGCTTGGCGGCCGCGGTGCGCCGGGCGAGCCGGTTGAACTTGCGGGGGCTGCCGATGGTCTCCAGGTACATCAGGGCGACGTCGGTGTCCGGGTCCTCGTACCAGTACTGGAGGACGTCGTTGCCCGAGACGTCCGCCCGGTTGCCGGAGGAGACGAAGGTCGACACGCCGGTGACGCCGGTGACGCCCCCGCCGCGCCGGTGCAGCCGGGAGAGCAGGGCGATGCCGACGGCGCCGGACTGGGAGAACAGTCCTATCCGGCCGGCGCGCGGCATCTCGGGCGCGAGGGAGGCGTTCAGGCGGACGTCCGGTGAGGTGTTGATGATCCCGAAGGCGTTGGGCCCGATGATCCGCATCCCGTACGACCGGGCCTGCCGGACCAGCTCCCGCTGCCGCTCCCGGCCGCCCGGTCCGCTCTCGGCGTATCCGGCGGAGATCACCACGAGCCCCTGGACCCCGTGCTCGCCGCACTCGTCGACGGCCTCGGGGACGTGTTCCGCGGGGACGGCGACGACCGCGAGGTCCACCGGCTCGGGGATCTCACGGACGGAGCGGTGGGCGGGCACTCCGTCGAGTTCCTCGCGGTCCTTCTCGAAGGCGCTGTTCACCGCGTAGAGGCGGCCGGTGTAGCCGCCGTCCCTGAGGTTGGCGAGGATGCTGCGGCCCACTCCGCCGGGGGTGCGGCCCGCGCCGATCACGGCGACCGAGCCGGGGGCGAGCAGCCGCTGCACCGAGCGCGCCTCGGCCCGCTGCTCCCGCGCCTGCTGCACGGCCAGGGAGCGGTCGGTGGGCTCCAGGTCCAGTTCCAGGCGTACGACGCCGTCCTCGAAGCTGCGCTTCTGCTGGTACCCGGCGTCCGTGAAGACCTTGATCATCTTGCTGTTGGCGGGCAGCACCTCGGCGGCGAACCGGCGGATGCCGCGCTCCCTGGCGACCGCCGCGACATGTTCGAGCAGAGCGGAGGCGACCCCGCGCCCCTGGTGGGCGTCCTGCACCAGGAAGGCGACCTCGGCCTCGTCGGCGGGGGCGGAGGCGGGCATGCCGTCGGCGCCGATGCGGTCGTAGCGCACGGTGGCGATGAACTCGCCGCCGACCGTGGCCGCGAGGCCCACCCGGTCCACGAAGTCGTGGTGGGTGAAACGGTGGACGTCCCGGGCGGACAGCCGGGGGTAGGGCGCGAAGAAGCGGTAGTACTTCGACTCGTCGGAGACCTGCTCGTAGAAGCTGACGAGGCGGTCGGCGTCGTGGACGGTGATGGGCCGGATGCGCGCGGTGCCGCCGTCGCGCAGCACCACGTCGGCCTCCCAGTGGGCGGGGTACTCGTGCCGGTCCGACGCGGTGTGCATGGGGCCCAGAGTACGGCTCGCGTCGGGCCCCGGTGCGAGGCAGGCTGGGGGAACCCAGCGGGGAGTGTCCAGGATGCGGACCGGCCCCGGGAGGGGGTTCCGTCCGGTCCGGGGACGCTTCATCATATGGAAAACTGGTCTAGACAACCCTGAACACCTGAAGGGCAGCAACACATGGCTGAGCGCCGCGTCAACGTCGGCTGGGCCGAGGGTCTCCACGCCCGCCCCGCCTCCATCTTCGTCCGGGCAGCCACGGCTTCCGGGGTCCCCGTCACCATCGCCAAGGCCGACGGGAACCCCGTCAACGCCGCGTCCATGCTGGCCGTGCTCGGCCTGGGCGCCCAGGGCGGCGAGGAGGTCGTCCTGGCCTCCGACGCGGAGGGCGCGGACGCCGCGCTGGACCGCCTGGCCAAGCTGGTCGGCGAGGGTCTCGAGGAACTCCCCGAGACCGTCTGATCCGCCGGGACCACGGCCGGAGAGCCGCGCCGCCCCCGGGGCGGCGCGGCTTTCCCCGTCTTCCGGGAAGGGCCGCCGGGCACTTCGCCGGAATTAAGCGCGGCGGGCGTAAATCACGTGTGCCGACTTTGCGGGGCACACAAGGACAAGTGCGCCCCGAATAAGCTCCCGCACATATCTGTCTCTGTATACGGTGCCCGTGTTAATTCCGGGACCCCGACATGTTTACGGCATGTTGCGAAGTCCGCACGCGCCCCGCGCGGCCGCCCGCGAAGCGCAGCCGGTGGGCGGCCGCGGCGCGCTCGGCGTGCAGGGCCGTGACGGCGCGCGCCCGTGCGCTGTCGCCGCGTGCCACGGCGTCCACGATGCCGCCGTGCTCGGCCCAGGACTCCACGGGGCTGGCGGGCACCTCCACCGCGTACATCCAGGCGATCTTGTGCCGCAGCTGGGCGAGCGTCGAGGACAGCGAGGGGCTGCCGCAGGACTGGGCGAGGGTCTCGTGGAACCAGCCGCCGAGTGAGCGCAGATCCTCGCTGGGGCCCTGGCGGGCGCGCTCCTGGCCCAGTCTGACCAGGCCGCGCAGCACCTTGAGGTGGGCGTCGGTGCGGCGCTGGGCGGCCCGCGCGGCCCCCAGCGGCTCCAGCAGCAGCCGCATCTCCAGCAGGTCGGCGGCCTCCTGCTCGGTGGGCTCCGCGACACAGGCGCCCGCATGCCTGCGGGTGACGACGAAGCCCTGGGCCTCCAGGGTGCGCAGGGCCTCGCGGACGGGGACGCGGGAGACGCCGTAGCGGCGGGCGAGCAGTTCCTCGGTGAGCCGGCTGCCGCGCTCGTGGACGCCCGCGACGATGTCGTCACGGATCGCCGTGCACACCGAGTGCGCCGGAATACGCATGACCGACCACCGCCTTAATACCCGTGAAACGCCGTCGACGACATGTGCCCCGTCGACCCTATTGCAGCGGGCCGGAATTTCCGACGCCGGGCCGGAATCCATGGATATTTTTTGGACAGACAGCAGTTCGAAACGACGACGGCCCCGGCACAGGGGCCGGGGCCGTCGGGGGCCGGGTGCGCCGCGCGGCGGCCGGTCGGTCAGACGTTCACGCCGTGCGACCTGAGGTAGGCGACCGGGTCGATGTCGGAGCCGTACTCCTGGCCGGTGCGCGCCTCGAAGTGGAGGTGCGGGCCGGTGGTGTTGCCGGTGGCCCCGGAGAGGCCGATCTGCCGGCCAGGGGTGACGGTCTCACCGACGCTGACGCCGATGGACGACAGATGGGCGTACTGGGTGTAGGTGCCGTCGTGCATCCGGATGACGATCTGGTTGCCGTATGCACCGCCCCAGCCGGTCTCGACGACGGTGCCCGCGCCGACCGCGTGGACGGACGTGCCGCTCGCGGCGTGGAAGTCGATGCCGGTGTGGGCGCCGGAGGACCACAGGGAACCGCCGGTCTTGTAGCCGGTGGAGACATAGGAGTGGGCGACCGGCACCACGAACGCGTTCAGGCGCTTGCGCTCGGCCTCGCGGGCGGCGCGCTCCTTGGCCGCGCGCTCCGCGCGGGCCTTCTCGGCAGCCCGGCGCGCGGCCTCCTTCTGCTCGGCGGCCTGCTTCTGGGCGGCGGCCTGGGCGTCGATCTTCGCCGCGACCGAGTCGCCGAGGGTGACGGCCTGGACGAGTCCGGTCTCCTCGGCGGCGGGCCCGGCGGCGTGGGCGGGGGCGGCCAGGACGCCGAGGGCGCCGGTGGTGGTGAGCGCCGCGGCCCCCACGGCGTTGGCGGTGGTGCGCCGCATGCGGCCCGGACGACGGTGCTTCCCGGTGGCGCAGATGAACGCCATGAAGTGGCTGGTCCTTTCCTTCCCTCTCGCCTACCGGGTTAGCTGACGGGTTCGGAGCAGGAAGGTCTCCTACGGGCTGCTGCCCGATTCACCCCAGGGACTGCTTGGGCGGGTCCCCGGCTCCCCTGGCTCGCGCCGTACGGGGACTCGGCGATGACTGTCCGGTGCCGCGGGCGCGGCGCACTGCCGGACGGACAGCCCACAAGACGCTAGAAGGACTCCCTTTCCGCCACCAAAACGATCAGGAGGTTTGTAGCGCATCCCACAGGCCAGAGAGGCGGCCTCTATGGCAATCCGGACAAAACACCGGGCGGGAGGGCCCCGGTGACCGGGGAGGTCACCGGGGCCGTTCTCAGCCGTGCCACCGCGGGCGCGTCCGAGGGGCCGCTACTCGGCCCGGACCACGCGCACTTCACCGATGCCGAGGGCCGAGACCGGCTCCTCGATCTGCGCGGCGTCGCCCACCAGGACGGTCACCAGGCGGTCCACCGGGAAGGCGTTCACCACGGCGGCCGTGGCCTCCACCGTGCCCGTGTCGGCGAGCCTCTGATACAGCGTCGCCTGGTAGTCGTCCGGCAGATGCTGGTCGACCTGGTCGGCGAGGCTGCTCGCGACGGCCGCCGCGGTCTCGAACTTGAGCGGCGCCACACCCACCAGGTTCTGCACGGCGACATCGCGCTCGGCGTCCGTCAGCCCCTCCGCGGCGAGGGTGCGCAGCACCTTCCAGAGGTCGTCGAGCGCCGGGCCGGTGTTCGGCGTGTCGACGGAGCCGCTGATGGCCAGCATCGCGGCGCCGGTGCCGTCGGGCGCGGACAGCAGCACCTGGCCGAACGCCCGTACGCCGTAGGTGTATCCCTTCTCCTCGCGCAGCACCCGGTCCAGGCGGGAGGTGAGGGTGCCGCCCAGGCAGTAGGTGCCGAGCACCTGGGCGGGCCAGACCCGGTCGTGGCGGTCCGCGCCGACCCGGCCGATCAGCAGCTGCGTCTGCACGGCTCCCGGCCGGTCCACGATGATCACGCGGCCGGTGTCGTCGGCGGTCACCGGGGGCACGGGCCGCGGCTTGGCGGCCTCCCCCGTCCAGGCGCCGAGCGTGTCGCCGAGGAGCGCGTCGAGGTCGACTCCGGTGAGGTCGCCCACCACGACGGCGGTGGCCGTCGAGGGCCGCACATGCCGGTCGTAGAAGGCACGGACGGCCGCGGCGTCGATGGCCGCGACCGTCTCCTCGGTGCCCTGGCGCGGGCGGGACATCCGCGCGGACGACGGGAACAGCTCCCTGGACAGCTCCTTGGCGGCGCGGCGGCCCGGGTTGGCCATCTCGTGCGGGATCTCGTCGAGGCGGTTGCGCACCAGGCGCTCGATCTCGCTCTCGTCGAACGCCGGTGCCCTCAGGGCGTCCGCAAGCAGCCCGAGCGCCTTGGTGAGGCGGGAGACGGGCACTTCGAGGGAGATCCGCACACCGGAGTGGTCGGCGTGCGCGTCGAGGGTCGCGCCGCAGCGCTCCAGCTCGGCCGCGAACTCCTCGGCGGAGTGCCGGTCGGTGCCCTCGGTGAAGGCCCTCGCCATGATCGTGGCGACACCGTCGAGGCCGGCCGGCTCGGCGTCCAGGGGGGCGTCGAGGAGCACCTCGACGGCGACGACCTGCTGGCCGGGGCGGTGGCAGCGGAGCAGGGTCAGCCCGTTGTCCAGGGCGCCGCGCTCGGGGGCGGGGAAGGCCCAGGGGCGGGCCTCGCCGGGCTGGGGCTGCGGGTGGAAGTCCATGGTCGCGAGCTCGGTCACTTCGCCGACTCCTCGTCGTCGCTGGTGTCTTCGGCGGTGGCGGTCCCGGCTTCCGGGGTGCCCGCGTCGGCCGCGACCGGCTCGTAGACGAGCACCGCGCGGTTGTCGGGGCGCAGACGGGCCTTGGCGATCTCCCGCACCTCCTCCGGGGTGACCTCCAGCACCCGGCCCACGGCGGTCAGGGCGAGCTGGGGGTCGCCGAACAGCACGGCGTACCGGCACAGTTCGTCGGCGCGGCCGGAGACCGTGCCCAGCCGGTCCAGCCATTCGCGCTCCAACTGGGCCTGGGCGCGCTCCATCTCCCCGGCGGTGGGACCCTCCTCGGCGAAGCGGGCCAGCTCCTCGTCGATGGCGGACTCGATGACGGGCACCTCGACGTCCCCGGAGGTCTTCACGTCCAGCCAGCCCAGGGAGGGCGCTCCGGCGAGCCTCAGAAGGCCGAACCCGGCGGCCACGGCGGTGCGGTCGCGCCGCACGAGCCGGTTGTAGAGCCGGGAGGACTCGCCGCCGCCGAGGATGGTGAGGGCCAGGTCGGCGGCGTCGCAGGCGCGGGTGCCGTCGTGCGGCAGCCGGTAGGCGGCCATCAGGGCGCGCGCCGGGACCTCTTCCTCGACGACCTCGCGCAGCTGCTCGCCGATGATGTCGGGCAGCGATCCGTCGCGCGGCGCGGGCTTGCCGTCGTGGGCCGGGATGGAGCCGAAGTACTTCTCGACCCAGGCGAGGGTCTGCTGCGGGTCGATGTCACCGACGACGGACAGCACGGCGTTGTTGGGCGCGTAGTAGGTGCGGAAGAACGCGCGGGCGTCCTCCAGGGTGGCCGCGTCCAGGTCGGCCATGGAGCCGATGGGCGTGTGGTGGTAGGGGTGGCCCTCCGGGTAGCTGAGCGCGGTCAGCCGCTCGAAGGCCGTGCCGTAGGGCACATTGTCGTAGCGCTGGCGGCGCTCGTTCTTCACGACGTCCCGCTGGTTCTCCATCGACTCGTCGTCGAGGGCGGTGAGCAGGGAGCCCATGCGGTCGGCCTCCAGCCAGAGGGCGAGCTCCAGCTGATGGGCGGGCATGGTCTCGAAGTAGTTGGTGCGTTCGAAGCTGGTGGTGCCGTTGAGCGAGCCGCCCGCACCCTGCACCAGTTCGAAGTGGCCGTTGCCCGTCACCTGTCCCGAGCCCTGGAACATCAGATGTTCGAAGAGGTGGGCGAGGCCGGTGCGGCCCCGGACCTCGTGCCGGGAGCCGACGTCGTACCAGAGGCACACCGCCGCGACCGGGGTCAGGTGGTCCTCGGAGAGCACCACGCGCAAGCCGTTGGCGAGGCGGTGCTCGGTCGCTGTCAGGCCCCCGGAGCCTGCCTCGGCTGTGGCCGTGTGACCCATGGGCATGTACGTCCCTTCGATCGCGGAGCTGTCGCGGAAACCCGCGGTTTCCAACCGGTCCTGTCACTGTATGCAAGCGTGCGGACCGGTGGCGAAGTTCCCGGGCTGCGTACGCCGAGAGCGAGACCGCGATTACGGGGGGTGGAGGACACACCACGGTGTTGACGGCCCGGAAGCGGTGGCGGGACGCCAGGGGGACGGGTCCTGGTCCGCGTTGTCGGTGCGGCGGTCCACAATGGTCGGCGTCAGATTCCGTTCATGCCCAGCACAGACTGTGAAGGAGCCGGCAGCAATGGCCCGCCGCAGCACGAAGACCCCGCCGCCCGACGATTCGTACGAGGAGAAGATCCTCGACATCGACGTCGTCGACGAGATGCAGGGCTCCTTCCTCGAGTACGCGTACTCGGTCATCTACTCCCGGGCCCTGCCGGACGCCCGCGACGGCCTCAAGCCGGTGCACCGGCGGATCGTCTACCAGATGAACGAGATGGGCCTGCGCCCCGAACGCGGCTATGTGAAGTGCGCCCGAGTCGTCGGCGAGGTGATGGGCAAGCTGCACCCGCACGGCGACGCGTCGATCTACGACGCCCTGGTGCGCATGGCCCAGCCCTTCTCCATGCGCGTCCCCCTGGTCGACGGCCACGGCAACTTCGGTTCCCTGGGCAACGACGACCCGCCGGCCGCCATGCGGTACACCGAATGCCGGATGGCCGAGGCGACCAGCCTGATGACCGAGTCCATCGACGAGGACACGGTCGACTTCACGCCCAACTACGACGGCCAGGAGCAGGAGCCGGTGGCGCTGCCCGCCGCCTTCCCGAACCTCCTGGTGAACGGCGCCTCCGGCATCGCCGTCGGCATGGCCACCAACATGCCGCCGCACAACCTCGGCGAGGTCGTCGCGGCCGCCCGGCATCTGATCCGCCATCCCGGCGCGGACCTGGACGCCCTGATGAAGTACGTGCCGGGGCCGGACCTGCCGACCGGCGGACGGATCGTGGGTCTCTCGGGCATCCGGGACGCCTACGAGACGGGCCGCGGCACCTTCCGGATCCGGGCCACGGTGGCGGTGGAGGACGTGACGGCGCGCCGCAAGGGCCTCGTCGTCACGGAGCTGCCCTTCACGGTCGGCCCGGAGAAGGTGATCGCCAAGATCAAGGACCTGGTGGGCTCGAAGAAGCTCCAGGGCATCGCCGACGTCAAGGACCTCACCGACCGCGCGCACGGCCTGCGCCTGGTCATCGAGATCAAGAACGGCTTCGTCCCGGAAGCGGTCCTGGAGCAGCTCTACAAGCTGACGCCGATGGAGGAGTCCTTCGGCATCAACAATGTGGCGCTGGTCGACGGACAGCCCCTCACCCTGGGCCTCAAGGAGCTCCTTGAGGTCTATCTCGACCACCGCTTCACCGTGGTGCGCCGCCGCTCGGAGTTCCGCCGCGGAAAGCGGCGCGACCGCCTCCACCTGGTGGAGGGCCTGCTCACAGCCCTGGTGGACATCGACGAGGTCATCCGTCTCATCCGCTCCAGCGAGAACTCCGCGCAGGCCAAGGAGCGCCTGATGGAGCGGTTCTCGCTGAGCGAGATCCAGACGCAGTACATCCTCGACACCCCGCTGCGCCGTCTGACCAAGTTCGACCGGATCGAACTGGAGGCGGAGAAGGAGCGGCTCAACGCCGAGATCGCGGAGCTGACCCGGATCCTGGAGTCGGACGCGGAGCTGCGCAAGCTGGTCTCGGCCGAACTGGCCATGGTGGCGAAGAAGTTCGGCACCGAGCGACGCACGGTGCTGCTGGAGGCCACCGGTGCCCCGGCCCTCGCGGCCCCGCTCCAGGTCGAGGACGCCCCGTGCCGGGTGCTGCTGTCGTCGACGGGCCTGCTGGCGCGGACGGCGAACGGCGACCCGTTCGAGGAGGACACCGAGGGCAGGCGCGCCAAGCACGATGTGATCGTCTCCGCGATCACGGCGACGGCGCGCGGCGAGGTGGGCGCGGTGACGTCCGCCGGGCGGCTGCTGCGGCTGAATGTGATCGATCTGCCGCAGCTGCCGGAGACCGCGGCGCGGCCGAGCCTGTCCGGGGGCGCGCCGGTGTCGGAGTTCGTCTCCCTGGAGGCGGACGAGAGGGTGGTCTGCCTGGCCACCCTGGACGAGTCCTCGCCCGGCCTCGCCCTGGGGACGGCCCAGGGCGTCGTCAAGCGGGTCGTGCCCGACTATCCGGCGAACCGGGAGGAGCTGGAGGTCATCACCCTCAAGGACGGCGACCGGATCGTCGGCGCGGTCGAGCTGCGCACCGGCGAGGAGGACCTCGTCTTCATCACGGACGACGCCCAGTTGCTGCGCTATCCCGCGTCCCAGGTGCGTCCGCAGGGCCGCCCGGCGGGCGGCATGGCCGGGGTCAAGCTGACGGAGGGCGCGAAGGTGATCTCCTTCACGGCGGTGGATCCGGCGGTCGACGCGGTGGTGTTCACCGTCGCGGGCTCCCGCGGCACGCTCGACGACTCGGTGCAGACGACCGCCAAGCTGACCCCCTTCGACCAGTTCCCGCGCAAGGGCCGGGCCACGGGCGGTGTCCGCTGCCAGCGGTTCCTCAAGGGCGAGGACTGCCTGTCACTGGCGTGGGCGGGTCCGGTGCCCGCCCGGGCCGCGCAGAAGAACGGCACACCGGCCGAGCTGCCCGAGATCGACCCGCGGCGGGACGGCTCGGGCGTGTCGCTGGCCAAGACGGTCGGAGCGGTGGCGGGGCCGCTGTAGGCCGGTTCAGGTGTCGGGGTCGCCGGGATACGCGGCGGCCCCGGGCTCCTGGTCCTGGACGTAGCGGAGGACGCCCCACATGCTGTGCTCGTCGTGGTGCGGGGCGTCGTCCGCGCACGCCCGGAGTTCCTTGTGCAGGGCCTCGGTGTCGATGCCCGACCCGATGAGCACGAGTTGGGTGAGCCGTTCCTCGCCCGCGGTCCACGGCTGCGGATAGAAGCGCAGAAACCGTCCGACCGCGTGGACGGTGTACCGGTTGCGCGGATCGGCGCCACCGAAGTCGACATGTCCCTTGATCCGGTAGAGCCCCTCCGGCCGGGTGTCCAGGAAGTCCAGCAGCCGCCTGGGGTTCATCGGCACATCGGAGCGGAAGGAGAGGCTGTCGTACGCCGCGTGCAGATGGGCGTGGTGCGCCGGGTGGGGCCGGGCGTGGTGCGGGTCGTCGTCGTACGCGTCGCACGGCCCGTCGTGGGCGCACTCGGGGCCGTGGTGGCGGGGCAGGTCGTCGAAGGACAGCTGGCCGATCCGCTCCGTGGCCGGACGGCAGTCGAAGAACAGCCCGGGATCGATCCGCCCGTAGGCCGCCGGTACGACCGCGGCGCCGTCGGCGAGGCCGCGCACCAGGCGCAGGACCCGCTCCCCGTCCTCGGCCCGGTCGGTCTTGTTGACGACGACGACATCGGCGAGGGCGAGATGCCGGTCGAGTGCGGGATGCCGCTCGCGGGTCGCGTCGAACTCCACCGCGTCCACGACCTCCACGAGCCCTCCGTAGACGACCCGCGGCTGTTCGCTGGCGAGCACCATGCGCACCAGCTCCTGCGGTTCGGCGAGCCCACTGGCCTCGATGACGATGACGTCGATACCGGCGGACGGCTGCGCGAGCCGGTCCAGATAGCCGTCGAGTTCACCGACGTCGACGGCGCAGCACAGGCACCCGTTGCCGAGGGAGACGGTGGAGTCACCGAGCGCTCCCGCCACCGCCATCGCGTCGATCTCGATGGCCCCGAAGTCGTTGACGACGGCGCCGATACGGCTGCCTCCGCTGTGGTGGAGGAGATGGTTGAGCAGCGTGGTCTTGCCCGACCCCAGGAACCCGGCGAGCACGACGACCGGAATCTGCTGCGGCCCCGACGACTGACTCACCTTGCTGCCCCTTCTCTGCCCGCGTTCCAGCGGCATCTGCGTGTGGTTGCCTACGTTCCAGCGACCTCCCAGGATACGAGGGGAACGGTGAGGCGGGGGGAGCGTGGGGCGGGGGAGGCCTGCGGGGGGGCGATCACTTCTCCGACGGGGCGTCAATTGATCTGCATCTGCAATTGACCTGCAATTGCTCTGCCTCACGGGCTTCTTGAAGCCTCCCGGTCCCGACTCGGCCGTCCCGGGCCTGTGCGGTCCGTGGTCCCGCCCGTCTGTTCCGACCGGCGCGCGCCCCATGCCCACCCCACGCGCGCCCCGCGTGCTCTCAGCGCGTGCCCGGTGTGCGGGCGCGGTGTGCGGGCGCGGTGTGCGGGCGCGGTGTGCGTGCCCGGTGTGCGGGCGCGACCCGTGGGTAGGCAGTCGCCCGGCGCGGGGCGCTCGTCGGCGCCCCTAGTGCGCACCCCCACCACCGGGGGGCGGGGGACCGGAAGTCGCCATGGTGGAAGTCAGGTTAGGCTCACCTCTGTGAGTATGTGCACGACCGCGTCCCGGGACCTCGACGAGCCCCTCGCGGGGACCGCGGCCACCGCGAGGACATGGCTGCTCGTGGAGCAGCCGGGCCCCTGGGGTCCCAAGGCGCTCACCTCCACCCACCTGGATCCGGCCCTGGGGCGCGCCCTGGAGGCGGCCGCGGAGGGCACCGGCGTGCGCATCGCCCTCATCCGCCGCCCCGGCCGGCACGCGGACTGCGGGGAGCCCTCGCTACGGCGGGTGTACGCGGCCCACACCGTGCCGGGAAAGGTGTGGCTGCACAGCGCCCTGACGGCCACGCCGGAGCGGCTGCTCGACCTGGACTTCGCGGCGCTCGGCCGGGGTGAGCCGCACACCTTCGACCGGTCGCTCGGGGGCGGGCCCCACCGGGGCGATCCCCTCGCCCTCGTCTGCACCAACGGCCGACGGGACCGCTGCTGCGCCCTGCTCGGCCGACCGCTCGCCGCCGAGCTGGCCGCCTCCGGGGTCGGCGGTGTCTGGGAGGTCACCCACCTCGGCGGCCACCGCTTCTCCCCCACCCTCCTCGTCCTTCCGTTCGGGTACGCCTACGGGCGGGCCCAGGCGCCGCACGTCAAGGAGATCCTCCAGGGCGTGCGTGAGGGGCGGATCGTGGTCGAGGGCTGCCGGGGCGGCTCCGCCTGGGAACGGCCCGCACAGGCGGCGGAGCTGGCGGTGCGCACCTCGGCCCGGGAGTACGCGGCGGACGCCCTGAGCATCCTCCGTACGGAGGGTGCCGCGCCCCGCTGGGAGGTCACCGTCGCCCACACCGACGGCAGGCGGTGGCGCGTTCTGGTGGCACAGGGCGCCTCACTGCCGCCGCGCCCGGAGAGCTGCGGCGGGGCCCTGGGGTCCCCGGCCCGGATGGACGTGGTCGCGGTACGGGAGCTGCAACCGGCGGCCGCTGCGGACGCCGCGTGCTGCTGAGGGGCAGACTCTGAAACGCCGCGTGCCCTGTGCTGCTGCGCGGCAGGCTCTGGATGTGCCGCGGCTGCTGAGCGGCGCTTCGCGGATGCCGTAGAGCGCGCAGGGAGCACTGAGCGGCGTACGCCACAGCCTCCACGCCATGCCGCGCCGTGCCCTGTCATGCCGTGTCGTACCGTGCGGGTCCGTACCCCCCGCAGGCCGCCGCGCCCAGTCGCCCCGGCCCCGTGGGCGCCCCGGGCGGATCCGCGCACACCTCTACGGCACAGGGCGTCCCTCCCCGTACCGTCATCCGCATGAGCCCCTCCCCCGCAGTACGACGACGGCTGCGCCTCGGTCTTCCGCGGCGGATGTTCTCGCAGCTCCTGCTGATGCAGGTGGCGGTCGCGGCGGGGGTCGCCGTACTCGCGACGGGGCTGTTCCTTGCGCCGCTCGGTCATCTGCTGGACGACCAGGCGATGCGCCAGGCCCTGGCGATCGCGCAGACCACGGCGGCCCAGCCGCAGATCGCCGAGGATCTCCAGTCGACCCGGCCGTCGGTCGACGGGCCCGTGCAGGCCGAGGCGGAACGCATCCGCAGGGCCAGCGGCGCCGAGTACGTCGTGGTGATGAACACCCGGCATGTGCGCTGGTCGCACCCGGACCACGCGCAGATCGGCCGGACGGTCTCGACCGATCCGAGCGAGGCCCTGGCCGGACGGGAGGTCATGCAGATCGACAGCGGCACCCTGGGCCGCTCGGCCCGCGGCAAGGTGCCGCTGCGGGACGCGCGGGGCCGGATCATCGGGGCGGTCTCCGTGGGCATCGAGTACAACAACGTGCGGTCCCGGCTGATGCATGTCGTACCCGGGCTGTTCGCCTACGCGGGGGCGGCCCTGGCCATCGGTGCCGTGGCCGCGTATCTGCTCGCGCGCCGGGTGCAGCGGCAGACCCGCGACCTCGCCTTCTCCGACATCTCGGCGCTGCTCGCCGAGCGGGAGGCGATGCTGCACGGCATCCGGGAGGGCGTGGTCGCCCTGGACCGGGCGGGCCGGGTGCGGCTCCTGAACGACGAGGCGCAGCGTCTGCTGGGCATCGGTGAGGAGGCCGTCGGCCGGCCGCTCGACGAAGCGCTCGGCGAGGGCCGTACGACCGATGTGCTCGCCGGGCGGGTCACCGGCACGGACCTGCTCACCGTGCGCGGCCACCGGGTTCTGATAGCCAACCGGATGCCCACCGACGACGGCGGTGCCGTCGCCACCCTGCGCGACCGCACGGAACTGGAGCAGCTGGGCCGGGAACTGGACTCCACGCGCGGTCTGATCGACGCCCTGCGCGCACAGGACCACGAGCACGCCAATCGGATGCACACCCTTCTCGGCCTGCTCGAACTGGAGATGTACGAGGACGCCGTGGAGTTCGTCGGCGAGGTGGTGGGCGACCGCCGGGCCACCGCGGAACAGGTCACCGAGCGGATCCACGACCCGCTGCTCGCCGCCCTGCTGGTCGGCAAGGCCACGGTCGCCGCGGAGCGCGGCGTCGCCCTGTGGATCGGTGACCGCACCCTGCTGCCGGACCGGCTGATCGACCCCAGGGGGCTGGTCACGATCGTGGGCAATCTGGTCGACAACGCCCTGGACGCCGTGGCGGGCACACCGCATGCGCGGGTGGAGGTGGAACTGCGGGCGGAGGGCCGGGCGGTGGTCCTGCGGGTGCGCGACACGGGGCCCGGGGTCCCGGCGGAGTGGCGGGAGCTGGTGTTCACGGACGGCTGGTCGACCAAGCGCCCCCCGGCCCACGGCAAACGCGGGATCGGTCTGTCCCTGGTGCGCCGTCTCGCCGAACGGCAGGGCGGCGGCGCCCGCGTGGCCGAGGCGGAGGGCGGGGGTGCGGAGTTCACCGTGATCCTTCCTGAGGCCTTCGAGGCGTCCGGGGCGCGTCCGGCGGCTCACGGGGCCGGGGCCCCCGGGGAGGGCCGGGGCACCTGCTCCGCGCAGGAGGCACCCGGCCCGTGACGTGCGCGCCCGCCGCTCAGCCGGCGGCCTTCTTGGCGAACTCCGTGGTGTAGGTCTTGTCGAGATCGATGTCGGCGTTCTTGATATTGGGGTTGAACGCCTTGAGCACCTTCTCGACCGTCTCGGGACCGTTCGCGGGCATCACTCCGTCCGTGGTGAACATCGGCAGGGTGCTCTTGATGGCGCTCGCGTAGAGGGTGCTGTTGTTCTGGGAGTAGTCGGCGGGCATCTTCGCGGCGATCTCGTTCGCAGAGTGCGTGGACATCCACTTCAGGGTCTTCACCAGGGCGTTGGCCAGCTTCTGGACGGTTCCCTTGTGGCTCTCGACCCAGTCGGTCGCCATGTAGAGGCTGGAGGAGGGGTAGGGGCCGCCGAGCGCGTCCTGCGAGCCCTGGGGGGTCCGCATGTCGACGAGGACCTCGCCCAGGTTCTTCTGGACGATGGTGGCGACGGTCGGGTCCGTGGTCATACCGGCGTCGATGGAACCCTTCTGGAGCGCGGACACGAACGTCGGTCCGGCCCCGACGGCGACCGGGCTGAACTCGCTGACGTCCACACCGTTCTTGACCGCCAGATACTTGGTGAGGAAGTCGGTCGAGGAACCGAGGCCCGTGATGCCCAGCTTCCTGCCCTTGAACTGCTTGGGCGATGTGACCTCCTGGGACGCCTTGTTGGAGACGATCTCGACCTCGCCGGGCGCCTGCGAGAACTGCACCACGGACTCGACGTGCTTGCCCTTGGTCTGGAGGTCGAGGGTGTGGTCGTAGAAGCCGACGGCTCCCTGGACCTGTCCGGAGACCAGCGCCGTCTCGGCCTGCACCCCGGCCGGTTCGCTCAGCAGTTCCACATCGAGGCCCTCGGCGTCGAAGTAGCCGAGCCGCTGGGTGAGCATGGCGGGCAGATAGATGACCTTGTCCAGACCGCCCACCATGATCTTGACCTTCTCGCCCTTGCCGCCTCCCTTGCCGGAACCGGCGGACGCGGTGGTGGCCGCGTCGTTGGCACAGGCGGTGAGCGAGGTGACGGCGAGCAGGCCGCTCGCGGCGAGGGCGGCGAATCTGACGGGCTTGCGCATGGCGGTTCACGTCCTTGTGAGATGGCGGTGCGGGAGGCGGCGGGGCGGCGCGTCCGGAGTCCGGTCGGGGCGGCCCGGCCGCAACGGTCGGGGGTGGTGGAGCGGATACGGGCCGGTCAGCGCCCGGAGTCGGAGGGCTTCCAGCGGAAGATGCGGCGCTCCGCGAAGGTGAGCAGTCCCTCGGCGAGCAGCGCGACCACCGCGAGGATCACCATCGCGGCATACACACCGGCGGCGTTGAAGGTGCCCTGCGACTGGGCGACGAGCAGGCCGACGCCCTTGGTGGCGCCGATGTACTCGCCGACGATGGCGCCGATGAGGGCGAAACCGAAGCTGACATGGAGACTGGTGAAGATCCAGGAGGTGGCCGACGGGATGACGACCTGGAGGGTCACGCGCCGGTCGCTCGCGCCCAGGATGCGGGCGTTGGCGACCAGGTTGCGGTCGACCTCGCGGGCGCCCTGGAAGGCGTTGAAGAACACCGGGAAGAAGACCAGCACCACGGCCGATGCCACCTTCGAGGACGGCCCGAGTCCGAACCAGATCACGAAGATCGGCGCGAGGACGATCCTGGGGATGGAGTTGAGCACCTTGATGTAGGGGCCGAGGACATCGGCGAGCAGGGCGATCCGGCCCAGCGCGATCCCGAGGAGCACCCCGGCGATCACCCCGATGACCCAGCCGATCAGCGCCTCCTGGAGGGTGACCCAGATCTGCTCGCCGAGGGAGCCGAGCGCGGTGCCATGGGTGGTCCAGGTCCAGATCTGGTCCCAGATCTTCGACGGCATCGAGAAGTTGAACGGATCGATGACCCCGGCCCGGGAGAGTGCCTCCCACAGGCCCAGCGCGCCGACCAGC
Source organism: Streptomyces sp. NPDC052040 (assembly GCF_044548405.1). Taxonomy (NCBI): domain Bacteria; kingdom Bacillati; phylum Actinomycetota; class Actinomycetes; order Kitasatosporales; family Streptomycetaceae; genus Streptomyces; species Streptomyces sp. NPDC052040. The sequence goes on along the minus strand of NZ_JBIUBV010000001.1, from coordinate 118,572 downwards.
AGCAGCACCCGGGCCAGCAGGACTCCGGCCCTGCGCCTGCGGGCGGCTTGTGCGCGCGAGGGGGCGCGGCCGGGCTTGCGCGTGCCGAGGGCGGCCGGTGCGGAGACGACGTCAGGCGACATGGGCGGCACCCCTCTCGCGGGTGATGCGGACCTCTTCACCGAGCGACTCCCAGATCTCGCGGTAGATCTCGATGAAGCGCGGCTCCAGACGCACCGACTCCACCTTGCGCGGCCGCGGCAGGTCGATCTCGAAGATCTGCTTCACGGTCGCGGGCCCTGCGGTCATCACGACGACCTTGTCGGCCAGCGCGATCGACTCCTCCAGGTCATGGGTGACGAACACGACGGAGGCGCCCGTGCCCTCCCACAGCTCCAGCAGTTCGTCCGACATCAGCGCCCTGGTCTGGACGTCGAGCGCGGAGAACGGCTCGTCCATGAGCAGGATCTCGGGGTCGTTGACAAAGGTGGCGGCGAGGGCGACCCGCTTGCGCTGGCCGCCGGACAGCTGGTGCGGATAGCGGTCCTCGAACGCGGCGAGCCCCACCCGGCCCAGCCACTCGCGGGCCTTCTGCCGGGCCGCGGCCTTGGGCACTCCGCGGAAGCGGGGGCCCGCCATGACATTGGACAGCACCGTGCGCCAGGGGAAGGTGGCGTCCTGCTGGAAGACGAAACCGACCTTGCCGCCCACGCCCGCGACCGGCTCGCCCGCCACCAGGACTTCGCCCTCACTGGGCTCCTCCAGGCCGCTGACCAGGGTCAGGGTCGTCGACTTTCCGCATCCGGTGGGCCCCACCACGGCGACGAACTCACCCCGCTCCACCCGCAGGTCCAGGCCCCGGACAGCCGTGTGCAGTCCCCCGGACGGGGTCCGGAAGGTTTTGCTCGCACCCCGCAGCTCGATGGCGGGGCTGATCTCTGTGCTCATGGCCCGCGACCGTAGGTGTGGCGCCTGCCACAGCAGCAGTCTTGTGGTCGCAACCCCGTCTTCTGCTTGCAAGAGTCTGTTGTGCTCGTTTTGCTCGCGCTACAACAGCGAAGCCGAAACACGGGCTGAACGGCTCGCCTGGGCTTGAGGGAGAGAGGCCCGATGATTGACGTCCTGGTCGTGGACGACGACTTCCGCGTCGCCGAGATCAACGCGAAGTACGTGGGGAAGGTTCCCGGATTCCGGGTCGCCGCCCGGGCGCACAGCGCCGCCCAGGCGCTGGCCGCGGTGGAACGCGCCCCGATCGACCTGGTACTGCTCGACCATTACCTGCCCGATGAGACGGGCCTGGACCTGGTCCACCGTATGCGGGAACGCGGACACGGCACCGACGTCATCATGATCACGGCATCGGGCGATGTGACGACCGTGCAGACCGCGATGCGCCTGGGCGCCCTGCACTATCTGGTGAAACCGTTCACATTCGCGGCCCTGCGAACCCGCCTCGACTCCTACGCCGCCCTGCGCCGCACCGTCGACCGGGTCGGCGGGCGGGGCGTCGCGGGGCAGGAGCAGGTCGACCGCATCTACGGCGCTCTGCGGACCGCTCCCGTCGCCTCCTCGCCCCGGCTGCCCAGCGGTCATTCGGAGCCCACGACGGACCTCATCTGCGATGTGCTGCACCATGCGGACCAGCCGCTCTCGGCCCATGAGGTGGCCTCCCGGACCGGGCTCAGCCGCTCCACCGCCCAGCGCTATCTGCGCCACCTGGAACAGGCCGGACGACTGCGGCTGACCCTGAAGTACGGCGACACGGGACGCCCCGAGCACAGATACACCTGGGTGGCACCATAACGCCGGACCGACCTGAGTCGGACGATCCGGAGCCGAACGGCGGGAAGTGAACGGTCAAAGGCTGATGGGTCAGGGTCCGGTTGGCCGGGAGCCGTTCGGTGCGGAGCCGGATCTCAGACCGCCCCCGCGCCGGTGAGGGACCGTACCTCGGTCTCCGCGTGTTTGGCCTCGTCGGCCGGTTCGGCCGAGGTGACCGTGCCGAGCCAGCCCGCGAGGAAGCCCAGGGGGATGGAGACGATGCCCGGGTTCTGCAACGGGAAGTACTGGAAGTCCACGGTCGGGAACAGGGAGTCGGGGCTTCCGGAGACCACCGGGGACAGCACCACCAGGACCAGCGCGGGCACCAGGCCGCCGTAGACCGCCCACACCGCACCCCTGGTCGTGAAGTTGCGCCAGAAGAGCGCGTACGCCAGGACGGGCAGGTTCGCGGAGGCGGAGACCGCGAAGGCGAGCCCCACCAGGAAGGCCGCGTTGAGGTCGCGGGCGAGCAGCCCCAGCGCGATCGCGAGGGCGCCGGTGCCGACCGCGGCGGCACGCGCCACCGCCACCTCGCCGCCCGGCCCGGGCCGCCGGGGCCGCAGCGAGGCGTACAGGTCGTGGGCCACGGCGGCCGAGGACGCGAGGGTGATCCCGGCGACCACCGCGAGGATGGTGGCGCAGGCGATGGCGGCGACCATCGCGAACAGGATCGTTCCCTCGGTGGAGTCCGCCCCGCCGCCCAGCTTCTGCGCCAGCAGCGCCACCGCCGTGTTCCCGGCCGCGTTGGAGTCCCGTACGGCGTCCGGTCCGACCAGAGCGGCCGCGCCGAACCCGAGCACGATCGTCATCAGATAGAAGCCGCCGATGAGCCCGACCGACCAGACGACCGAGCGGCGGGCGGCCCGCGCGGTGGGCACCGTGTAGAAGCGGGACAGGATGTGCGGCAGACCCGCGGTGCCCAGCACCAGCGCGAGGCCCAGGCTGATGAAGTCGATCCGCGCGGTCCAGTCCCCGCCGTACTTCAGGCCGGGCGCGAGAAACGCCGCACCGTGCCCGCTGCGTTCCGCCGCCGTGTGCAGCAGAGTGTCGAGGTTCCCGTGGAAACGCACCAGGACGAGCACGGTGAGCGCGAGGGTGCCGCCGAGCACCAGCACCGCCTTGACGATCTGGATCCAGGTGGTGGCCCGCATCCCGCCGAGCGACACATAGACCACCATGAGCGCGCCCACGACGATCACCGTCCACGCACGCGCGGCCGTGCTGGTCCCCCCGAACAGCAGCGCGACCAGACTGCCCGCTCCCACCATCTGCGCGACCAGGTACAGCACCGACACCGTCACTGAGGACACCCCCGCGGCGATCCGCACCGGCCGCTCGCGCATCCGCGCCGCGACCACGTCCGCGAGGGTGAACCGTCCGCAGTTGCGGACCAGTTCGGCGACGAAGAAGAGCACTACGAGCCAGGCCACGAGGAAGCCCACCACATAGAGCATGCCGTCGTACCCGAAGAGGGCGATCAGCCCGGGGACGCCCAGGAAGGAGGCGGCCGACACATAGTCGCCCGCGATGGCAAAACCATTCTCCATGGGCGAGAAGAGCCGTCCGCCCGCATAGAACTCCTCGGCCGAACCATGCCGGTTGCGGCTCACCCAGGTCGTGATCGCCAGGGTGATCGCGACGAAGGCACTGAACAGCAGCAGCGCCAGGGCCTGATGGTGTCCGCTCACCGCTCGCCGCCCCTGAGTCCGCGGGTCAGCTCCTGGGTGTCCCAGCGCAGTTCGAGCGCGGCCCGGTCCCTGCACAGCCGGGCGTGACGCGCATAGGCCCAGGTGAGCAGGAATGTCGTCAGGAACTGCCCGAGCCCCGCGAGCATCGCCACGTTCAGGGACCCCGCCACCGGTCGGCCCATCAGCCCGGGTGCCGTCTGCGCCGCCACCACATAGCCCACGTACCAGGTGAGGAAGACGGCGAGCCCGGGCAGCACAAACCGTCGGTACCTGCGGCGCACCTCCTGGAACGCCGCGCTGCGCTGGACCTCCAGATAGACGTCCGCCACCCGCCCGCTGCCGTCCTGCTCCGGCTGCGGGTACGGCGGGCCGGAGGCGGGAGTGCCCGCCCCCTCCCGTTCGCCCCAGCCGGAGGCGAGGGCGTCGTACCAGGGGTCGTCGTAACACTCCTGGCCGTCCCTGCCGACGCCCGCCGGGGCCGCGGCGCGGCCTTCGTACTTGTCGACCGAACTCTCGGGGCCTTCCCCACGGCCGCGGGAATGGCCATTGCTTGACTCCATGCCCAAGGATGGACAGAACGGGAAGATCCCCGACTCTTCTTCCCCACGCTCTTCACCCCATCAGGTGACTCATCTCGCCGGGGGCCGCACCAGCCCCTGCGCAAAGGCGTAACGGACCGCCTGGGCACGGTCCTTGAGCCCCGCCTTGGCGAAGAGATTGTTGATGTGGGTCTTCACCGTGGCCGTGGAGACATGCAGTCTGCGGGCGATCTCCTGGTTGGTCAGCCCCTCGGCGATCAGCACCAGCACCTCCGTCTCCCGTGCCGTGAGCCCGTCCGGCGCGTCCCCGGGTACGACCGGCTCCTGGTGCGGCTCCGACAGCCGCTCCAGCAGGCGCCGTTGGATGCTCGGGGACAGACCCGCCTCACCGGACAGCACGCTCCGTACGGCCCGTACGATCTCGTCCCCGCCCGCGTCCTTGGTGAGATACCCCCGTGCGCCCGCCCGCAGCGCGGGGAACAGCGACTCGTCGTCCGCGTAGGTGGTGAGCACCACGACCTGGGTACCCGGGTACTGCCCCCGAATGCGCCGTGTCGCCTCGACGCCGTCGCAGCGCGGCATGCGCAGATCCATCAGCACGACGTCCGGGGCCAGTTCGGCGACGAGTCGCACGGCCTCCTCGCCGTCACCGGCGGCGCCGACGACCTCGATCCCGGGCAGCAGCCCGAGCAGCATCACGATGCCCTCGCGCACCACCGTCTGGTCGTCCGCCACCACCACCCGGGCGGCCCTTCCGGCCTCCTCCCCCGTCATGCGGGCACCCTCAGCGTCACCACGAACCCCTCCTCGGCCGGCCCGGCGTCCAGCGAACCGCCCAGCAGCTCGGCCCGCTCGCGCATCCCGAGGAGACCGTATCCGGCTCCGGAGGCGGTCAGCTCACCCGGCGTACCGCCCGAGTCCCGGACGTCCAGCGTCACTTGGTGCTCGGCGTACTCCAGCCGGATGTGCACCGTGGCGCCCGGGGCATGCTTGCGGACGTTCGTCAGGGCCTCCTGGGCGACCCTGCGGACGGCCTGCGAGGCCTCCGCGGGCAGCGGTCTGCGATCACCCGAGACGGTGACGTCCGCACCGTCCGTGGCGGCGACGAGTTCACTGAGGAACTCCTCGACGGGGGACATCTCCCCGCGGAGGGCGGAGAGCGCCTGACGGGTCTCGGCCAGCCCCTCCCGGGCCATGCCCCGTGCCGCCACCACCCGTTCGAGGATCGTGTCCCGGTCGGCTCCGCCCTCGATCAGCAGCCGGGCCGCCTCCAGATGCACCAGCTGCGCCGAGAGGCTGTGCGCCAGGACGTCATGGATCTCCCTGGCGATCCGGGCCCGCTCGGCCAGCGCGGCGGACTCGGTCTCCGCCGCCCGCGCCGCCCGCTCCTGGACGAGGAGCCGCTGGGCACTGCCCCGGGCCTCGGCGTCGAGCCGGAGCACATATCCGGCGAGCGCCAGACCCACCACCGTCATCAGCGTGGTCAGCCACACATCGGTGTTGAACACGACGTACGAGGCGAGCGCCACCGAGGCCACGGGCACGGCGGCCAGGAGCGGCAGCCGCTCCAGGGCGGTGATGGCGCAACCGCACCAGAGCACCAGGGCGGCCACCCGGAACCCGGTCGTCTGGGCGGCGACCGCCAGCCCGAGGAGCAGAGTGACGAGCACCAGCGACGGCAGGAGTCGGTGGGCCAGTGTGGTCCGGAAGAAGGCCCAGGAGAGCAGTCCGGCCACGAGGACGCCCGCCCCCGCCCCGATCGTGCCCCAGGCGTGCAGATGGCCGTTGCGGACAACGCCCCACAGCAGCACGGCGAGCACCAGCAGCCGCACGCCCGCACCGAGCAGCCGCCGGGGCCTGGAGACCGCCTCGCGGGCGAGCGCCTCACGGGACGGCCAGCGCGTCCACACGCTCTCCGTCATGCGCGCTCCTTCCGCAGGGGCAGGGGCATACCGTCACCGTACGCCGCGGCCGGACGCGCCGGGCCGGTGACGGTCTGCGCGCGCCAGACCAGGATTCCGGAGCGGACCAGGAGCGTGCCCGCGAGGGCGAGGAGCACGGCGGAGCTGTCCTGGTGGATCCCGAGCGAGGCACCGAGCGCGAAGAGGCCGACACGCAGGACGATGCCGACGGCCCAGACGGCCCCGCTCGCCTTGCTGCTCCTGCTCCACACCGAGCCGTCCTCCTCCGCCCATATACGGGTGGTCCAGGCCCAGCCCGCTCCCATGGCCAGTCCGATGAGCAGCTCGGCGCCCAGCAGGAAGGCGGACTCCGTGGGGTGGTGGCTGTCGAGAAGGCCCGAGCCGCGCAGGGCCACGACCGTCAGGATCACGGGCAGCAGCCACCAGCGCCGGTCGGTGTCGACCCGGCGGGCGCGGAACTGCCGGGCGATCACCAGGACGGCCACCGCCACGATCACCAACGCGTTGACAAGCCCGGACATCAGAGCCTCCGTGAGCGGAAAGGGAGCGGTCGACGGCGAGTGCTGCCGACGTCTTCGACGCTACGGAAGTCCGGGGGCCGGCAGATCGGAGCCGGGGTGGATCGTGGGTGGAAGCCGAAGGTCCTGGGTCCTCCACCCGCGGGTGGAGGACCCAGGACCTTCGGTCCGGAACGGCCCGGAAGCGGTGGCCCCCCCGGCATCCTGCGGAGCAGTCGCGCCGCCCCCCTCGGCACCGGGCGCAGCAGTGGGGGCGACGGCCGCGGCTAGGCGTCGATGCGCGAGCGGTCCAGTGTGGCCGCCGAGCTGGAGATGAACTCCTTGCGCGGTGCCACGTCGTTGCCCATCAGCAGGTCGAAGACCTGCTCGGCGGACTCCAGGTCGGAGAGGTTGATCCGGCGCAGGGTGCGGTGGCGCGGGTCCATGGTCGTCTCGGCCAGCTGGTCGGCGTCCATCTCACCGAGACCCTTGTAGCGCTGGATGGAGTCCTTGTACCGGATGTTCTTGCTCTGCAACTCGAGGAGCTTGTCGCGCAGCTCGCGGTCCGAGTACGTGTAGACGTACTTGTCCTGGCCCTTCTTCGGCTGGACGATCTCGATGCGGTGCAGCGGCGGCACCGCGGCGAAGACCCGGCCCGCCTCGACCATGGGCCGCATATAGCGGTGGAACAGCGTCAGGAGCAGGGTCCGGATGTGGGAGCCGTCCACATCGGCGTCCGTCATCATGATGATCTTGCCGTAGCGGGCCGCGTCCAGGTCGAAGGTCCGTCCGGACCCGGCTCCTATCACCTGGATGATGGCACCGCACTCGGCGTTCTTCAGCATGTCGGTCACGGACGACTTCTGGACGTTGAGGATCTTGCCGCGGATCGGCAGCAGGGCCTGGAACTCGGAGTTCCGGGCGAGCTTGGCCGTACCGAGCGCGGAGTCGCCCTCGACGATGAACAGCTCGCTGCGGTCGACGTCGTCGCTGCGGCAGTCGGCGAGCTTGGCGGGCAGCGAGGAGGACTCCAGGGCCGTCTTGCGGCGCTGGGCGTCCTTGTGCTGACGTGCGGCGATGCGCGTGCGGGCGGCGGCGACGGCCTTCTCCAGCACCGTGCGGGCCTGCTGGGCGGCGTCCCGCTTGGTGGACGTCAGGAAGGCCTTCAGCTCCTTGGAGACCACATTGGTGACGATGCGGCGGGCCGCGGAGGTGCCGAGGACCTCCTTCGTCTGCCCTTCGAACTGAGGTTCGGCAAGACGTACGGTGACGACCGCGGTGAGGCCCTCCAGGGCGTCGTCCTTGACGATGTCGTCCTCGGCGACGCGCAGCAGCTTCTTGGTGCGCAGCACCTCGTTCATCGTCCTGGCGACGGCCTGCTCGAAGCCGGCGACATGGGTGCCGCCCTTGGGGGTGGCGATGATGTTGACGAACGACCTGAGCGTGGTGTCGTACCCGGTCCCCCAGCGCAGCGCGACATCGACCCCCAGCTCCCGGGTGACCTCGGTGGGCGTCATCTGCCCGTGGTCGTCCAGGACCGGGACGGTCTCCTTGAAGGTGCCCTGCCCGGAGAAGCGGAGGACGTCGCACACCGGCTTGTCCCTGGCCAGGTACTCGCAGAACTCACTGATTCCGCCGTCGAAGCGGAAGGATTCCTCACCCTTGCTGCCGCCCTCGCCGAGCCCGAACTCGTCACGGACCACGATGGTCAGGCCGGGCACCAGGAACGCGGTCTGGCGGGCACGCTGGTGCAGGTTTTCCAGGGAGAGCTTGGCGTCCTTGAGGAAGATCTGGCGGTCGGCCCAGTAGCGCGTCCGCGTGCCGGTACGGGTCTTGGGGATCTTCTTCCCCTTGCGCAGACCGCCCTTGGCCTCGAACTTCGCACTAGGCCCCGCAGCGGCGAAGGCCCCGGGCACTCCCCGCCGGAAACTGATCGCGTGGGTGTGGCCGTCACGGTCGACCTCGATGTCGAGACGCGCGGAGAGCGCGTTGACCACGGAGGCACCGACACCGTGCAGACCACCGGAGGCGGCGTAGGAGCCACCGCCGAACTTGCCGCCCGCGTGGAGCTTGGTCATCACGACCTCGACACCGGACAGACGGGTCTTGGGCTCCACGTCGACCGGGATGCCCCGCCCGTTGTCCCGCACCTCCACCGAGGCGTCGTCGTGCAGGACCACCTCGATGTGGTCGCAGTACCCGCCGAGGGCCTCGTCGACGGAGTTGTCGATGATCTCCCAGAGGCAGTGCATCAGACCGCGGCTGTCGGTCGAGCCGATGTACATGCCGGGGCGCTTGCGCACGGCCTCGAGGCCTTCGAGGACGAGCAGGTGCCGCGCGGTGTAGTTGGAGCCGTCCCGGTCTGCTCCGGTGAGCAGCGCTGTGGACGGCACGGACGTCTCGGCGGTCACGCGGTTCGCTCCTCGCTGAATTTTTGGATGTGGCCCATTGGGGTAAGGGGCCGGCTTCGGTCACCGGTCCGAGGGTACCGAGGCCTGGTAGAGCCGTTGTAACGCCACCCTCGTCCGAAACCCACACTAGTCCAGAGTCGCACGAGCGTTCGAACCTCAGAGGGGGGTGAAGCACACATCACGTTCCCTTCGAGGCATGAACCATTTAGGCTCCGGGCACGTCCTCATGAACAACCGGCAACCCCGCCGGGAGGACAGGACAATCGACAGACAGCGCGAATCCGTACTACACAAGGCATGCAATACGGCACATTCGCCGCCAACCGGCAGCAGACAGCCGGCCCGGAAAGAAATTTCCGGGGACAAGCCGCGAGCGGGAACGTTTTCGGCCTGGTTGGATGTTGACCCTGGTACGACAGCTCGTCGAGCTAGAGAAGAGGCGACGTGACTACTGTTCTGACCCCCGCGAGCCCGCTGACGGCCGCTGACCGCTGCGACCGATGCGGCGCACAGGCGTACGTGCGCGTCGTCCTCCTGAGCGGTGGAGAACTGCTCTTCTGCGCCCACCACGGTCGCAAGTTCGAGCCGGAACTCAAGAAGATCGCCGCTGAGATACAGGACGAGACGGAGCGGCTCACCTCCGTTCCGGCGAGCGTCTCCGAAGAGGAGCGCTGACGCCTCGCGTCGCTGACGAGCCGACGCCGGCGCCGTAGCCGGTCAACGGGCGGCCATCCCGATCATGCGGGATGGCCGCCTTCACGCGTCTGTGCACCCGGCGCCCGCTCAGTGGGCGCCACCCAGGGTCCCGACGACCTCGGAGACGCGCGTATAGACCCCTGGGCTCCCCGGCCGCCCGCAGCCGTTGCCCCAGGACACCAGGCCGATCAGACGGCCCTGGGCGACCAGCGGGCCTCCGCTGTCCCCCTGGCAGGCGTCGCGGCCGCCCGCGGGCTCCCCGGCACACAGCATGGAAGCGGGATCGTACTTGCCGTCCGCACCGCCGGGGTAGGCCCGCGCGCAGTCCGCGTCCGGGAGCACCTGGAGATTGGCGGCGCGCAGGCTGTGCGCGTAGTCGGCGTCCCCCGACACATCGCCCCAGCCGTAGACCGTGGCGGTCGTACCCGGCCGGTAGCCGGGATCCCCGGCGGCGGCCGTCCCGATCGCCGAACCCGCCGGGAGCGGGGAGGCCAGGGTGAGCACGGCGAAGTCACCGGCGTTGGTGTCCCCGTTGTACCGGGGATTGACCCAGGTGGTACGGACCGGGATCTCCGCGCCCTGGGCGGACAGGAGGTCCGTGCGCCCCGCGATCACTCTGAGATCCCGTACGCGTCCCGGTGGCGCGCCCAGCACGGCCGTGCTCATGCAGTGGGCCGCGGTGAGGACCGTGGTCGGGCCGACCGCCACACCGCCGCAGAACTGCCCGGCCCGCGTACCCCCGAACCGGTCACGGCTGGAGATGGCGACCGTCCACGGGCTCTGGGAAATGTCCACCGGGAAGCCCCCGATGACGACGCCGCCCGCCACGGCGGGCGCGGGGGATCCCAGCTGTATCAAGGCAGCCGCGGCGGACAGGACCAGCGCTCCGGCGAAGTGGCGGCGCATGTGCACTCCTCACTGTGACGTATCGATGGAACACCCACAGTGATCCAGCTCGCCGGATCGCGCATACGCAAAGGGGCCGGTTCCCGGTGGGAACCAGCCCCTTGTCGCACGGCCGAGGCCTAGTCGAGGTAGTCGCGCAGCACCTGGGAGCGCGACGGGTGACGCAGCTTCGACATCGTCTTGGACTCGATCTGGCGGATGCGCTCGCGCGTGACGCCGTACACCTTGCCGATCTCGTCGAGGGTCTTCGGCTGACCGTCGGTGAGACCGAAGCGCATCGAGACGACGCCCGCCTCACGCTCCGACAGCGTGTCGAGCACGGAGTGCAGCTGCTCCTGAAGGAGCGTGAAGCTGACCGCGTCGGCCGGAACGACCGCCTCGGAGTCCTCGATGAGGTCACCGAACTCGCTGTCGCCGTCCTCGCCCAGCGGGGTGTGCAGGGAGATCGGCTCGCGGCCGTACTTCTGGACCTCGATGACCTTCTCCGGGGTCATGTCGAGTTCCTTGGCCAGCTCCTCCGGGGTGGGCTCGCGGCCCAGGTCCTGGAGCATCTGGCGCTGGACGCGGGCCAGCTTGTTGATGACCTCGACCATGTGCACCGGGATACGGATGGTGCGGGCCTGGTCGGCCATCGCGCGGGTGATCGCCTGACGGATCCACCAGGTGGCGTACGTGGAGAACTTGTAGCCCTTGGTGTAGTCGAACTTCTCGACCGCGCGGATCAGACCGAGGTTGCCCTCCTGGATGAGGTCCAGGAAGAGCATGCCGCGGCCGGTGTAGCGCTTGGCCAGGGAGACCACCAGACGGAGGTTGGCCTCCAGCAGGTGGTTCTTGGCGCGGCGGCCGTCCTCGGCGATGATCTCCAGCTCGCGCTTCAGCTTGGGGGCGAGCTTGTCGGCGTTGGCGAGCTTGTCCTCGGCGAACAGACCGGCCTCGATGCGCTTGGCGAGCTCCACCTCCTGCTCGGCGTTGAGCAGGGGGACCTTGCCGATCTGCTTGAGGTAGTCCTTGACCGGGTCGGCGGTGGCACCGGCCGCGGCGACCTGCTGCGCGGGCGCGTCGTCCTCGTCCTCGTCGGAGAGCACGAACCCGGCGCTCTCGGTGCCCTCGGGCTCCTCGCCGCCCTTGGCCTCCTCGAGCACCTCCTCCTCGAGGAGCTCTACGTCGTCCTTCTTGCCGGTCGTCTTCTTGGCCGCCGTCTTCTTGGCGACGGTCTTCTTCGCCACGGTCTTCTTGGCGGCCGCCTTCTTGGCTGCGGCCTTTCCGGGCGCGGACTCGTCCGGGTCATCGGCGACCGGGGCTGCCGCAGCGGCGGGGGCGGCGGCCTTCTTGGTCGTCACCGCCTTCGTCGCGACGGTCTTGGTGGCGGTGCGCTTGGCCGGACTCTTCGCTGCGACGCTCTTTCGGGTGCGCTTGGGCTCTGCGGCACTGACCATCAGCGTCACACCCTCTTCCTCGAGGATCTGGTTGAGGCTGCGCAGTACGTTCTTCCACTGAGTGGCCGGAATCTGGTCAGCTTCGAAGGCCCGACGCACATCGTCGCCGGCGATCTGCCCCTCAGCCTTTCCCCGCTCAATAAGAGCCATGACAGAGACGGACTCGGCGATCTCCGGCGGGAGCGTACGGGATGTGCTGGCCGACACGAACAACCTCTCGGAACGTTGGAAAACGGCTTCCGGCCCCGTCCACGACGGACAGGAGCCGACCGCCGGCTTGGGGATGGGCCGACGGTGCGGGCGGGGGCCGGGGAGATGCACAGCGCCATGAACGGCGTCCGTATTCCTTCCTCGGCTATCACCTCTTAGGTCATCGCGCAGTTCCGTGGAGCGTTACGCCCAATCTGCGTGGCCCGAGTCACACCCCGTAACCGCTCAAAAACACCCAGAAACGGGCAGAGGTGATCCATAAGCGCCGCGATCGAAGGCTGCCTCTCCGCGCGCCCTCCCCCGGGCGTCGCGGATTCCCCTGACGGGGTCCTGAAGTCCATGCCCGACGGCGGGAGTCCGGGCACGGCGGCGCGCCGTCCCAGCCGGGGGCCGCGACCGGCACCGGCACCGGGTGCCGACAGGTGTCACCGGTGCGGGTGACCTCCAGAGGCCACAGGTCTCCGCCGGACACCACCGGTCTCCGTCGGGCTCCGCCGGGTCCCGGAAGGATCCGACGGAGTCAGACGGCGGGTGATCGGTGCCCGTCCGCGGCGGTCGGGCACTGCGACGGGAGGCCCGGTCCCGTTCGCACCGAAGGCGGAGCCGGTCAGTGCTCGCGGGGTGCGGGCACCACGCGCTCCACCTCGGGGTGGACGGTGAGCAGTTGGCGCATCGCCGCCTCGGCAGCCGCGCCGTCCCCCGAGGCCAGCGCGTCCACGATCCGGCCATGCTGGGTGAGGGCCGCTTCGTTCGGGCGGTCGCAGCCGGTGACAGGGCCTCCGGAGACCTGGAGCGCGGCCGAGACGATGCCCGAGAGGTGCTCCAGCATGCGGTTGCCCGCGACCTGGATGAGCAGCGAGTGGAACTCGGCGTCGGCACGCGAGAAGGTCAGGGCGTCTCCCTGACCCATGGCGTGGCCCATGATCTCGACCATGTCGCCGAGTCGCTGCTGCACCTCCTCGCGCCCATGACCGGCGGCGAGGCGGGCGGCGAGCGGCTCGATGGTCCAGCGCAGCTCGCTGAGCTCGCGGCGCTGGTCGTCGCGCTGGGGCCCGAAGGCCCGCCACTCGATGATGTCCGGGTCGAGGAGGTTCCAGTCGCTGACGGGACGGACCCGGGTGCCGACGTTCGGCCTGGCGCTGACGAGGCCCTTGGCCTCCAGGACGCGCAGTGATTCGCGGACGACGGTGCGGGAGACTTCGAAGCGCTGGCCGATCTCCTCCGGCACCAGCGGGCGGTCCGCGCCCAGGTCACCGGAGACGATCATCTGGCCGAGCTGCTGGACGAGTTGGCCGTGCAGGCCGCGTCCGCGGCTGCCTGCGGCGCGGCGGCCGACACGACCCAGTTCCGGGTCGGCACCCTCCCAGGAGGGCGTGCTGACGCGGTCAGTGGAGGGCGCGTCGGCATAGGGGTAGCGGTCGAGTTCGCCCGGTCCGGCGAGGCCGGAGTCTGCTGAACGGGCGGCGGTCATCATGGTGTGCGCAAGGGTACTCACGGATCCTTTGTCGGCGCCCTCTCCAACTCCCTTGAGGTCTTTGGTGAAAAGCACACGAAAGGGTGATCGCTCACCCTGTCGCAATTGACGCCTTATCGGAAAGAAATGGGCGTTCTCCGAGGAACTTGCGCACAGGGGAGATAACAGATCGACACGGACGGCGTTCATCGGATCCTGCCGCGCGCCGTGGTGAGCAGATAGGCACCGAGCAGCGCGGCCAGGGACAAGGCCAGTGCGGCGCCAACGGGTTGGGCGACCATCCGCACCAGCGCGGCCAGATACCGGTCGCCGCCGAACGGCCACCGCAGCAGCGCCGCCTCCCGCATACGGGCGGCGAACCCCGCCGCGGTTCCTACGGATCCTGACTCCACGACGCCCCGCACCAGGGGTACGACGGCCACGGGCACCGCGAGCACCGCGGCGAGCCCGGCGGTCGTGGACCGGAAGACACCGCCCGCCAGCACTCCGGCCCAGGCGCACCCCACGACCAGCCCGGTCCAACTCGCCCCGGCCGAGAGCCAGTCGCCGGGAAGCGCCGCCGCCGCCCGTCCATGGACGAGGAAGAGCACCTCGAAGTCGAAGCCGACGGTGAGGAAGGCCAGCGCCGCCGCCGTGACGCCGGTGACGAGGAGCTTGGCGACGAGCAGCCCCAGGCGCCTGGGTACGCCGTCGCGGTCGGCCGCCAGGGCAGGGTGGCGGAACTCGTCCCCGAAGGCCAGGGCGCCGAGCAGTCCGGCGCCGAGGGCCGCGGGAGGCAGGGGGAGCTGCGTCGGCCAGGCGGCCAGCAGCCGGGGGCGTGGGACATGCCCCGCGTCGGCGGCGAGGAGCAGGGAGACGAGGGCGGAGACGACGAGTACGCACGCGGCGACGAGGGAGCTCGTGCCGGTCCCCGCGGCGCGGCGCAGTTCGTAGCGCAGCGGCCGCCGGGGGCCGGGGGCGCGCCGGGGGTCGATGGGCGGCGGCAGCGAGGGCGGATCCCCCGCCTCCGCCGCGTGCACCGCGGCGGTCGGCGCCGTCCGGGCGGCAGCACCGGGCCCCATGTCGGCCGTCTCGTCGGTCAGTTGATGGACGAGGATCCCGTTCCGGTACGCGATCTCACCGATGTCGGCACAGGTACTGCCGTACACCGAAAGCCGGTTGCCCTCCTCGTGGACGATCTCCATCACACGCCGGGCCTCTCGGGACTCCCTGACGAGCAGGGCGCCGAGCCGGTCGGCATGCGGGCTGCGGACGGCCACGCGCGGGCGCAGCCGGGTACGGGCGAAGTCGGCGGCCTCCTGGTCGGCGACGATCCGGCCCTCGTCGAGCGTGACGACGCGGTCGGCGGTGCGCGCCGCCTCCCTGGGGTCGCCCGTGGCGAACAGGACGGTGCCGCCCCGTGCGGCGTGGGCGCGCAGCATGCCGTGCAGCCAGGCGCCTTCCCGGGCGGACAGCCCGGCGGCCGGGTCGTCGAGTACGAGGCTGTGCGGATCGGCGAGCAGGGCACAGGCGAGGCCGAGGTGGCGGTCCATGCCGCGCGAGAGGGTGTCCAGGCGCTCGTCCCGTACGGCGGCCAGTCCGACGGCTTCGAGGACCTCGTCGGCGCGGAGTGCGGGTACGCCCACGGCGGCGCTCAGCATGCGCAGATGTCCGCGGACCGTGCGTGCGGGGTGACCGGGAACGTCCCCGAGGAGGATCCCGACCTCCCGGGCCGGCTGGGCGAGGGAGTGCAGCGGGCTGCCCCGGAAGTAAGTGATGCCGCGGCCCGGTTGGAGTTCCAGCATCATCCTCAGGACGGCCGTCCTGTCCGCAGCGCAGGACCCGAGGAGCGCCGTCACCCGACCTGCGCGCGCCTCGAAGGACACATCGTCGACGACGGGCGACAGGCCCCTGCGGGCGTCGCCGGTCAGTCCGATCGCCTTGATCACTTAAAGCAAGATAGCGCTATATGTCTGTTTTTTTGGTCACCCTGACGGTCGTGCGTCGGAGGCTTTCCCGTGCGGCTCCCGCCGGAGGGCCGGGTGGGCTCGGTGATCAGACCTCGGGCCGCAGCATGGGCGGGTTGAGCAGGGTGGCGCCGCCCGCCCGGAACAACTGCGCGGGGCGGCCGCCCTGCCGGGTCGTCGTACCGCCCGTGGGGACGAGGAATCCCGGGGTCCCCGTCACCTTGCGGTGGAAGTTGCGCGGATCCAGCGCCACGCCCCAGACGGCCTCGTAGACCCGCCGCAGCTCGCCCACGGTGAATTCCGGCGGGCAGAAAGCGGTGGCCAGCGAGGAGTACTCGATCTTCGAGCGGGCACGCTCGACACCGTCCGAGAGGATCTGCGCATGATCGAAGGCGAGCGGCGCCGCCTGCTCGCCTTCCCTGGCGTAGCCGCCCTGTTGCAGCAGTTCCTCCACGGGTGCCCAACGAGCGCTGTTGGCGTCCCCTCCGGCCCGGGGGGCGGGCAGGTCGGGGGCGAGAGCGAGATGGGCGACGCTCACCACTCTCATCCGCGGGTCGCGCTTGGGATCGCCGTAGGTGGCCAGCTGCTCCAGATGCGCACCGTTGTCCTGGGCCGGTACGTCAGGGTCGTGCGCGCACAGCCCGGTCTCCTCGGCCAGTTCCCGTGCCGCGGCCTGCGCGAGGTCCTCGTCCGCCCTGACGAAGCCGCCCGGAAGCGCCCATCGGCCCTGGAAGGGCGGCTCTCCCCGCCGGACCGCCAGCGCGCACAGGGCATGGCGGCGCACGGTCAGCACGACCAGGTCCACGGTGACGGCGAAGGGCGGGAAGGCTGACGGGTCGTAGGGCATGCCGCGATCATAGTCGTCTGCCTGACGATAAACACTCCCTTCGCCGACCGCCGGGACAGCAGATCCACATCTGTCCGATACCGCTCCACCAGCGGCCGCCCCGCTCCGTCCAGCAGCATGTCCTCCGAGGTCACACCCCCGGAGCAGCGGCCCGTCGAACGGTGGTGCCGCGGACGGCAGGGGACTCACTCATGTGGCTCCCTCTCCGTTCGCGGAACCCGAGGCGCGGCGGGATCCGAACCGGCCGTCCCTGCCTCCGGGCGTCCGAGGCTGCCCATCGCGATGGGTCCGGTCCCCGGTGGAAGGGCCGCCGTGGGACCGTCGGCGGGCCTCCGGGAGCCGTGGGGAACGGCGGCTGATGCCGCTCGGCGCCCGGACCTTTCGGCGCTTCCCCACGGGGACATGGCCGAGGGCGCAGTGGTCCCCGCTCCCCGTGTGCTCGCGGGAAGCGTCAGGAGAGGATCCGGGCAGGTCGGGGACCGAGCCGGTGTCGCCGTCCGCCGTCGTCCTGGTCACTGCGGCATCCTCACCGGGTGTTGCCACGGTCATCGTGGGTTCCTCGCCCGGCGCCGCAGCGGTCACCGTGGTGTCCGCGCCCGGCGCCGCAGCGGTCACCGTGGTGTCCACGCCCGGCGCCGTCGCGGTCGCCGTGGGGTCCGCGTCCGGGCCGGTCCTCCCCGCGCGCTCCGTTCGCAGGCAGCGGCGGACGGTCTCCGGGTCCAGGCCCTCGTTGCACGCCTGGTGCAGAAGACGCGCGAAGAGATAGTCCGGGTCCGCTCCCAGGGCCATGGCAAAGGCCTCGCGGGCCTCTACACCGTCGCCGGTGGACCAGGCGACCCATCCGGCGAGCGTCAGCGGGGCGGCGGCGTGCTCGCCGTAGGGGCCGACACAGCGGCGGGCCAGGGCGCGCCACAGCCTCAGTGCCACGACGGCTTCGGTGCCCTCCATCCACTCCGCGGCCCGGTCGCGTGTCGTGCGGTCCTGAAGACCCAGGATCAGGGCCGCGGCCTCGTCATCGGCCAGGAGCGTGTCGTCGCGCAGGTCCGCGGTCGTACCCGGCACGGGCGGTGCTCCGGCGAAGCGGGCCATCACCCGCTGTGCCAGGGCGAGCGTGTGCGCTGCCACGTCCTCGCGGGTGTCGCCGTCGAGGATCCGTGGCACCAGCTCGCGGCTCGCCGCGTCCAGCGCGATCTCCTGCCCAAGAGCGGCCGCGGTCTCCCAAGGGCTCAGTCTCGCCCGGAACTCCTTGATGCTGCCGCGCACTTGGACACCGGCGTAGGCAGCGGCTGCGGCCAGGACCGAGGTGCCGGGCAGGCCCATCGGCCGTCCTTCGGGAGGGCAGCAGTCCGGGCCCGGGCAGCAGTACGACCAGAAGCGGCCGTCGGAGATGCACAGGGCCTCCACCACCGGGATGTCGAGGGCGCCGCAGGTCGTGCGGAGTGACTGGGCGAGCGGCCGGAGGCGTTCCATCACATCGCGTCCTGTCTCGCCGCGCGAGGGTTCCCGGACCAGGTAGACGACCATGCTCTCGGGCCGGGCGCCTCGGCGCTCGCTGCCGGTCACCAGCCCGTGGGCCACCTGCCGGGCCGCGGGCTGCCAGTCGTCGGGGTGCGCGGGGATGCCGAGCCGTGCACGGCCGCCGAACCTTCCCCGCCCCTCCCGGTCGTGCAGCGCCACCAGCACGATGCTGTCCTCGGGGCGATAGCCGAGCAGATAGGGCAGGGCGTCGGCCAGCTCGGCCGGGGTACGCAGGGTGATCTGGGGCTCGTCGGGCGGCGCCGCGGGCCCCTGCTCCCCGTATCCGCCGGGTTCGCCGCCGTGGTGTGAGGGTCCGCCCATGTCGCCGATGCCGGGGCGGCCGGACGCTTCGTCGTGGTTCGTCATGCCGTGACCTTCCCGCGAATCCCGACGTTCCGCTTTGGCCTGTGGACAACTCCCATCATGAGCACATCAGAGGTTGTCCACAGATTGCGGGGCCCGTTCGCACGATGCCCCGGCGATCGGGTTGCATGGACGTCATGACCGACGAACACCCGCGCCCCACGACACCCGAAGCCACCCCGGCGGTGGCGGACACCCCGCGCGCAGCCGACACCCCGGGCGGTCCGGCCACGGCTGCGGCGGACGGCGGCCTGCGCGCCGCCGCGGACGCCGTGCTCGCCCGGCTCGTCGGCGACCCGACGGGCGGGGCCCGCCTGCGCGAGGACCAGTGGCGGGCCATCGAGGCCCTGGTGGCACACGGCCGCAGAGCCCTTGTCGTGCAGCGCACTGGCTGGGGCAAGTCCGCGGTGTACTTCGTCGCGACCGCGCTGCTGCGTGAGCGCGGGGCAGGGCCGACAGTGATCGTCTCGCCGCTCCTCGCCCTCATGCGCAACCAGGTGGACGCGGCCGCCCGCGCAGGCATCCACGCACGGACCATCAACTCGTCCAACACCGAGGAGTGGGACACCATCCAGGCGGAGGTGGCCGCCGGAGACGTGGACGTCCTGCTCGTGAGTCCGGAGCGCTTGAACAACCCCGACTTCCGCGACCGGGTACTGCCCCGGCTGGCGGCCGCGACCGGTCTGCTGGTGGTCGACGAGGCCCACTGCATCTCCGACTGGGGCCACGACTTCCGCCCCGACTACCGCAGGCTGCGCACCATGCTCGCGGACCTGCCCCCCGGTGTTCCGGTCCTGGCGACGACGGCGACGGCCAATGCCCGGGTGACGGCCGACGTGGCCGAGCAACTGGGCACCGGGGCCGGTACGGACGCCCTGGTCCTGCGGGGGCCCCTGGACCGGGAAAGCCTCAGTCTGGGCGTCCTCCGGCTGCCGGACGCCGCCCACCGCATGGCCTGGCTG
The DNA here is from genome assembly GCF_044548405.1 of Streptomyces sp. NPDC052040. Lineage (NCBI taxonomy): Bacteria > Bacillati > Actinomycetota > Actinomycetes > Kitasatosporales > Streptomycetaceae > Streptomyces > Streptomyces sp. NPDC052040. Next base: position 99,357 of record NZ_JBIUBV010000001.1, on the reverse strand, counting down.
GCCGATCATCTGGGGGAGCTGCCGGGATCCGGGATCGTCTACACCCTGACGGTGGCGGCGGCCGAGGAGGTCACGGTGTTCCTGCGGCAGTGCGGGTACCCCGTCGCGTCGTACACCGGGAAGACGGAGAACGCCGACCGGCAGCAGGCCGAGGAGGACCTCCTGGCCAACAAGGTCAAGGCACTCGTTGCCACCTCCGCCCTCGGGATGGGCTTCGACAAGCCGGACCTCGGATTCGTGGTGCACCTCGGTTCGCCCTCCTCGCCGATCGCGTACTACCAGCAGGTCGGGCGCGCCGGACGCGGAGTGGAGCATGCCGAGGTGCTGCTGCTGCCGGGCAGGGAGGACCAGGCGATCTGGGAGTACTTCGCCTCGGTCGCCTTCCCCCCGGAGGAGCAGGTGCGGCGCACGCTGGACGTCCTCGCCGGGGCCGGGCGCCCCCTCTCGCTGCCCGCCCTGGAGCCTCTGGTCGATCTGCGCCGGTCCCGGCTGGAGACCATGCTCAAGGTGCTCGACGTGGACGGTGCGGTGCGCCGGGTCCAGGGCGGCTGGGTCTCGACGGGTGTTCCGTGGACGTACGACACCGAGCGCTACGCCTGGGTCGCCAAGCAGCGGGAGACCGAGCAGCAGGCGATGCGCGACTATGTGACGACGGCGGGGTGCCGGATGGAGTTCCTGCGGCGGCAGCTGGACGACGAGGGCGCCGGACCCTGCGGGCGCTGCGACAACTGCGCCGGACCGGCCTTCGCCGACTCCGTCTCCCCCGCCGCCCTGGACGCGGCCCGCGGTGAACTCGGCCGTGCGGGTGTCGAGGTCGAGCCGCGCAAGATGTGGCCGACCGGGCTCCCGGCCGTCGGTGTCGAGCTGAAGGGGCGCATCCCGGCCGGTGAGCAGGCCGCGATCGGGCGGGCCCTCGGGCGGTTGTCGGACATCGGCTGGGGCAACCGGCTGCGGCCGGTCCTGGCGCCCCAGGCCCCGGACGGCCCCGTGCCGGACGACGTGGCCCGAGCCGTCGTCGGGGTGCTGGCCGACTGGGCGAAGGGACCCGGCGGCTGGGCCTCGGGCGGTCCCGACGCGCAGCCACGGCCCGTCGGCGTGGTCACCATGGCATCGCGGACCCGTCCGCAGTTGATCCACTCCCTCGGAGCGCGGATCGCGGAGACGGGACGGCTGCCCCTGCTGGGCTCCGTCGCGTACACGGGCGACATCCCGCGGCTGCCGCGCAGCAACAGCGCACAGCGGCTGAAGGCACTCGACGGGGCGCTGACCGTGCCGCCCGCGCTCGCCGAAGCCCTGAAGGCGGCCGGTGGTCCCGTGCTGCTCGTGGACGACATGACGGAGACGGGCTGGACATTGGCGGTCGCCGCGCGCATGCTGCGGCGAGCCGGAGCGGAGGGGGTGTTGCCCATGGTTCTTGCCGTGCAGGCGTGAGCCGTCCTCTCCGGGGAACACGTGGAACAAACCTTTAGCGGGGATATAGGCCACACATCAGCACAAACAGGCCGGTGCTGCCAATTGCTCGTTGCCGCTTTCCAGTTCGACGGGAAGAATTGGGGGTCCGCCCCCCCGCACGGCTCGTGTCTGATCCGACAGGGCCCTGCTGCGGTGTGCGCCCCCCGAGTCCCACCCCGCCCGCAGTGTGGGCGCGTAGCCGAAGGGAGGATCGTGACCTTCGGATTCGCTCCGTCCTCGGCGGCCTCCATATCGTCCTCCGCCGAATCGTCCGCCGCTTCCGCCAATCCGTCGGCCCGGATGCTCGAGCCCGCCGAATGGGCCGCCGCCGGGATACCCCTTCTGCGCAATCCCCGGGAAGTCGTCGGCGAATTGCACGAACTCCACCGGCCGGGGCTGTCGACGGCCGTGGTGGCCGTTCTGGACCCGGACGAACGGCTGTGCGCGAGCGCCTCGTTCACACGGCGTCCGGCACCGGCGGACGGCTGGATGTTCCGCAATGCGCTTCTCGCCCAGTTGCGCCGGATCATCCCGCACGATCTGCGGCGCCGCACGCCCGTACGGACGGCAGTACTGCTCTACTGCCGTGAGGGCGACGGGCGTTGGACGGAGGAGGACGGGGCCTGGATGTGGGGGCTGCGCGACGCATGCACCTTGCACGGGCTGCGCTGCGGTGCGTACATCACGCTGACGCGTGAGGGGTGGCAGGTCCTCGGCGAAGGGCGCGGCGGGCGCCGCCCCAGCGCGGAGTCCTCGGCGGAGGCTTTCGGGTTGTCGGGAGGGACACCCCCGCGGCCGCGCACCGGAGGTGTCGCCTCCGAGGTGCTGCGCCGGGCCGCCGCCCGCTGAGGCCCCGCCCACGAGGCGGCAGGCCAGCGGCATCCCCGGCACGGCCGGTGACATGCCCGAGCTCCCGAGCTACGGCGCGCCGCTGCCCGACGAGCCCGCGGGAGCTACGCCGTACCCCCCGTCGGCAATCCGCCTGGGCGCGGGCAGCGCCGCCACACGGGAGCCCCTGCGAGCTACGCGGCCGTCGGGCTTCCCGGGCACCGGGCGTCACTGCCGACGAGCCTCCCGGGCACGGGCACGGGCACGGGCACGGACGCACGCAGCCGCGTCGCGCCGTGCCAAGCGGCAGGTGTGCCCCGGGGCGCGGCTCCCCGGCGTACGCTCCCGGAGCGGTGGCCCGGAAGTCCGGAAGGCGCGTCGTCCGGGCGGACGCCGCGGACCGCCGCGCCCCGGCTCCGGACATGCCCGGCGGCTCCGAATGGGTGTGCGGAAGCGGCCTCTGTGCGAATGCCGCCACGCACTCCCCGGCCGACCGGGTCACCCCTGCCGCGTGAACAGCCCGGCTCCGGGCCGTCGGCGTCAGCGTCGACGTCGGACGGGAAGTGTGCGTGCCGAGCGGTCCGGTTCCGGACCGCTCAGACGCCCGCGCCCAGCGCCGAGTTGATCTGCGCCGGGTCGCCGCAGACGATCAGCAGGGTGTCGGCCCGGCCGAGCGCCAACGGAAGCGCGGCATTGACGGCGTCGTCCGAGCCGCCGTTGACGGCGGCCACGACCACCGGGCGGGCGGCGGCCCGGGACAGGGCGGAGGCGTCGGCGTAGAAGACGTCGTCGCGGGCGTCGTGCTGCGCCCAGTACGAGGCTTCGCCGAACGACATTTCGTGCGCGGCCCACGGGTGCGACTCACCGGTGGTGATCACCAGTACGTCGCCGGGGACGCGCCCGGATTCCAGCAGCAGGTCGACGGCCTCCTCGGCAGCGTCCAGCGCGCCCTCGGCCGAGGCCGGGATCAACTGGACCTGCGGGGTGACCGCGGGAACGGACGGCCCGGGCTTGGCCGCGAGCGGCTCGCGCGGGGTGCGCTGCGCCGGCATCGGCCGAACGGGCCCCGGACGGCCGGGGCGCGCGGGGGCCGCGGGACGCGGGCCGGGAACGGGACGGGGGGTCGGCGCGGTGCGGCCGGCGGACGGCGTGGCGCGGGGACCCTGGGCGCTCTCGTGAATCTGAGGCTCCTCGGGAATGAGAGGCATGGGCTGATTTTTATCAAACGCCGGTGCTAGTCGCGTCGGCGGGTGGCACATGAGTGCGATCGGAACGGGTCAGAAGTCGAAACCGAGCTGGCCTTCGATCTCCGGCGCGTGTCCGTCCGCCCAGGCGCGGGCCTTCTTGAGGTGCCGCCACTGGGGCAGCGCATCAAGATACGCCCACGTCAAGCGGTGGTACGGGGTGGGACCCCGCTCCTCCAGCGCGGCCTTGTGCACCGGCGAGGGATACCCGGCGTTGGCCGCAAAACCGAAGTCTGCATGGTCGATACCCAGTTCGGCCATCATTTTGTCGCGGCGAACCTTGGCGATCACGGATGCCGCGGCGACCGCCACGCAGGACCGGTCGCCCTTGATCACCGTACGCACCCTCCAGGGCGTCCCCAGATAGTCGTGCTTCCCGTCGAGGATGACCGCGTCGGGCCGGACGGGCAGGGTCTCCAGGGCGCGTACCGCGGCGAGCCGCAGCGCGGCCGTCATCCCGAGTTGGTCGATCTCCTCGGGGGACGAGTGGCCGAGGGCGTAGGCCGTCACCCACTGCTCCAACTCCTGGGCCAGCTCGGTCCGTCGCTTGACGGTGAGCAGCTTGGAGTCGGTGAGTCCCAGCGGCGGTCGGCGCAGTCCGGTGATCGCGGCGCAGACGGTGACGGGACCGGCCCAGGCACCGCGCCCCACCTCGTCGACACCGGCGATGACCTTCGCTCCGGTCGTTGCGCGAAGGGAGCGCTCGACGGTGTGGGTAGGCGGTTCGTACGGCATGGCGCCCCAAGCCTACGCCGCCCCGGCCCCGCGGCGACACCCAGGTCCCCGGGCGGCGGCGGAAGCGCCGAACCGCCCGCCGCGACCCGCCCGGGCCAGGCCCGGGGGCTTGAGCACCTTCCGAAGGATCCCGGCGCCGCGCTCGGGCACGACTCAGGCACCGATCAGCGCTCATGCGTCGGGAAGTACCCTCGGAATCAGGCAAGTTGGGTACCAGCGGCATTGCGGCAACGACGGTCCCCACCATGGCGGCATTGACGTCCTCACCATGGCGGCATTGACGTCCTCACCATGGCGGCATTGACCTCCTCACCACCGGAATGCACTGCTGCCCCTCCGCGTCGCGGAACGTACCGCTTGCGGTCCCCGGATGTTAATTCCCCAGGACCACAAGGCTTTTCGGACGTCGGCGAGAGTGGCGGGGGTGATCGGAAGCGCGGAGGCCGAAGCCGTCGCGCGAGGTGTCCCAGGGGGTTTCAGCGCATGCCGACGCCAGGAATTCCGGACGGCGGCGGGCCGCGTCCCCATGTCCTCGTGATCCACCGCTGGCGGGACCGGTACGCGCACTACGAGGAGTACCTCGACCACACCGGCCACGCGGTCACCTATGTGACCACCGAGGTGGGCGCGCGGGGCGTTCCCCGGTCGGCGGCCGAGGTCATCGAGGTCCCCGCCACGGACGACCTGGCCGTGGTGCGCGAGGCGGTCGCGGAGCTGGCCGCCCGTTTCGGTGCCCCGAAGGCGATCGTGGCCCTCAAGGAGGACGATCTGCTGATCGCGGCTCAGCTGCGCGCGGAGTGGGGCCTTCCGGGCGCCACCCCGGCGGATCTGCTGCCCTTCCGGGACAAGCTGGAGATGTGCCGGCGCATCGCGGACGCGGATCTGCCGGTGCCCGCCTTCGAGGCCGTCAGCGGGCGGGAGCAGGTGGCCGCCTTCGCCGAGCGGCACGGCTGGCCGGTGGTGCTCAAGCCGACGCGAGGCAGTTCCAGCGCGGGCGTCCGCGTGGTCCGCGGCCCCGAGGGCCTGGCCGAGATGTCCTGGCCCGCGGACACGGCCCTGATGGCCCAGGCCCATGTGGCCGACCCGATCTACCACGTGGACGGGCTGTACCGCGACGGCCGCCCCGAGATCTGGCGGGCCTCGCGCTATGTGAACGACTGCCTCGGCTTCCGGGACGGCGCCCACCTGGGTTCGGTCGAGGAGGACGACCCGGACGTCCTGGCGGCCGTCGGCACCTGGTCGCGGCGGTTCCTCGGCGCGCTCACCGACACCTCCACCGTCTTCCACCTGGAGGTCTTCGTCGGCGTCGCCGAAGACTCCACCCGCACCTGCTCCTTCCTGGAGACCGGCGCGCGGGTCGGCGGGGCGGAGATCCCCTTCATCTGGCGCGACGTGCACGGATACGACCTGATGGAGGCAGCGTTCGCCCTACAGGTCGGCGAGCAGCCCAAGAAGGCCGAGGCGCCCTCCCCCGGCGTCGGAGGGTGGCTGCTGGTCCCCGCACCGGCCGAGCGGCCCTGCCGGATCACCGAGGTCACACCCCTGGCGGGAAGCGTTCCCGGGCTCTACGCGGCGGCCCTGCTCCAGCCGGGCGACATCCTGCCCGCGGCGGACGCCTACTACGAGCACGTCGGCGGCCGCTTCCGTTTCACCGGCCCGACGAGCGCCTCGGTGGAGCGGGCCGTCCGTGCAGCGTCGGCCCGCTTCCATGTCTCGGCGGAACCGTGCGCCGGGCCCCTCGGCGGAGCCACCCCGCACGAGGTGGCGCCCTGAGCGGCCCTCACCCCCGAAAGGCGGGACGCCCCGGCCCGGTCGGCCTCGCCTAGGCGGCTTCCGGAGCCCAGTGCGGCAGTGGCTCCACCTGCTGGAGCCACTCCGCGGGCGGCGTCCCCGGCTTCCCGGAGGCGATCACCGAGCCGACGATGGCGCAGGTCGTGTCCATGTCCCCGCCGACCTGGGCGGTGGCCCAGAAACCCTGCCGATAGTCGCCGAGGGCGCGCGCCGCGGACCACAGCGCGAAGGGCACCGTGTCGTGCGCCGTGGTGCGCCGCCCGCAGCCCAGTACGGCCGCGACGGTCCCCGCGTCGCCGTAGTCGAGCATGTCCCGGGCGCGGCGCAGTCCCATGCCGACGGCGCTCTTGGGCACCAGTGCGATCACCCCGTCGAGGAGGGCCGCGGCGCTCGGCGGTCCCGCGGGATCCGCGGCCAGGGCGGCGGCCGCGGCGACCGCCATCGCTCCCGCAACGGCCTCGCGGTGCTGGTGGGTCGGGTAGGCGGAGATCTCCGCCTGGTGGGTTGCCTGCTCGGGGTCGTCCGCGTACCAGGCGCCGATGGGGGCGGCCCGTACCGCCGCGCCACTGCCCCAGGAGCCATGGCCCCGGAACAGCGCGGCGGCCAGTTCACGCCAGTCGCCCCCGGCCGCGATGCGTTCCAGCAGCAGGTCGATCGCCGGTTCGTGGCGCCGGGCGGCGCCGTGGTGCTCGGCCAGGGACCGGGCCAGCGCGTCCTGGTCGACCCTGCGGTGCGCGGCCAGTACGGCGAGCACGGAGCAGGCCATCTCCGTGTCGTCCGTCCAGGGCCAGGGTCCGGACGGCAGCTCACGGCGCTGGAGCAGCGGATAGTTCGCGGGGAGGAAGAACTGCGCGCCGAGCGCGTCCCCCAGTGCCAGCCCTCGCAGGGCCGCCAGGGCGCGTACCGCACGTCCTTCGGGAGAGTCAGCGATCATCTCTCCGCCACTCTATCCCGTGATCCAGTAGGGGTCCGGATCGCGCCAGCGCTCGAACGGCCGGTCGAGGGTGTATCTGCCGTCCTCCTTGAGGAGGAGCATGCGCGTCTCGCCGTTCCCGGGGTTGGAGAGCGACTCGAATTCGGCGACCGTCCAGTGGAACCAGCGCATGCAGAAGAGCCGCATCGCCAGTCCATGGGTCACCAGCAGGACGTTCGGCGGGTGGTCGGGGGCCTCGAAGCTGCGGAAGAGGCTCTCCAGGAAGCCGCCGACCCGGTCGTAGACGTCGGCGCCGGACTCCCCCTGGGCGAAGCGGTAGAAAAAGTGCCCGTACGCGTCCCGGTAGGTCTTCTGGAGGCGTACGTCCTCGCGGTCCTGCCAGTTGCCCCAGTCCTGCTCGCGCAGCCGGGGCTCCTCGCGCACACGGACGAGATCGGGGTCCAGGTGGAAGGCGCGGAGCGTCTCATGGGTGCGGCGGTAGGGGGAGACGTACACGCTGACCTGCTCCCGGCCGAAGACCTCCCGCAGCCGCTTGCCCGTCTCCTCCGACTGCCGCCAGCCCTTCTCGGTCAGCCGCAGCGCATGGTCGGGTTCGCGTTCGTACACGGAGTCATCGGCATTGCCCACCGACTCGCCGTGCCGGACAAGGACGATGCGCCGTGGTCGTGCCATGCCAAAACCCTAGATCGAGTGACGGCCGAACGGGCACTCGAGGGGCCTCCCCCGGCGCAGGTCACACCGTGTGTTTCCCCACGCACTCGGTCCGGATTCCAAACTCATCGGGCCGTGAGAGGGTCGGAGACGCGGCCGACCGGGCTCCTCGCGCCGCCCGGAACCCGGGGCCGCCCCGACCGTCACACCGCTTCGGCCCTCACACCGTCCAGGAGGGTTCCAGTTCCACGATGTCGCCGGTCAGCGCGGCGACGTCCGCCTCCGTCCGGGCCCTCAGCGCCAGGCGCTCCACCCGCTCCTCGCGGTACTTGCCGTGCTCCGCCGACGACTGCCACATGGACAGAATGAGGAACTCGGACCCCGGGCCCTCGCCGAACAGTCCGCGGATCATGCCGGGCGAGCCCGCCATGGCCGGGTTCCAGACCTTCTCCTGCATCAGGGCGAAGTGCTCGGCCCGCTCCTCGTGGACCCGGCAGTGGGCGACACGCACCAGATCGGCGTCCGAGAACCGGGGCTCGAAGCCGGTCTTCACATCGAAGCGGTGGTCGAACAGGCGTACCTGCTGATCCTTGAAGGTGCCGGACTGCGACGCGGCCAGCCGGTCGTGGGAGCGCGCCATGAAGGAGTCGTAGAAGGCGCGGCTCTCCCAGAACGCGAAGACATGCGCGACACCGGGCCTCACCCTGCTGAAGCCCCCGCCCTGCCCGCGGAAGCCCGGCTCCCCCGGCAGCCCCGCCCACTTCCGCTGCCCCCGTTCGAAACCGCGGCGGTCCACCACGGTGCAGCGAGTCCACTTGACCAGCACCGCGCCATCGTACGGCCCATCGCGTGGCGCCGGTCACTCTCCGGCCCGGTGCACTCCGACGAGTGCACCGGCGCGCGAGGCACAATGGACAACTGGGCTGCGGCGCACCAGAGTTCGCGCGTAGCCATGGAGTCGGGGAGGGAAGCGGGATGAGCGGTTTCAACAAGGGACTCGGCAAGGTCGAGCTGGCACTGAAGTGGGATCCCAGTCCGAACGGCGGGGCGGCCACCGACCTCGACCTGGTGGCCGCGACCTATCTGGCGGACGATCCCCATGGGGCGCCCGCCTATGTGGTCCACTTCGACAGCCGCTCCCCCGACGGCACGATCTACCTCAACCGCGACAGCCTGGACGGCAAGGGCTTCGGCTGGGACGAGGTCATGATCCTCGAACTCAACCGGCTCGACAGCCGCTACGCACGCGTGGTGGCCGGTGTCGTGATCCAGCAGCGGACCGGCCGCCGGACGTTCGTCGACGTCCTGAATCCGGCAGTGCGGCTGCGCGAGGGGTACACCGTGCTCGCCGAGGACGACTTCGGCGGTGTCCTCGGGGCCACGGCGGCCGCGGTGGCCGAGTTCGTCCGCGACGGCTCGGGCGAGTGGACCCTCCGCCCGGGACTCCACGGCTACGACACGGACCCGGAGAGCTTCGCCCACGTCATGGGCGAGGCCCACGGCTCCTGACGCCGCACCGCTCCCCCGCGGGACGGCCAGGACGCCGAAGGGCGGCACGGCCGGTGGCCGTGCCGCCCTGGGCGGGGTCGGATCAGCTGCAACCGCTCGTGGAGCCGCAGCCCTCGCAGATGTAGCAGGAGCCCGCCCGCTGCATCTTGGTGCCGCAAGAGAAGCACAGCGGGGCGTCGGCCTGGATGCCCAGCTGCATTTCGACCAGTTCGGCGCTGGTGTGCGCCTGCTGGGGGGCAGGCCGGGCCGTCGGGGCCTCCGCCCGCGGGGTGGCGACGGCCTTCAGCTCCTGGGCGCGCGGGGCCGACTGGGCCAGGCCCTCGACGTCGACCTCGTCCTCGGCGGACTCGTAGGAGCCGGTCTCCAGGTGGCGCTCGCGCTCCTCGGCGGAGTGGATGCCGAGCGCGGAGCGCGTCTCGAAGGGCAGGAAGTCCAGCGCCAGGCGGCGGAAGATGTAGTCGACGATCGACTGCGCCAGACGTACGTCCGGGTCGTCGGTCATACCGGACGGCTCGAAGCGCATGTTGGTGAACTTCGAGACGTACGTCTCCAGCGGCACCCCGTACTGGAGGCCCACCGAGACCGCGATGGAGAAGGCGTCCATCATGCCCGCGAGGGTCGAGCCCTGCTTGGACATCTTCAGGAAGACCTCGCCCAGACCGTCGTCCGGGTAGGAGTTGGCGGTCATATAGCCCTCGGCGCCGCCCACCGTGAAGGAGGTGGTGATGCCGGGGCGGCCCTTCGGGAGGCGCTTGCGGACCGGGCGGTACTCGACGACCCGCTCCACCGTGGGCTCGACGGCGGCGGGCGCCTCGGCCTTCCCCTGTTCGGGCTCCTTCTTCTTGGCCGAGAGCGGCTGGCCGACCTTGCAGTTGTCGCGGTAGATCGCGAGCGCCTTGATGCCGAGCTTCCAGGCCTCGAAGTAGATCTCCTCGACCTCCTCGACGGTCGCCGTCTCCGGCATGTTGACCGTCTTGGAGATGGCGCCGGAGATCCACGGCTGGATCGCGGCCATCATGCGGACATGGCCCATCGGGGAGATGGTGCGCTCGCCCATGGCGCAGTCGAAGACCTCGTAGTGCTCCTGCTTGAGGCCCGGCGCGTCGATCACATGGCCGTGCTCGGCGATGTGGGCGACGACCGCCTCGATCTGCTCCTCCTGGTACCCGAGGCGGCGCAGCGCCTGCGGCACGGTGCCGTTGACGATCTGCATCGAGCCGCCGCCGACCAGCTTCTTGAACTTGACCAGCGCGAGGTCCGGTTCGACACCGGTGGTGTCGCAGGACATCGCGAGACCGATGGTGCCGGTCGGGGCGAGGACGGAGGCCTGGGAGTTGCGGAAGCCGTTCTTCTGGCCGAGGCGGAGCACGTCCTGCCAGGCCTCGGTGGCGGCGGCCCACACCGGGGTGTCGAGGTCGTCCTTGCGGACCGCCTCTGCGTTGGCGTCGGCGTGCTGCCGCATGACCCGCAGATGCGGCTGCTCGTTGCGGGCGTAGCCGTCGTACGGGCCGACGACCGCGGCCAGCTCGGCGGAGCGGCGGTAGGCGGTGCCGGTCATCAGGGAGGTGATGGCACCGGCGAGGGCGCGGCCGCCGTCGGAGTCGTAGGCGTGGCCGGTCGCCATGAGGAGGGCGCCGAGGTTGGCGTAACCGATGCCGAGCTGGCGGAAGGCGCGGGTGTTCTCGCCGATCTTCTCGGTCGGGAAGTCCGCGAAGCAGATGGAGATGTCCATCGCGGTGATGACCAGCTCGACGACCTTGGCGAAGCGCTCGGTCTCGAAGGACTGGCGGCCGTTGCCGTCGTCCTTGAGGAACTTCATCAGGTTCAGCGAGGCGAGGTTGCAGGACGTGTTGTCCAGGTGCATGTACTCGCTGCACGGGTTGGAGCCGTTGATACGGCCGGACTCCGGACAGGTGTGCCAGTGGTTGATCGTGTCGTCGTACTGGATGCCCGGGTCGGCGCAGGCCCACGCGGCCTCGGCCATCTTGCGGAAGAGCGCCTTGGCATCGACCTCCTCGATGACCTCGCCGGTCTTGCGGGCACGCAGGCCGAACCTGCCCCCGGCCTCGACGGCCGTCATGAAGGTGTCGTTGACGCGGACCGAGTTGTTGGCGTTCTGGTACTGGACGGAGGTGATGTCGTCTCCGCCGAGGTCCATGTCGAAGCCCGCGTCGCGCAGGGCGCGGATCTTCTCCTCCTCCTTGACTTTGGTCTCGATGAAGTCCTCGACGTCCGGGTGATCGACGTCCAGGATGACCATCTTGGCGGCGCGGCGGGTGGCACCGCCGGACTTGATCGTGCCCGCGGAGGCGTCCGCGCCGCGCATGAAGGAGACCGGGCCGGAGGCGGTGCCGCCGGAGGAGAGCAGTTCCTTGGAGGAACGGATGCGGGAGAGGTTCAGGCCGGCGCCGGAGCCGCCCTTGAAGATCATGCCCTCTTCCTTGTACCAGTCGAGGATCGACTCCATGGAGTCGTCGACGGACAGGATGAAGCAGGCCGAGACCTGCTGGGGCTGTGTGGTGCCGACGTTGAACCAGACGGGGCTGTTGAAGCTGAAGATCTGGTGCAGGAGGGCGTACGCGAGTTCGTGCTCGAAGATCTCCGCGTCGGCGGGCGAGGCGAAGTAGCCGTGGTCCTCGCCGGCCTTGCGGTACGTCGTCACGATGCGGTCGATCAGCTGCTTGAGGCCGGTCTCGCGCTGCGGGGTGCCGACGGCACCGCGGAAGTACTTGCTGGTGACGATGTTGACCGCGTTCACCGACCAGAACTCGGGGAACTCGACGCCGCGCTGCTCGAAGTTGACCGAGCCGTCGCGCCAGTTGGTCATGACGACGTCACGGAGCGCCCACTCGACCTCGTCGTACGGGTGCACGCCGGGGGTGGTGTGGATGCGCTCGATCCGCAGCCCCTTGGTGGCCTTGGCGCCCTTGGCTCGGGAACCTCGCGCCGGACCGCTCGCGGTCTCTGTCATGCCGCCTCCCTCTACCGGGCGAAAACGCCCTGAAGTGCCCTTTTCTTCCCCTGGCACGATGTGAATGTCTGCATGGTCATGCGCGCCCGCGCGTACGGGGTCGCCCATGACAGGTCTGTGTGCACCGCCGACTGGCGATGCCTGCCGGTGGTTCACCGGCGTGTCCGCCCGCTGTCGTCAGTCGGCGGTGGTGGCGGGCACGGAGGCGCCTGCCGTCCCCCCGGCACCGCGGTCGGTTCCCCGACGCTCCGCGACGGCACTCTCGCGGCCGTCGTCCGCGGCGGGGCAGTCCCGCTGCTGTTCCCTGAGTTCCGCGATGGCGGCCTCGAAGTCCTCCAGCGAGTTGAACGCCCGGTAGACGGACGCAAAGCGCAGAAAGGCAACGAGGTCGAGTTCCTGCAAGGGGCCGAGTATGGCCAGACCCACGTCGTGGGTGGTCAGCTCGGCGCTCCCGGTGGCCCGGACCGCCTCTTCGACCCGCTGGCCGAGCTGGGCGAGGGCGTCCTCGGTGACAGGCCGTCCCTGGCATGCCTTGCGCACACCGTTGATGACCTTGGTACGGCTGAAGGGTTCGGTGACTCCGGACCGCTTCACCACCATGAGCGAGCACGTCTCCACGGTCGTGAAACGACGGGAGCAGTCGGGGCACTGGCGGCGCCTGCGGATGGACGTTCCGTCGTCGGTCGTACGACTGTCGACCACACGGCTGTCGGGGTGCCTGCAGAAGGGGCAGTGCATGGCTCCAACCCTCCTTTTCAGCACGACTCATGGACCCCGCGGACCTCAGGGATCCCTCGAAGCAGCCTCAAGCATAGGCGATCGCCCGAGTGGGGAAGACCGCGGGGACCACAACTTGTGGGCCAGAGTTTCAATCCAACCACTAGATGTAGCGATCGGCTGGCACCATGCGGTCGCGACACGCCCATCGCGGACCATCGCGGACCGGGAGACGGGGGGCCAGGGGGCGCTGCGGAGCGGGACCCGTGCGGGGATCCGGTGGACGGCGCATGGAAGAAAAGGAAGAAGGAGCGACGGCTACGCGCCCTGCGCGAAGCCGGGTGGCAGACTGAGAACGGCTCCGCCGCGGCGGCCCACAAGGCCTTCGCCGCGGCGCCGGACAGTACCGCAGCGAGCACGTCCACACTCTCTACCGCGCCCCCTCTTCCGCTCCTGCTCGCTCCGCCTCCGCGCGAGGGCCGTCGGGGGATGCCGGGACAGCTCGCGCCATACACCCCGAGACCCCCTTACGTCAGTTAATTCGGCGTTTTTCACTCGAACGTGTGTTTGGCGCAACCTTTCGAAAGCAACTACCGTTGTCCTGCACGGGAGACCATCGAGAGGGGCCGACGTGACCACCACCGCAGACAGTGCCACCATCACTGGCCAGGACCGCTCCCAGGGCCGACTCGAGCCGGTGCACACCATGAACGAAGCCACGAACCCTGAGGGGCCCAAGAGGTCCCTGCCCGGACGACCTCCAGGCATCCGGGCGGACAGCTCAGGGCTGACCGACCGGCAACGCCGGGTGATCGAGGTCATCCGGGACTCCGTGCAGCGCCGCGGCTACCCGCCGTCAATGCGCGAAATCGGCCAGGCAGTGGGCCTTTCCAGCACCTCTTCGGTGGCGCATCAGCTGATGGCCCTGGAGCGCAAGGGCTTCCTGCGCCGCGACCCGCACCGCCCGCGCGCCTACGAGGTGCGCGGCTCGGACCAGGCGTCCTCGGTGCAGCCCACCGACACCGCCGGGAAGCCGGCCGCGTCCTACGTCCCGCTCGTCGGCCGGATCGCCGCCGGCGGGCCCATCCTCGCCGAGGAGTCGGTCGAGGACGTGTTCCCGCTGCCGCGACAGCTGGTGGGCGACGGCGAGCTGTTCGTGCTGAAGGTCGTCGGCGACTCGATGATCGAGGCCGCGATCTGCGACGGCGACTGGGTCACGGTCCGCCGCCAGCCCGTCGCCGAGAACGGTGACATCGTCGCCGCCATGCTCGACGGCGAGGCCACCGTCAAGCGCTTCAAGCGGGAGGACGGCCATGTCTGGCTGCTTCCCCACAACTCGGCCTATCAGCCGATCCCCGGTGACGAGGCGACGATCCTCGGCAAGGTGGTGGCGGTGCTGCGACGCGTGTGACACGGTCGCGGCGGGCGGCCCTTCGGACGCCCCCTTGATCCGGGCCCCGGGACCCCTGCGCCGGTTCCGGGGCCCTGTGCTGTCCGGCGCCGGGTGCGACCCGCGCCGCATCGGTAGCCGCTGGGGGCAGGGCTTCATGAGCCCTGCCCCCAGCGGTGGCCACCTGCCCTCGCAGGTCACACGCCCTGGGCCGTGGCCGCCGCGTCGATGGCCGCCAGCGACTTGCGCACCTGGTTACGGTCCGTGGTGTACCAGAAGTCGGGGAGCGAGGCCTTCAGATAGCTGCCGTAGCGGGCCGTGGCGAGCCGCTGGTCCAGTACGGCGACCACACCACGGTCTCCGGAGGCCCGTACGAGACGGCCGGCGCCCTGGGCCATCAGCAGTGCGGCGTGTGTGGCGGCCACCGCCATGAAGCCGTTGCCCCCGTCGTCCTCCACGGCCTTCTGGCGGGCGCTCATCAGCGGGTCGTCGGGGCGGGGGAAGGGGATCTTGTCCATGACGACCAGCTGGCAGCTGGGTCCGGGGACGTCGACTCCCTGCCAGAGCGAGAGCGTCCCGAAGAGGGAGGTCTTCGGATCGGCCGCGAAGTTCTTGATCAGCTCGCCGAGCGTCTCCTCCCCCTGGAGGAGGATCGGGAACTCGGGGATCCGGGTGCGCAGCTCCTCGGCGGCGAGCTGGGCCGCCCGCATCGACGAGAACAGCCCCAGGGTCCGTCCGCCGGCCGCCTGGACCAGCTCCGTCAGCTCGTCCAGCATGTCCGCGCGGTCGCCGTCCCGTGCGGGGCGAGCCAGATGCTTCGCGACGTAGAGGATGCCCTGCTTCGGATAGTCGAAGGGGGAGCCGACGTCGACGCCCTTCCACTGCGGCAGGTCCTCGCCCTCCGTGCCCTCGGGGGCGAGACCGAGGGATCCGGCCACTCCGTTGAAGTCTCCGCCCAGCTTCAGCGTGGCGGAGGCCAGGACCACCGAGCGGTCCGTGAACAGCTTCTCCCGGAGCAGCCCGGACACCTTCAGCGGGGCGACGCGCAGCGAGGCACCGAACCGGTCGTGGCGCTCGTACCAGACGACGTCCCATTCGGAGCCGGTGGTGATCCGCTCCGCCACGTCGTGCACGCTCTCCACCGAGGCCAGCGCCTGCTTGCGCACGGCGTCCTCGTCCTGGACCGATCTGTCCCGGGTGTTGCCCAGGGCAGAGATGACGGCCCGGGCGGCGTCCCGCAGGGCCATCAGGGCATGGCCGAGGTCCTCCGGGAGCTCCTCCAGCCGCCCCGGAAGGGCCAGTTCCATCAGTCGTTCGAAGCCCTCGGCGGCTGTCTGGAGCTGGTCCGCGGCCTTCTCGTCGACGAGCCTGGCGGCACGGCGCACCGCCCGGTTGACCTGGCCGGGGGTGAGTTCACCGGTGGCGACCCCGGTCACCCGGGAGACCAGCTCATGGGCCTCGTCGACGATCAGCACCTCGTGCTGCGGGAGGACCGGCGCGCCCTCGATGGCGTCGATGGCGAGCAGCGCGTGATTGGTGACGATCACCTCCGCCAGCTTGGCCCGCTCACGGGCCATCTCGGCGAAGCACTCGGCGCCGTAGGCGCACTTGGAGGCGCCGAGGCACTCCCGGGACGACACCGACACCTGAGCCCAGGCGCGATCGGAGACACCGGGGGTGAGGTCGTCGCGGTCGCCGCTCTCCGTCTCCTGGGACCAGTCGCGCAGCCGCAGCAGGTCCTGTCCCAGCTTGCTACTGGGTGCCGCGGCCTCGAACTGGTCGAAGAGGCCGTCCTCCTCGTCCTGAGGCATGCCCTCGTGCAGCCGGTGCAGGCACAGATAGTTCGACCGGCCTTTGAGCATCGCGAACTCCGGACGGCGGCGCAGCAGCGGATGCAGCGCCTCCACCGTGCGCGGCAGGTCCCGCTCCACCAGCTGGCGCTGGAGCGCCAGGGTGGCGGTCGCCACCACGACGGGCTCCCCGTGTGCGAGCGCGGGCACCAGATAGCCGAGCGACTTTCCGGTGCCGGTGCCGGCCTGGACCAGCAGGTGGGTGCCGTCGTCGATGGCCTCCTCGACGGCGTGGGCCATGGTCACCTGGCCGGGGCGCTCCGTGCCGCCGACGGCCGCGACGGCTGCATGCAGGAGTTCGGGGAGTGAGGGCTTCGTCATAGCGCGACCACCCTACGGCCCCGCACTGACAAGCCGGGCACGAAGGCGGGGGCGCACCCTGCCCGGACGGGTGGTGCGGGGGGACCAGGACGGGTCGGCGGCCCGTGCGGGGCGGGCTCCGGAGGCGGCCCGGGCCCGGCGGGCGGACAGATTCTGCACAGAACTCCTCGGACCGGGAACCCGCGGGGAACACGGGTCGTTACGCAGAGTGATGACGGTCTTACAGCAGATGGCGCAGGATCCGATCTCTGATCATGAGGGCGGCCCGTTTCCCGGGCAGGTCGACCTCGGCGGAGAGCCGGAAGCCCGCGCCGAGAAAGGCGGCGATGGAGGGTGTGTTGCGTAGGTCGGGTTCGGCGACGACACGGGCACAGGCGGGGCGGCGGTCGAGGGCGAGATCGGCCACGGCTCGCAGCAGGGCCGAGCCGAGGCCCCGTCCCCGGGCGGAGACTTCTCCGATGAGGAGGTGGATGCCGATGTCGTGGGGGCGGGCGGGGTAGTGACGGGCCAGGGGGTCCAGGTCGGCGCGGTAGACCTCCCAGTAGCTCATGGGGGTTCCGTCGAGTACGCCGAGGCAGGGGACGCTGCGTCCGTCACCGGCGAGCTGGGCGCGCACATGCCGCCCGGTCACCGACTCATCGCCCGCCAGCTGCCAGAAGACGGCGACGGTGGGGTCGTTCATCCACCGGGCGAGGAGGCGGAGATCGCGTTCGAGGCGGACCGGAAGGAGGTGGAAGGCACCGACCGGGGTGCTGGTCGGACCCCAGTCGGCGACCTGGCCGACGAGGCCGGTGTCCTGCGGCACGGACACGGGGGCGTGGACAGGGGCGGTGGGTGCGGCGGGAACGTCGTCCGGGTCGGCGGCCGGGGTGGGCACCATGGGGCTCGTCTCCTCCTCCGTGTACAGCGCCGTGAACCCCTCGGGCAGCCGGAGGTCGAGGGTGTCCTCGCCCTCCGGGCCGCCGACCGGGCCCGGGCCGCGGGCCGGCACGGCTTCCGGGCGGCGGACGGGGCCCATGCCGGTGAGGGGCCTCGACGCGGAGGCGGTGTCGGCGTCGGTGCTGGCATCGGTGGCAGACACGGCGACGCTCCTCTCAGAAGACGGGACGGGGCATGGTCCTCAGGAGTGAAGGGGGTTGGTGAGGGTGATGTAGACCGACTGGGTGTCCACCGGGCCGACGAGTTCGTCGAGGCCGTGCAGCCGGGTCAGCAGATTGGCCTTGCAGCGCAGCACGGGTGAGTCGAGCAGCCGGGCCGGGAGGGAGGTGCGCAGCCGTTCGGGACCGGTGGCCGCGTCGGCGAGGAAGCGGCGGAACGCGGCGAGCAACAGCCTTTCGTCCACGAGTCGTTGGGAGCCGAAGGCGCCGATGAGGCCGAGCACGTTGTTGATGCCGAGGTAGTAGGCGAAGCGTTCGTCGGTGACCTCGTCGGAGACGAATGTGTCGCTGTGCTCGCCGATGCCGGTCAGCCGGGCGTCGAGTTCCGCGCGGCGGGACGCACGGAAGTAGTAGCCCTGGTTGTCCCGGTAGCGGCCGCCCGCGGGCCAGCCCTCGGGGTCCAGCAGGACGACGGTGTTCTGCTGGTGCGCTTCGAGTGCGATGCCCGCCTCGCCGTCCAGCCAGAGGACGGGCCGTACGACCTGGGCGAGGTAGCGCAGGAACCACTCGGTGGAGACGGCGTCGCGGGGACGTGCGGTACGTCCGGTGAGGCGCGCGATGATCTCCGCCAGCCGGGAGGGGTGGTCGGGGTGCTGCTGTCCGGCGGTGCGGGTGCGGCATCGGGGTGCGACGAGTCCGGCGACGCAGTACGCGTGGCCCGCCGGGGTGAAGGGGTTGTGGCGGATCATCACGTCCAGACCGGGCACGGGGGTGCCGTCCGCCTGGTCGACGGCGAGCCAGGCGGGGTCGCGGACGATGTCGAAGCCGGGGTGGGCCGCCCGCCACTCCTCGCTCAGGCCGCCGCGCAGCAGCCGGTGCACCTCGACACCGCGGTGGAGTTCCTTGCGGAGGTTCTCGCGGCGGGAGTTGGTGATGGGCAGGCCGAGCGACAGCTTGAGCATCGCGGAGGTGCCCGGGCGGTACACGGTACGGACGGAGGAGGTGGGGTGCCAGGGCTCCCCGAGGGGACCGAGGTCCCGGAGCAGTCCGGTGTCCAGCAGGGCGCCGACAGCGGGGCGGTGCAGGACGTCGCGGGCCTGCCAGGGGTGCAGCGGGAGCGCGGCGAAGCCGTCGGGCAGGGAGAGGGACGGGCCCCCGAGGCGTTCGGCCAGCCGGAGGGCGGACACGGGCCGTCCGCGTTCGGTCCAGGCCGAGTCGGTGGCGAGGACGGAGGGTGCGACCGCGAACCAGTGCAGCGGGAAGGCGCCGCGCAGCTCGGGTGAGTAGAGCCGGGCCTCGGCGTCGGTGAGGCCCTCACGGCTCTTGGCCGTGGGGTGCGTGGGGTGGCCGAGCAGCAGGGCCTGCTCCGCGGAGAGGAAGCCGTCGGCGGTGTCCGCGGGCCGGGCGCGGCGGTCCGCGATAAAGAGCGCCGTCCGGCGGGCGGAGTCGGCGACCTGGCGCGCCAGGTCGCCGGCATGGCTGGAACCGAACGCCTGCGCCTGTCCGCTGCCCTCGGCCTGCGGGGCCTGCGGGGCCTGCGGGGCCACGGTGTCTCCGCTGTGCGCGGGGGTGGCGGGGGGCGCGCTCGCGGTCGTCTCGCGTGCCAGCAGTGCTGCCAGGGTCACGGCGTCCACGGGCGGGGCCCATGCGGGGGTGCCCGCCAGCCGGGGCGGGCCGAAGCGGTGCCAGCCGGTGGCGGAACGGTAGTGGACCGGGACGTCGAGCGCGGCCCCGCTGGCGGCGAGCGGGATCCGCAGGACGGCACCGGCGGGAACGGCGAGGCCGGTCTCCCGCACCCAGCACCGCAGCAGGTTCTCCACGGTGGCGGCCTGGGCTGCCGTGTACGGGTCGGAGTGCTCCAGGGGGTCGGAGGACTCCCGGGGGGCGCTGGGCTCGGGAGTGGGGAGGTGCGCCGGGGGGCCCGAGTGGGCGGGGCGGTCGGGGCGGTCGGCGTGCGCCGGGGCGTTCGGGTGCGCGCTGGGGGTGGGGGGTTCCGGCGGGGATGGGGGGCGTTCGGGGGGTGGGGGCTGGTGGGGGAAGGGGGTGGGGGCCGGGGGGAGGTTGGAGGTTTCGGTGAGGGTGGGTTCCGGAGGGGCGGGTGGGGGGCTGACGGGGGATGTGGGGGTGGTGTTCAAGGGAGTTCCTGGGGGGTTGATGCGAGCGGGCGGGCGGCCCGGGCGGCGTTGCGGGCGACCGTGGTCACGGCGTCGGCGAACCGGTCCAGCACCGCGTCCGTCTGCTCGTCGCTGATCGTCAGGGGCGGGAGCAGGCGGACCACTCCGGCGTGGCGTCCGCCCAGTTCGACGATCAGGCCGCGCCGCAGGCATTCCCGCTGGACGGCGGCGGCCAGGGTGGGAGAGGCGGGGTGGGGGCCCGGGGTGCCGGGCGGTCCCGGTTCGGGGGCGGCATCGGGGTCGGGGTCGACCAGTTCGACACCGATCATCAGTCCCCGGCCCCGCACGTCTCCGACGCAGGGGAACGCTGCGGCCAGGGAGCGGAGTTGGGAGAGCATACGGGTGCCGAGGACGGCGGCGCGTTCGGCGAGGCCGTTCTCCCGGACGTGGGAGAGGGTGGCGGCCCCCGCGGCCATGGCGAGCTGGTTGCCGCGGAAGGTGCCGGCGTGCGCGCCGGGCTCCCACACATCGAGGTCGTCGCGGTAGACGACGACGGCGAGCGGCAGGCTGCCGCCGATCGCCTTGGAGAGGACCATCACGTCCGGGACCACCCCGCTGTGCTCGACCGCCCAGAACCGGCCGGTGCGTCCCACGCCCGTCTGCACCTCGTCGGCGATCAGCGGGATGGAGCGGGTCGCGGTGATCGTCCGCATACGGCGCATCCAGGTGTCCGGAGCGGGGTTCACCCCGCCTTCGCCCTGGACGGGTTCCAGGATCATCCCGGCGGGCAGCGGTACGCCCGACTTGGTGTCGTCGAGGAGGGACTCGGTCCAGCGGGCGGCGAGTTCGGCGCCGGGTTCGCCGCCGACCCCGAACGGGCAGCGGTAGTCCTGCGGATACGGCAGCCGGGTCACGCGTACATCGGTGGCGCCCCCGGAGGCTTCGAGGGCGCCCGCGGTCATCCCGTGGTAGGCGCCGGTGAAGGCGAGGATCCCGTCCCGTCCGGTGGCGATGCGCACCAGCTTGAGCGCGGCCTCCACGGCGTCCGTCCCGGCGGGTCCGCAGAACTGCACCCGCGCGCGGTCGGCGAAGGCGGGCGGCAGGGTGCGGAACAGCTCGGTGGTGAAGGCGTCCTTGACGGGGGTGGCCAGGTCCAGCACGTGCAGCGGCGCCCCGGAGTCGAGGACCTTGCGGATGGCTTCCAGGACCACGGGGTGGTTGTGCCCGAGGGCGAGTGTGCCCGCGCCGGAGAGGCAGTCGAGGTAGCGGCGGCCGTCGGCGCCCTCGATGGTGAGTCCGCGTGCCCGCACGGGCACGATGGGCAGGGCCCGGGCGTAGGTGCGCGCGGCGGACTCGCGCATCGACTGGCGGCGCAGAATGGACTCGTAGGCCGAGCGCGCTCCGCTGCTTGCCGGGGGCTCTTCCGGCCCGGGGCGGCGCCCCTCCGTATCGGTGTGCCCCACCGAGTCGCCCTCCTCCGGCACCACCGCAGTCTCCGACACGGTCACGACGTCAGTTCCTCCCACTGTTCAGAGGGGACGGGGGCGGGGGGCTCCGGCGCGTACGGCAGGTCACCCCGTACGTATCAACGACGTGAACGGGCGCTGGAAGCGGGTGGCACCAAGATCCTTGCCGTCCGACATCCGACATTCGACGTCCGATGTCCCCTGCCCGCCGCCCGCCGTCCCCTGCCCGCTGCCCGCAGTCCGCAGTCCGCTGCCCGGGCGGACCAGACAGCCGGTCCGGCCCGCGCAGCCCGCACGTCCCGCGCAGCCCGTACGGCGCGTATAGCCCGCACAGCCCGCGCAGCCCGTATGGCGCGGGTAGACCCCATAGCCCGCATGGGCTGCTCGGCGCGCGGTCCCCCGTCCCGGGCGGCATGGTGAGGGGTGCGGGTCCCTTCGGCCGGGAGGTTTCATGCGGGAGAAGCTGCTGAGCAGGATCGAGGACGAGTTGCTGCGGCTGCGCCACGATGTGGAGCGCAGTGCGCGGGACCGTTCGGGGCCGGTCGGCTTCGGTATCGACGGCGCCCTGGTCAGCGGCTTGACCGACGGCACGCTCACCCCGCAGCAGGAGAGGGAACTCGCCGGGCAGGTGGCGCGCCTGCTGCCCTACCACTGGGCGCAGTCAAATTCCTCCGCCGAGGCGATGTCCCAGGTCACCGACTCTCTCGGCGGTCAGCGCGAGCTGGCGGTCTGGCTCGACCGGTTTCCCGGCTTTCCCCGGCTGGCAGCCCGGTTGTATGTGTTCATGGGGCTCCTGGACCGGCTCAGCGAGAACTCCGCCGTGGTCACCGCGCTGCGCGAGGACCGGGAGCGGACGCCCTACCCTCCGGGTCTCCGGGGCTATCTGGTCCCGGAGACCGACGACGAGACGGTCGCCGGGATCTCCTTCAGGATCGAGGAGCACCTCAGTGACGGGGAGACGGACAAGGCGGTCGACCTGGCCCTCGCCATGGCGGACTGGCTCCGGCGGGCCGCACCGCGTGCCCAGGAGATCGATCCCGGGCTGCACGACCTGGGCGAGCTGATGGACCACAGCCACCAGGATCTCCAGGACGCCGCCGCCGAACTCCACCCGGCATAAGGGCCGTTCAGCGGGCCCTCGTCCCTTCAGGCGTCACCGTCCCTCACGCGGCCCGGTCGATGGTGACGTTGACGTGCTTCATGAGCGGCTGTTCGCTCTGGATGCTGTAGTCGCAGTGCGCGAGCAGTACGTTCATCTCCGGCATGTGACCGGCCGCGCAGCCGCGGGGGATGTCGTAGGGGATGGCGAGATAGCCGTCGAGATGGCGTCGGCTGCCGTCCTTGGCGGTGCTGGTGATGTCGACGGGGTCGAACTCGCCGATACCGCGGTCGCGCATGTCGTCCTGGTTCATGAAGACGAGGGTGCGCA
Source organism: Streptomyces sp. NPDC052040 (assembly GCF_044548405.1). Classification (NCBI taxonomy): domain Bacteria; kingdom Bacillati; phylum Actinomycetota; class Actinomycetes; order Kitasatosporales; family Streptomycetaceae; genus Streptomyces; species Streptomyces sp. NPDC052040. The sequence goes on along the minus strand of NZ_JBIUBV010000001.1, from coordinate 76,858 downwards.
GGTTTCTGACCCCGCGATAGCGGTCGTTGTCGGAGTAGATGGTGGTGTTCCACTGGTCGTGGGAACGCATGGTGCCCAGGGCCAGGCGGCCGGGGGCGGGGACCACGTCGGGCAGCGGCGCGGTGGAGAACTCGGCGCGGCCCGAGGGGGTGAGGAAGACCAGTTCGCGGGCGGGCTGCTTGATGCGGAAGCCGAGCGGCAGGCGCACCCTGCGGTTGAAGTCCTCGAAGCCGTCCAGGACTTGGGCCATGGTGTCGCGGATGCGGTCGTAGTCCTCGATGTACCACTCCCAGGGGGTGGGGCTGTCCGGCAGGGCCGCCCGGGCCAGGCGGGCGATGATGGCGGGCTCGGACAGCAGGTGTTCCGAGGCGGGCCGCTTCATGCCGAGGGAGAGGTGGACCATGCTCATGGAGTCCTCGACCGAGGTCCGCTGGATGCCGTGGCGCTGGTGGTCCTTCTCGGTGCGGCCCAGGCAGGGCAGGATGAGCGCCCTCCGGCCGTGCACCAGATGGCCGCAATCTGCCCTATCCGCGCCGCGCCCGGGTACTGGCCCTGGTGGCCGCCGCGATGACGGCGCTGGTGGGCTGCGGTGCGGTCCTCGCCGCCTGGGCGCGGCCGGGGAGCGGCGGGGCCGGGGTCGCCGCGGTGGTCGTGGCGACGGCGCTGGTCGCGGGGGCGACGAAGTTCGTATGCGACGCACCGGGCTGAGCGGACTGGGCGCGATGCTGCTGCTGTTCTCGTTCGCGGTGGCCGCCAATGGCTTGGCCGGGTGGGGTGATGTGCTCCCGTACAGCGCCCTTGCCGCGGCGGGAGCGGCGGTCGCGTGGCTGCTGGGGATGTCGGGTGCGCTGTTCCATCCGGACCGGCCGCAGCGGCTGGCGGTGGCCACGGCACTGCGGGGTCTTGCCGAACTGCTGGAGGCGTCCGGGGCCGGGGAGGACCCGCGGGGGACGCGGCACCGTACGACTGTGGCGGTCCTGCATGCCGATCGGTGCCTCGGCGTGGCGCCGTCGGCGGACGCCGGGCGGCCGGGGTCCGGCCGGGACACCGTCTTCGTCCGGCTGACCGATCTGTGCTGGGCTCTGCTGGCCGGCTCCGCCGGGCATTCGGGCCCCCACTCGGCCGCCGACCCGGCTGAGTCGACCGCTCCGCGCCCGGCTGCCGGTTCGGCGGAGCCGACCACCCCGCCCCGGCCGCCGAGCCGACCGCTTGGCCCGCGGCCCGAGTGCAGCACGGCGGCGGCCGAGATCGCCGCCCAGTAGCCGCGCTCCAGGCCCAGCAGGGCGGCGGCCCCGCCCGCCGCTCCGGTGCCCAGGGCCATCCGTACGGCGGGGACGGTCAGGACGGCGAGACGGCCGGTGCCCCGGCGCCGCCCGGTCAGAAGTTCGCCGGCGCGCCGGGCGGCGGGACCGCCGGGGGTCCGCGCAGCGGCCCGGGAGCCCGCCCCGCCGTACGGCTGCCGCAGACCGTACGGCTGCCGGAGGCCGTGGGCGCCACCCCGGTCAGGGCGGACAGCTCGTCCAGCACGACGGGAGCCCGGCGCCGCCGCCCGGTCAGCAGCCGGGCCTGCCGCCGCAGCAAAAACGCCGTCCCGGCCGGACTGGCGTCAACCTGCGCACCACGGCCCAGCGCGCCGTCCAGCGGACCCTGGGCACGGTCGGCGGGCTGCTGCTGGCGATCGGGGCCCTGGCCGCGCATCCCGGGCCCGTGGCGCTCACGGCGCTGGTCGTGCTCCTGGAATTCCTGCTGGAGTACGGGGTGGCCTTCAACTACGGCCTGGGCGTCGCCTTCCTCACGCCGATGGCGCTGCTGCTGAGCGATCTGGCCGCGCCCGCCCCGGCCGGGCAGCCGATCCCCGACCGGGTCCTGGGCAGCATCCTGGGCATCGCCGTGGCGCTGCTGTGCGCGCTGCTGGTGGTCCACGACCGGGCCGCGATCCGGGTGGAACGGGCGCTGGCCTCCTGCGAGGAGGCCGCGGAGCGGGCCGGACGGGCACTGGACCGGCTCACCGGGGTGCCGCCCGCCTTCGTTCAGGTGCATCTGGTGACGGCAGTCGTGGAACTGCGGGAGGCCGACGACGCGGCGGGCGGCTTGTAGCGGAACCGTTGCCGTCCGGGGGAAGGGCGCTCACCGCGGGCGCCTAGGGTGGGGGCCGTTCAAACAGGTCCGTGCCAGGGGGAGTTCACACCATGCGACGCATACGCCCGCTCTTCGCCGTCTCCGGGAGAGGGACCCCGCGCGGCCGGACCCGGCCCGTGCTGACGGCGGTCGGCCTCGCCGCGGCGCTGGCGCTGACCGCGACCGCGTGCGACTCCGGGGACGGTTCACGGGCGGCCGGCGGGGCGGGCTCGTCGGCGTCCGCCGCCGACGGGAAGAACAGGATCCCGGACGACATCAGGCGCAGGCTCCGGGAGCACGGGATCGACGTCGGAAAGTGGCAGAACGGCGCCTGGAAGAAGTGGACCAGGGCCGACTGGCTGCGTGAGGCCGACGACTTCATCAACCCCGTCATCAAGGGCTTGTGGAACCCGTCCCGGATGCGCGGGGCGAACGACCCCGACAAGGTGGTGGGCGCGGGCGACCTCGCGGGCGACCAGGGGGTCACCGACCCGGTCCCCACCCCGGTGACGGCACGGGCCGTTGCGCCCGCGTACCACGACCACGCGCCCACCGCGGGCAAGGTGTTCTTCGACTCCCCCAAGGGCACGATGGTCTGCTCGGCGACCGTGGTGAAGGACCCGGCGCACCCCGGCAAGTCCAACCTGGTGTGGACGGCGGGCCATTGTGTGCACGCGGGCAAGGACGGCGGCTGGTACCGCAACATCGTGTTCGTACCGGCGTACAACAACTCGGGCCTCACCACGGACCGGTTGAAGGACGCCCCGCGTCAGGAGGTCGCCCCGTACGGCGTCTGGTGGGGCGACTGGGCGCAGACCTCGCCCCAGTGGATCGCACAGGGCGACGAGACCGGCGGGCAGGGGGCGCCGTACGACTTCGCGGTGATCCATGTGACCCCGGAGAGCGGGCCCGGGGGTAAGTCGCTGGAGGAGACGGTCGGTTCGGCGCTCCCGGTGGACTTCGACGCTCCGGCCGTGCCGAAGGCCCCCCGCATCACGGCGAGCGGCTACCCGGCTGCGGCGCCGTTCGACGGGCAGAAGCTGTACCAGTGCCAGGACAGGCCGGGGCGGCTCTCCCTGCTGCGGACGGACCCGACGATGTACCGCATCGGCTGCACCATGACCGGCGGGGCGTCCGGCGGCGGCTGGGTGGAGCGGGACGCGCACGGGGTGCCGTCCCTGGTCTCCAACACCTCCATCGGTCCGGTGAAGGCAGGCTGGCTGGCCGGGCCCCGGCTGGGCAAGGAGGCCAAGGGCGTCTACGAGTCGGTCAGCGGCAAGTTCGCGAACCGGTGACCGCCCGCCACCACGGTCAGTGACCAAAGGCCCGCTCCCCGGACGGTGAGTCCAGGGGGCGGGCCTTTCGGCGGTCGCTGGAAGGCGCCGGACCGGGGGCGGGCCTTCAGGGCCGGGCGCTCCCGGGCCGGGGGCGGGCCTTCCGCGGGCGGGTCAGAGCGCCGGGGCCGGGACGTACGGTGCCAGCTCCGCCGCCAGTTCCTCGTGCACCCGGACCTTGACCAGCGTGCCCTCCGGGGTGTGCTCCTCGGAGATCACCTCGCCCTCGGAGTGGGCACGCGCGACCAGACGGCCCTCGGTGTAGGGCACGAGCGCCTCGACCTCGACGGACGGCCTGGGCAGCTCGTTGTCGATCAGGGCGCGCAGCTCCCCCATGCCCCGGCCGGTGCGGGCCGAGACCGCGAGGGCGCGCTTCTCGATCCGCAGCAGCCGCTGGAGCACCAGCGGGTCGGCCGCGTCCGCCTTGTTGATCACGACGATCTCGGGCACGTCCGTGGCGCCGACCTCGCGGATCACCTCGCGCACGGTGGCCAGCTGCTCCTCCGGATTCGGATGGGAGCCGTCCACCACGTGCAGGATCAGATCCGAGTCGCCGACCTCCTCCATGGTCGAGCGGAACGCCTCGACCAGGTCGTGCGGCAGATGCCGGACGAAGCCGACCGTGTCGGCCAGGGTGTACAGCCGCCCGCTCGGGGTCTCCGCGCGGCGCACGGTCGGGTCGAGGGTGGCGAACAGCGCGTTCTCCACCAGGACGCCCGCGCCCGTGAGGCGGTTGAGCAGGGAGGACTTTCCGGCGTTGGTGTAGCCCGCGATCGCGACCGAGGGCACCTTGTTGCGCCGGCGCTCCTTGCGCTTGATCTCGCGGCCGGTCTTCATCTCCGCGATCTCCCGGCGCATCCGCGCCATCTTCTCGCGGATCCGACGGCGGTCCGTCTCGATCTTGGTCTCACCGGGGCCTCGGGTCGCCAGGCCGCCGCCGCTGCCGCCGCCCATCTGCCGGGACATCGACTGGCCCCAGCCGCGCAGCCTGGGCAGCATGTACTGCATCTGGGCCAGCGCGACCTGCGCCTTGCCCTCCCGGGACTTGGCGTGCTGGGCGAAGATGTCCAGGATCAGCGCCGTGCGGTCGATGACCTTGACCTTGACGACGTCCTCGAGGTGGATCAGCTGGCCGGGGCTCAGCTCACCGTCGCAGATGACGGTGTCCGCGCCCGTGTCCACCACGACGTCCCGCAGCTCCGCGGCCTTGCCGGAGCCGATGTAGGTGGCCGCGTCGGGCTTGTCGCGGCGCTGGATGACGCCGTCGAGCACGAGCGCACCCGCGGTCTCCGCGAGGGCGGCCAGCTCGGCCAGCGAGTTCTCCGCGTCCTGCGCGGTCCCGGAGGTCCATACCCCGACGAGCACCACGCGCTCCAGGCGGAGCTGCCGGTACTCGACCTCGGTGACGTCCTCGAGCTCGGTGGACAGGCCCGCGACGCGGCGCAGGGCCGCGCGCTCGGAGCGGTCGAACTGGTCGCCGTCCCGCTCTCCGTCGATCTCGTGGCTCCAGGCGACGTCCTCTTCCATCAGGGCATCGGCCCGAAGACCCTCGGGGTGGGTGCGCTCGGGGCGCTTGGTGTCCTGGGAAGGGGAAGAAGAGGAGGTCATTGGGTCCTTACGTCGTTGGGATTCCGATTGCGGCGGTGGTGCGGGCCGTCGTGGCGCACACCCCGGGCACAGGTCACAACGCTCGGGCCGGCCGGGAGATTCCCGGCGCCCGGGCCGGGGGCCGCGTCGCCGACCTGTCGATGGTCGCACGGCACGGCCGGTCCCGTCATCCGATTTGTCACCCCGTCGCGGGGCTCTGGACGGGGTCGCTCTTCCAGTCCGGGTGGCCGGGCATGGGCGGAGTCCTCCGGCCGTACAGCCAGTCCCGGAAGAAGCCGCTCAGGTCCCGTCCCGCCTCCTGGGCGGCGAGCCGCTCGAAGTCGGCCGTGGTCGCGGTGGAGTCGCGGTGCAGCGCGGTCCAGGACCGCTCCAAACGCTCGAAGGCGGGCTGCCCGATCTCCTGGCGGAGCGCGTAGAGCACCAGCGCGGCACCGTCGTAGACGCTCGGCCGGAAGAGCGCGATCTTCTGGCCGGGCCGGGGCGCCTCGGGGGCCGCGGGCGGCCCGCCGGTGGCGCGCCAGCGGTCGGAGAGGCCGTACGCGGCCTTCATCCGCGCCTCCATCGGCCGGTGCGCGGTCTCCTCCGCGTAGAGGGACTCGTACCAGGTGGCATGCCCCTCGTTGAGCCACAGGTCGGACCAGGTGCGCGGGCTGACGCTGTCGCCGAACCACTGGTGGGACAGCTCGTGCACCATGATCGAATCGACGTACCACGGGGGGTACGCCTTGTTGGTGAACACGTCCTTCTCGAAGAGGGAGAGCGTCTGGGTCTCGAGTTCGAAGCCGGTGCGCGCCCCGGCGATCAGCAGTCCGTAGGTCTCGAAGGGGTACGGGCCGACCTTCTTCTCCATCCAGGCGATCTGGGCGGGTGTCTTCGCCAGCCAGGGTTCCAGCGCCGCCGCGTCGCTCGCGGGGACGACGTCGCGCAGGGGCAGCCCGTGCGGGCCGCTGCGATGCAGCACGGCGCTGCGGCCGATGGACACCTGGGCGAGTTCCGTGGCCATCGGGTGGCGGGTGCGGTAGCTCCAGGTGGTGGCGGTGCCGGTGCGCCGGGTGCCCAGCGGGAGGCCGTTGGCCACCGCCGTGTAGCCGTCGGGCACGGTCACATGGAAGGTGAACAGCGCCTTGTCGGAGGGATGGTCGTTGCAGGGGAAGACCACATGGGCGGCGTCGGCCTGGTCGGCCATCACCAGTCCGTCGTCGGTCTGCACCCAGCCGCCCTCCCGGCCGCTCTCCGGGGTGGGGTCGCTGGTGTGCCGCACGGTGACGGTCAGCGCGCCGCCCCTGGGCAGCGGGGCGGCCGGGGTGATCACCAGGTCCTCCCCCGCGGTCGTGAAGTCCGCGGGCGCTCCATTGACGTCGACGGACGAGACCGTGCCGTGGGTGAAGTCCAGATTGAGGCTCTCCAGGCGCTCGGTGGCGCGGGCCCGGATCCGGGTGACGGCGGTGAGCGGCGTGCTGTTGGCGCCGGGGTAGGTGAAGGAGAGGTCGTACGACAGCACGTCGTAGCCGGGGTTGCCGAGCGTCGGGTAGAGCGGGTCGCCGATGCCCAGGGGTTCGGCGGGCCGGGGCGCGCTCGCGGCGATCAGACAGCCGGTGACGGCGCACGCGAGCAGGGCCGCCCGGGCGCGCCGGGCACGGGGGATCGCGGATCGGGGGGTGTGCGGCATGGACCACGGCTACCAGCGGACGCCCATCGCGCGGTGACGGCGCGCGCCGGGCCCACCCGAACGGATTCAGCCGGACCCCGGCGGATCGGCCCTTGCGGCGGTCAGCGGGCGGCGGCCGCGGCGTGCTGGGCCCGGCTGACGTCGAACACCCCGGGCACGTTCCGCATCGCGCGCATCAGGGACGGCAGATGGGCCGCGTCCGGGAGTTGCAGCGTGTAGGTGTGGCGCACGCGCTGCTGGCTGGGCGGCTCGACGGTGGCGGAGACGATGGCCACCCCTTCCAGGGCGATGGCCTCGGTGAGGTCGGCGAGCAGATGCGGGCGGCCGAAGGACTCGGCGACGAGGGTGACCCGGCAGTCCGCGGTGTCGCCCCAGCGCACGCCGATCTCGGCGCGCCCGGAGCCCTTCATGCGCGTCACTCCGGCGCATTCGACACGGTGCACGGTCACCGTGCCCCCGCGGACGGCGAAGGCGGTGACCTCGTCGGGCGGTACCGGTGTACAGCAGCCCGCCAGGCGTACGGAGGCGCCGGGCAGGTCGACGACCGCGCTGGCGGCGCGTGCGCCGGGAGTGTCCGCGGGGTGCACGGGCCGTACGGGCGGCGCGGGCGGGCGCCCGGCGGCGGGCGCGCCGGGGTGTACGCCGGTGGGGTCCGCCCCGGCTCCGGTGCCGTGCCGGAACGCGCCGGGCGCCGGTGCGGCGGCGGAGGGCTCCCCCGGCGCGGGGGGTGCCGCCAGTCTGCGCTGGATGGCGATCCGCGCGGCGGGGGTGCGCGCATGGTCCAGCCATTCCCTGGAGGGCTCGGAGGCGGGGTCCTGGCCCATGAGGAGCTGCACGGTGTCGCCGTCCCTGAGGACCGTGCCCAGCGTGGCGAGGCGCCCGTTGACCCGGGCGCCCATGCACGCGTGCGCGTCCTCCCCGTACTGCGCGTAAGCCGCGTCCACACAGCTCGCGCCCTCGGGGAGCCCCAGGGTGCCCCCGTCGGGGCGGAAGACGGTGATCTCCCGGTCCTGGGCGAGGTCCTGGCGCAGGGTCGACCAGAAGGTGTCGGTGTCCGGGGCGGCCTCCTGCCAGGCGAGGAGCCGGGAGAGCCAGCCGGGGCGGGTGGGGTCGACGCGCTCGCCGTCGGCGGCCGGGGCGTCGGACGGGGGCCCGTCGGCCGCGGGAGCGTACGGGTTGCCGAGCGCGACCACGCCCGCCTCGGCGACCTTGTGCATCTGGTGGGTGCGGATGAGGACTTCGGCGATCTCGCCGTCCTCGCGGGCGACCGCCGTGTGCAGCGACTGGTACAGGTTGAACTTGGGGACGGCGATGAAGTCCTTGAACTCCGAGACCACCGGGGTCATGCAGGTGTGGAGTTCGCCGAGGACCCCGTAGCAGTCGGCGTCCTCGTTGACCAGGACCAGCAGCCGTCCGAAGTCGGCGCCGCGCAGCCGCCCGCGTTTTCGGGAGATGCGGTGCACCGAGACGAAGTGCCGTGGTCTGATGAGGACTTCGGCCGGGATGTCGGCCTCGCGCAGGACCGTGCGCACCTGCTCGGCCATGGCGGCGAGCGGGTCGTCGCCGTGCGCCGCGTTCTCGGTGATGAGTTCGCGGGTGTGCTCGTACTCCTCGGGGTGGAGGATCGCGAAGACGAGGTCCTCCAGCTCGGTCTTGAGCGCCTGGACGCCGAGGCGTTCGGCGAGCGGGATGAGCACGTCCCGGGTGACCCCGGCGATCCGTTCCTGCTTCTCCGGGCGCATCACGCCGAGGGTGCGCATGTTGTGCAGGCGGTCGGCGAGTTTGATCGACATCACGCGGACGTCGCTGCCGGTGGCGACGAGCATCTTGCGGAAGGTCTCGGGTTCGGCGGCCGCGCCGTAGTCGACCTTCTCCAGCTTGGTGACGCCGTCGACGAGATAGCGCACCTCCTCGCCGAACTGCTCGCGCACCTGGTCGAGGGTCACCTCCGTGTCCTCGACGGTGTCGTGGAGCAGCGAGGCGGTCAAGGTGGTGGTCTCGGCGCCGAGTTCGGCGAGGATCAGGGTCACGGCGAGGGGGTGCGTGATGTAGGGCTCACCGCTCTTGCGCATCTGCCCGCGGTGCGAGGACTCGGCCAACAGATAGGCCCTGCGCAGGGGTTCGAGGTCGGCGTCGGGGTGGTGGGCGCGGTGCGCCTCGGCCACATGGCCGATGGCGTCGGGCAGCCGGTCGCGGACGGCGGGGCCGAGCAGGGCGGCACGCCCCAGGCGGCGCAGGTCGATCCGGGGGCGGCTCTTTCTGCGGTGCGTCCCCGGCGTGGCGGGGGCAGGGGTGGCAGGGTTTGTGGCCTCCGCACTCATGGGGCACCTCCGGCTCGTCGACCGGCGGACGGAGTGCCCCTGGGCATACGCGGCGCAGGGGATGGCGTCGGTCCCCCGTCCGGGCCGGTGCTTGATGCTATCGAGCCCATCACGCCCGCCTGACCGGCTCTCGCCGAGCGTGAAACGGATCACCCATTCGAGCGACAATCCCGGTGTTTATGACTTTCGGCCAGCGGCTGGAACGCCACCCATGGATTCGAACACCCCCGGCGGCTCCGGGCTGCGGATCGGAATGGCGCGAGCCGGGCGGTCTGTGATCCGGAGCCGTACCAAGAGACCGCCCGAGGGCGATTTCCGGCCATCCACTGTGCCGAGTGTCACGCCCGGTGTGCTCCCCCGTGCTTCGGCGCGCCGCCTGTTCGCCCCCGAGAGGCCCTGGTCGGTTCAGGCCGGTTGGGGTCGGCCCCGGTTGACGGAGCGTCGGTTCAGCGGGTCGCGGTGCGCAGCCAGTCGGCGTCGATCCCGCCCTCGGCGACGATCACCGCCGGGCCGGTCATCTCGACCTGGCCGTCCGGGTGTTCGGTGATCACCAGAGTGCCGCCGGGAAGGTCCACGGTGTACGTCACCGGGGTGCCCGTGACGGCCGGATCGGCGCCGTCGCGGCGGGCGGCGGCGACGGCGACCGCGCAGGCGCCCGTGCCGCACGAACGGGTCTCGCCGGAGCCGCGCTCATGGACGCGCATCGCGACATGGCGGGGAGCGCGGTCGACCACGAACTCGACGTTCACGCCGTCCGGATAGACGGCCGCCGGGGCGAAGGGGGGCGCGGTGTACAGGGTGCCCGCGTCGGCGAGGTCGTCGACGAAGGCGACCGCGTGCGGGTTGCCCATGTTGACGTTGCGGGCGGGCCAGCTGTGCTCGCCGACGGTGACGGTGACCTGGCCCTCGGGCAGGAGCGCCCGGCCCATGCCGACGGTGACATCGCCGTTCTTGGCGATGTGCACGGACTTCACGCCCGCGCGGGTGGCGATCGCGAGGTCGCCCTCGGCCGTGTGGCCCGCATGCTGGAGGTAGCGCGCGAACACCCGCACGCCGTTGCCGCACATCTCGGCGATGGAGCCGTCCGCGTTGCGGTAGTCCATGAACCACTCCGCCTCGGCGGCCATCGCCTCCGCCTCGGGGTGCGCGGCGGACCGCACCACGTGCAGCAGACCGTCACCGCCGATGCCGGCGCGGCGGTCGCACAGGGCGGCGACGGCGGCCGGGGAAAGGTCGACGGCGTTCTCGAGGTCCGGGACGATCACGAAGTCGTTCTCGGTGCCGTGCCCCTTGAGGAAGGCAATCCGCGTGCTCATTCCTCGATCGTACGGGGTTGCGACGCGTCCCGGGCGAGCGGTCCGAGGGGTGGGAGCCGGGCCGGGACCGGGGGTGGCGCATGGGGCGGGGGGCCTCCAGCACACGCGGGGCGGAGAGGCCAAGGGCTCCCGGGGTCAGCGCAGGCGGGCGACGCGCCATACGGCCAGGACGACCACGAGAGCGACCACGACGACGTAGGTGAGGACGACACGCCAGTCGGGGCGGCGGCCGGAGCCGCGCTGCGGCAGTCCGGGCCAGGTGTGGCCGACCCGGCGGGCGGCCATCATGCCCCAGCCCGCGGCGCAGGAGAAGATCAGCAGGCCGAGCATGGCGACCACGGCGCCGCCGTCCCCGAACTCGAACGCGAGCGGGAACGCGAACATCAGGGAGCCCAGCGCCGCCAGCGCCACGATGGGGGCGAGCTGCCAGATCCGCAGTCGGCGCTGGGGGCGCAGTTCCACCTCGACCTCGGGTCCGGTGGACAGTTGTTCCTCCGCGGTCGGACCGTCGTCCGTCACACCGCCCGGGACCTGTTCCTCGGGGCCGTCGGAACTGAGCCGTCGGCCTCCGGCCTCCGCCGTGTCGTGCTCCGCGCTCTCTGCGGTGTCGCGAGGGCCGGCCTCCATCGCCACGCGCCCTCCCAACTCGGACTCCACTTGGTCGATCGAAGCTTGATGATGGCATGCCGCCGGAGGCCCGGATGACGGGCGGGGCGTCCCGATGCCATCACGTGATCAGGCTGTAACCGGTCGCTGGACCAACGACAGCGCCTGCTGCGGGAGTTCCCGCAGGTCCGCCGCCGCGCCGCTGAGCCAGTGCACCCGCGGATCGCGGCGGAACCAGGAGTCCTGACGGCGCGCGAAGCGCTTGGTAGCGCGTACGGTCTCCGCGCGCGCCTCTTCCAGCGTGCACTCCCCCGCGAGCGCCGTGAGCACCTGCTGATACCCGAGCGCGCGCGACGATGTGCGCCCCTCCCGCAGGCCCTGCGCCTCCAGGTCGCGCACCTCGTCCACCAGTCCGGCCTCCCACATCCGGTCGACCCGGCGTGCGATGCGGTCGTCCAGTTCGGGGCGCGCCACGTCGACCCCGATCTGGACGGTGTCGTAGACCGAGTCATGGCCGGGGAGGTTGGCGGTGAAGGGCTTGCCGGTGATCTCGATGACCTCCAGCGCCCGGACGATACGGCGGCCGTTGCCGGGCAGGATCGCCCGTGCCGCGTCCGGGTCGGCGGCGGCCAGGCGCGCGTGCAGCGCTCCCGGGCCGCGCAGGGTCAGCTCCTCCTCCAGCCGGGCCCGGACCTCGGGGTCGGTGCCGGGGAATTCGAGGTGGTCGACCGCGCCGCGCACATACAGGCCGGAGCCGCCCACCAGGACCGGCCAGCGCCCCTCGGCCAGCAGCGCGTCGATTCGGGCGCGGGCGAGCCGCTGGTACTCGGCGACGGACGCCGCGACCGTCACGTCCCAGATGTCCAGCAGATGGTGCGGGATGCCGCCGCGCTCCTCGGGCGTCAGCTTGGCGGTGCCGATGTCCATCCCCCGGTAGAGCTGCATCGAGTCGGCGTTGACGACCTCGCCGCCGAGCTGCTGGGCGAGAAATACGCCCAGATCGGACTTTCCGGCCGCGGTCGGTCCGACGACGGCGATGACCCGCGGTGCGGGAGCTGCGCTACTCACCGCAACAGTCTCGCAAACCTCCGGACCCCACCTCGAACGAGCGACGTTACGGGCCGTATGCGGGGTCGTTGCCTGATGCGAGGCCACGGCCACCGGTTCGGGAACAGAAGGCCGGCCATGGCAAACGGGCTCACCGCACGACGCGGTATTTCGCCCGCACGAGTAACGTATGGAGTAGGTATGGGCGTTTTTGCACGGCTTTTCCGGCGGCCCGCGAGGACGGAGGAGGCGCAGTCCGCCGCGGCGGAGGCCGCGCAGACGACGGCCGACGACACGGCGGAGGCGAGGGAGACCGCCGAGGGGAAGACCGGGTCCGACTCCGCGCCGGAGACGGTGGCGGAGGAAACCGCTCCGGCCGTCGAGGAGGGTGTCGGGATCCCCAGGCAGCAGTCCCCCGCGGAGGCTGCCGAGGTCGCGGCCGAGGAGGGCGCCCGCACATAACCGCGCTTCGCAGGGAAGGTGGACCATGGGTCTCGTGGACAACCTGATGGCCAAGGTCTCGAACTTCGCGCACCAGCACGAAGAGAAGGTCGATCGTGGCCTCGACAAAGCCGCGAAGATGATCGACGAGAAGACCAAGGGCAAGTACAGCGGAAAGATCGACACAGGCACGGGCAAGGCGAAGCACGCGATGGAACGCATCGCGCACCGGGACACCGGCCCGGCGGGCGGCCCACCGCCCCCGGCATCCTGACACGGCACGGCGCACAGCACGGCACATCGGCGGACGGCCGCGAGGCAAGACCTCCCGGCCGTCCCCGATGCCCTCCGCGGCCTCCGTGCCGTCGTAGGAACGCGGGTGGCCCACCGTGCCACGTGCCGGTCGTATGAGCGCGAGTGGCCCTGCGCCGTAGGTAGGCGGGTGGCCGGATGCGCTACGACCAGGCCGCCACCAGGTAGCCGACCCCGTAGGGGGCGTCCTCGTAGAGCAGTGCGCCGGTGAGGTCCGTGCCCTCGGCCGCGCCCGCGAGGACCTGCCAGGGGGCCCGCCCCGCGGCCTTCAGCTCCCGGGCCAGGCCGGGGTCCAGCGCCCGCAGCGCCGCCAGGTCGGCCGTGGAGAGCGCCCGGGCCGCGGCGGTGTCGAAACCGGCCGCCCGCTCGTCCAGGTAGCCCGGCGCCTTGACCGAGCGGCAGGCGCTCGCATCACCCATGACCAGCAGTGCCACCCGAGCGTCCCGTCCGGCGAGAGCCGCCCCGGTCTCGGCGCACCGCCGGGGAGCCAGGTCCTCGGGCACCGCGAGACCTTCGACCGGCGCGTCCTCCCAGCCCACGCGCTCCAGCAGCCAGGCGGCGACGGCGAGGGACAGCGGGAGTTCCCGCTCGGACGTGGCCGGGCCGGTCCCCGCGCCGCCCAGCCGTACGCCGACATCCACCCCGAACCCGCGGAACGACCCCCGGGCCCCCGCCGGATACGCCCCGCCTCCACCCTGCGGGGCGGAGCCGACGGCCACCAGCCGGTCGGGGCGCGCCGCGGCGAGCACCCCGAGGGCGTCCGCGCATGCGGCGCGGGCGCCGTCCAGCTCCTGCGCGGCACCCTCGGCGACCTGGGGCACGAGCAGGGGCGGACAGGGGCAGACGGCGGCGGCGACAAGCATGATCCGCAGCGTAACCCCGGGCGACTGCTCCCGCGCCCCTCCGTGCGCTCGCCCCCGCGGGCGCCGTTCCCGTCAGTCGCAGCCGCAGGCGGTCGGTGCGGCGGCGGGGAGGGGCTCCGGGATGCCGATCTTGGGGAGGCCCAGCATGACGCCGACGGGCTTGGCGGACTCCGCGGCGTTGCGCTTCGCCCAGGCGTCGCCCGCGGAGGTGCGGCGGACGGCCAGGACGGGGCCCTCCGCGAGAAGGTGGTGCGGGGCGGCGTAAGTGATCTCGACGGTCACCACATCGCCCGGGCGGACCTCCTCGTCCGGCTTGGTGAAGTGGACAAGGCGGTTGTCGGGGGCGCGTCCGGACAACCGGTGGGTGGCGCCGTCCTTGCGGCCCTCGCCCTCGGCCACCATCAGCTCCAGGGTGCGGCCGACCTGCTTCTTGTTCTCCTCCCAGGAGATCTCCTCCTGGAGGGCGACGAGACGCTCGTAGCGGGCCTGCACGACCTCCTTCGGGATCTGGTCCTCCATGGTCGCGGCGGGGGTGCCGGGGCGCTTGGAGTACTGGAAGGTGAAGGCGGCGGAGAAGCGGGCCTGGCGCACGGCGTGCATCGTCTGCTCGAAGTCCTCCTCGGTCTCGCCGGGGAAGCCCACGATGATGTCGGTGGTGATCGCGGCGTCCGGGATGGCCTCACGGACCTTCTCGATGATGCCCAGGTACCGCTCCTGGCGGTAGGAGCGGCGCATCGCCTTCAGGACGGTGTCCGAGCCGGACTGCATCGGCATGTGCAGCTGCGGCATCACGTTCGGCGTCTCGGCCATGGCGGCGATCACATCGTCGGTGAAGTCGCGCGGGTGCGGGGAGGTGAAGCGGACCCGCTCCAGGCCCTCGACGTTCCCGCAGGCGCGCAGCAGCTTGCTGAACGCCTCGCGGTCGCCGATGTCGGAGCCGTAGGCGTTGACGTTCTGTCCCAGCAGGGTGATCTCGGAGACGCCCTCGGCGACCAGGGCCTCCACCTCGGCGAGGATGTCGCCGGGACGGCGGTCCTTCTCCTTGCCGCGGAGCGCCGGGACGATACAGAAGGTGCAGGTGTTGTTGCAGCCCACGGAGATCGACACCCAGGCCGCGTAGGCGCTCTCGCGCCTGGTGGGCAGGGTGGAGGGGAACGCCTCCAGCGACTCGGCGATCTCGACCTGGGCCTCTTCCTGCACCCGGGCGCGCTCCAGCAGGACGGGCAGCTTGCCGATGTTGTGCGTGCCGAAGACGACGTCCACCCAGGGCGCCTTCTTCACGATGGTGTCGCGGTCCTTCTGCGCGAGGCAGCCGCCGACGGCGATCTGCATACCGGGGCGTTCGGCCTTGCGGGGCGCGAGGCGGCCGAGGTTGCCGTAGAGGCGGTTGTCGGCGTTCTCCCGCACGGCGCAGGTGTTGAAGACGACCACGTCCGCGTCGCCGTCCGAGCCCTCGGGGGCGCGGACGTATCCGGCCTCCTCGAGCAGCCCGGACAGCCGCTCGGAATCGTGGACGTTCATCTGACATCCGTACGTTCGGATCTCATACGTCATGGTGCTCTGAACGTCCACTGCACGGCTCCGGTCGCTGCTGCTGGTCATGGGTCAAGGGTAGGCGCTCCCCGGAGAACGCCGCCCCGGCGCTGTCGCGGCCCCGGACCGCCGCCGTCCGCGCAGGTCGGCGCGGGCGCGGTCAGGCGCCCCGGCGGCCGTGGCCGTCCGGTTCGCACGGCCCGGCGCCGGTGGCCGGGGCGGGGTCCCCGGGCGCCGGGCCCTGCGGGAGCCCGGCCTCGCCGTCCGCGGCGAGGGCCCGCAGCAGGGCCAGGGCGTCGGCGCTCGGGCTGCCGGGTTCCGCGGAGTAGACGAACAGATGCTGGCCGGGTGCGCCGGTGACCGTGAACGCCTGGTAGTGCAGATGCATCTCGCCGAGCTGCGGATGCCAGAGGTCCTTGGAGTCGCTGGTCCGCGGCCGCACCTCGTGGCGGGCCCACAGTGCCGCGAAGGCCGGGCTGTGCAGGGCGAGGCTGCCCACGGTCTCCGTGACGCGCGGGTCGTCGGGGAAGGGTGCGGCGAGGGCCCGCAGGGAGCTGACGGCTCCGCGGGCCGCCCGGTCCCAGTCCAGGTAGAAGCGGCGGGCGAAGGGGTCGAGGAACAGCATCCGCAGCAGATTGTCGAAGCGGGCGAAACCGCCGTAGAGCTGCCGTGCCACGGCGTTGGCGGCGAGGACGTCGAGGGCGGGTCCGACGACACAGGCCGGTACACCGATGAAGTGGTCCATCAGCCGCCGCAGTTCGGGGGCGACGGCAGGTGAGGCCGCCGCGGCCACGGTCCCGGGCGCGGGCTCGGCCAGCCGGAACAGATACCCGGCGGCGTCCCGGTCCAGGCGCAGGGCACGGGCCACCGCGTCGAGGACCTGCGTGGAGGGATGCCGTTCGCGACCCTGTTCGAGCCGGGTGTAGTAGTCGGTGCTCACCCCGGCGAGCAGGGCGACCTCCTCCCGGCGCAGCCCCTTCACCCGGCGCGCGGTGTGCGACACCAGGCCCGCGTCCGCGGGCGACAGCAGGTCGCGGCGCGCGCGCAGGAAGTCACCCAGCTCGTTTCCCCTCGTCATGCGCCCCACCGTAGCGGCCCGCCGCACGGCGAGCCGGGGTGTGTCACACCCTGTCCGGAGGGGGGTGCGGCACACCCTTCTTCGCCTGCCGCGGCCCTTCTAGCGTCACTCCCGGAAGCACCGCCGGACACAGCACTCCTGACGATCCGTCAGACATCGTCTCTGTCCGGGGAATCAACAGCACCAGCAACCAGGAGTTCAGTCATGCAGTGGCTCACCAGGACAGCCTGCGCCGCGACGGCCGCGGCCGCCTCCCTCGCCGTCTTCGCCGCGGGGGCGTCCGCGGCGGCCCCTCCGCTCGGGCCCGCCCATGTCGTACGGCATCTGGATCCGGCGGCGGGCCAGCAGCCGGAGAACCTGACGGTGGAGGCGGACGGTTCCACCGTGCTGACCATGGCCTTCTCCCACCAGGTCGACCGGCTCACCCCGGACGGGGCACTGCATGTCCTCGGCACCCTGCCGGCCCCGCCGGACGGGACCCGCGCACCCCTGACGGGCCGGGCCTTCGCGGGCGGGATCGTCCGGGCCCCGGACGGCACCCTGTATGTGCTCTACTCGGCGGGCACCGACGCGCTGACCGGGCTGTGGCGGCTGCGGCCGGGCTCCGCCCCGAGCCGGATCGCCGCCCTGCCGGGCGGCAGCGTGCCCAACGGGCTTGTCCTGTACGGGGATTCCTTCTACGCCACCGACTCCGCGCGGGGCGCCGTCTGGCGCATTCCGCGGGGCGGCGGGGCGGCCGCGGTCTGGAAGGCGGGGCCCGAGCTGGAGGCACGTACCGCGGACGGCTTCGGCGCCAACGGGCTGAAGGTCCGTCACCATGCGCTCTGGGTGACCAACATGGACCGGGGCACGCTGGTGCGCATCCCGATCGGCCGCCATGGCGAGGCCGGGGCCGTGCACACCGTCGCCGACGGTCTGGGGTCGGTGGACGACTTCGCCTTCACCGGCGAGGGCGACAGCGTGCTGGCCGCCGACAACCAGGGCGCGGACGTGGAGTTGGTCCGTGCCGACGGCTCGCACACCGTGGTCCTGACCGCCGCCGACGGACTGCGCAACCCCACCTCCGTCGCCCGCCGCGGCAACACGGTCTACGTCACCGACGCGGCCTATGTCTCGGGCACCGACCCCAAGCTGCTCTCGGCGCGGCTGCTGCATCGCCGGTAGCGGCACACACGCCCAGGTCAGCCCCCGGTGCCGTAGGTCAGCCCGGAGCAGGGGTCCTCGTCGGCCGTGCGGGTGTTGCCGGGCGAGGGCGCCTTGGCCGAACCGGTGGGGCCGCCGCCGTGGGCCGGGGCGGGGCGGTCCGCCTTGAGGGCGGCCCACAGCCGGGAGGCGTCCGGTTCGACGAGGGCGACGCGGTTGCCGTCGTAGCGCCAGGGGACGGTCACGAAGGCGGTGTCGCGGAGGTCGACGTTCTTCAGCGAGAGGGCGAAGGAGACCAGCTTGCCCGCCGAGGCCAGGCCCGGATCGACGGTGAGGGACTTGGTCGCGGCGTCCGCGAGCGGGAGCAGCCTGGTGGGGGTGAGCCCGTCCGTCTTGATCTTCTTGATCAGGGCGCCCAGGAAGGCCTGCTGGCGGCGGATCCGGCCGATGTCCGAGCCGTCGCCGATGCCGTGCCGGATGCGGACGTAGTCCAGCGCCCGCTGGCCGGCGACCCTCTGCTGTCCCCTCCTGAACAGCAGGGAGCCGCGGGTGGCCCGGTTGGGGTCGAGATCCTTCTCGTAGATGTCCCGCGGCATGCACACCGTGACGCCGCCGACCGCTTCGGTCAGGGCGGCGAAGCCCTTGAAGTCGACCACGACCGTGTGGTCCACCCGGAGCCCGGTCAGCCGCTCCACCGTGTTCTGGGTGCAGGCGGGGTTCCCGGCGGCGCTCTCGCCCGTGGAATACGCCTCGTTGAACGGGGTGTTCGGCCGGGACCTGGTCCACCTGCCGTCCGGCAGGCGGCAGGGCGGAAGGGTCACCAGGGTGTCGCGCGGGATCGACACGGCGGTCGCATGCCGCCGGTCGGCGAAGACATGCAGCAGGAAGGTGGTGTCCGACCGGCCCACGTCGTCGCTGTCGCCGCCGCCGAGGGCGCTGTTGCCGCCCGTGCGCGCATCGGACCCGATGACCAGGACGTTCTCGCCGCGGGACGAACCCGCCGAGGGGCGGTCCTTGGCGAGGCCCGCCCCGTCGAAGGCGGAGATGCTGCGGTCCAGCCGCAGCACCGCCCAGCCCAGCCCTGCCACGCCGAGCAGCACCAGCCCGGTGAGGACCAGCACCGCCCGGCGGACCCGGCGGCCGCGCGGGCGCCCGCGCCGGGACCGTTTGGAATGACGGCTCATGACCGCTCCCTCCTCCGGGGACGTCAGACCGCGTACCGGCCGGGGGCGAAGAGGTGGACGTTGTCCCGGACCCAGTCGGAGGTGCGGCGCAGGCCCTCGTCGAGGGAGACCTCGGGCTTCCAGGAGGCCCAGGTGCGGGCGCGGGAGTTGTCCGACAGCAGCCGGTGGACCTCACTGCCGGTGGGCCGCAGCCGGGCGTCGTCGACGACGATGTCGGCGTCCCGTCCGGAGGCGGCGATCAGCTTGCGCGCCAGGTCGCCGATGGCGATCTCCTCGCCGGTGCCGAGGTTGACGACCTCGCCGAGCGCCCGGTCGCACTGGGCCACCGCGAGGAAACCGCGGGCGGTGTCGGTGACATAGGTGAAGTCGCGGGTGGGGGTGAGCGAGCCGAGGCGTATCTCGCGGGCGCCGGAGTGCAGTTGGGCGAGGATCGTGGGGATCACGGCACGCGCGGACTGGCGGGGGCCGTAGGTGTTGAAGGGGCGCACCACCGTCACCGGCAGCTCGAAGGCGTGGTGGTGGGAGAGCGCCATCATGTCGGCGCCGATCTTCGAGGCGGAGTAGGGCGACTGGGGCTGGAGCGGGTGGTCCTCGCCGATCGGAACGGTCAGGGCGGTGCCGTAGACCTCGCTGGTGGAGGTGTGCACCAGGCGGCGCACCTGGTGGCGGCGGCAGGCCTCGGCGATGTTCTCGGTGCCGGTGACGTTGACGGCGACATAGGCGCCCGGGGAGTCGTAGCTGTAGGGGATGCCGATCAGGGCGGCGAGGTGGAAGACGGTGTCGCAGCCCGCGACGGCGTCCATCACCCGGCCCGGGTCGCGCACATCGCCCGCGATCAGCTCGATCCGCGGATCGTCCTGGAGGTGGGCGAGGTTGCCGTGCTCCGCGTACGGCTTGTAGTGGACCAGGGCGCGGACCTTCGCGCCCTGGCCGAGGAGGAGGTCGACGAGGGTGGAGCCGATGAAACCCTCGGCGCCGGTGACGAGGACCGTGCGGCCCTGGAAGAAGTCGGGTGCGTGCATGGCGGTGCGTTTCCTCACTGTGCGGTGGAGACGGAGGTGATGGACGGGGTCAGGGGGTGTCCGGCGAGCCGCAGGACCCGCTGCGCCAGCCGGTCCGCGGCGTCGCGGTGCTGGGTGCCGACACCGGCCCGGGCGGCGGCCCCGGCCATGGCGTGCAGCTGGCCGGGGTCGTCGAGCAGGGAGCCGACGAGGGAGTCGAGGGAGTCGGCGGTGGTGTCCGCGTCCGGCAGCAGGACGCCCGCGCCGATGTCGGTGAGGGTGCGGGCGTTGTGCGTCTGGTGGTCGCCCGGGGCATGCGGGTACGGCACGAAGACCGCGGGCAGCCCGATGGTGGCCAGTTCGGCGACGGTCGCCGAGCCCGCGCGGCACACCACCAGGTCGGCGGCGGCGTAGGTGCGGTCGATGCGGTCCAGATAGGCCACCGCCTCGGCGACCCGGTCCGCCCCCGTGGCGCGCAGCCGGGCGCGGGTCTCGTCCAGGGCGGCCGGTCCGGTCTTGATCAGCAGCCGCAGGCCGGGGCGGTCCCGGCGGCGCGTGGCCAGGCCGATGGCCGCCTCGGTGAGGCGGGCCGCGCCCAGGCTGCCCCCGTTGACGAGCACCAGTTGCTCGTCCGGGGAGATGCCCAGCTCCCGGCGGGCGCCGTCCCGTTCGGCCGCCCGGTCCAGGGCGGCCAGCGGGCCGGACAGTGGCATGCCGACGACCTCGGGCCTGCTGGAGGCGGGCAGCCGGGCGCCGCCGGCCGCGAAGGCGAGTGCGACATGCGGGGTGAGCCGGGCCGCGAAGGCGTTGGCCCGGCCGGGCACCGCGTTCGACTCGTGGATGAGGCTGGGCAGGCCGGACATCCGGGCGCCGAGGATGACGGGCGCGCTCGGATAGCCGCCCATCCCCACGGCGACCTGCGCGCGCTGCTCGCGCAGGATGGTGCGGCACTGCCCGGCCGACCTGAGCAGCGCGGCGGGCAGCGTGAAGCGCTTGGCGCCCAGGGAGCGGTCGTACGGGATCATGTCGACCGTGTGGAGGCGGTGGCCCGCGCCGGGTATGAGGCGGCCTTCCAGACCGCGCTCGGTGCCCACGAACGAGATCACCGCGTCGGGCACCCGGCGGCGCAGCGCGTCCGCGAGGGCCAGCCCGGGATAGATATGGCCACCGGTGCCCCCGGCACCGATCACGACGGAGAGCGGAGTATCCATGCCCGGCACGCTCCCGGTCCGCCCTAAGAGGCTTCTAAGAGCACCCTTTGGCAGGCTGGTGCCATGAATGACGCAGCTCAGGACGTTCCCCGTGCCGCCGCGCAGGTGCTCGTCGTGGATGACGACCCCGAGGTGCGGGCCGCCCTGGAGGACGGCCTCGCCCTGGAGGGCTTTGTGGTGCGGGGGGCGGCGGACGGGCTCGCCGCGCTGGCGGCCGTGGCGGACTGGGAGCCGGACGCCCTGGTGCTGGACGTGATGATGCCGGTGGTGGACGGGCTCGCGGTGTGCCGCCATCTGCGGGCCCTGGGCGACCGCACGCCGATCCTGGTGCTCACCGCGCTCGACGCGGTCAGCGACCGGGTGGACGGCCTGGACGCGGGGGCGGACGACTATCTGGTCAAGCCGTTCGCGCTGGACGAGCTGTCCGCGCGGCTGCGGGCCCTGCTGCGCCGCACCGGGCCCGGTGAGCCGCCGTCGGCGACCCAGCTGCGCTTCTCGGACCTGATCGCCGATCCGGAGACCCGCACCGCGCTGCGGTCCGGGCGGCGGCTGGAGTTCACCCGCACCGAGTGGGCGCTGCTGGAACTGCTGCTGCGCCACCCGGGGCAGGTCCTGGAACGCGAGACGATCATGCGCTGGGTGTGGGGCCGGGACCTCGGTCCGGACTCCAACTCACTGGCCGTCTACGTCGGTTATCTGCGCCGCAAGCTGGAGGCCGACGGCGCCCCGCGGCTGGTGCACACGGTGCACGGCGTCGGCTACCGGCTGGACGAGCGGTGACCCGGCCGAGCCGCCACCGGCGGCCCCCGCTGCGCCGCCGGCTGGCCCTGACCGCCTCCGCGGCGGTGGCGGGCGTGGCGCTGGCCGTGTGCGCGGGCGCCTACGCGGTCACCTCCTACACCCTGCACCGCCAGTTCGACCTTCAGCTCACCCAGTCCGCCACGCTCGCCGTGCAGCAGTACAAGGCGGAGGGGCCCGGTGTCCAGGCGGGCGAGTGCCGCTTCCTGGCCGCGCCCGCCTGCGCCCAGCTGGTCCCCGAGCAGGCGGCCGACGATCCGCACAAGCCGTATCTGCTGCCCGTGGGACCGGCGGCGCGCGAGGTCGCGGCCGGGCGGCGGGCGCCCTACTTCAGCACCGCCACGGTGGACGGCCTGGCCGTGCGGGTGCTGACCACACAGGCCCGCAAGGGGATGGCGATGCAGGTGGCGCTGCGCTCGGACGGGGTGCAGCGGGCCGAGCGCCAGGCGGCCGGTCTGCTGGCGGTGATCGGCGGGGCGGGCGTGCCGGTGGCGGCGCTGCTGGGCTACTGGGTGTCCCGTTCCGGACTGGCGCCGGTGACCCGGCTGACCTCGACCGCGGAGCGGATCACGGCGACCCGGGACGCCGGGCTGCGGATCGAGCTGCCGACCGGGCCGCGGGGCCGCGAGGACGAGATCACCCGGCTCGCGGTCACCATCAACACCATGCTCGACGCCCTGGAGGAGTCCGTCAGCGCGCAGCGGCGGCTGGTCGCCGACGCCTCCCACGAACTGCGCACCCCGCTGACGGCGCTGCGGTCCAACGCGGAAATCCTGCTGCGGGTGGATGAGTTGACCCCGCGGCAGCGGGACCGCGCCACGGGTGCCCTGACACGTCAGCTGCGGGAGGTGACCACCCTCGTCAACGACCTGATCGACCTGGCCCGCGACGAGGAGCCGCACCAGGCGCTGGAGCCGGTGCGGCCGGTGTCGGTCCTGGAGCACACCGTGGCCGCGGCCCACGACCACTGGCCGCATGTCGTCTTCTCCTTCGACGCCGGTCCCGCGGCCGCGGCGGCGCTCACGGCAGCCGTGCCGAGCCGTCTGGCCCGGCTCTTCTCCAACCTCCTGGACAACGCGGCGAAGTTCTCCCCGCCCGGCGGCCGGGTGGAGGTGGCCGCGCGGCTCGCTCCGGACGGCACGGCGCTGGAGATCACTGTGCGGGACCACGGCCCCGGCATCGACGCGGCCGACCTGCCGCATGTCTTCGACCGCTTCTACCGGTCCCGCACCGCCCGCGCCCTGCCCGGCTCCGGTCTGGGCCTGGCCATGGCCCGCCAGATCGCCGGGACCCACCACGCGGAACTGACGGCTCATCAGGCGCCGGGCGGCGGGGCGCTGTTCCGGCTGGACCTGCCGGTGGACCCGCGGCCGACCGGCTGAGTGGGAGTGACCCGAGAGGTGTCCGGGGGCGGCCACCGGGTGGCGCAGGTCACAACCCTGGGACGAGTGCGCAACTCTACAGTTCAGACATGGACGTTCATGTCACGACGAAGTGGGAAACAGCGGTCCTCTCGGGCGGACCGGCCAACGGCCTGCGCATGCGGGT
This sequence comes from Streptomyces sp. NPDC052040, assembly GCF_044548405.1. Classification (NCBI taxonomy): domain Bacteria; kingdom Bacillati; phylum Actinomycetota; class Actinomycetes; order Kitasatosporales; family Streptomycetaceae; genus Streptomyces; species Streptomyces sp. NPDC052040. Next base: position 53,727 of record NZ_JBIUBV010000001.1, on the reverse strand, counting down.
CGCGGACCGGCCCTCGGTGCTCCAGGTGACGTATCCCTGCCGGGTCGAGGACCCGGCGGACGGGGTCCAGGTGGCGGCGCTGTACGTGTACCGGCGCAGGCCGGGCTCCCGCTCCGAGCCGCTGGCCTACGGCTACGACAGCGCCAGCCCCTGAGCCGGAACCGGCCTGATCAGGCGCGAAGGCTTCGGATCAGGAGGCGGTGGCCGGGGGTTCAGCCGTGGGGTGTTCGGCCGCGGCGGGAACGGCCGTAGCAGGTCCGGCCGCGGCGGGAAAGGCCGGTGCGGGAGCGGTCGTGGCTTCGGCGGAGGTCCGGGCCGGTGCGGGCGCGACCGGGGCGAGCCCGGGGGCAGGGGCGGGGGCGGATTCGGGGGTGGCGGCCGACGGTGCGCCCTCGTCCCGCATCGCCCTGGCCTCGCTCTTGAGGATGCGCATCGACTTGCCGAGCGCACGGGCGGTGTCCGGCAGCCTCTTCGAGCCGAACACCACGATCACGACCAGGGCCACGATCAGCAGGTGCCAGGGTTCCAGTCCGTTGCGGAGCATTGACCGCACCGCCCTTCCGCGCCGCGGGCGAGAGCCTTCTGCCGCCCGCCCGCCATGGTTGCCACTTTGCGCAACTGTACAAGTGATGGGGTGGACCGGAAGGGGAGAGAGCGCACCAGGGCCGAAACGTGACCTACGGATGGCCGCCAAGCGCCGCGGAGCGCCGTTCGTAGAACGCCCGGACCGCCCACAGGGCCGCCGCGTACAGCGCCAGGACGGCGGCGAGCAGCAGGTAGTGGCCCACCGGCAGCGCGGTCAGGCCGAGTGCGGCGCCGAGCGGGGTGAAGGGCAGCAGGAGGGCGACCGCGGCGAGCACGATCGCGGCCCGGCCGACCGGGCCAGGACCGCGCCCCTCGGCGGCACGTCGGCCGGAGCGCAGCAGCACCATCACCAGGGCCTGGGTGAGCAGGTTCTCGGTGAACCAGGCCGAGTGGAAGACCGCCCGGTCGTCCAGCGCGTCGGGCCCGTCGAGCGAGAGTGCGAGGACGGCGAAGGTGGCGAGGTCGGCGACGGCGTTGAGCAGGCCGAAGCCGGTGATGAAGCGGAGGAAGTCGCGCGGGCGCAGCACGGTGGGGCGGGCGAGCGCATCGGCGGCGGGGCGGTCGCGGGCGAAGGCGAGCTGGGCCGCGTCGAAGCACAGGTTCTGCGCGAGGACCTGGGCGGGGAGCATCGGCAGAAAGGGCAGGAGGAGGCCCGCGGCGAGCATCGCGACGACGTTGCCGAGGTTGGAGGAGAGGGTGACGCGCAGATACGCGGCGATGTTGCCGCTGCTGTGGCGGCCTGCGGCGACGGCGTGGTCGATCGCGCCGAGGTCCTTGAAGGCGAGGACGGTGTCCGCGCTGCGGCGGGCCACCTCGACGGCGTCGCGCGGGGCGATCCCGACGTCGGCGGCGCCCAGCGCGGGCACGTCGTTGACGCCGTCGCCGAAGAAGCCGACGGTGTGCCCGGACCGGCGCAGCTCGGTGACGATCCGCGCCTTGTCCTCGGGGGTGCACCGGGCGACGACGCGCGCGGTGTGGTCGTCCGGGGCGCCCGCGGTCCGTACCTCGCCGGGGTCGAGCCCGAGGTCGCGGCAGGCGCGGGCAGCGGTGCCGGGGTGGTCGCCGGTGAGGATCCGTACCGTGACACCGCGGGCGGCGAGGTCCCGCAGGGCGCGGGCGGCGGTCGGGGCGAGGGCGTCCCGGAAGGTGACGAACCCGCTGAAGTCCAGGCCCCGTTCGTCGGCGGGCGTGTAGGGGCGGGTCCGGGCGGGACGGTCGGCGGTGGCCAGGGCGATCACCCGCAGTCCGTCCGCGGCCTCGCGGGCGGCGAGCGCGAGCAGCCGCTCCCGCTCGGCGGGCTCCAGCGCGCAGCGCTCCAGTACGGCTTCGGGGGCGCCCTTGACGAGGAGGGTGTGGGAGCCGAGGCCGCCGCGGACCACGGCGGTGGCCAGTCGTCGGACCGGGTCGAAGGGCACGGCGGCGACGCCCTCGTACGCCTCCCAGCTTCCGTCGGCCGCGTCCAGGAGCGCTTCGTCGAGGACGTCCGGGGCGGGCAGGTCGGCGAGCTGAAGGGTCCACCAGGCGGCCGCGGCGGCCCGGTTCAGCACCTCGGGGGCGTCCCGGCCGGTGCCGTCCAGGGCGCGCCGGACGACGGGCCGGTCCTCGGTGAGGGTGCCGGTCTTGTCGACGCACAGGACGTCGACCGCGCCCAGGTCGTGCAGGGCGGGCAACCGTTTGACGATCACGCCGTGGGTACGGGCGAGCTGCCGGGCGCCGCGGGCCAGGCAGCTGGTGACGATGACCGGGAGCATCTCGGGCGTGAGGCCGACGGCGACCGCGACCGCGAAGGGCAGCGTCTCCAGACCCCGGTCGCGCAGGGTGGCGTTGGTCATCAGCACCAGCGGCGGGGTGAGCAGCATGAACCGGATCAGCACCCAGGAGATGCCGTGAACGGACCGTTCGAAGGCGCTCGCCTCGCGCCGGGCGGGGGCACGATGGGCCCGGGCGAACCGGGTCCGGGGGCCGGTCTCCAGGACCAGCGCGGTGGCACTGCCGGTGACGACGCTGCTGCCCTGGAAGCACAACCGGGGGTGGTCGAAGGGGCCGCCGCCCGCGGGGGTCGCGGGAGCCTCGGCGGCGTCCTTGGCCACCGGTGCCGACTCGCCGGTCAGCGCCGCCTGGTGCACGGTCAGCCCGTGGGCGCGCAGCAGCCGCACATCGGCCGGGACCAGGTCGCCGGGGGCGAGGCGGACGATGTCGCCGGGCACCAGTTCGGCCGCGGGTGTCTCGCGTTCCTCGGGCGGCCGGTCCCGGTCCGGTCGGCGCAGCACGGTCGCGGTGGTGGGGACCAGTTCGCGCAGCGCGGCCGTCGAGCGGTCGGCCCGGTGCTCGCCGGTGGCGCGCAGCAGGCAGCTGACGCCGACGAGGGAGAGGATCACACAGGCGGTGCCCCAGGCGCTGACAGTGGCGGAGACCAGGCCGAGGCAGAGCAGGACCGTGGTGAAGGGATCGCGCAGACCGCGGACGAAACGGCGGGACCAGGAGGGGGTACGGGTGTCGGGGAGCGTGTTCTCGCCGAGTTCCGCGAGCCGGGCCTCCGCCTCCGGGTCGGTGAGCCCCCGGGGGCCGGTGCGCAGGCGGCGCAGCTCCTGGAGCGCGGTCGGCTCGGCGGGGGCCGGACCGGCGCCCGTGGCCGGGGACGGCGACGGTGCTGCGGTCTCAGAGGCCACGGAGCCGGGCCGCCGGGACGCGGGTCAGGGTGTCGCGGGCGCCGAGCTGGTCCACCACCAGGCGCACCACGGTCACGATGTCGGGGTCGTCGACGAAGTACACCTGTCGGCGGCCCTCCCTGCGGGAGCGCACCAGTCCGGCGAGTTTCAGCTTGGTCAGGTGCTGGCTGACGGCGGGCAGTGCCCCGCCGACGCGTGCGGCGAGTCCGGTCACATCGCTCTCGCCCTGGGCGAGCGCCCACACGATGTGCAGTCGCGCGGGCGAGGCCAGCAGCCCGAACGCGGCGGCCGCCTCCGCCCACACCTCGGCGGACGGATCCTCCGCGAAACCACCGCCACCTGCCGCCACCGCCGTCGTCCCCTTCCCGCCCCGGCCGTACCCCGAGAGCGGCCCCAGTCTAGGGGGCGACCGACGGGGCGGGCGGCGGCCGCCGCCGGGTCGGCGGTGGGCCACCGGATGGGCGGTGGGCCGCCGGGGGGTGGCCGTCAGGGTTGATGGTGGCCGTCCGGTCGGCAGCGGCCGGCGTCGGGTCGGCTGTCACCGCGGGAAAGCGGAGGGGTCCGCCGGTTCGACGGCGGCCGTCAGGAAGCGGCCGTGGCCGCCCGGTCGACGCCGACCGGGTGGCTCACCGGCCTCCCCGCCCCCTCCAGCATCGCGCGCAGCGCCGCCGTCGCCGCGGCGATGTCGCGCTGCGAGGAGGGGAGGGCGCGGCGCAGCACGGCGAAGGCGTGGATGGTGCCCTCCGCCTCCAGGAAGGTGGTCGGGACGCCCGCCGTGACGAGCGCCGCGGCGTAGGCGCGGCCCTCGTCGCGGAGCGGGTCGAGTCCGGCGGTGACCACCACGGCGGGCGGCAGCCCGGCTGCCTCGCCGAGGAGCGGCGAGGCGCGGACGTCGGTGACGGTGGGCCGGTAGTGGGCGTAGTACCAGCGGCGGCTCGCCTCGGTGAGCAGATGCCCCTCGGCGAACTCCCGGTGGGAGGGGTAGGGCCGGGTGTGGTCCGTCGCCGGGTAGAGCACGAGATGGGCCAGGACCGGGAGCGGTGCGGGCGTGTCGCGCAGCGCCATGGCCGTGGCGATGGCGAGTGTGGCGCCCGCGCTGTCACCGCCGAGGACCAGCGCGTCCACGGCGCGGCCCAGCTCGGCCGGGTTCGCGGCCGCCCAGCGCGCGACGGTCTCCGCGTCGTCGGGCGCCGCGGGGTAGGGCGCCTCCGGCGCGAGCCGGTAGGCGACCAGCAGCACCGGCAGGTCGAGTCGGCGGGCGAGGTCGGCGGCGAAGCTGCGATGGCTGTCGAGGCCCCCGGTGACGAAGCCCCCGCCGTGGTACCAGACGACGAGCGGGCCCGGGTCGCGGTGTGCGCGGGGGTCGAGCAGCAGGGCCGGGACCGTTCCGTGCTCCGCGGGCACGGACAGCTCCCGCACGGTGGCGAGTTCGGGCATCGGGAGGTCGACGACGGGCAGCATCGCGCGCATACCGTCGCGGGCGGCCTGCGGAGTCTGCTCCTCGATCCCCGGTCCGCCCGCGGCGGCCAGCTGGTCGAGGAGTGCGCGTACGTCGGATCGCATCGTGGTCATGGCGTGGCGGTCCCAAGGGTGAGGGGAGACATGACGGACGGCAGCGATGTCAGTGACTGCCATCGATGGTGATCGTAGCGCCGAATCGTCGTGATGTCAGGCCCTGACATCACCACGGGTACGATGCCCCCATGAGCCGATGGAAGCCGGACGGACGGCGCCGACTACAGGACGCCGCGCTGGAGTTGTACGCGGAGCGGGGGTTCGCCGAGGTGACGGCGGCGGCCGTGGCCGAGCGGGCCGGGCTCACCGAACGGACGTTCTTCCGGCACTTCCCCGACAAGAAGGAGATCCTGTTCGGCGACGAGGAGGCGCTGCGGGACGTCTTCACCGCGGCGGCGGCCGCCGTACCGGACGGCGCCTCCCCCCTGGAGGCGACCCTCGCCGGGCTGAAGGCGCTCACCGGCACTCTGCAACCGCGCCGGGAACGGCTGGTGCTGCGGACCCGGATCATCCGGCACTCCCCGGACCTGCGCGAACGCGAGCTGGTGAAGCTGGCGTCCTGGGCGGCCGCGCTGGCGGGGACCCTGCGGGAGCGGGGCCTCGGGGCGGCCGAGGCGCAGTACGCCGCCGAGACCGCGACGACGGTCTTCCGCGTCGCCTTCGAGCGCTGGACCGCCGAACCCCCCGTGGACGAGTCGCTGTTCGACCTGGTCCACGAGGGGTTCGCGGCCGTGGAGCGGTTTCTACACCGGTGAGGGCGCCCAGCCCTGGCCGCGCAGCACGGCCGAGACGTCCGGGGCCCGGTAGTGGTCGCCCTTGAGGACCTTGCCGTCCTGGCGCCGGGCGACCGTGCCGTCCGGGCCGATCTTGGTCATATTGGCGCGGTGGATCTCGGCGATCACGGCATCCAGGTCGATCCCGTGCACCAGAGCGGTGCCGTAGGCCACGTAGACCAGGTCGGCCAGCTCATGGGCCAGCTTGTCCAGCGGACCCGTGACGGCCACCTCCGCGACCTCCGCGGCCTCTTCGGCGAGCAGCTCACCGCGGTGCGCGGCCAGCTCCGGGGAGACCTCGGTCGGCACGGTACGGGCGTCGAGGCCGAAGGCGAGATGGAACTCTCGGACGAGGGAGGCGGGTGAAGGATGCATCCGGCGACCCTACCGGCCCGCCCCCCGCACCCCGCCCGGCCTCGCGCCGCCCCCGCACCCGGCCCTGCGCCGCGCTCCCCACCCGGCCCTGCGCGGCACTCCCCACCAGCCGCCCACCGCGTCCCACCCGGCTCTCCGGCGCGCCCCGCCCTGGTCAGGAGGGTGTGCGGCCTGGCAGGATCGCCCGCATGCTCCAGGCACTCCCCCGGATGAGCCGGCGCCGCGCGCTGCTGGGCTCGACGGCCGCCTTCGCGGTCCTCGGGCTGCTGCTGTGGTGGCTGCTGCCGCTCGGCAAGGAGTCCCCGAGCGGCACGGTCACCTTCAGCACCGGCACCCCGACCGGCGTCTACCAGAAGTACGGCACGCTGCTGCGGCACGCGATCGCCAAGGACCTGCCCGGGCTGGACGTCCGGCTGCTGAACAGCGACGGCTCGCAGGAGAACGTACGGCGGGTGGCCACCGGCCAGGCGGACTTCACCATCGCCGCCGCCGACGCGGTGGAGGCCTACCGGCTGGCGAACGGACCCGGCGCCGACCGGCTGCGCGGCTGCGCACGGCTCTACGACGACTATGTGCATCTGGTGGTGCCGCGTTCCTCCCCCGTCCGGTCGGTGGCCGACCTGAAGGGGCGGACCGTGGCCGTCGGGCCGGGCGGCTCGGGGGTGCGGCTGGTGGCGGACCATGTGCTCGCCGCGGCCGGGCTGGACCCCGAGAAGGACATCACCACCCTGTCCGACGGCATAGGGACCATGCCCGGGCTGCTGAAGCAGAACCGGATCGACGCGTTCTTCTGGTCGGGCGGCCTGCCCACCAGCGCGATCACCCAGCTGTCGAACAATTTCCCGATCCGCCTGGTGCCCATCGGCAGCGACCTGGTGGCGAAGCTGCACGCCCAGGGCGGCGCCTCGGGCTACTACCGGGCCGCGGTGATGCCCGCCGACGCCTATCCGGAGTCCCAGCAGGGCGCCTCCGTGCCGACCGTGGCCGTCGCCAATCTCCTGGTCACCCGGGAGGACACGGACGCGGACCTGACCGAGAAGCTCACCCGCACGGTCATCGACAGCCGGGACCGGATCGGCGCCCAGGTGCACGCGGCCCAGCTGGTGGACCTGCGGTCGGCGATCTACACGGACCCCCTGGAACTGCACGAGGGAGCACGCCGCTACTACCGCTCGGTCAAGCCGTAGCCCCCTCGCGCTCGGCGCACCCGGGGCCCCCTCGAGGGCCCCGGGTACGGCTCACGCTTCCCGCGCCCCGCCCCCCGGAACCGAGCGCGGCACCGTGACCGTCACTCTCAGCCCGCGCGGCTCATGGCGGGCGTAGGCGATGGAACCGCCGCCCGCGGCCAGCAGTGTCCGGGTGATCGACAGTCCGAGTCCCGAGCCCTTGATGTTCTGATGGGCCGCGCTGCGCCAGAAACGGTCCCCGACCCGGGCCAGTTCCTCGTCGCCGAGGCCGGGACCGCCGTCGGTGACCACCACCGTGGCCCATGCCCCGTCCACCGCCACCGCGACCTCCACCCGCTCCCCCTCCGGGGTGAACTTCACCGCGTTGTCGATCACCGCGTCCAGCGCGCTGGAGAGGGTGACCGGGTCGGCCCAGGCCGTGGTGGCCGGACAACTCCCGCTCAGCCGTACGCCCTTGGCCTCGGCGGCCGGGCTCCAGGCGGCCACCCGCTCGGCGGCCAGCGCTCCGACGTCGGTGACCAGCAGATCGGCCTCGGCGTGCTCGGCGAGTGCCAGGTCCAGCAGATCGTCGAGGACCCGCGCCAGCCGCTTGCCCTCGGTGCGCACCGAGGCGATCTCCGCATTGCCCTCGGGCAGTTCGAGAGCGAGCAGCTCGATCCGCAGCAGCAGCGCGGAGAGCGGATTGCGCAACTGGTGGGAGGCGTCGGCGACAAAGGCGCGCTGCTGCTCCAGGACCTCCTCCACATGGTCCGCCATCTCGTTGAACGAGCGTGCCAGGCGCCGCAGTTCCGGCGGTCCCCCGGCGGCCGCGACCCGCGACTTCAGGCGCCCGGTCGCGATGTCGTGGGTCGTCGCGTCCAGCACCCGTACGGGCCTGAGCACCCAGCCCGTCAGTCGCAGCGCCGCACCCACCGCCAGCAGCATCGCGGCGATCTCCCCGGCGCCGATGAGCAGCCAGCCGTGCAGGATCTCGGACCGCATCTGCCCGGTCGGCGAGTCGGTGACGACCACGGCGACGACATCGCCGTCGCGGATCACCGGGGAGGCGACCACCAGCCGGTTCCGCTGCCAGGGCCACACCTGCTCCGGATCATGGCTGCGGCGCCCGAGGAGCGCCTCGTTGAAGGCGTCCCGGCCCTCGCCCTCCTGCGGCAGGTACCAGTCCTCCGGCGCATGTGCCATGGGTACGTCGTCGCGGTAGAAGACCCCGGCGCGGATGCCGTAGACGCCGTAGTACATCGCGAGTTCCTTGCGCAGGGTCTCCCCGCGCTCGTCCTCGCCCACCGCCGGGGAGCCGGTGGAGGGGCGGTCGGTGACGAACTGCGCGAGGGCCGCGAAGCGTGCCGTGTCGTCGATCCGGTCGACGACCACCCGCTGCTGCTGGGCGGCCGCGAGGCTCACCGCGAGCGGCACCCCGAGCGCCAGCAGTACGGCCGCCAGCAGCACGATGAGCAGCGGAAGCAGACGTGCGCGCACCCGGCCCCGCTAGACGGCCGGGGCGACGAGCCGGTACCCGACGCCGCGTACGGTCTCGATCAGCGCGGGCATCCGCAGCTTGGACCTGAGCGAGGCGACATGCACCTCCAGGGTGCGTCCGGTCCCCTCCCAACTGGTCTGCCACACCTCGCTGATGATCTGCTCCCGGCGGAACACCACGCCGGGCCGCTGGGCCAGCAGCGCCAGCAGGTCGAACTCCTTGCGGGTCAGCTGGACCACCGCACCCGCCACACTCACCCGCCGGGTGGGCAGTTCGACATGGACCGGCCCCAGCCGCAGCACCGTCTCGGTGGCCCCCGTGTCGTCCAGATGCGGGGTGCGCCGGGCGACGGCATGGATCCGCGCGAGCAGTTCCCCGGTGTCGTAGGGCTTGACCACGTAGTCGTCGGCGCCCAGGTTCAGGCCGTGGATCCGGGAGCGCACATCGGACCGCGCGGTCACCATGATCACCGGGATGCTGGTGCGCTTGCGGATCTTGCCGCACACCTCGTAGCCGTCCTGGTCGGGCAGGCCCAGGTCGAGCAGCACCACACCGAAACCGGCGCCCTCCGGGACCAGCGCCCGCAGGGCCTCCTCACCGTTGCGGGCGTGTGTGACGTCGAAGCCGTGCCGGGCCAGCACCGCGGACAGGGCGGCCGCGACATGGTTGTCGTCCTCGACGAGAAGCAGTCTCATACCGGCCCCCTCCGGATGCAGTGGTCGTGACGGTCCCGTGCCGATGCCGGCCCGCCGAAACGGGCACGCCCCCTGGTCGGAAGGAGTCACCCGCCCGAGGGCGGAAACGTCGTCCACGCGAACGTGGGCACGCGGACGCGTGCACCAAGGCAGTCACGCCGATGAACAAGGACGGCGTCAAGAGGCTTCCGGTTGCGTACGCCTACCGTTATTCAGCCGGTACGCGGAAATCCGGCCGCGGCTACCACATGTGCACGACCGCTACCCGATCGTGATGCTCAGATCTCCCTCAGATGTAATGACGCTGGTCGGGCGCCGTCATTACTGTCCTCCGAAACCGAGTGAGGACGGAGCCAAACCAGTCATGACCGCAGCATCGGTGGCCGACGACTCGGCGGCCACAACCGACGAACTGGTCGTTCTGAGGGGCGTGAACAAGCACTTCGGCGCGTTGCACGTGCTCCGGGACATCGACCTGACCATCACCCGTGGCGAGGTCGTCGTGGTCATCGGACCCTCGGGTTCCGGAAAGTCCACGCTGTGCCGCACCATCAACCGCCTGGAGACCATCGACGAGGGCGAGATCCGGATCGACGGCAGGCCGCTGCCGCAGGAGGGCAGGGAGCTGGCCCGGCTGCGCGCCGATGTCGGCATGGTCTTCCAGTCGTTCAACCTCTTCGCCCACAAGACCGTCCTCGAGAACGTGATGCTGGGCCAGATCAAGGTCCGCAGGACGGACAAGGCCAAGGCCCAGGAGCGGGCGCGCGCCCTGCTCGACCGGGTCGGCGTCGCCACCCAGGCCGACAAGTACCCCGCGCAGCTCTCCGGCGGCCAGCAGCAGCGTGTCGCGATCGCCCGCGCCCTGGCCATGGACCCCAAGGTCATCCTCTTCGACGAGCCGACCTCGGCCCTGGACCCCGAGATGATCAACGAGGTCCTGGAGGTCATGCAGCAGCTCGCCCGGGACGGCATGACCATGGTCGTGGTCACCCATGAGATGGGCTTCGCCCGTTCGGCCGCCAACCGGGTGGTGTTCATGGCGGACGGCCGCATCGTGGAAGAGGCGGCGCCGGACCAGTTCTTCAGCAATCCGCGCAGCGACCGCGCCAAGGACTTCCTCTCCAAGATCCTGCACCACTGACCTCCCCCGCGACCACTGACCTCCCCGCGCGGGCCGCGCACCGCCTACGCCGGTCTCCGCGCGGCCCCGCACCACCGACGACGGTTCCCGCACGGCCCCCGTGGTACCGACGGACCCCGTGACACCTGCGGTCCCCGACACCGGCCCGCCACGACGTGTCTTTTCTTCACCACCCAAAGGATGTTCACCATGAAGCTCCGCAAGGCCACCGCCGCCACGGCCGCCGTGCTCGCCCTCGCCACCGCCGCCACCGCCTGCGGCTCCGGCGACAAGAAGGACAGCGGCTCCGGCAAGAACATCAAGATCGGCATCAAGTTCGACCAGCCCGGCATCGGCCAGAAGACGCCGCAGGGCTACTCCGGCTTCGACGTGGACGTCGCCACGTACATCGCCAAGCAGCTCGGCTACACCGCCGACCAGATCGAGTGGAAGGAGTCGAAGAGCGCCGACCGCGAGACCATGCTCCAGCGCGGTGACGTCGACTTCATCGCCGCCTCCTACTCGATCACCCCGGCGCGCCAGGACAAGGTCGACTTCGCGGGCCCCTATCTGCTCGCCCACCAGGACGTGCTGCTCCGCGCCGACGACAAGGACATCAAGTCCCCGTCGGACCTCAACTCGAAGAAGCTGTGCTCGGTCACCGGCTCGACCTCGGCGCAGAACGTCCACGACAAGCTCGCCCCGAAGGCCAAGCTCCAGCAGTACCCGACCTACTCGGCCTGCCTGACGGGCCTGGAGAACGGCGCCATCGACGCGCTGACCACCGACGACTCCATCCTCGCCGGCTACGCCTCGCAGGCCGCCTTCAAGGGCAAGTTCAAGCTCGGCGGCTTCAAGATGACCAACGAGAACTACGGCATCGGCGTCAAGAAGGGCAGCGACCTCAAGGCGAAGATCAACGCCGCCCTGGAGAAGATGGTCTCCGACGGTTCCTGGAAGAGCGCCGTGGACAAGAACTTCGGCCCCGCCGGCTACAAGAACGAGCCCGCGCCGAAGATCGGCAACATCGTCAAGTAAGCAGCGCCCGACGACCGTGCGCCGCCCCCCGGGGGGCGGCGCACCCGGCCTGCCCGACACGCGGAAGCGCGGGACCTCATGTTCGACTTTCTTGATCACTACGACGTGCTGGGCGCGTTCTGGACGACGGTGCAGCTCGCCGTCCTGTCCGCGATCGGCTCCCTGATCTGGGGCACCGTACTGGCCGCGATGCGAGTCGGGCCGGTGCCGGTGATGCGCGGCTTCGGGACCGCCTATGTGAACATCGTGCGGAACATCCCGCTGACCGTGATCATCCTGTTCACCTCCCTGGGCCTCAACCAGACCCTGGGCGTCAGCCTCGGCGCCAGCGACTTCGACACCATCAACTTCCGGCTGGCGGTCCTCGGACTCACCGCCTACACCGCGGCGTTCGTGTGCGAGGCGCTCCGCTCCGGCATCAACACCGTGCCCGTCGGCCAGGCCGAGGCGGCCCGCGCGCTGGGGCTGAACTTCACCCAGGTCCTCACCCTGGTGGTGCTGCCCCAGGCGTTCCGCTCGGTGATGGGTCCGCTGACGAACGTACTGATCGCACTGACCAAGAACACCACGGTGGCGGCCGCGATCGGTGTCGCCGAAGCCGCCCTGCTGATGAAGAAGATGATCGAGAACGAGGCCCAACTGCTGCTGATCTCAGCGGTGATCGGCTTCGGGTTCGTGTGTCTCGTACTGCCGGCCGGTCTGATCCTCGGCTGGGTGGGCAAGAAGGTGGCGGTGAAGCGATGAGTTCCGTCCTCTACGACGTCCCGGGGCCCCGCGCCAAACGGCGCAACGCCGTCTGGACCGTGGTGTTCCTCGCCGCCCTGGCCGCCGTGGCGTGGTGGGTGTACAGCAGCCTCGACGACAAGGGCCAGCTCGACTGGGAGAAGTGGAAGCCGTTCTTCGACGGGCCGGACGCCTGGACCACGTATCTGCTGCCGGGCCTGCGGCAGACGCTTGAGGCGGCCGCCCTGGCCATGCTCATCGCGCTGCCGCTGGGCGCGGTCCTGGGCATCGCCCGGCTCTCCGACCACGCCTGGATCAGGGTGCCCGTCTCCATAGTGGTCGAGTTCTTCCGGGCCATCCCGGTCCTCGTCCTGATGATCTTCGGCAACGCCCTGTTCGCCCAGTACACCAATGTCGCCTCGGACGACCGCCCGCTCTACGCCGTGGTCACCGGACTCGTCCTCTACAACGCCTCGGTGCTCGCGGAGATCGTCCGCGCGGGCATCCTGGCCCTGCCCAAGGGCCAGTCCGAGGCCGCGCTCGCGATCGGCCTGCGCAAGAACCAGGTCATGCGGCTGATCCTGCTGCCGCAGGCGGTCACCACGATGCTGCCGGCCATCGTCAGCCAGCTGGTGGTGACCGTGAAGGACACCGCCCTGGGCGGCGCGGTCCTCACCTTCCCCGACCTGCTGGCCGCGGTCTCCCCGATGAGCTCCTTCTACGGCGCCAACACCATCGCCTGCTTCACGATCGTGGCCCTGCTCTTCCTCATCGTCAACTTCGCGCTGTCCACCTTCGCGGGCTGGCTGGAGCGGCGGCTGCGACGGGCCAAGAAGTCGACCGGAGCGGTCCTCGCCCCGGCGGCCGTCGGCGGCGCGGAGGCGACGGGCATCAACAGCTGACGGGGACCGCCCGGCCGTACGGGCGGCTGGCCGTACGGGCGGCTGGCCGTACGGGCGGCTGGCCGTACGGGCGCCGCGATCGCCGCCCGCGCGCACCACGTACCCGCGGCCGTTGAGCGCCCGCCCCGGGCGCTCAACGCCCGGCCCGCACACGTCCTGGCCCGCCCTCCACCGGCGTTCTCCACCGGCCGTGAGGCGGGTCGTAAGCCGGGCATGAGGCAGGCGGGCGCCGGGTCGTAAGCCGGGCGTGCGCCGGGTCGTGAGCCGGGGTATGCGCCGACGCCCCGGCCGGTGCTTCAGCCGGAGCCGTGAACTCCGCGAACCCCCCGGCTGCCCAGGGCAGTGACGTCACGCCACAGCCCTGCTCGCTTGACGGGCGCAGCGGCAGTGGGTTGCATACGTTCTGTGATCGTGCACCCTGCCCCAACTGCCTGTTCCCTCAGGTCCCTCAGGACACCACTCAGCGCAGGGGGCATCGCGCCGTGGACCCGGTGATCATCGCGGGAGCCGGGCCCGTGGGGCTCGCGCTCGCACTCGCGCTGGCGCGCCAGGAGGTGCCCTCCGTCGTCCTCGACGAAGGCCCCGGCACGGACGAGCAGCGGGCGGCGCGCACCGTCGTCCTGCGCGAGGACACCGCCGCGCTGCTGGAACGATTGGCCGGACCACAGCTCACCGGCGCCGGACTGCACTGGACCGGCTGGCGTTCGATGCGGCGCCGACAGGTCACCCGGGACGTCACGTTCGCACCGCCCGGGCCCGTGAGCAACGGAGACCGGACGGACGCCTACGGCACCCCCGACGAGCCCGGCACCGCCGACACCCCGGCCCCGCTGCACATCGCCCAGCATGTCCTCACCGGTGCCCTGCGCGCGGCCGCCGCCCGCGAAAAACTCATCGAGGTGGCCACCGAGAGCCGTCTCGACTCCGTCGACCAGGAACCCTCCGGAGTCACGGCCCACACCCGCGGCCCCCGGTCCACCTGGTGGCGCGGCAGTCATCTCGTCGGCTGCGACGGACCCCGCTCGACCGTGCGCAAACTGCTGGACATCCGCTTCCCCGGCCGGACCGCGGTGGAACGTCACGCCGTCGCGGCACTGCGGGCCGAACTGCCCCGGCCCGGCGAGGCCCTGCTGCACCGGTCACCGCCCTGGCGCACCTCGGCCCCCTCGGGCGGCGAGATCAGCGCACGCCCGCTGCCCGACGGCGTATGGCGCCTGGACTGGCTGCTGCCACCGGGCAAGGACCTGGCCACCCCCGACCTCCTGGTGACCCTCGTCCGGGAGACACTGGCGGGCTGGAACGGCGGCACCACCCCCGCCTACGACCTGCTGGACACCGGAGTCCACACCGTCCACCACCGGCTCGCCCGCCGTTGGCGCGCCGACCGCGTCTTCCTCGCCGGGGACGCCGCCCATCTCCTCGGCGCACTCGGCACCCACGGCCTGGACGAGGGACTCCGCGATGTGGACAACCTCGCCTGGAAACTGGCCCTGTCCTGGCACCACGGCCCGCACGAGGCACTGCTCGACAGCTATCAGACCGAGCGCCGCGCCGTGGTCGCGGCCCGGCTGCGCGCCGCCGACCAGGCACTGCCGCTGCTGCGCGGCGGCGGAGGGCTGCGGTCGGTCGTCCCCGGGGCCGCGCGCGGCCGGGAGGCACTGCTCGCGGACGGCCATCTGGGGCACGGCGCGATGGGCGCGCCGGGCAGCTACGCGGATTCGCCGCTCCAGCCCGCCCCGGGCGAGTCCGAGACGCCGGTGGCCACCGGGCCGGGGGCGGCGGTCGCGGATGTGCGGGTGACGGCCGAGGACGGTTCCTCCGTACGGCTGCGAGACCGGCTGGGGCGCGGATCGCTGCTGGTGGTGCTGGTGGCGCCGGGCACCGGGGTGTGGGAGCGCAGGCACTGGCTGTCGGCCGGGGTCATGCCCCGGCTGGCCGCGGCGGTGACGGCCCTGCCGCACACCGCGGAACTGCTGGTCGCCGAGAACTACCCGGGCGCGGCCGCACACACCGTGCTGCTCATCCGCCCGGACGGCCACCTGGTGACGGCACAGAGCGGAGTGCGCCCGGCGGACCTCTACCAGGCAGCGGAAACGGCACTGGGCGTCCCGGCAAAGGAACAGGCCGCAGCGAACGCGGGCTGAGAGGCCGGGTGTGGCGGAGGGCGTAGTGGGACAGGACGGGGGCCGGGGCGGAGGGTCGAGGCACCACGACGTCCACATAGTGACAGTGAGTTGACCGGTCTGCACCGCCATGGTCTACTCCGGATCGTGACCGACACCTGTGTGCGCCTGTGGCGGAGGGTCCATATGGACCTCGTCCGCTATGCGGGCTGCGTGTGTCGTCCGTCCTGCTGATCTCGCTTCCCCACACCCGCGCGCGCCGTCCCGTACCGCCGCGCGCCTCACGCGAACCCCAGGACGGTCCCGTTGTCTGCGCACCCTTCTGTCTCATCGGTCCCCCCTGTCCCCCCTCCTCCCGCGTCGTCGGCCCCCGGTCCCCTTCCGGCGCCCACCCAGGCCGAGTTGCTCGACTTCGTACACCGGGCCGCCGCGGACACCGAACTTGTGTCCACGCTCCCACTCGACCCCGAGGGCCGTACCTGGGTACGGCTGGAGGGCCCCGGCGGCAGCGAGGCCTGGCTGATCGGCTGGCCGCCCGGCACGGGCACCGGCTGGCACGACCACGCCGACTCGGTGGGCGCCTTCGTCACCGCCTCGGGCGAACTCAGGGAGAACTCCCTCGCGGCCCGGCTGCCCTCCGACGGCTGGAAGTCCCTGGAACTCACCGAGGGAGTGGACCGCGAACGGCGGCTGCCCTCCGGCACGGGCCGGTCCTTCGGCCAACACCATGTGCACGAGGTGCTCAACGAGTCCCCCGACCGGCACGCGGTCTCCGTCCACGCCTACTACCCGCCCCTGCCACGGATCCGCCGCTACAGTCGCACGGGGCAGGTACTCCATCTGGAGCAGGTCGAGCGCCCGGAGGACTGGCAGTGACATCCCAGCCCGAAGAACCCACAGCACCCGCCGAACTCGCAGACCTCGAAGAACCCACAGGCCCCGAAGAACCCACGGGACCCGAAGAAGTCACAGGATCCGAAGACCCCATAGGCATCGACGAGTGGCTGGAGCGGGTCCGCGAGGGCCTCGACCGGGTGGAGGCGACGGAGGCCCACGAGGCCGCCCGCACCGGGGGCGTCCTGCTCGTGGACATCCGGTACGCGGCCCTGCGCGACCGCGACGGGCTCATCCCGGGCGCCCTGGTCATCGAACGCAATGAACTCGAATGGCGCCTGGACCCCCGGGGCAGCCACCGCGTCCCCGAGGCAACGAGCCACGACCTGCGCGTGGTGATCATCTGCAACGAGGGCTACGCGTCGAGCCTCGCCGCGGCCTCCCTGCACCAACTGGGCCTGCGCCGCGCCACGGACCTGGTCGGGGGGTTCCAGGCTTGGCGGGCGGCGGGGCTGCCGGTGGTTCCGTAGGCTCTCGCGACGCGCTGCCCGGGTGGGGGTGGGGCCCCCTCCCCCACCCTCCCCCCCACCTCAGAACTCCCCGTCCCCCAGCCCCTCCGTGTCCTCCCCCTCGTCCTCCAGGGCCTGCCGGACCACCCGGAGGGCCATTCCCTCGGGGTAGCCCTTGCGGGCGAGCATGCCTGCAAGGCGGCGCAGGCGTTTGTCTCGGTCGAGGCCCCGGGTCGCGCGCAGTTTGCGGTCGACCAGGTCGCGTGCGGTCGCCTCCTCCTGCTCGCTGTCGAGCTGTCCCACTGCTTCGTCGATCACCGCGGAGTCCACGCCCTTGGTGCGCAGCTCCCGGGCGAGAGCGCGGCGGGCCAGGCCCCGGCCGTGGTGCCGGGACTCCACCCAGGCGTCCGCGAAGGCGCCGTCGTCGATGAGTCCGGCCTCCTCGAACCTCGTCAGCACCTCCTCCGCCGCCTCGTCGGGGATCTCCCGCTTGCGCAGGGCGTCCGCGAGTTGCTTCCGTGTGCGGGGGCTCCCGGTGAGCAGGCGCAGACAGATCGCCCGCGCCCGCTCCACCGGGTCCGCCGGGGGGTCCCCCTCCTCGGCCCTCGACGAGAAGGCGGATCCTCCGTCCTGGGGGCCGTCGGCCGGTTCCCCGAAACCGCGCCGCCGCCCGCGTCCGCGTCCCCCACGGGCACGGTCGTCACCATCCCGCGAGGTGACCGCGCCCGGGGCTTCCGTGTCGCCCCGTATGCCGTCGTACGGCCCGTCGCCGCCTCCGACCGGTCTCCCGTCGCCCCGACTCCCGCGCTCCTGCGGGGACACCGGCATGGAGTACTCGGCCCAGTCGGTTCGCCGTGTCATGGGCTAGCTCTTGGCCGCCGGGGTCTTGGCCTTTGCCGACTTGGCCGTGGCGGCGGGCACGGTCTTGGCGGGGTCCTCGGCCGCGGGTGTGCCGCTCGCCGCGTCCGCGCCCGGCTCGGTGGCGGGCTCCTCGGGACGCACGCCGACGCCCAGCTTCTCCTTGATCTTCTTCTCGATCTCGTTGGCCAGGTCGGGGTTGTCCTTGAGGAAGTTGCGCGCGTTCTCCTTGCCCTGGCCGAGTTGGTCGCCCTCGTAGGTGTACCAGGCGCCGGCCTTGCGGACGAAGCCGTGCTCGACACCCATGTCGATCAGTCCGCCCTCGCGGCTGATGCCCTGCCCGTAGAGGATGTCGAACTCGGCCTGCTTGAAGGGCGGGGCGACCTTGTTCTTGACGACCTTGCAGCGGGTGCGGTTGCCGACCGCTTCGGTGCCGTCCTTCAGGGTCTCGATGCGGCGGATGTCGATGCGCACCGAGGCGTAGAACTTCAGCGCCCGGCCACCGGTCGTGGTCTCCGGGGAGCCGAACATCACGCCGATCTTCTCGCGGAGCTGGTTGATGAAGATCGCGGTGGTCTTGGACTGGTTCAGCGCGCTGGTGATCTTCCGCAGGGCCTGGCTCATCAGCCGGGCCTGGAGACCGACGTGGCTGTCGCCCATCTCGCCCTCGATCTCGGCGCGCGGGACGAGCGCGGCGACGGAGTCGATGACGATGAGGTCGAGGGCGCCGGAACGGACCAGCATGTCCACGATCTCCAGGGCCTGTTCGCCGTTGTCGGGCTGGGAGAGGATCAGGTTGTCGATGTCGACGCCGAGCTTGCGCGCGTATTCGGGGTCGAGGGCGTGTTCGGCGTCCACGAAGGCGACCTGGCCGCCCGCCTTCTGGGCGTTGGCGACGGCGTGCAGGGTCAGGGTCGTCTTGCCGGAGGACTCCGGTCCGTAGATCTCCACGACTCGGCCGCGGGGGAGGCCGCCGACGCCGAGGGCGACGTCGAGCGCGGTCGACCCGGTCGGGATGACCTCGATGGGCTCCCTGGACCGCTCGCCCATGCGCATGACAGCGCCCTTGCCGAATTGCCGTTCAATCTGCGCGAGCGCGGCGTCGAGCGCCTTCTCGCGGTCGCTAGCTGCCATGGGTTCCACCCGGTTTGCTTGAGTCGATCGCTTCACGTCAAAGACGCTAGCGCCTGCCACTGACAATGCGCCTCGACGCTCGTCCGGCCTGTGGATAACTCGGGCACTTCCCCTCGTAAACCTACGGAAAGTGCCCATGGAGAGCCGGGCCGGAGACTCCATAAGAATGGATGTTCGATTTTCCTGTCAAGCACACCACCCGGCACCACCGGGCCGGGCCTCCAACGGCACACGTACCCGCGCGGTCAGGCCGAGAGCGCCGACTCCCGCCAGCCCGACTCCTGCCATTCCGGGTCCTGCGCACACGCGGCCGCCAACTCGTCCAGGGATACGTGCAGCGCGGCGGCCAAGGCCGCGACGGTGAAGAAGGCGGGGGTCGGGGCCCGGCCGGTCTCGATCTTGCGCAGCGTCTCCGCGGAGACCCCCGCCGCGGCCGCCACCTCCGCCATGCTGCGACTGCCGCGCGCCCGGCGCAGCAGCGCGCCGAACCGCTCGCCGCGTTCCCGTTCCCACGGCGTCAGAGGAGTTCTCACCATGACCGTGATACTAATACCGGTATAAGTATTGGGTCGACGCGCCGCGGGGAGTCGCACATGGTGGAGATCAAGACCGATGCCGCATTGGACGCGATGCGGGAAGCCGGACGCGTGGTGGCCCACGCCCTGGCCGCGGCACGCGAAGCGGCCGGTGTGGGGGTGACCCTGCGGGAACTCGACGAGGCGGCCCGGGCGGTTCTGACCGAGGCAGGGGCCGAATCCCCGTTCCTCGGATACCGGCCGTCCTTCGCCCCGGTGCCGTTCCCGGCCGTGATCTGCACCTCCGTCAACGACGCGGTGTCACACGGCATCCCCACCGGCTACCGGCTGCGCGACGGGGATCTGGTGAGCGTCGACTGCGGCGCCCGGCTCGACGGCTGGACGGGCGACGCGGCCACCACCTTCACCGTCGGCACGCCACGCCCCGGCGACCTCGATCTGATCGACGCCACCCAGCAGGCCCTGGACGCCGGAATCGCCGCCGCCCGGACGGGAGGCCGCATCGGCGACATTTCCCACGCCATCGACACCGTCGCCCGCAAGGCGGGCTGCGGCATGCCCGCCGACTTCGGCGGACACGGCATCGGCCGCCAGATGCACGAAGACCCGCATGTCCCCAACCGGGGCCGTCCCGGGCGCGGCTTCCCTCTCCGTCACGGCCTGGTCCTGGCCATCGAGCCCATGCTCATGGCCGGCGGCCAGAACACCTATCGCACCGATGCCGACGGCTGGACCCTGCGCACCACCGACGGCAGCCGGGCCGCCCATATCGAGCACACGGTCGCCATCACCGACCAGGGCCCCCGCGTCCTGACCCTGCCCTGACGACGCGACGACCCCTCAGCCCGCGTCGGGCGCGTTGACGATGGTGCCGTGCTCGTCGACGGTGTGGGTGCGCCAGTAGACGTCCCACTTGTCGTCGACATGCTGCGGCACCTTGCCCTCCGGGTAGCGCACATATCCCGCGGGGGGCTTCTCACCGTTCGTGACGCACGCCGAACCGGTGCCGTTGACCGTGAGTACGGGGTATTCGCTGCCTCGGCAGATGCCCTCCCGGTACTCCAGGGAGGAGCACCCGGGGAGCACCGCGAGGGCGGCCGCGCCGAGGAGCGCGGCGGTGGCACCCCGGACCCCGCGGGGACGGAAGGCGACGGCGGGTCGGCTGATCCTGCGGGAGTTGGACACGATTGCCTCCAGTCGTTGGTCCGTGCCTCCACTGTCGCCAGTGACAGCCGCCGCGCCCTGAGCACGCGTACTCAAAGAACGCACGCGCGCATGCTCAACACACCCCGCCCGCAAGGCCGTAGCCCGATATGCGATCCCACGACGCCGCCATGCGGTCACCCCCCTCACTCCACCGAACCCTAAACGGATAGGCCATCCACATCTGCTACGGTGAAACCAACCGGATAATCTATCCACATACGAAACGGGTCGTGCGATGAAGCAGACAGCACCGGCGGCGCAGACAGCCGTGGTCACAGCGGGAACGGCGGGAATCGGACTGGAGACCGCCCTGG
Source organism: Streptomyces sp. NPDC052040 (assembly GCF_044548405.1). Classification (NCBI taxonomy): domain Bacteria; kingdom Bacillati; phylum Actinomycetota; class Actinomycetes; order Kitasatosporales; family Streptomycetaceae; genus Streptomyces; species Streptomyces sp. NPDC052040. Next base: position 33,154 of record NZ_JBIUBV010000001.1, on the reverse strand, counting down.
GGCTGGCCGAGGCGGGCTTCGCGGTCACCGTGGTCGGGCGCGACACCGGACGCGGCGAACGGGCGGTGGAGCGGATCAACTCCCGGGCGCCACTGCGCTCCAGCCGGTTCCTGGCCGCCGATCTCTCCTCGCTCGACGCGGTCCGCGCCCTCGCCGAGCGGATCCTCACCGAGGGGCCGCCGAGCGTTCTGGTCAACAATGTCGGGGCGATGTTCCCCGACCGGCAGGACTCGGTCGACGGGATCGAGGCCTCCTTCGCGGTCAACCACCTCTCGCCGTATCTGCTGACCGAACTGCTGCTGCCCGCCCTGAGAGCCGGTGCGCCGAGCCGGATCGTGAACGTCACCTCGGGCGCGGTCGGCGTCGCCAAGCGCGTCTTCGACTCCGTCGAGCCGCCCGGCGGCTACTACGGCTTCCACTGGTACGGTCGCGCCAAGCTCGCCAACCTCGCGTACACCCTGGACCTGGCCGGGCGGCTCGACGGCACGGGCGTCTCGGTCTTCGCGGCGGACCCCGGGGGCGCCGCGACCGATATGACCAACGGCACGATGCGCGACCCGAAGATCGTCTCGCCGGGGCTTCGGCTGCTGTGGCCGCTGGTCCGACGGAAGTTCGAACGGTCGACCTCGGGCCCGGCGTCCGTGGCGGCCAGGCCGTCGGTCTTCGCCGCGACCGACGACTCGCTGACCGGCAGGACCGGCATTGTCATCGGGCCCCGGGCCCAGCCGGTCGCCCCCATCCGTTCGGCCGCGGATCCCCGTACGGCCGAGGCGGTCCGCCGCCTCAGCGAGCGCCACGCGCCCCTCACGCCCCGTTGACGAATCGGACCTGTCGGCACCGGCCGACGTGAACTGTCCCGACGGAGGCGGCCGCTACAGTTATACGGATGAACTATCCAGATAGGTTCCTCCCATGACGACCGCCCCCCTGCGCAAGGACGCCGCCCGCAACTGGGAGCGGATCGTCGCCGTGGCCCGCGCCCTCGTGGACGAGGGCACACCGCTCCAGCTCAACGATGTGGCCCGCCGCGCCGGGCTGGGTGTCGGCACGGTCTACCGCCACTTCCCCACCGCCGAAGCGCTCCTTGAGACCGTCGCCACCCCCTGCCTGGAGCGGCTCGCCGCCCATGGCGAACAGGCGCTGGCCGACGACGAGCCGGGGCGCGCCCTCGCCGGATTTCTGACCCGCACCATCGAGGCCCAGGTCACCGACGCCTCACTGTCCCCGGTCACGGCCGCGCCCACGGACGCCCTGCCGCGCACCACCGAACTGAAGCGGACTCTGCGCTCGGTCGGCGGAGAACTGCTGGTGCGGGCCCGTGCCGCCGGGGTCGTACGCCCCGATCTGACCTCCGAGGACCTGGTCCCGCTCATGTGCGGGGTCGCCTACGCCGCGAGCGTCCACAGCGCCCCGGCCGCCCGCGTCGAGACCGCCCACCGCTATCTGACCGCGCTACTGGAAGGAGTCCGCATCCGCGGGGACCAGGGCTGATCATGGATGCTTGGTTCGTGGGGGAGGTGAACCCCCTGGAAACCCCCTGACGGTCACGCGGGGGCGTGAAGGGTGTTAAAAGTGCAGGTCATAGCGGGTGTGGAGCGGGATTCATGCGGTTGACGGTCTTCTGGCAGCGGATGGCGGATCACTTCGGTGAGGCGTACGCCGAAACCTTCGCGCGCGACCATGTGATGTCGGAGCTGGGCGGTCGTACGGTGCACCAGGCGCTGGACTCCGGCTGGGAGGCCAAGGAGGTGTGGCGTGTGGTGTGCGCCACCATGAACATTCCGCGCGAGAAGCACTGAAAGCACCCGGAGAACCCCGGAGTACCCCCGGCATTCCCCGATTGTCGGTGGTGTCGTGGAGACTTGCCCCGTGGCCCCGACAGACGAGACCGCACAGGTCGCCCAGCAGGAACCGACGTTCGGCACGCCCCCGCCCGCCCGGCCCCCGGCCGACGACGGCGCCGTGCCGAGCGCCCGCATGCCGCGCTGGCTGCCGCGCGCCATGGTCCTGGCGCTCGCCCTCATCGCCGTGTTCCAGCTCGGCAGCTGGGCGTTCCACCAGCTCATCGGCCTGCTGATCAACGTCCTCATCGCGTTCTTCCTGGCGCTCGCCATCGAGCCCGCCGTGAGCTGGATGGCCTCGCGCGGGATGCGCCGGGGACTGGCGACCTTCCTGGTCTTCCTCGGCCTGGCCATTGCCGTGGCCGGGTTCATCACACTGCTCGGCTCCATGCTCGCGGGCCAGATCATCAAGATGGTCGAGGGTTTCCCGGACTACCTCGACTCCCTGATCAACTGGACCAACTCCACGTTCCACACCAAGCTCAGACGCGTGGACGTGCAGGACAGCCTGGTCCACTCCGACTGGCTGCGGAAGTACGTGCAGAACAGCGCCACCGGTGTGCTGGACGTCTCCGCGCAGGTGCTGGGCGGCCTCTTCAGACTGCTGACGGTCGGCCTGTTCTCCTTCTACTTCGCCGCCGACGGACCCCGGCTGCGCCGGGCGCTGTGCTCGGTGCTGCCCCCGGCCCGGCAGGCCGAGGTGCTGCGCGCCTGGGAGATCGCGGTCGACAAGACAGGCGGCTACCTCTACTCGCGCGGCCTGATGGCGCTGATCTCGGGCATAGCGCACTACATCCTGCTGGAGGCGCTCGGCATTCCGTACGCGCCCGTGCTCGCCGTCTGGGTCGGCCTGGTCTCGCAGTTCATACCCACCATCGGCACCTATCTCGCGGGCGCCCTGCCGATGCTGATCGCCTTCACCGTGAACCCCTGGTACGCGGTGTGGGTGCTCGTCTTCGTCGTGATCTACCAGCAGTTCGAGAACTACATGCTCCAGCCCAAGCTGACCGCGCGGTCCGTGGACATCCACCCCGCGGTCGCCTTCGGCTCGGTCATCGCGGGCACCGCCCTGCTCGGCGCGGTCGGCGCGCTGATCGCCATCCCCGCGGTCGCGACACTTCAGGCGTTCCTCGGGGCGTATGTGAAGCGGTACGCCGTCACGGACGACCCCCGGGTCCACGGGCACCGCACGCGGGACACCGCGAGCCTCGCCGTGCGCCTGCGGCGGCTCCTCGCCCGCTGAGCACCACGGCATCGACGACGAGAAGCGGGCCCGGGCTCACCAGGTGAGTGCCGCCCAGACGGCCGCGCCGAGCACGACGGCGGTGTAGCCGGCCACCGCCGCCCGCAGGACGCGCCGCCGCAGGGCGGCGCTCCAGGCCGTCCGGGACAGCAGCCAGGCCAGCGCGGGCAGTACCAGCACCGCGTTCAGACCGACGCCGTGCAGGGGCTTGAGGGGTGCCGTCGACGCGTACGCCGCCTGTTGGTGCCCGGTACGCGACAGCGCGACCCCGCGCGCGATCATGACCGCTCCCGACAGCAGCCCCACGATGAGGAACGCGAAGCCGGAGCGGAGCGCCAGCGGCATGCCCGCGGGGCCCCCGGGCCGGTGCCGGAAGGCGGCCGCCGCGAACACCTGGAGCACCACGACCAGGACGCCGCCGCCCACCGCGAGCGTCATCGCCACCCCGGTGTCGAAGGGGGTGCCGGTGTTGAGGTGCGAGGGCACATGACGCCATGCCTGGAGCGTGATCCCGGCGACCTCCACGACACTGTCCACGGCGAGGACGGTGAGCAGCGCGGTGCGCCGCCTCGCCCCGATGCGCAGATACGAGGTCACCCAGGCGACCGCGATCAGCGTCAGCCCGAACGAGAGTCCGAAGGTGACGGGCTTGCGCCAGGAGACGGGGCCGTCCCAGGGGCCACCCGCCACGGCGAACACCAGCAGATGTGCGAGCCCCGACAGTATGAGGACGCCACCGGTCACGAGGCAGACGCGCTCGCCGGGACGGGCGACGCGCCACACGGCGTGCGCCCGGCCGAGGAGATCGGGGTCGGAACCGGGGCGAGGGCCGGGGGCCCCGGTCGGCCGAGCCTGGGTGGGGACGGGGACGGGAACGGTGACGGGATTGCCGTGCGGGTTCATGGGGACAGCGTCGGGGCAGCAGGGGCGCCGGGCGTCGTACGGCGGAAGTCTTCTCTCCTACTCCGTGGGGAGGTGATGCGGGCCCTGGCCGGCAAGTGCCGGGGCAAGCCGCGTCAACCGCATGACACCGGATCCAGCCCCTGAGAGTGGGCCCTGCCCGGGACCCCTTGCCAGGAGCGCTTTCCGCCCTACGGTCTGAGCCATGGCCGAATCCGGAGCACCCTCACTCCCTGCCGCGCCCCCGGCGCACACCCCGCTCTCCCGCGCCGGGCAGTTCGTCTGGCTCACCGCGCGGGTGCTGGAGCAGCACCGCTTCGCTTACCACTTCCTGGGCGGCGGCGCCGACCCGGTGGACAACGCGCTGACCGCCTATCGCACCGAGGACGGGGGGTACGGTCATGCCCTCGAACCCGATCTGCGGGGTCCGGTCAGCCAGCCCCTGCACACCGCGCACGCACTGCGCGTGCTGGATTCGATCGGGCGGTGCGGGGGGCAGCGGGCGGAGCGCGTCTGCCGCTATCTGACCGCGGTGTCGGCACCGGACGGCGCTCTTCCGGCGGTCCTTCCCAGCCAACGCGGCTACCCTGCGGCGCCGTTCGTGCCGGTCGTCGACGACCCGCCGAGCGATCTTCTGGCCACCGGTCCGGTGGTGGGTCTGCTGCACCGCAACGAGGTGTGGCATGCCTGGCTGTTCCGGGCCACCGACTTCTGCTGGCAGGCGGTGGAGTCCCTGCGGAACACGCATCCCTACGAGGTCCGGGCGGCGGTCGCATTCCTGGACGCGGCGCCCGACCGGCCGCGCGCGGAGGCCCTGGCCGACCGTCTGGGCCGTCTGGTGCGGGAAGAACGGCTGGTGTGTCTGGATCCCGGCCGCCCCGAGGAGTATCCGGTCGCGCCGGGGTACGCGCCGGGCGAGCACCACTTCCCGTACGACTTCGCACCGGTTCCGGACTCCCTCGCGCGCTCCTGGTTCACCGGGGAGGAGATGGCCCGCGCCCTGGACCATCTCGCGGACGAGCAGCAGGAGGACGGCGGCTGGCCGGTCCGGTGGCGGCAGTGGGCGCCGGGCACGGCCCTGGAGGCCCGCCCCATGGTGACCATCGAGGCGCTGCTCACCCTGCGCGCGTACGGCCGGGACATCGGTTGACGCCCCCGGGCGACCGGACCGGCCGGTCAGCCCGTCAGCGCGCGCAGTCCCGCCGTCACCACGACCGCGGCGCCGACCACGACCAGGAAGGGGGCGCGCAGCAGCAGGGCTACGGCGGCCGCGGCGAGCCCTGCCGCGCGGGCGTCCAGCACGGGGACGCGCCCGTCGGCGAAGGTCTGCTGGGCGGTGAGCGCGGCGAGCAGCGCCACGGGCAGCAGGGCCGCGAGCCGCCGGACGAGCGGCCGTTCCAGGAAACCGGCCGGTACCAGCAGGCCCAGGAGCTTGGCGGCGTAGCAGCCGACAGCGGTGACACCGATGGCGATCCAGACGTTCAACGCTCTCCCCCTCGGGTGTTCCCGGAGCCCGGGCCAGTCCGCACGTCCTGCACACCCTGGCCGGTCCTTGCGTCCGATCCGCCCCGGCCGGTCCGGCGGGTCCGGCGGGTCCGGCGGGTCCGGCGGGTCCGGCGGCCCTCCAGGAAGAGGACGGCCGGGGCCGCGAGCGCGGCCGCGAGGACCGGTACGCCCGCGGGCAGGACGGGCAGCAGCCCGAGCCCCAGCACCATGGCCGCTCCGGCCACGGCTCGCTCGGTGGCCGTGCGCAGCATGGGGGCGAGCAGCGCCAGGAAGACCGCGGGCCCGGCGGCGTCCAGCCCCCACGCCCTGGTGTCACCGAGGGCCTGCGCGCCCATGGCCCCCAGCAGCGTGGTCAGGTTCCACAGCACGTACAGGCACAGGCCGGTCACGGTGAAGCCGATACGGACGCTGCGCCGGGTCGGCTGGGCCAGTGCCACGGCGGTGGTCTCGTCGATGACCCACTGCGCGGCGAACGGCCGTACCGCCCGCGGCAGGGCCAGCAGTTGCGACAGCCGCAGCCCGTAGAAGGCGTTCCGGATGCCCAGGAAGAAGGCGCCCGCGGCCGCGGTGAACGGGTTGCCGCCCGCCGCGAGGGCGCCCACCAGCGCGAACTGCGAGGCGCCGGTGAACACCAGGAGGCTGAGCGCACAGGTCTGGAGCAGGGAGAGGCCGCTGCCGGCCGAGGTCACCCCGAAGGCGAAGCCGGAGAGGCCGACGGCGACCCCGACTCCGAGGGCGTCCCGGACGACGGCACCATCCGGTTTCTCCCTGTCCTCCCCGGCCGGGTCCCTGTCTTCCCTGGCCGGGTCGGCAAGAGCGCGCTGTTCTGTCACGCCCCGGAAGGTACGGTCGCTCAGCCGTCCGAGTCTTGTACGTTCTTGCGCACACCGGGACGCACGCCGGGCCGCGGGCCGTCCGCGCCCGCGGGGGAGCAGTTCGCACCCGCGGAGGAGCCGTCGCCCCGGCGCTCGCGCTGGTACGCGCCCGGGGGCACCCCCACGATCCGGGTGAAGTGGCGGTTGAGGTGGGGCTGGTCGGTGAAGCCGACCGCGACCGCCACCTGGGCGGGTGCGGTTCCGGCGTCGAGCAGGCGCCGGGCGCGGCGGACCCGGGCGTCGGTCAGCCAGGTGTGCGGCGGCATCCCGTAGGCGGTGCGGAAGGCGCGCAGCAGCGAGAACGGGCTGGTGCCGAGGTCGGCCGCGAGCCGTTCCAGGCTCGGCGGGCGCGCCATCCGTTCCTCCAGTACGGCCCGGGCGCGGGCGGCGGCGCGGGCGCCCGCGGTGTGCACGGACCGTTGCGGCATCGGCCCGCCGCACCGCCGCAGCAGCCGGGTCACGGCGACTCTCAGCAGGGTGTCGGCGGCGAGCGCGTTGCCCTCGTCCGCGGCCCGGAGCACCTGGTGGACCAGGCGGACGGCGTAGGGGTCGTCCAGCACCGGGGTGGTGAAGCTGGGGGTGCCGTCCAGGGCCGTGGTCTCGGCGGCGATCTCGGCCACCAGTTCGGGCGACGGGTAGACGGCTCCGTACTGCCAGCCCTCCGGCACTCCCGCCCGGCCCGTGTGCGGGGTGTCCGGATTGACGAGGGCCAGGGCTCCGGGGCCCGCGTACCGGTCGGCACCGCCGTGGTGGAAGATCTCGACACCGTCGACGACGGCCGCGATCACGAAGTGCTCATGGGTGTGGCGCACAAAGGTCTTGCGGATGTAGCGGGCCCGCAGCAGGTCGACATCCGGCAGTTCCTCGTACCGCCAGTGCCGCGCCCGCTCCCCGGAACCTGCCATGCCACCATTCTGCGCCACGGCCCCGGCCGCGACCTGAGCGCCCTCCCCGGGTGTTCGCGCAGGTCAGCTCGATTGTCAGTGGGCGGGTGCAGGATGGACGCATGTCCAATCCAGCACACCGAGCCCTCGACGGCTTCTCGCCCGCGACCCGCGGCTGGTTCACGGGGGCGTTCTCCGCGCCCACCGCGGCCCAGGCCGGGGCCTGGCGTGCCATCGCCGAGGGCTCGGACGTGCTCGTGGTCGCCCCGACCGGTTCCGGGAAGACCCTGGCCGCGTTCCTCGCCGCCCTCGACCAGCTGGCTTCCGCCCCGCCGCCCGCCGACCCCAAGAAACGCTGCCGGGTGCTGTACGTGTCCCCGCTGAAGGCCCTCGCGGTGGACGTCGAGCGGAATCTGCGCAGTCCGCTGACGGGCATCCGCCAGGAGTCGGTCCGGCTCGGCCTGCCCGAGCCGGAGGTCAGGGTCGGCATCCGCTCGGGCGACACCCCGGCCGCCGAGCGCCGCGCCCTGGCCACGCGCCCGCCGGACATCCTGATCACCACACCGGAGTCGCTGTTCCTGATGCTGACGTCCGCCACGCGCGACGCGCTGACTGGCGTGGAGACGGTGATCCTGGACGAGGTGCACGCGGTGGCGGGCACCAAGCGGGGCGCGCATCTCGCACTGACCCTGGAGCGGCTCGACGAGCTGCTCCCGAAGCCCGCGCGCCGCATCGGCCTGTCGGCCACGGTCCGCCCGGTGGACGAGGTCGCGCGTTTCCTGTCCCCGCGCCGCAGGGTGGAGATCGTCCAGCCGGAGTCCGGCAAGGAGTTCGACCTGTCGGTCGTGGTCCCCGTCGAGGACCTCGGCGAGCTGGGCGGCTCCCCGGTCGCCGAGGGCTCCGAGGCCGGGGAGCGCCCCTCGATCTGGCCGCATGTCGAGGAGCGGATCGCCGATCTGGTCCAGGCGCACCGCTCCACCATCGTGTTCGCCAACTCGCGTCGCCTCGCCGAGCGCCTGTGCAACAGGCTCAACGAGATCGCCCACGAGCGGGCCACCGGCGAGCCGCTGGACGAACACCACTCCCCCGCCGAGCTGATGGGCGGCTCGGGCGCCGCACAGGGGGCGCCCCCGGTCCTCGCGCGCGCCCATCACGGCTCGGTCTCCAAGGAGCAGCGCGCCCTGGTCGAGGAGGACCTGAAGGCGGGACGGCTGCCCGCGGTGGTCGCCACCTCCAGTCTTGAGCTGGGCATCGACATGGGCGCCGTGGACCTGGTGGTCCAGGTCGAGTCGCCGCCGTCCGTGGCCTCCGGGCTCCAGCGCGTGGGCCGTGCGGGACACCAGGTCGGGGCGGTCTCCACCGGTGTGGTCTTCCCCAAGTACCGGGGCGACCTGGTCCAGGCGGCGGTGGTCACCGAGCGGATGCGTTCCGGCTCCATCGAGTCGCTGAGGGTCCCGGCCAACCCGCTGGACGTGCTCGCCCAGCAGCTGGTCGCCATGACGGCGCTGGACACCTGGCAGTTCGACGACCTCCTCGCTACGGTCCGCCGGGCCGCCCCCTTCGCCTCGCTGCCCGAGTCGGCGTTCACCGCGGTGCTGGACATGCTGGCGGGCCGCTATCCCTCCGACGCCTTCGCGGAGTTGCGGCCACGTGTGGTGTGGGACCGGGTGGCGGGCACCGTCACGGGCCGTCCGGGCGCCCAGCGGCTCGCCGTCACCTCCGGGGGCACGATCCCGGACCGCGGGCTCTTCGGGGTCTTTCTGGCCGGGGCCGACCCGAAGAAGGGCGGCGGCCGGGTCGGCGAGCTGGACGAGGAGATGGTGTACGAGTCCCGGGTCGGGGACGTCTTCACCCTGGGCACCAGCTCCTGGCGGATCGAGGACATCACCCGCGACCGGGTGCTGGTCTCCCCCGCACCCGGTGTGCCCGGAAGGCTGCCGTTCTGGAAGGGCGACCAGCTGGGCCGCCCGCTCGAACTGGGCCGCGCGGTGGGCGCGTTCCTGCGCGAGGTGGGCTCGCTGCGCGAGGAGGACGCCCGGCTGAGACTGCTGGCGGCGGGCCTCGACGCCTGGGCCGCGGACAATGTGCTGTCGTATCTCGCGGAGCAGCGGGAGGCCTGCGGCCACATCCCGGACGACCGCACCATCGTCGTGGAGCGCTTCCGTGACGAGCTGGGCGACTGGCGGGTCGTGGTGCACTCCCCGTTCGGCGCCCAGGTCCACGCCCCATGGGCGCTGGCGCTGGGCGCCCGGCTGGCCGAGCGGTACGGCATGGACGCCCAGGTGATGCACGCCGACGACGGCATCGTGCTGCGCCTGCCCGACGCCGATCTGATGGGCCTTGACCTGCTGGACCAGGATCCGGTGAAGCCGGGCGCGGAGTACGACGCGGAGCAGGCGCCGGTCGGCGCCGCGGATGTCGCCTTCGACAAGGGCGAGGTCGACCGGATCGTCACCGACCAGGTCGGCGGCTCGGCGCTGTTCGCGTCCCGGTTCCGGGAGTGCGCGGCCCGCGCCCTGCTGCTGCCGCGGCGCAGCCCCGGCCGCCGCACCCCGCTGTGGCAGCAGCGCCAGCGGGCCGCCCAACTGCTCCAGGTGGCCAGCGAGTTCGGCTCGTTCCCCATCGTCCTCGAAGCGGTCCGCGAATGCCTCCAGGACGTCTTCGACGTGCCGGGGCTCACCGAGCTGATGGGGGACATCGCGTCGCGGCGGGTGCGGCTCGTCGAGGTCACCACCCCGGAGCCCTCCCCCTTCGCCCGTTCCCTGCTCTTCGGTTACGTGGCCCAGTTCCTCTACGAGGGGGACTCACCGCTCGCCGAGCGGCGGGCCGCGGCGCTGTCGCTGGACTCCCGGCTGCTGGCCGAGCTGCTGGGCCAGGCGGAGCTGCGGGAGCTGCTCGACGCCGAGGTGCTGGCCGAGCTGGAGCAGGAGCTCCAGTGGCTCACCGAGGACCGGCGGATCAAGGACACCGAGGGCGTCGCGGACGTACTGCGGCTGCTGGGCCCGCTCACCGACGACGAGCTGGCCCGGCGGGGAGCCGAGCCGCACTGGGCACCCGAACTGGCCGCGGCACGGCGCGCGATCCGGGTCCGTGTCGCGGGCACCGACCACTGGGCGGCGATCGAGGACGCCGGACGGCTGCGGGACGCCCTGGGCACAGCGCTGCCGGTGGGCGTCCCGGAGGCCTTCACCGAGCCGGTCCGGGATCCCCTCGGCGACCTGCTCGCCCGGTATGCGCGCACCCACGGCCCCTTCACCTCGGCCACCGCGGCAGCCCGGTTCGGTCTCGGAGCCGCCGTCACCGACGGTGCGCTCCAGCGCCTCGCGGCATCGGGCCGGATCGTCCAGGGGGAGTTCCATCCGGCGGGGATCGGCCAGGAGTGGTGCGATGCGACCGTGCTGCGCAGACTGCGGCGGCGCTCCCTCGCCGCGCTGCGGCACGAGCTGGAGCCGGTGCCCCCGGCCGCGCTGGCGCAGTTCCTGCCGCAGTGGCAGCACATCGGCAGCGGTCACGGCCTGCGGGGCGTGGACGGTCTGGTGCGCGCGGTCGAACAGCTCCAGGGTGCGTCCGTTCCCGCGTCCGCCCTGGAGAAGCTCGTCCTGCCGTCCCGTGTCGCCTCCTACACGCCCGCGATGCTGGACGAGCTGACCGCCTCGGGCGAGGTGGTGTGGGCGGGCGCGGGCGCACTGCCCGGCAAGGACGGCTGGATCTCCCTCTACCTCGCGGACGCGGCCCCCCTGCTGCTGCCCGACCCGCACCCCCTGGAGCCGACCCCGCTCCACCAGTCCGTCCTGGACGCCCTCTCGGGAGGCTACGGCCTGTTCTTCCGGCAGATCGGGGACCAGGTGCGCGCCACGACCCACCCGGAGGTCACCGACCCCCAACTGGCCGACGCCCTCTGGGACCTGGCCTGGTCGGGCCGGCTCACCAACGACACACTGGCGCCGCTGCGGTCGCTGCTCGGCTCCGGCCGCACCGCGGGCTCCACCGCCCACCGCGCCAGACGGGCCGTCCCGCGCGGACGCTACGGCTCCCTCACGGCCGCCGCCCGCCCCCAGTCCCGTACGGGACCGCCGACCGTCGCGGGCCGCTGGTCGCTGCTCCCCACCCGCGAGCCGGACCCCACCGTGCGCGCCCATGCCCTCGCCCGGACGCTGCTGGACCGGCACGGTGTGGTGACCCGGGGAGCGGTGGCGGCCGAGGGCGTGGAGGGCGGCTTCTCCGCGGTCTACCGCGTGCTGTCCGCCTTCGAGGAGAGCGGGCAGGCCCGGCGCGGCTATGTGGTCGAGGGGCTGGGCGCGGCACAGTTCGCGATGGACGGCGCCGTGGACCGGCTGCGGGCAGTCGCAAACGCCCGCGACCGCGGCACCCCCCTGCCGAGCCCCGGCCCCGGCCCCGTATACCCCGACGGCTCCCCGGACGGGCCCGCACAGCCCTCTGCCACAGGCCCGGCGCACCCCGTAACGGCTCCCGGAGCCGACCCCTTCGACGACCCGGCCACCCCCGGCCCCCACGGCCCGGCCGCCCAGGGCTTCGACGACCCCTTCGGCCCGGGCCCATCACTCCCCGACCCGCTCTCCTCCCCCGGCTTCGGAGGCCCGCGCTCAGGGTCCGGCTCCCCCGGAGAGCCCGGGTCCCCCTCGCCCTACGGGTCCCCTGGATCCTCTTCCCCCTACGGCCCCTCTTCCCCGTACGGACCCCCTTCCCCCTACGACAGCCCGGCCCCGTACGAGTCCTCACCGCAGGGCCGCCGCGGGCCCCGGCTCCTGCCCCACCGCACGGCCTCCCCCGCCGCCACCCGGGCGGTGGTCCTCGCGGCGGCCGATCCGGCCAATGCCTACGGTGCCGCGCTGCCCTGGCCCGAGCCGCCGACGGGCGCGGGGCACAAGCCGGGCCGCAAGGCGGGCTCGCTGGTGGTCCTGGTCGACGGAGAGCTGGCGCTCTATCTGGAGCGGGGCGGCAAGACCCTGCTGGCCTGGCCCGGCGACCCGGAGGCCGGGCCGACGGAGGACGCCCGCCTGCGGTCGGCCGCCGAGGCACTCGGGACGGCGGCGCGTGCGGGCTCCCTGGGCACCACGGTCACGGTGGAGCGGGTCAACGGCGCCTCCGCCCTGTCCTCCCCCTTCGGCGTCCTCCTGGAAGGAGCGGGTTTCCTCGCGACCCCGCGGGGACTCCGCATCCGCGCGTGAGCCGTCCGCTCCCCCGGCGGCGGCCCACCGCTCCGGGCCCCCGGCGTGACACCCTTGACCCATGCCCGAAGGCGACACCGTGTACCGGGCCGCGAAGCGTCTGCACGGCGCGCTCGCGGGAAAGGTGCTGACCCGCTCCGACCTCCGGGTGCCCCGGTACGCCACGGCCGACCTCACCGGACGCACCGTCCTCGACGTCACCGCCCGCGGCAAGCATCTGCTGACCCGGGTCGAGGGCGGGCTCACCCTGCACTCCCATCTCAGGATGGACGGCGCCTGGAAGGTGTTCGCGGCGGGCCAGCGCTGGAACGGCGGTCCCGCCCACCAGATCCGGGTGATCCTCGGCGTCGCCGACCGCACGGCCGTCGGCTACCGCCTGCCCGTCCTGGAACTGCTCCGCACCGCCGACGAGCACCGGGCCGTGGGCCACCTCGGCCCCGACCTCCTGGGCCCGGACTGGGATCCCGGCCTGGCGCGGGAGAACCTGCTCGGCGATCCCGCCCGCCCGCTCGGCGAAGCGCTCCTGGACCAGCGCAATCTGGCCGGCATCGGCAATGTCTACAAGAGCGAGCTGTGCTTTCTGCTGCGGGTGACCCCCTGGCTACCCATCGGGGAACTTCCTGCCGAGCACCTCGGGCAGCTTCCCGTCCTCGCCCGGCGGCTCCTGGAAGCCAACCGCGACCGCGCGACCCGCAACACCACGGGACGGCGCGAGCAGAACCTCTTCGTCTACGGCCGCGCACCCCGGCCCTGCCTGCACTGCGGCACGCCGGTCCGGGCGGCCGACCAGGGGGACGGTTCCCGCGAGCGCCCCACCTACTGGTGCCCGGGCTGCCAGTGGGGCCCGGCCCCGAGCCCGGAAACCCTCGGCAGCGGCCTTCCCCGCAGGGCCAGTTGACGGCCCGTCGCCTTACGCACAGGGGTCGGACCGCAGCACGAGACGGCCCGCTGGCCCGGCGGCCGGGCCGGCCGCACACCGTATCCAGGAGCCCCCTGAACGCCCCCGGAGAACGGCTCCGGCCGACCCGCCCTCTACCCGGGTTGCGCGCCCCTCCCGCGCCCCCTTGCGGTCCACCACCGGCGCCAGGACCCCGACCGCTGGTCCGACCCGTCCGCCCCCACGGCACGGGTCTTCGGCACACAGTGCACCGGCAGCAGGCTCAGTCCCCACCCTCCGGTCACGACCGCACCTTCCAGCACCCCCGCATCGGGCGCCAGCACGAGTCGGAGCACCCCCCACCACCACAGCGCACCCAGCGCCAGCGTCGCCCCCCAGCGCGCCGCGCGCCCCGCCATGGCCGTCACCTCCAACCCGAGGAACCAGACCCTAGACCGCCGCCCCAGCAGCGGGGAGGGCGCATCAGCGGCACACGGGCGCACCGCACCCCGCGCATGCCCCCGGCACCTGTCGCGCCCGGCGCACACCGCGCACACCACCCCCCGCACCCCGGGGTGCGGGGGGTGCCCGGCGCCCGCCTGACCGGTTCGGTCCGGCCGTCGGTCTCGGTCCGGCCGTCGGTCTCACCCGTTCTCCGCCTGGAACATCCAGTGGTGCTTCTCGAGGTCGGCGGTGATCGTGATGAAGATGTCCTGGCTCACCGGGTCCGGCTGCTCGGTCGTCCGCACCCGCTCCCGCATCCGGGTGATCACGGCACCGAGCGCGGCGACCAGGGTTCCGACGGCGTCGGTGTCCTTGATCCAGCCCTGCGGCACCGCCCCGATGCCGCTGCCTCCGGCGACGGTGGCCGCGCGTCCGTCCGGCGGGACACCGAGGGCCGAGGCCCGTTCCGCGACCGTGTCGGAGTGCGTGCGCGCACTGGTGACGACCTCGTCGAGCTGGAGATGGATGGAGCGGAAGCGTGGCCCGATCACGTTCCAGTGGACCTGTTTCGCCACCAGGGCGAGGTCCACCAGGTCGACCAGGGCCCCCTGGAGGGCTTCGGAGACGGTTTTGAGGTCCGCGTCGGACAGCGGGCTCTTCACGACGTACATCGGTCATCCTCCGCAAGCGTTCGGCCGGTCCCGAGCCCCCGCGCTTCCACGATGACCGCACCCCACGGACCCGGCAAACGGGACCCAGCGCCCTGGGCCCCGCATCCGGCGGCCGCCCACCGCTCCCGGCAGTGCCCCCAGGGGGCATGCGAAAGGCCCCAGACAGGCATGCGGAAGGCCCCGGCCGTGCCGCTCCGGTCTCCCGGAGGGCCCCGGCCGGGGCCTGTGTGTGCACATCGGCGCCTGTCCGACCCCGCGAAGGGTGTCAGGCGGCGACCACGTCCACTGCTTCGCTGGGCGCCTTGATCGTGACCCGTTCCGGCGGAACGCCGGTGACGGACACGGAATTGAGCATCGGGCGACGCACCGGCGCGGGCACCGGCTCGGTGGCCGCGGCCGACTGTGCCAGCTCGGCGAGTGCGAGCTCATCGCTCACTTCCCGCATGAGCTCGGACATCCGTACGTCCAGCGCGTCGCAGATCGCGGAGAGCAGCTCGGAGGACGCCTCCTTCTGCCCCCGCTCCACCTCGGAGAGATAGCCGAGCGAGACTCGGGCGGACGAGGAGACTTCGCGCAGAGTACGGCCCTGGCGCTGGCGCTGCCGACGCAGCACGTCACCCAGCAGGCGACGGAGCAGAATCATCGGTGGCTCCCTCCTCGGACCGCGTAGCCGCATCCTTCACGCCCCACCGTACCGCCTTGCGCCGCGGCCGTGCGGGGAGCGCTGTTGTGTTCACTCAGGGCTGCAAACATCAAGTCCCCCCGTTCTGTTCCGTATCCTGTGCCCGCTCATTCCCGGTCTGTTCGCCCGCGAGCTGCCCGCGAAGCAGTGCGAGTACGCTGCGTACACTCTCCATACGGATTTCCGCACGGCCGCCGTTCAACCGCAGCGCGGCCACTTTCCCGCCACCGAGTTCGTCGCAAGCGCTTTCGAGGGGCCCGTGCACGGCCACGAAGACCGTGCCGACGGGCTGCCCGTCCTGTGGGTCGGGCCCGGCCACTCCGGTCGTCGCCAGCCCCCAGTCCGCGCCGAGCGCCCCCCGCACCCCCGCCGCCATCTGCGCCGCGACCTGCGGATCCACCGCCCCGCGCTCGGCCAGCAGGGTGCCGTCCACGCCCAGGAGGTCCCGCTTGAGATCGGTGGCGTACGCGGTCACCGAACCACGGAAGGCCCGGGAGGCCCCGGGCACCGCGGTGATCTCCGCGGCCACCAGACCGCCGGTGAGCGACTCGGCGACGGCGAGCGTCTCACCCCTCACGTTCAGTAGTCGCAGCACCTCGGCGGCCAGTGGGGTCAACGCTCCGCCTCCACGGCGGCCGCACGGCGCTCGGCGATACCGCGGCGGCGCAGCAGCACGGCCTGCCGCACATAGTCCAGGCCCGTGACGACGGTCAGCACGAGGGCCGCGGCCATCACCCAGAACCGCAGGGTGGCCAGCCAGCCGGTGAGCGCCAGGACATACATCCCGACGGCGACGCCCTGGGTGAGGGTCTTCAGCTTGCCGCCCCGGCTGGCCGGTATCACGCCGTACCGGATGACCAGGAAGCGCAGCAGGGTGACGCCCAGCTCGCGGCCGAGGATGACACCCGTCACCCACCAGGGCAGGTCGCCCAGCCAGGACAGGCAGATCAGCGCCGCTCCCATGATCGCCTTGTCGGCGATGGGGTCGGCGATCTTCCCGAAGTCGGTGACCAGGTTGTAGGTCCGCGCGAGGTGGCCGTCGAACAGGTCGGTGATCATGGCGACGGCGAAGGCCGCCCAGGCCAGGGAGCGCCAGGCCGGGTCGTAGCCGCCGCCCGCCAGCATCAGGGCCACGAAGCCCGGCACGAGGACCAGGCGCAGCATCGTCAGCTGATTGGCGACGTTCCACAGGCTGGCCTGGTTGACCGCGGCGGCGGTCAGCTTGCCGCCCCGGGGCGGACGGCCGTCGTCCGGGGAGTCCGGGTTGTCCGGGGAGTCCGGTGCATCGTCGGGGATCCGGGCGGCGGGAGTGCCGGTGGCTCCTGTCCTGTCGGGCCGGGGGCCGGACATGGCGGCGGTGCCGGGGGCGCCCGGCGCGGAGGCCGCCGCCCGCGCGCGGGAGGAGCCGCCCGCCGCGGCTGCGGGGATTCCCGTCATCTGCCCGCCTCCTCAGGACAGCCGAGCGAGCCCGTGAGCGGCTCGGCCACCAGGTCGACGCCCTCGGTGCCGACCACCTTCGCCTCGACCATACGGCCCACGCTCAGGCCTTCGCCCCCCGTGAACAGGACCTGTCCGTCGGTCTCGGGAGCCTGGTGCGCGGCGCGGCCCACGGCGCCCTCCTCGTCGTCCACCGACTCCACGAGGACGTGCAGGGTCTCGCCGACGCGCTCCTCCGCGCGCTGGGACACCAGCTCCTCGGCGAGCCGGGACACCCGGGCCAGCCGTTCGGCGACGAGGTCCTCGTCGAGCTTGTTGCCGTAGGTCGCGGCCTCCGTGCCCTCCTCGTCGGAGTAGCCGAAGACACCGATGGCGTCCAGCCGGGCGCCGTTCAGGAAGCGCTCCAGTTCGGCGAGGTCGGACTCGCTCTCGCCGGGGAAGCCCACGATGAAGTTGGACCGGACACCGGCGGTCGGGGCCTTGCTTCTGAGGGTGTCCAGCAGTTCCAGGAAGCGGTCGGTGTCGCCGAAGCGGCGCATCGAGCGCAGCACGGACGGCGCGGAGTGCTGGAAGGACAGATCGAAGTAGGGCGCGATCTTGGGGGTCGAGGTGAGGACGTCGATCAGGCCGGGGCGCATCTCGGCCGGCTGGAGGTAGCTGACCCGGATCCGCTCGATGCCGTCGACCTCGGCCAGCTCCGGCAGCAGGGACTCCAGAAGGCGGATGTCGCCGAGGTCCTTGCCGTAGGAGGTGTTGTTCTCGGAGACCAGCATGATCTCCTTCACGCCCTGCTCGGCCAGCCAGCGTGTCTCGTTCAGCACATCGCTGGGGCGGCGGGAGATGAAGGCGCCGCGGAAGGAGGGGATGGCGCAGAACGAGCAGCGGCGGTCGCAGCCGGAGGCCAGCTTCACGGAGGCGACCGGGGAGCCGTCCAGGCGTCGGCGCAGCGGGGCGCGCGGGCCGGAGGCCGGGGCGAGTCCGTCGGGGAGGTCGGCGGGGCCGTGGCCCGGGAGCGCGACCTCGGCGGCGGACTCCTGCCGCTGGGCCGGGGTGATCGGCAGCAGTTTGCGCCGGTCGCGCGGGGTGTGGGAGGCGTGGATGCCGCCGTTCAGAATGGTCTGGAGGCGGTCCGAGATGTTCGCGTAGTCGTCGAAGCCGAGGACGCCGTCGGCCTCGGGCAGCGCCTCGGCCAGGTCCTTGCCGTACCGCTCGGCCATGCAGCCCACCGCCACCACGGCCTGGGTTCTGCCATGACCCTTGAGGTCGTTGGCCTCCAGGAGGGCGTCCACGGAGTCCTTCTTCGCGGCCTCCACGAAGCCGCACGTGTTCACGACGGCGACATCCGCGTGCTCGGCGTCCTCCACGAGCTGCCAGCCGTCCGCCTCCAAGCGGCCTGCGAGCTCCTCCGAGTCCACCTCGTTGCGGGCGCAGCCAAGAGTGACGAGTGCGACGGTACGGCGTTCAGACATGGGCTCAAGACTACTTCGTCCCGCTGACGGCCCACGTCGACGGGGTTGGCCGGTCCTGGCCAACCCCGTGTGTCCGCATCCCCTGTGTACCGCTTGTGTACCGCTCGGTCACCGCACGCCGCCGCGGCCGTCCCCGGTCATCCGGTGACGGGGTCGCCCTTGGTGTAAGTGAGGCGCTCCACCTGGCCGGACTGGAAGTCGTCCTGGATCTTCTTGCCGTTGACGTAGAGCTGGATGGCGCCCGCGTCACCGAGGACCAGGTCGATCTTCTCCTTGTCCTGGAAGGTCTGGGAGTCGCCCTGCTTGAGCAGCCCGTCGAAGAGGGTGCGCCCGTTGTGGTCCTTGGCCGAGATCCAGCTGCGGCCGTCGGCGGCGCTGACCTGGACGGTGACCGCGTCCCGGGGCGCTGCGGCGATGGCGCTCTCGGAGGGCGCGGACTTCGGCTCGGCGGGCTTGCCGCCCTTGGGTGCGGCGGAGGCGTGCTTGCCGGTGCTCGCCTCGGGGCCCTTGGCGACCGGCGTCTTGCTGGTGCTGCCGCCGTCTCCGCCCTTGACCAGGGTGAAGCCGACGAAGCCGATCACCACGACGATGGCGGCGACCATGGCGGCGGTCCAGTTGGGCCCGCGGCGCTCGGGGCGGATACGTTCCGCCTCGAAGAGCGGGGCCGCCGGGGTCGGGGCCGGCCGTCCGCCGTGCTCGTCGGCGTACTGGTCGAGCAGGGGGCCGGGGTCCAGCTGCACGGCCCGCGCCAGCGTACGAATGTGGCCACGGGCGTAGACGTCGCCGCCGCACGGCGCGAAATTGTCCTGCTCGATCGCGTGCACGATCGTGATGCGGACCCGGGTGGCATTGCTGACGTCGTCGACGGTCAGACCGGCCGCGATGCGTGCCTGCTGGAGAACCCGGCCGATCGAGGGGCGGTCCGGCGCGGGAGCGTCCTTGCGGGCGTCGTCGAAGGGGTGTGCGTCCTCAGGGGAGATTCCGTCTGGGGAGTTGCCGATGGACACGGGGGCGCCTTTCGAGCGTGTAGCCACCTGTGCTGGAAGTTCAGTCTAGGGGGGGTACGAAAGGGTGGGGCAACCGGGCGGTATGACTTTGTAGGCCATCAGAATGGCCGGTCATCCTGATGGTGGGACATATTTCTGTCGTCCTGCTCACCTTGACGTGCGGGGCCGGGGAAGGGTTGCTCACGAAACACTTACGAGTGGGTCACGGTCGGGGCCGGGCGTGTCGCCCGGGGCGCCGGTGACGCCCGGGCGGCCCGCCCGTCCGGTGATCCGGGGGCGTCCGGATCCCTACGGTTGAGACTCCCCGCGAATCAGGGCGAGCACTCCGTCCAGTTCGTCCGGTTTCACCATGACGTCGCGGGCCTTGGACCCCTCGCTGGGGCCGACGATGTTCCGCGACTCCATCAGGTCCATCAGACGGCCGGCCTTGGCGAAGCCGACGCGCAGCTTCCGCTGGAGCATCGAGGTCGATCCGAACTGGGTGGAGACGACCAGTTCGGCCGCCTGGCACAGCAGGTCGAGATCGTCGCCGATGTCCTCGTCGATCTCCTTCTTCTGCTTCCCGCCGACCGTGACGTCCTCCCGGAAGACGGGCGCCATCTGGTCCTTGCAGTGCCGGACGACCGCCGCGACCTCGTCCTCGGTCACAAAGGCGCCCTGCATACGGGTCGGCTTGTTCGCGCCCATCGGCAGGAAGAGCCCGTCGCCCTTGCCGATCAGCTTCTCGGCGCCCGGCTGGTCGAGGATGACCCGCGAGTCGGCCAGGGAGGACGTGGCGAAGGCGAGCCGGGAGGGCACGTTCGCCTTGATCAGACCGGTGACCACGTCCACCGACGGCCGCTGGGTGGCCAGCACCAGATGGATGCCCGCCGCCCGGGCGAGCTGGGTGATCCGCACGATCGCGTCCTCGACGTCGCGGGGCGCGACCATCATCAGGTCGGCCAGCTCGTCGACGATCACCAGCAGATACGGGTACGGCTGAAGCTCCCGCTCGCTGCCCTCCGGCGGCTTGACCTTGCCGTTGCGGATCGCCTCGTTGAAGTCGTCGATGTGCCGGAAGCCGTACGCCGCGAGGTCGTCGTAGCGCAGGTCCATCTCCCGTACGACCCACTGGAGCGCCTCGGCGGCCCGCTTGGGGTTGGTGATGATCGGCGTGATCAGGTGCGGGATGCCCTCGTACGCGGTCAGCTCCACGCGCTTGGGGTCGACCAGGACCATGCGCACGTCCTCCGGGGTCGCGCGCATCATGATCGAGGTGATCAGGCAGTTGATGCAGGACGACTTGCCGGAGCCGGTGGCACCGGCGACCAGGATGTGCGGCATCTTGGCCATGTTCGCCATCACATAGCCGCCCTCGACGTCCTTGCCGAGCGCGACCAGCATGGGGTGGTCGTCCTCCGCGGCCGCCGCGAGGCGCAGCACGTCCCCGAGGTTGACCATCTCCCGGTCGGTGTTGGGGATCTCGATGCCGACCGCGGACTTGCCGGGGATCGGGCTGATGATCCGGACGTCGGGACTGGCCACCGCGTAGGCGATGTTCTTGGTGAGCGCGGTGATCCGCTCGACCTTCACCGCGGGGCCCAGCTCCACCTCGTAGCGGGTGACCGTCGGGCCGCGGGTGAAGCCCGTGACGGCCGCGTCGACCTTGAACTCGGTGAAGACGGTGGTGAGCGAGGCGACCACCGCGTCGTTGGCGGCGCTGCGCGCCTTGCCGGGACCGCCGCGCTCCAGCAGGTCGAGGGAGGGCAGGGAGTAGGTGATGTCGCCGGAGAGCTGGAGCTGCTCGGCGCGCGGCGGGAGGTCGCGGGGCTGCTGCGGGGAGGCCTTGGTGAGGTCGGGCACCACCCCGTCCGCCCGGGACCTGTCCTGCTGGGGCCGGGCGGTCGGCAGGGGGGTCGGCGTCGTCGGCTCGCGGTCCCCGGCGCTGACCCCGTGGGTGAGGTCGGCGACGACCGGGGACGGCGGCATACCGTGCAGCACGGCCCCGTCCAGGGCCGCGGCGGCGGCCGCCGCGACATCCACGGCGTCCATCTCCCGGCCCAGGGCGGGCTGCTGCACGGCGGGGCGGCGGCCGCGGCCGCGCCGCCGGGCGATCGCCTCCTGCTCGTCGCCCTCCGGGTCGTAGGGCTCCTCGGGGGCTCCCCGGCGGCGGGAGCGGGGCAGCGCCTCGCGCCACTGGTCCTCGTACCGCTCGTCGTCCTCGCCCCGGAAGCCGCCCTCGGGGGCGTGCACCAGGCCCAGCTTCACCCCGGCCAGCCGCAGCCGCTGCGGAATGGCGGTGACGGGCGTGGCGGTGACGACGAGCAGTCCGAAGAAGGTGAGCAGGACGAGCAGCGCCACCGCGAGGGCGTCGCCCACCGTGTAGGTCAGCGGGGTCGCCGCGGCCCAGCCGATCAGGCCCCCGGCGTCCCTTATCGCCTGCATGCCGTCGCTGCGCGCGGGATCGCCGCAGGCGATGTGCACCTGGCCGAGCACCCCGGCGACGAGGGCGGAAAGACCGATGGCGATACGGCCGTTGGCCTCCGGCCGCTCCGGGTGCAGGATCAGCCGCACGGCGATCGCGCCGAGCAGTATCGGCACCAGCAGGTCCAGCCGGCCGAAGGCACCGGTGACCAGCATCTCGACGAGGTCGCCCACCGGGCCCCGCAGATTGGCCCAGGTGCCCCCGGCGACGATCAGCGACAGACCGAGCAGCAGCAGTGCGAGGCCGTCCTTGCGGTGTGCCGGGTCGAGCCCCTTCGCGCCGCGCCCGAAGCTGCGGAACATCGCACCCACGGCGTGCGCGAGACCGAGCCACAGGGCGCGTACGAGTCGGTACACGCCCCCGGTGGGGCTGGGCGCCGGTGCGGGAACGGGCCGCCTCGCCGGGGCCTTTCTGGCGGGAGCCTTCTTGGCGGCGGCTTTCTTCGCGGGGGCCTTCTTCGCCGGAGTCTGCCTCGGAGCGGCCGCCTTCTTCGCGGGCGCCTTCTTGGCTGCGGGACGTGAGGCCATGTGTGTGAGGTTACCGGTGGAGACGACAGGGGACACGCGTGGCCACAGCTTCACTCTTTCGTGTCGCATGCGGTGAGGCGCGAAACTGACGCGGACTCAAGCGGGCTGACGCGGACTCAAGCGGGCTGACGCGCTCCTGCGGAGAGGGCGGGCCACGCGACCGGCCCCCCAACGCCTCGTCCCCGACCGGCGAGCAGGGGCGGACTCCCGCCCTCCGCCACCCCGGCCGGGGCCCGGCGTCAGCTCTGGGACGGCACCGGCGGTGTGCCGCTGCCCGTGCCCGGCTCCAAAGCGTCCAGGGCGCGCCGCAGCCCCGTCAGTTTGCGTTCGAGATGGGCCGCGGTCGCCACCGCCGCCGCATCCGCCGACTCGTCGTCGAGCTGCTTGGACAGCGCCTCGGCCTGCTCCTCCACCGCCGCGAGCCGCGCCGACAGTTCGGCCAGCAGCCCGGCCGGCTCCTTGCTGTCCCCGGACGCGGACTTGCCGCCGCCCTCCAGTTGCAGCCTCAGCAGCGCCGCCTGCTCGCGCAGCTGACAGTTCTTCATGTACAGCTCGACGAAGACCGACACCTTGGCGCGCAGCACCCACGGGTCGAACGGCTTGGAGATGTAGTCCACCGCACCCGCCGCGTACCCCCGGAAGGTGTGGTGGGGGCCGTGGTTGATGGCGGTCAGGAAGATGATCGGGATGTCACGCGTCCGTTCCCGCCGCTTGATGTGCGCGGCGGTCTCGAATCCGTCCATGCCCGGCATCTGAACGTCCAGCAGAATGACCGCGAAGTCGTCCGTCAGCAGTGCCTTGAGTGCTTCCTCCCCGGACGATGCCCTGACCAGCGTCTGATCGAGCGCGGAGAGGATGGCCTCCAGCGCCAGCAGATTCTCCGGCCGGTCATCGACCAGGAGGATCTTGGCCTTCTGCACCATGGCCCGCCCTCCTCGCCCCGGCGTGGGGCCTCCCCTGTCCTCAGGACTCGGGGTGACGCCGTCCGGCGCCGCCCCAGGGGACGACTCCCTTGCGCCGTCCGTCCTTGTGCCGGTCATCGTAGCCGTACCCCGCCCGTCGCCACACCCTGTCACTGCGATGTCACTGTGCACGGAACGGAAACGTGGCAGTGGACCAGAACGTTCCCCGCGCGCCACTCTTCCACACCGCCCCGGCCGCAGCAGACCGACAACTCCGCGTGAACATCCGCCGTCCCCTCCTTTGCTGGTGCACGCACCGCGCCGCGCACCTCACCGCGCCCGCATCCACTGCTCCATCACGGACAGCAGATGGTCCGGGTCCACGGGCTTGGTCACATAGTCCGAGGCACCCGACTCAATGGCCTTCTCACGGTCGCCCTTCATGGCCTTCGCCGTCAACGCGATGATCGGAAGCCCCGCGAACTGCGGCATCCGCCGGATCGCCGTGGTCGTGGCGTATCCATCCATCTCGGGCATCATGATGTCCATCAGGACGACCGCGACATCGTCGTGCTGCTCCAGCACCTCGATGCCCTCCCGGCCGTTCTCCGCGTACAGCACCGACAGACCGTGCTGCTCCAGCACGCTGGTGAGCGCGAAGACATTGCGGATGTCGTCGTCGACGATCAGCACCTTCTCGCTGTCGAAGCGCACATCCTGCCGCGACGGGGGCGCCTCCTGCTGCTCCCCCTGCCACTGCTCCAGTTCCCCTCCGGCGGCACGCGGGGAGGGGCCCCCGGTGACGGCCCTGCGGCGGCGGCGGAAGAGCGCCGCGGGCCCGTTCTGGGTCTCCTGGTACGACTTCACCTCGGCCGGGGTCTCGATGTCCGGCGCCCCGAGTTCCGCCTCGGACGCCAGCAGTTCCTCCGCCTCCAGCGGCGGCGCCAGCTGCGCGTAGCCCTGCGGCGGCAGTTCACTCGGGTGCAGCGGCAGATACAGGGTGAAGGTCGAGCCCCGGCCGGGCTCGCTCTGGGCGTGGATCTCACCGCCGAGCAGCCGCGCGATCTCCCGCGAGATGGACAGCCCGAGGCCCGTACCGCCGTACTTCCGGCTCGTCGTGCCGTCGGCCTGCTTGAACGCCTCGAAGATCACCCGCATCTTGCTCGCGGCGATACCGATACCGGTGTCGGCCACCGAGAACGCGATCACCTCCGCGTCCGGGTCCCGCAGCGACCCGGCCTCCAGCAGCTGCTCCCGGATGGCGACCGGCACATCGCCGCCCGCCGGGCGGATGACCAGCTCCACGGCGCCCGTGTCGGTGAACTTCACCGCGTTGGACAGCAGATTGCGCAGCACCTGCAACAGGCGCTGTTCGTCGGTGTGCAGCGTGGCGGGCAGCTCCGGCGAGACCCGCACCGAGAAGTCGAGCCCCTTCTCCGCGGTCAACGGCCGGAAGGTGGCCTCCACATAGTCGACGAGCTGCACCAGCGCGATCCGCGTCGGCGAGACGTCCATCTTGCCCGCCTCGACCTTCGACAGGTCCAGGATGTCGTTGATGAGCTGCAACAGGTCGGACCCGGCACCGTGGATGGTCTCCGCGAACTCCACCTGCTTCGGCGACAGATTGCCCTCGGCGTTGTCCGCGAGCAGCTTGGCCAGGATCAGCAGGGAGTTCAGCGGGGTCCGCAGCTCGTGCGACATGTTCGCCAGGAACTCGCTCTTGTACCGCATGGAGACGGCCAGTTGCTCGGCGCGTTCCTCCAGGACCTGGCGCGCCTCCTCGATCTCGGTGTTCTTGACCTCGATGTCCCGGTTCTGCTGGGCCAGCAGTTCGGCCTTCTCCTCCAGTTCGGCGTTGGACGCCTGGAGGGCCTTCTGCCGCTGCTCCAACTCCTCCGACCGCAGCCTGAGCTGCTCGGTCAGCTCCTGCGACTGCCGCAGCAGCACCTCGGTCTTGGTGTTGACCGAGATGGTGTTGACGCTCGTCGCGATCATCTCGGCGATCTGGTTGAGGAAGTCCCGCTGGATCTGTGTGAAGGGGGTGAAGGACGCCAGCTCGATGACGCCGAGCACCTTCCCCTCGAAGAGCACCGGAAGCACGATGACCTGTGCTGGCGGCGCGTCCCCGAGCCCGGAGGAGATCTTCAGATAGCCGCTGGGCGCGTTCTCCACCAGGATCGTGCGCTTCTCCTTGGCGGCCGTGCCGATGAGCGCCTCACCCGGCCGGAACGACGTCGGCATGGAGCCCATGGAGTAGCCGTACGACCCCAGCATCCGCAGCTCGTACTGGTCGTCCACATCGGTGCCCAGGTCCTGCCCGTCCACCAGCTGCATCGCCAGGAAGAACGCCCCGTGCTGCGCGGAGACCACCGGCGTCAGCTCGCTCATGATCAGCGAAGCCACGTCCGCCAGGTCGCGGCGGCCCTGCATCAGCGCGGAGATACGGGCCAGGTTGCCCTTGAGCCAGTCCTGCTCCTTGTTGGCGATCGTGGTGTCGCGCAGATTGGCGATCATCTTGTTGATGTAGTCCTGGAGCTCCTGGATCTCGCCCGAGGCATCCACATCGATCTTCAGATTGAGGTCGCCGCGGGTCACCGCGGTCGCCACCCGCGCGATCGCGCGCACCTGCCGGGTCAGGTTCCCGGCCATCTCGTTCACCGACTCGGTCAGGTCGCGCCAGGTGCCGTCGACGTCCCGGACCCGTGCCTGGCCGCCGAGCTGGCCCTCCGTGCCCACCTCACGGGCCACCCGGGTCACCTCCTCGGCGAAGGAGGACAGCTGGTCCACCATCGTGTTGATGGTCGTCTTCAGCTCCAGGATCTCGCCCCGGGCATCGATGTCGATCTTCTTGGTCAGGTCGCCCTTGGCGATGGCCGTGGTCACCATGGCGATGTTGCGCACCTGACCGGTCAGGTTGGACGCCATCTGGTTCACGGACTCGGTGAGGTCCTTCCAGGTGCCGGCCACACCCGGCACATGCGCCTGACCGCCCAGGATCCCGTCGGTGCCCACCTCGCGCGCCACCTTGGTGACCTGGTCGGCGAACGAACTCAGCGTCTTCACCATGGTGTTGAAGGTGTCGGCGAGCTGCGCGACCTCGCCGCGCGCCTCGATCGTCACCGTCCGCGTCAGATCGCCGTTGGCGACCGCCGCCGCGACCTGGGAGATGTTGCGCACCTGCATGGTCAGGTTGTTGGCCATCAGGTTGACGTTGTCGCTGAGGTCCTTCCAGATGCCCGTGACACCCGGGACATGCGCCTGGCCGCCGAGGATGCCCTCGGTGCCCACCTCGCGCGCCACCCGCGTCACCTGCTCCGCGAAGGACGACAGCTGGTCGACCATCGTGTTGACGGTGGTGACCAGTTCGAGGATCTCGCCCTTGGCGTCGACGGTGATCTTCTTGGACAGGTCGCCCTTGGCGACCGCCGTGGTGACCTCGGCGATGTTGCGGACCTGGATGGTCAGGTTGTTCGCCATGAAGTTCACGGACTGCGTGAGGTCCTTCCAGGTGCCGGAGACACCCTGGACCTCCGCCTGCCCGCCGAGGATGCCCTCGGTGCCCACCTCGCGGGCCACCCGCGTCACCTGCTCGGCGAAGTTGGAGAGCTGGTCGACCATCGTGTTGATGGTGTTCTTCAGCTCCAGGATCTCGCCGCGCGCGTCCACGTCGATCTTCTGCGACAGATCACCCCGCGCCACCGCCGTCGCGACCTGCGCGATATTGCGCACCTGGGTGGTGAGATTGCCGGCCATGCCGTTCACGGAGTCGGTCAGGTCCCGCCACACCCCGGCCACGCCCGGCACCTGCGCCTGCCCGCCGAGCCGCCCCTCGGTGCCCACCTCGCGGGCCACCCGGGTCACCTGCTCGGCAAACGCGGACAGCTGGTCCACCAGGTTGTTGATGGTGTTCTTCAGCTCCAGGATCTCGCCGCGCGCGTCCACGTCGATCTTCTGCGACAGATCACCCCGCGCCACCGCCGTCGTCACCTGGGCGATCTGCCGCACCTGCGAGGTGAGGTTGCCGGCCATGAAGTTGACGGAGTCGGTGAGTTCTTTCCAGGTGCCGGACACCCCCGGCACCACCGCCTGGCCGCCGAGGCGCCCCTCCGTACCCACGTCCCGGGCCATCCGGGTGACCTGGTCGGCGAACGCGGACAGCTGGTCCACCATCGTGTTCACGGTGTTCTTCAGCTGGAGCATCTCACCGGAGACGTCCACCGTGACCTTCTGCGACAGATCACCGTTGGCGACCGCCGTCGTCACCTGCGCGATGTTGCGGACCTGCCCGGTCAGGTTACGGAACGCCGTGTTCACGGAGTCCGTGAGGTCCTTCCACGCCCCGGCCGCCCCCGTCACCTGCGCCTGGCCGCCCAGCTCGCCCTCGACGCCGATCTCCCGCGCCACCCGGGTGACCTCGGCACCGAAGGCGGAGAGCTGGTCCACCATGCCGTTGACGGTGTTCTTCAGCTCCAGCATCTCGCCCGCGACGTCCACGGTGACCTTCTGCGACAGGTCCCCGCTCGCCACCGCCGTGGTCACCGCGGCGATGTCCCGCACCTGGGTGGTCAGATTCCGGAAGACCGTGTTCACCGAGTCGGTGAGGTCCTTCCAGGTGCCCGCCGCACCCGGCACGTTCGCCTGACCGCCGAGCCGCCCCTCGGCACCCACCTCGTTGGCCACCCGGGTGACCTCGTCCGCGAAGGTGCGCAGCGTCTCGGTCATCTGGTTGATGGTCTCCGCGAGCTGGGCGATCTCGCCGCGCGCCGACACGGTCACCTTCTGCGACAGATCACCGTTGGCGACCGCCGTCGTCACCTGCGCGATCCCCCGCACCTGGGCGGTCAGGTTCCCCGCCATCAGGTTCACCGAATCGGTGAGGTCCTTCCACACGCCCGACACACCCGGCACCTGGGCCTGACCGCCCAGCTCGCCCTCGGTACCGACCTCCCGGGCGACCCGGGTGACCTCCGAGGAGAAGGACGCGAGCTGGTCCACCATCGTGTTGACGGTTTCCTTCAGCTCCAGCATCTCGCCGGCCACATGCACGGTGACCTTCCGCGAGAGGTCGCCCTTCGCGACCGCCGTCGTCACCAGCGCGATGTCCCGCACCTGCGCCGTCAGCCGGTACGCCATCGTGTTGACGGAGTCCGTGAGGTCCTTCCACGAACCGGACATGCCCCGCACCCGGGCCTGACCGCCGAGCTTGCCCTCGGTGCCCACCTCGATGGCCACCCGGGTGACCTCGTCGGTGAACGTGGACAGCTGGTCGACCAGGTTGTTGACCGTGCGGCCCACCTTCAGGAACTCACCGCGCAGCGGATGCCCGGTGCCCTCCGCGCCCGCCGTCCGCAGCTCCATGCGCGGCGACAGATCGCCCTCGGCGACCGCCGACAGCACCCGGCTCACCTCGGACACCGGCCGTACGAGGTCGTCGACGAGCGCGTTGGAGCCGTCGATCGCGGCCGCCCAGGAGCCCTCGCAGGCCCCCGTCTCCAGCCGCTCGGTGAGCTTCCCCTCGCGCCCGACGACCCGCCGCACCCGCGCCAGCTCACCGGTCAGATGCAGATTCCGGTCGGCCACCTCGTTGAAGACGGCGGCGATCTCGGCCATCACCCCGTCGCCGGAGACCGTCAGCCGCTTGCGGAAGTTGCCGTCCCTCATCGACGCCAGGGCCGCCAGCAGGCGGTTCAGGGCTGCCGTGTCCACCGCGGTGGTGCCATTGCGCGCCGAGCGCTTAGTCAGGGACTGTCCGCCTTTCGCGCGCGCCTTAGTGCCCCGCGTCGCTGCGCCAGACTCCACTGTGTCCCTCCCGCAGGGGTCGACCATCACTGCTGTGCTCAGGGGTACTGCTCGACGTACCGGCTGCCCGTACGCAGGCGTGCCCGTCGCCGGACACATCGGGTGCTCCTGCCCACCTCGGCAAAAGACACTCGGCCTGCCCGGACCTCCATGAGGAAGCTTGCCCAGTGTTTCACCATGCCCGAACCAGGCCATAACAGTTCGGCAGCTTCGCACACGCTCCGCACACCCTCTGGACGTAAACACCGGCGACCGGCATCCGCATGGACCGCGAAGGTAAGTAACCTTGCATGCGGCTGTCCAGCCACACCGGTCCGACCGGCCTGGGCGGTGTGGCACGAGCACGAGCGGGCAGGCATCGGAGGGGCACCGCACCATGACCACCGGACTGCGTCCCGGGGGACACCCCCAGGATCCCCGGCAGAGGGGGAACCACCCACCGCTGCGGCAGGAAGGGGCCGCCCCGGACGCCCCGCACGTCGAGAACGGGACAGGGAGATCTGTGATCACCGCGCGCGCGGCCGCCAGCTTCGAGCCCGTGGGACGATCGGTGGCGACCGCCCGTTCCTTCGTCCGCGACACCCTCCAGGGCTGGGGCTTCGGGGACATCGTCGACGATGCCGTGGTGCTGACCAGCGAGCTGGTCACCAACGCCGTGGTGCACGCGGGCACCGCCGCGGACGTCCTGTGCCTGCGCAGCGACGACGGCGTACGCATCGAGGTCGCCGACCGCTACCCGGAACGCGAGATCCCGCTCCAGTCCGGCGCCGTGACCATGGGCAGCCCCGACCGGGAGGGCGGCCGCGGCCTCCAGCTCTGCGCCGCGCTCGCCCAGCGCTGGGGTGTCGAGTACACGCCCACCCACAAACAGGTCTGGTTCCAACTCGACCTCCCCGAACGCCCGGTGGGCACCCGCACCGCGGGCCCCTCACTCCCCGCGGAGCTGCTGCCGCTGGCCGACGGCCGGGTCCGCGTGGCGGTCGTCCAGATCGACCGCGCGGGCACCATCACCGCCTGGAACGAGGACGCGGAGGACATCTTCGGCTACCCGGCGGACCAGGTCGTCGGCAAACCCCTCACCGACCTCGCCGCCTGGCCGCACACCCCCGGCACCGGCACCGGAATCGCCGAGGCCCTCCGCCTCTCCCGCTGGGAGGGCAGCTACGGCATCCGCGGCGCCGACGGCCGGGTGATCCCCGTCTACGCCTCCCATCTGCGCGTACGCGACACCGCGGGCGAGCCCTCCACGGTCTGCCTGCTGGTGCGGGACCATGAGCGCGCCGTCCTCCAGACACCCCTGCGCGGGGCCTCCTCCGACACGGCGACCGCCCAGGACGGCCAGGCCCCGGACCCCTTCGAGGTCTTCATCGGCTCCCCCGCCCCCGATGACCTCGACGGCCTACTCCAGCGCACGGTGGAGCGCGCCCGCGACATGCTCGACGGCGACGCCGCCTTCCTGCTGCTGGCCACCGACGACGAGACGGAACTGGAGGTGCGCGCCTCGACCGGCCTGCCCTCCGCCCGCCAGCGCTTCGCCCGCGTCCCGGTCGAGGCGGGCCCCGGACGCTACGGCTCCGCCCGGATGCCCGCCGTCCACGACGACCTGGCCGCCGTACCGGGCGCGGTGCCCCTGCTGAACGGCACGGGCATGCGCTCCGTGGTGACGGTCCCGCTGAAGGTGGAGGGCCGGCTGACCGGCTCCCTCGGCGTCGCGGCCGAGTCGCCGTCCCGCTACTCCAACGAGGAGGCCCTGCGCCTCCAGTTCGCCGCCGACCGGATCGCCCTGGCCGTCGAGTCGGCCCGCCTCGGCGAGCTGGAGCGGCTGCGCCGCGGCTCCCTGAGCTTCCTGGTCGAGGCCTCCGACCTCCTCGCGGGCACCCTGGACCGGGACCAGACGCTGGCGCTGATGGCCCAGATGACGATCCCCACCCTGGCCACCTGGTGCGCGGTGTACACGATCGCCGACCAGGCCTCGGACCCCTATCTGTCCTATGTGCTGCACGAGGACGAGGAGCACATCGACGGCCTCAAGGCCCTCCTGTCGAAGATCGCCCCGCCGGAACCCATCCCCACACCCGGCGCCCGGGTCTGGACGGCCCCCGCGGAGGCGGCCCACCGGGCGGCGCTGCGCACCTCCATGCGGAGCCTGGGCCTGGGCGAACCGCCCACGGTCAGCTCGGGCATCGGCACCACCCTGGGAACGGCCTCGGCGGTCGGCGGCGAGACGGTCGTCCTGCCCCTGGTGGCCCGCAACCGCGTCATCGGCATGCTGACCCTCGGCAAGCCGACCGACGAGCACTTCCGCCAGGAGATCCTGGAACTGGCCGAGGACCTCAGCCGCCGGGCCGCCCTCGCCCTGGACAACGCCCGGCTGTACTCGGAGCGCACGGCCATCAGCCAGTCCCTCCAGCGCAGCCTGCTCCCACCGGAGCTGCCGGCCGTCGACGGGGTGGAGGTCGAGGTCATCTACCGCGCGGCGGGCGAGGGCAATGAGGTCGGCGGCGACTTCTACGACCTGTTCCCGATCCGCGACGGTGCCTACGGCTTCGCCATCGGCGATGTCTGCGGTACGGGTCCGGAGGCGGCCGCGGTCACCGGGCTCGCCCGGCATGCCCTGCGGCTGCTCGCCCGGGAGGGCTTCGGCGGCCCGGCGGTGCTGGAGCGCCTGAACTCCGCGATCCTCGACGAGGGCGCCCGCAGCCGCTTCCTCACACTGCTCTACGGCGAGCTGTGGCCCCAGGAGGACGGCAGCGCCGTGCTGAAGGTGGTGTGCGCCGGTCACCCGCTCCCGCTGCGTCTGCGCCAGGACGGCACGGTGGAGCCGGCCGCCGAACCGCAGCCGCTCCTGGGTGTGATGGAGGACCTGGAGCTGTACGAGCAGACGGTGACGCTCGACGCCGGGGATGTCCTGCTCTGTGTGACGGACGGGGTGACCGAGCGCCGGGAGGGCACCCGCATGCTCGGCGACGACGGCCTCGCCGAGGTCCTCACCACCTGTACGGGGCTGACCGCGGGCGCGGTGGCGGCCCGCATCATGCGCGCGGTCGAACGCTTCGCGTCGGACGCACCGTCGGACGACATGGCGATCCTGGCGATGCGGGTGCCCGGACTGCTGAAGGACTGAGGCCCGGGCAACTCCCGGGCCCGGTGCCCCGGTCGGCACGACCGGGGCACCGGCACCAGAACACACAAAAGGCCCCGCCCAGTTGGGCGAGGCCTTTTCTCTGAGCCCCCAAACGGAATCGAACCGTTGACCTTCTCCTTACCATGGAGACGCTCTGCCGACTGAGCTATGGGGGCCTGTTGCCTTTTCGAGGTTTCCCCCGCGGCAACGGAATAGATCCTACCCCGAACTGGGGTGTGGTCCCAAACCGAAGGACGTCGGCTCAGAACGCGGGCTGGAGAAGTCCGCCCAGGGCGTTGCAGGCGGAGACGATCCTGTTCATCTCACGCTTTGTCAGTGAGGCGTCCACGGGCAGCGCGAGGGTCTCGTCGGCGGCGCGCTCGGTCTCGGGCAGCTGCACGTCCCGGTGGAACCCCGGCATGCGGTGGACGGGGGTCTTCACGGGGACGCGACACTCAACTCCCCTGGCCCGTACGGCCTGGGCGAAGGCGTCGCGGTCCGGCCGCCCGTTGCCGGGCACCCGCACGACGTACTGCTGATAGGTGTGGCCGCCGCTGCCGTCCGGGGTCCGCACCCCGCGCAGCCGCCGGTCCAGATAGGCGGCCCGCTCACGCCGCTGCGCCACCTCGGCGTACGGCGTCTCGGACTCTCCCTGCTCCAGCACCAGGAGCCCGTGCCGCTGGCCGAGTTCGTGCAGTCGCCCCAGGTCGGCGGTCCGGCCGAAGCGGTGCACGACGACGATCGCGGCGGTGTCCGGGGTCACCGCGGCTTCCGCGGCGAGCGGGTCCAGGCAGTAGGTGGCCGGGTCTATGTCGGCGAACACCGGGGTCGCGCCCGCCAGGGTCACGGCCTCGGCAACCTCGATGTTCCCGAAGGCCGGCACGATGACCTCGTCACCGTGGCCCACGCCCGCGGCCCTGAGCATTCCAGCAGTACCCATGCCCCGGATGCTCGTGCGGCAAAGTGAACGCAAAGTGACGGGCAACACAAAAGAGCTGGTCCCCGAACCGAAGTTCGGGGACCAGCTCTGAAGAATTGTTCGGCGGCGTCCTACTCTCCCACAGGGTCCCCCCTGCAGTACCATCGGCGCTGTAAGGCTTAGCTTCCGGGTTCGGAATGTAACCGGGCGTTTCCCTCACGCTATGACCACCGAAACACTATGAAACAGACAACCAGCACCACCCTCAGAGGGGCGGGGTTGTTCGTGGTTTCAGAACCAACACAGTGGACGCGAGCAACTGAGGACAAGCCCTCGGCCTATTAGTACCGGTCACCTCCACACGTTACCGTGCTTCCAGATCCGGCCTATCAAC